>NZ_JANIKD010000014.1 GCF_024580955.1 Corynebacterium sp. 122RC1 | reverse complement strand
CATGTTCGAATGCAGGATGGGTTCCTACGAGCGCAGATCGCATCTGGTTAATCAGACGTGTGTAGGCCCTCGCGAGGTCTTCGTCGATACCGTTGAGGACTTTTAGCTGGATAAAGACTTCCTCAACGCGGTCGACGCTGCGCAGGGCATCCGGGAGGTTAAGACCGGCATGGGCGATGACGTAGGCGTCGCGCACATCGGTCTTGGAGTTGCCGACGTGGATGCGAGAGAGCTGCCGCATCGCAAGCCCCGGTAGATAGCGAACGTCGGCCCCCATGTCTTGGGCGACTGCGACGGTTAACCGGCCGATGTTGTTGGGTTGATCGACAATGACAAGAACCGAAGCGTCATCGGCGAGAGTGCTCAAAAAGGAAAGGCCCGCTTGCATGAGTGCAAGCGGGCCTTAACGTTTGTGTGCTTAGGCGAATACCTGGAGCAGCAGCAACGCGATGATACAACCGATCCAGATGAGTCCGGTCAGCACAGTCATGCGGTCAAGGTTCTTTTCTGCCACGGTGGAACCCGAAAGGTTGGATTGCATTCCGCCACCAAAGAGGCTGGACAAGCCGCCACCCTTGCCGCGGTGGAGCAGCACGAAGATGGTGAGCAGGATGCAGGCCAGAAGCAGAATCGTCTGGAGAGCGAGAACCATGAATATCCTTTACAACTTTGCGTGCTGAGCAAGCGCCAGCATTACCTAGCACACTATACACCAGTGTTTTGGGCTTTTCCGTAAGCCCTTACACTGCGGCGTTTGCAACCAGCTTGGCAAAAGCCTCACCGTCAAGGGAAGCGCCGCCAACGAGGCCGCCGTCTACGTCGGGCTGGCCGACGATCTCACCGACCGTCTCGGCCTTCACGGAGCCGCCGTAGAGGATGCGGATGCCCTCGGCCACCTCAGCGCCGGCGAGCTTTTCGATGAGCTCGCGGATTGCCTTGCACACTTCCTGTGCGTCTGCAGCGGAGGCTACCTTGCCGGTGCCGATTGCCCACACTGGCTCGTAGGCGATCACGGTGCGGGAGAGCTCTTCTGCGCTGAGGTCTGCGAGGGAGGCTTCGGTCTGCTCCACCACGTACTCAACGTGGGTGCCTGCCTCGCGGATCTCCAGTGGCTCACCAACGCACACGATTGGGCTGATCTGCTGAGCCAGGGCTGCCTTTGCCTTTGCTGCTACCAGGGCGTCGGTCTCGCCGTGGTATTCGCGGCGCTCGGAGTGGCCCACCACTGCCCACGAGCAGCCGAGCTTTGCCAGCATCGGCGCAGAAACTTCACCGGTGTATGCGCCGGACTCGTGGGCGGAAACGTCCTGGGAGCCGTAGGAGATGGAGAGCTTGTCCCCTTCCACCAGGGTCTGCACGGAGCGGATGTCCGTAAATGGAACGGTAAGTGCTACGTCTACGGACTCATAGACATCCTTGGGCAGGGCGAACGCCAGCTTCTGGACGGTGCGAACGGCCTCCAGGTGGTCCAGGTTCATCTTCCAGTTGCCAGCGATCAGTGGCTTGCGTGCCATGGGGTTTCCTTTCAGAAAAGGGGTGTTCGGGGAGATTTAGGATTCCAGGACCTCAACGCCTGGCAGTTGCTTGCCTTCCAGGAACTCCAGGGAGGCGCCGCCACCTGTGGAAATGTGGCTGAAGCCATCCTCGCGCAGCCCGAGCAGGCGGACCGCTGCAGCGGAGTCGCCGCCGCCAACCACGGAGAAGGCGCCGTCGGAAGTTGCCTCGATGATTGCCTCTGCAACGCCGCGGGTGCCCTTGGAGAAGGCTGCGAACTCGAACACGCCCATTGGGCCATTCCAGAACACAGTCTTTGCGGACTTCAGTACCTCAGCGTATGCGGATACGGTCTCCGGTCCGATATCGAGGGACATCCAGCCCTCTGGGATGGCGTCGATTGCCACGATCTGGGTGTCTGCGTCCTCGGCAAAGCCGGAAGCAGCAGTGAGATCTACTGGCAGAACCAGCTTGTCGCCGAACTCCTCGAGCAGCGCCTTGCACTTTTCGATCTGCTCTTCCTGCAGCAAAGACTCCTGCACGTTGATGCCCTGTGCGGCGAGGAAGGTGTAGCACATGCCGCCACCAATGATCACCTTGTCTGCTTTTGCAGCCAGGGCTTCGATCACGCCGAGCTTGTCGGAAACCTTGGCACCACCGAGCACCACAACGTATGGGCGCTCTGGATTGGAGGCCACCTTGTCCAGCACCTCGATCTCAGCCTGAACCAGGGTGCCTGCGTAGTGTGGCAGGCGCTTGGCTACGTCGTACACGGAGGCCTGTGCGCGGTGCACCACGCCGAAGCCGTCGGAAACAAACGCGCCGTTTTCTGCGGCCAAGGCCACGAGCTGGTCGGCGAACTCGCCACGCTCGGCCTCATCCTTGGAGGTCTCACGGGGGTCGAAACGGACGTTTTCCAGCAGGAGGATGTCACCGTCGTTGAGGCCGTTGGCGCGCTCGTGTGCGTCCTCGCCAACAACGTCACCGGCGAGTGCGACGTACTGGCCCAGGGCCTCGGTGAGTGCCTCAGCAACTGGGGCGAGGGAGTACTTCTCGTTGACCTCGCCCTTTGGGCGGCCAAGGTGGGCCATCAGGATCACGCGTGCGCCAGCCTCAGACAGCGCCTGGATGGTGGGCAGGGATGCAGTGATACGGCCTGCGTCGGTAATTTCACGGGCGTCGTTGAGCGGCACGTTGAAATCGGAGCGGACCAGAACGTGGCGGCCTTCAACGCCTTCGTCGAGCAGGTCTTTCAAAGACTTTACGGACACAATAATCTCCTTTATTGGTGTGTGTTTAAGGAAAACCCCTGGGGTGTACCACGGTAGGCACACCCCAGGGGTTGGGGTGGTAGGCGGGTTTACACTCGCCCACCCCGCCGTGTCAGTGCCAGTGGCGGCACTGTTGAACGGCGTGGAGTATTAGAGGCGCTCTGCCACGTACTCGGTCAGGGTAACGAGCTGGTTGGAGTAGCCCCACTCGTTGTCGTACCAGGACACAACCTTCACCTGGTCGCCGATAACCTTGGTCAGGCCAGCGTCGAAGATGGATGGGTGTGGATCGGTCACGATGTCGGTGGACACGATTGGGTCCTCCGTGTAGGAGAGGATGCCCTTGAGCTCGCCCTCAGCAGCCTTCTTGATGATCTCGTTGACCTCTTCCACGGTGGTCTCACGGGAAGCGGTGAAGGTGAGGTCGGTTGCGGAACCGGTGATGGTTGGAACGCGCATTGCGAAGCCGTCCAGCTTGCCCTTGAGCTCTGGGAGCACCAGTGCAACAGCCTTGGCAGCGCCGGTGGAGGTTGGCACGATGTTCACGGCTGCTGCGCGTGCGCGGCGCAGGTCGCTGTGAGGTGCATCCTGGAGGCGCTGGTCGCCGGTGTATGCGTGGATGGTGGTCATGAGGCCGCGCTCGATGCCCAGGCCGTCATTCAAAGCCTTAGCCAGTGGTGCAAGGCAGTTGGTGGTGCAGGAAGCGTTGGAGATGATGTTGTGCTTCTCTGGATCGTAATCGGTGTGGTTCACGCCCACAACGAAGGTTGCATCCTCGTTCTTTGCTGGTGCAGAGATGATGACCTTCTTGGCGCCGGCGTCGATGTGAGCCTTTGCTGCCTCTGCGTTGGTGAAGAAGCCGGTGGACTCAACAACGATGTCCACGCCGAGGTCGCCCCACTTGAGGTCCTTTGGATCGCGCTCTGCGAACACGGTGATCTTCTGGCCGTCAACGGTGATGGACTCGTCGTCGAAGGTTACTTCCTTGCCCAGGCGGCCGAGGACGGAGTCGTACTTCAGCAGGTGAGCGAGGGTCTTATTGTCGGTCAGGTCGTTGACTGCAACAACCTCGAAGTTGGAGCCACGCTCTTGAGCTGCACGGAAGAAGTTGCGGCCGATGCGGCCAAAACCGTTGATACCTACGCGGATAGTCACTTAGTACTCCTCAAAGTTGAGTGTTAGAAAATCTGGAGGTCGAGTTCCCGGCCAATCTTTCCCGGTCAAGCGGTGTGTGATTGCGTTGTTTTTGTTCCGGTTGCTCGCCTGAACCTCACAAAGCACAGTGTAGCGACGGCAAGGGACTCGCGCAGGAGTTGCGGGAATGTTCGCCGCCGCGCGCTTCCGACGGCACCAAATCGCCGTGTACGTAAATGTGGCTTTTGTTTGGTTTATGTCCGTTTCGCACAGCACTTTTCCCTGTGGCCATACCCCCGAACGTGGGAGGAATTGGGCGTTGGCAAACATGGGCCACCGTAAAGGTTTCCGGTCTATCACAGCAAACACGCCGTTGTGAAGCTTGTCACAACGGCGTGTTTTTGTGTGTTAGGCACTACATCTGGTCCATGAGCTCGTCGGTCACCGCATGGTTGGTGTCCGGAATGCCCAAGGCAGCGGCACGCTTGTCCGCAAGTTCCAGGAGCCTGCGCACGCGGCCGGCAACGGCATCTTTGGTGATTTGGGGATCGGAAAGCTTGCCCAGCTCCTCCAGTGAGGCCTGCCGGTGCTGCACTCGCAATTGCCCAGCTTGGGCAAGGTGGTCCGGCACGTCGTCCCCGAGGATCGCCATGGCCCGTTCCACGCGGGCGGCGGTCGCCACTGCTGCCCTAGCTGAACGCCGCAGGTTGGCGTCGTCAAAATTTGCCAGCCTGTTGCTGCCCGGTCGGGTGGTGCTGCGCTTGCGCTTCTTGTCCCACTGGAGCCGCGTTGCATGCGCGCCCATGCGAGAGAGCAGCGCGCCTACTGCCTCGCCGTCGCGCAGGTACACCTTCTCCACTGCCCTGCTCTCTTTGGTTTTCGCGGTCAGCCCCAGCCGACGTGCACAGCCGACCAACGCCATCGAGGCTTCCTGGCTCGGGCAGGAGACTTCAAGCCCGGCGGTGCGGCCGGGGTCAGAAAGGTGCCCTGCTGCGAGGAAGGCGCCGCGCCAGGCGGCCTCGGCGTCGGTGATCGTGCCGGTGATCACTGCTGGCGGCAAGCCGAGCACCAAGTGACCGCTGCGGGTCACCAAACCAACACGGCGGACCAGGGAATCCGCCCCTTCAGTGATACGCACCAAGTGCCGGGGCACCTTTCGCTGCGTGGAGGTCCCTAGGTCCAGCACCGTGGCTGAAATCTCAAACAGGTCTGCGATCTCGGCTGCGAGCCGGCGCGCGGCTTGCGCGTGATCCAGTTCCACTTCCACCACCAGGCTGTCCGCCACAATGTTCATCGATCCGGCAAAGCGGATAAGTGCAGCGATCTCCGCGATCCGCGAGGACTGGCGGGTGGACTGCACCTTCACCAGCTCATCTTTGACCTGGGTGGACAACATCTGCATAGAACTTCAAACCCCTTGCAACAAAACTTGCAGACCAACATGTGCGCGTGCATCTGCGCTCCGGCGCGCACCACCGCGCACTGTAGCTTTTGCATTGTAGCTGCTGGGCGCGCGCGAACCTACTCCCTACGCATTTCCATTGCCGTTTTCGCCCGCGAGCTCTCGGCGCAGCGCATCGGCCAGCTTGGCTGGGCTGTGGCGGTCCGTGGTGCGCCCGCGTTCGTCGAGCTCCCGCAGGTCATAGCAGGACACCCTGGCACCGAGCGCCGCAGCCGCGCGCTCCAGGTGCTTGCGCTCGACCTCATTGCCCAGCATGGAGGAATCCACCAACACCACATCGGCTTGAATACCGTTGGCGTGCTGGGAGAGCACATGTAGGTGGCGCTCCGCGCTGAACCCGGCGGTCTCCCCCGGTTCCGGGTTGAGGTTCAGCACCACCACGCGCAAGGCGTTGGAATTGTTAATGGCCTGTGGGATACCGGGGACCAACACGTGCGGGATCACGCTGGAGAACCAGGAACCCGGACCTAAGGTGATGAGGTCTGCAGCGGCAATCGCCTCAAGTGCCTCCGGCAACGGCTCCGGGTTTTCCGGGAACACGCGCACCCGGCGCACCGTGCCCGGCGTGGAGGCAACCGCCACCTGCCCGCGGACTTCACGCATGATCCGCGGGTCATCTTCCAGTCCACCAACCTCTGCGGCGATCTCCAAAGCCTCGTTGCACACTGGTAGCACCCTGCCCTCAGTGCGCATGAGTTTGGCCACCATGTCCAGGGACTGCAGCTCGGAGCCGGTGATCTCCACCAGGCCGGCGATGAGCAGGTTGCCCACCGCGTGGCCGGCAAGCGCCCCGTGCCCGCTGAAACGATGCTGGAGAGCCTGCTCCCAAAGGGCGCCTTCTTCGTCGAAAGGCGCGAGAGCCGCGAGAGCCATTCGCAGGTCCCCTGGGGGGATTTGGCCGAGCTCGCGGCGGATGCGGCCGGAGGAGCCGCCGTCATCGGCAACGGTCACCACCGCGTTGATGGAGGCGGGTTTGAGCAGTCGCACAGCGCGCAGCGTTTGGAACAACCCGTGGCCACCGCCAAGGCTCACCACATTCGGCTGGGAACAATCTGTCTGGTTCATCTGCGCCCTTGCCTTAGTTCCGGGAAATGTCGCGGTGATTGACGGTGACGTCGAGGTCGCCGCGTTCCCGAAGGCGCGCGCCGATCTCCTCAGCGATTGCCACGCTGCGGTGATGCCCGCCGGTGCACCCCACGGACACGGTAATGAAGTTCTTGCCCTCATGGATAAAGCCCGAGCGCATGTTGTCAAACATCGCGATGAAGTTGTTCAGGAACTCCTCGGTGTGCTCCTGGGAGAGCACATAATCACTCACTGGCTTGTCCACGCCGCGGAAGGGGCGCAGCTCCGGTACCCAGAAGGGGTTAGGCAAGAAGCGCACGTCCAGCATGATGTCCGTATCGCGCGGCGAGCCATGCTTGAAGCCAAAGGACTGGATGGTCACGTGCGGCGCCTTGGTGGCAATCGAGGAGAAGTTGGACTCAATGGCACGGCGGAGATCGTGCACCGAAAGGTCAGAGGTATCAATGATCACATCGGCGTTTTCCCTCAGGGTGGACATGATTTCTCGTTCCCGCTCGATCCCCACAAGCAGGGTGCCGTTGCCCTGCAGCGGGTGGGTGCGGCGCACGTTGTCAAAGCGTTTGATCAACACGTCGTCGCGGGCATCCATGAACAGCACCAGGGGCTGATTGCCCTTTGAGGCAAGCGTAGAAATCACCTGCTCAAGATTGCCGGCAAAGGCCAGGGAGCGCACGTCGGACACTACGGCGATCCGCTCCACTGGTGATGTTGCGGTGCGGGCCATCTCCACCAATTCCGTGACCATCACCGCCGGGATGTTCTGGGCCACGAACCAGCCCATATCCTCCAGCACCCTGCCCGCAGAGCTCAGGCCGGCGCCGGACAGCCCGGTGATCAAAATCGGCGGAATCTGGGCTTGGTCTTGGCCTTGTCCGTTGGTTAGTTCCTCAGCGTGCGCACTCATGGCCGCCATTCTACTTCCAAATAACGCCCGCGCCGCGCGCTTTCCGCCTGCCACCGGCGAAACTCCTGTACCGCTAGCTTTGCGGATGCAGCGCGTCAAACACGTTTTGCGCGAGCGCCGGGCCAAACCCCTTTACCGCTGCAATTTCCTCCACGCTGGCCTGCTTGAGCTGCTTCAGCGAGCCAAAGTGGCGCACCAGCTCCCTGCGGCGCACCTGGCCCAGGCCCTTCACATTGTCCAGCTCAGAGGCCTTCATGCGCTTGGAGCGCTGCTGGCGGTGGAATTGGATGGCAACCCGGTGGGCTTCGTCACGGATCTGTTGAATCAGGAACAATGCCTGCGAATTTCGCGGCAGGATTACGGGATAGGGGTCGTTCGGCAGCCAGACCTCCTCCAAGCGTTTAGCTATGCCAATCAGGGTGACGTCGGAAATCTCCAGCTCATCGAGCACTGCCTGCGCCGCCTGGACCTGCGGCTGCCCACCGTCGACGATGAAGAGCTGCGGAGGATACGCAAAACGACGTTTCCCGGTGGGCTGATCTTCCGTTTGGGTATCAGTGAACTCGGTTTCCTCCGGGACCGCCATCTTGTCCTCGTGATAGCGCGCAAAGCGCCTGCGGGTGACCTCGGCAATGGAACCAACGTCATTGCTGCGGCCTTCGCCTGCGGCTTCCTTGATGTGGTAGCGCCGGTAGTCCTGCTTCTTCGGCAGCCCATCCTCAAAGACCACCAGTGAGGCCACCACGTCCGTGCCCTGGATGTGCGAGATATCCGTGCACTCGATGCGCAGCGGCACCTGGTCCATTTCCAGGTACTCCTGAATGTCTGCGAGCGCCTGGGAACGCGCACTGAGGTCCCCCACACGCTTCAGTTTGTGCTGCTTCAACGTCTCCTGAGCATTCCGTGCAACAGTGTCCATTAGGGTGCGTTTGTCCCCGCGCTGCGGCACCCGCACATCCACCTGGGCACCGCGCAACTTGGAAAGCACCTCGGCCGTCGCCGCAACATCCGTTGGCTCGATACCCACCAACACTTCCTTGGGGATCACAGTTCCAGCACCAGATCGCGCAGCCGATCCCCTGCCAGCGCCGGTGCCGTCGGCAAGTGCCTGCAGGGATTCTTTGTCCACGCCGCGCCGCGCGACCTTTGCCTCGCGCTGCTGGGTGTGGGCTTCCTGGTCAACGAGGTCGGTGTAGAAAGTCACTAGGAAGGTTTGGAGCTGCTCGGCAAGGTCCTCGGCGCGATCGCTGGTGCGCTCGATGATCCAGCCACGCTGGCCTTTCACCCTGCCCTGGCGGACGTGGAAGAGCTGGATAGCTGCCTCCAACTCGTCTGCGGCCACGGCGAAGACGTCGGCGTCCGTCCCGTCACCGAGCACGATGGCCTGTTGCTCAGTGATTTTTTGCACGGCCTGCAGGTCATCGCGCAGCCGGGCAGCCTTCTCAAAGTCCAGCTCGTCTGCAGCTTGGTTCATCTGCTCGGTGAGGCTGCGCACCACCTCATTGGTATGGCCGGCCATGAAGGAGCAAAACCCGTCCACGATCTCGCGGTGCTCTGCCTCGCTCACGCGGCCCACGCAGGGCGCCGCGCACTTATCGATGTAACCCATCAGGCAGGGCCGCCCCAGTGCCTCATGGCGGCGGAACACCCCGGATGCACAGGTGCGCATGGGGAAGACTTTGGTGAGGACGTCGATTGTTTCCCGCACTGCCCAGGCGTGGGAGTACGGGCCGAAGTACCGCACGCCCTTGCGCTGGGCACCGCGATAGAAGAACGCCCTGGGAAAGCGCTCCCCCACAGTAACCGCCAGCACCGGATAGGACTTATCATCGCGATACTTCACGTTGAAGCGCGGATCGTACTTCTTGATCCACGTGTACTCCAACTGCAGCGCCTCTACCTCGCTACCCACCACTGTCCAAGCCACTGAGGAGGCGGTGGTCACCATCTGGCGGGTGCGCGGGTGCAGTTGGCTCAGGTCCTGGAAGTAGTTGGAGAGCCTGGCCCGCAGATTTTTGGCTTTGCCAACGTAAATCACCGTGCCGCTTGGGTCACGGAACATGTAGACGCCCGGCTGTGTAGGGATGCTCCCTGGGGCCGGGCGGTAGGTGGTGGGATCTGCCACAGTGGCGGGAAACCTTCCTTAAGCTGGAACCTGCTTGGAACTGCAGGCTTGAAAGCTGTGTTGAGGCTAGTCCTCCGGCATGTACTGAGCTTCAAGTGTGCGGAAGGCCTCTACGGCCCGAAGGCAGTCCACGCCATCCGCCGCCTGCAGCGCCCACAGGGGCACATATTCAAACTCCGGCAGCTCCAGGCGGGCAACCTTGGCGCCCTCTGGGAAGTTCAGGCCGTAAATCACGCTCCACGGATAGAAACGGCTGCCAATGAAGTTCTGCACCTGCACCCCGTCTTCATTTGCCCGCAGTCGCGGACGGCGCAACGCTACAAACGCCAGTGCCGCAAACAACACGCCCACCAGGAAGTAACCCCACTGGTCCACCAGGGTCACGGTGGTTCCGGTGTCGCCGATCGCCACCACAATGGCCAGGAAGATGTGCACCGCCAAGATCACCACTGCGGCAATAATCGCGAGTGTATTCATGCGTCGCGACGCCACCTCCAGGCGCCACGGCCGGGTGGTCGTCAGCGCCGCGTCGGCGGCAACGTAGCGCTGGACTTCTGCGTCACTGAGAACTTTGCTCCCCTGGCCAGCTCGGCGCTGGTCGGGGGTCGGCGCCTCGTCGGCAGAATGTGCATGGGGTTCCATTGTCGAGCTTCCTCTTCCCTGCTGCGGGTGAACATCTAGTGGGGTGCTGTGGCGCACTGGCAAACAGCGCCCAAACAGCACCCCCAAACAGCACCATTGTGCCACTGCACGCGGCGGAGTGCGAACAGCCAACCGGCGGTTTCCGCGCTGTGCGTTAAAGGCTGGCGAGCTTGCGCAGCTCATCCACCGCCTGCGCGGGGCTTGGCTTGCCGTACACGGCGGAACCCGCCACGAAGGCGTCACAACCGGCCTCGGCGGCCTGGGCGATGGTGTCTGCGGAGATGCCGCCGTCGATCTCAATGATGACGTCCAAGCCACGTTCATCGATCGCGTTGCGCAGCGTGCGCACCTTGGCAAGCTGATTCGGCATGAAGGACTGGCCACCAAAGCCCGGCTCCACGCTCATTACCAGCACTTCATCGAACTCCTCCAGCATGTCCAGGTAGGGCTCGATGGGCGTGCCGGGCTTCACGGAGAACCCTGCGCGCACTCCAGCGCCGCGCAGTGTGCGGGCCAGGGCCACTGGATTATCCGTGGCTTCCACATGGAAAATCACGCAGTGCGCACCGGCGTCTACGTAGTGCTGCACCCACTTCTCCGGAGCCTCAATCATCAGGTGCACATCCAACGGCAAAGAGGTGGACTTGTGCACCGCTTTGGTCACATCCGGGCCAAAGGACAGGTTGGGGACAAAGTGCCCATCCATGATGTCCACGTGGATCCAGTCGGCATTGCTCACCGCCTCTACCTCGGCGCCGAGCTTGCTAAAGTCCGCCGCCAAGATTGATGGCGCGATAATTGGTTTGCGTTGCATATTGTCCACCTTCACCATTTGAACTTGAGCACCGGAGCGCCTCAAGAAGCAACCTGCACTTCCACCAGGGTACAACCGAGCCGATCTTTAGTGCATTTACTGTGTGACTTTCGGGGAGCGCTTGAGCACCGCGAAGAACATCGCGTCGGTACCGTGGCGGTGCGGCCACATCTGCACAGACAGCTCCTCGCCGGTGTCCTCCATCCTGGCGGCAAGGGGGCGGGCGGGAAGTTCGTGCACGTCCGCGAATTCGGGGTTGGCCATCACATGGCTCAATACTTCCCTCGTTTCCCGCAGATCCGGCGAGCAGGTGGAGTAGACCACCACGCCACCGGGGCGTACCAGACGCAACGCGGAGCTCAACAGCTCTTGCTGCAGGCTTTGCAGCGGGAGGATGTCTTCCTCCTGCTTCTTCCAGCGGGCCTCTGGCCTGCGGCGCAAGGCACCGAGGCCGCTACACGGGGCGTCCACGAGAATGCGGTCAAAGCTGGCGGCTGGAAAATCGAGGTTCCGGCCGTCAGCGGCATGCACCACCACGGGCAGATCCCCCACTGCCTTTTGGATGAGTTGGGCGCGGTGCGGGGAGACCTCCACCGCGTCCACCGTGGCGCCCTCCATTCGGGCAAGCGCCCCCAAAAGCGCGGCCTTTCCACCGGGACCCGCACAAAGATCAAGCCACTTACCTTGATCATCGCCGTCGATCGGTGCCGTTGCCAATGCCCGGGCGATGATTTGGGAGCCCTCATCCTGGACGCCCGCCAAACCCTGGCGCACGGGCTCAACATCACTCGGGGAACCACCCTCCAGGTACACGGCATAGGGGGAATACTTGCCTTGCTCACCACCCGTGATCAGCGCCAGCTCCTCTGCGGTGATCTCGCCCGGCCGCGCTACCAGGTGCACGCTTGGGCGTTGTGAATCCGCCTCGAGCGCCTGCTGTAGCTCCCCGATGCCCACCACCTTGGAGAAGCTGTGCGCAATCCACTCCGGGTGGGCGTAGCGAAATGCCAGCGCCGCTACCTCACCAGCAGGGGTGAGCTTGTCCAGCCACTGCTCGCGGGAGCTGCGGGAAATCGTACGCAGGATGCCGTTGACAAACCCTTTGGCCCGCTCCTGGCCCAAACCTTCCACGATCCTCACTGAGGTATCTACCGCAGCGTAGCGATCCACCCTGGTGTACAGCAGTTGGTACGCACCAAGGCGCAGAGACGCCGCCACCTCGGGCGCCATCTGCGCAACAAGGCGCGAGGCGCAGTTGTTGATCACCGCGTCCAGCACCCCCTGCTGGCGCAGCGTGCCATAGGTGAGTTCCGTGGCAAAGGCGGCATCTCGCCCCTTCACACGGGCTGAGCGCAGCAGCGCTGGGAGGGTGAGGTTAGCGTAAGCGCCTTCCTGAGCCACTCGAAGCAGCACCTCCACCGCCACGCAGCGCGGGATGTCCACCCCGGGAATGCGCTGGAAGTCGCCCCGGCGCTGGCTGCTTCCCTCCCCGCGGGAGCGTGTGATCTTGCCGGGCGCTGCCTGGCGTTGGGATTGCGGCGCTTGGCGACGTCGGGAAGGCTCCCTCCGCTCGCCGTTGCTTGCGCCTTGCGGACCCTGGTCAGACGTGCGTGCCCGCGAACGAAAACCGCCGCTCATGCAAACCTCTCTTCAACGTGGCCAACGCCGCGACCCCACGCTGCAGCATCCATCATTTTCTTGCCCTGGGGCTGCAGGGTGGTGAGGCGGACGTCGTAGCTCCCGGTTCCTACAACTACCTGTTGTTTTTCAATGCGCATTGCGCCTGCTTCGAGGGTGGCCTCCTCCAACAGAAGTACCGGTCCGAGCTTGAAGCGGGCCTCGCCGAGCATCGCCCATGCGCCTGGCGCCGGGGTGACGGAACGGATGAGGCGGTCGATTTCCTCGGCGGGTGCGGAGAAGTCCACGTGTGCGTCGGCGGGAAGGATCTTTGGTGCGTAGGTCCCTTCCGCCGGTTGGGGTTGCGGGGTGAGCGAGCCGTTTTCAAGGCCATCCATGGTGCGCACCAGCAACTCAGCGCCACTGAAGGCGAGCCTGGTGAGCAGGTCATCTGCGGTATCTAGTGGCTGGATCTCTTCTTGGAGCGTGGCCAAGATGGGGCCGGTATCAAGGCCCTCATCGATCCGGAAGGTGGTGGCACCAGTGAGCGAATCACCCGCGCGAATCGCTGCTTGCACTGGCGCGGCGCCACGCCAAGAAGGGAGCAGCGAAAAGTGCAGGTTCACCCAGCCGTGCGGCACCGCTTCCAGCAAGTCCGGGGTGACAAGGTTGCCATAGGCCACCACTGGGATGCAGTCCGGGGCGATGTCTGCGAGTGCCACTCGGAACTGCTCGCCGTCTGGAGTGCCGGGTTTAATCGTGGCGGGCTTCAGCGTGGCAATCCCGTGCTCACGGGCCAGGGCCGCAACCGGGGATTCCACAAGTTTCCGGCCGCGCCCCTTTGGCGCATCCGGGCGGGTGAGCACCGCTGCAACCTCGTGCTCACTGCGCAGCAGGGCCTGGAGGGCAACCACTGCCGGTTCGGGTGTTCCTGCAAAAAGTAGGCGCATCTTCATCACTCCCCAAAAAGTCTGCGGATCAACCGCGCGGCTACTGGTTCCACTCGGCGTTACGCAGCTCAGCCATGGCCTCTTTGCGCAGCTCAGGACTCAGGCGCTTGAGGAACAAAATGCCATCGAGGTGGTCCGTCTCATGCTGGATGCAGCGCGCCATCAACCCGCTGGCCACCATGGATACTGGATTGCCGTCCTTATCCTGGCCGCTGACCTTCACCGTCTGGAAACGCTCGGTGTCTTTTTGCACACCTGGGATGGACAGGCAGCCTTCCTGGTCGATCTGGGTTTCCTCACCGATTGCTTCCCACACGGGGTTGACGATGTGCCCCCGCAGCCCCTCTTCAATATGGGAGCAGTCGTACACGAACACCCGCTTGGTCACACCAACCTGGTTCGCGGCAAGGCCAACGCCGCCGGCTTCATCCATCGTCTCCAGCATGTCATCAATCAGGTGCTCAAGTGCGGCGTCGAACTCCGTCACCTCCTGCGCACGGGTACGAAGAACCGGATCACCGAACATGCGGATTGGGCGGGTTGCCATATGGAAACAGCTTTCCTTTCAACAAACAATTGGGGCAGGCGCGGGCGAGCCATGCACTCGTGAGCGTGCTGTGTGGCATCCAGCGCGGCACCTGCGAAGAAACACTGCAATCCTACCCCACCTTGATGGGGTCTACTTGGATGCGCAGTGGAAGGTCCTGCTTGCGCATCGCCCGCGCCATCGAAGCCGCCCGCAGTGCCGAGCCCAAGTCATTGCGGTGGCGCAGCGGACTGCGGATAAGGAGGCGCATTGGTGGGCCGGCTACCTGCTCGTTGTACTGCCCAGGCAGGCGCACCCCTGGGGGCAGGTCCACCGGCCCGAGTACCTCCGCGTGTTCGGGCAAATCCACCAGTTCCAGGAACTCTTCGAGAGCGGCTGATGGCCCGTCCACCGCCGCCATGTGCGCCGCCGGGGGGAAGTGTACTTCTTTGCGTTGCGCGAGCTCTCGCTGCGCGGCGCCCACCATGTCCCAGCGAATCAACGCCTGCACGGCGGGCAGGCCAGGGTCTGCCACCACAATCACCTCCCCGCCTTTGCGGCCGGGTTCCACCATGCTCGCCGCATGCGCCCACTGGGCCAGGGTGAGTTCGGTGGCGCGGAGATCCTGGCGGCCAAGCAACGCCCAAGTGTCCAGCAACACCACGGCACCATAGGTTCCCTTGGGTTCCCCGCCGGGGGTGGCAACCACGATGCCAGGGCCGGGGGCGAGTTCCTTCGGCAGTGCATCCACGATGCGCTGGCCACCGGAAACGATCACCCTCTGTTGCGGAAACGCCCTGCCCAGCTCCTCGGCGGTGCGTTGCCCACCCAAAACCACCGCGCGGATCTTGTCTGAGCCGCACTGACCGCAACGCATGTGGGCGTCGGGACGACCGCACCATCTGCACGTCGGTAGGGCGGGAGTTTCCCCGCCGGCGCCACCGATTCCCGTGTTCGCGCCTGGTTCCGACGCCGCGGGCAGCCCCATCGGCCCTGCGCAGGTTCGGCAGCGTGCTGGGGCACGGCACACTCCGCAGGCAAGGGATGGAACATAGCCTTTCCGTGGCACTTGGAAGAGCACGGGCATTCCTCGCTCGAGGGCGCTGCGTGCAGCGGCAAACGCCCTGGCGGGGATACGCGCTTGGCGTGCCATGGGGTCCCGTTCCAGCTCGCGGTCGGTTTCCCCCACCGCGTGGATTGCGGGTTGCCTGGTGCGGACCGTATCCCTGGAGCCCACCAGATCGTGCGCCCACCCGGATTCCACCAGCAGTTGGGCCTCCGCGGTGCGCGAGTAGGAACCGATCACCAGGGAGCACCCCTCGATGGAACTGCGGGTAGTGAGCACCTCACGGGCGTGCTGATAGGGCGCGCGGGGCTCCACCAGGTTTTCGTCCCCATCATCTTTCATGCACACCAGCCCCAAGTTGTGCACCGGGGCGAAGGCGGCGTTGCGAGTGCCAATCACAATGCGGGCCTGGCCGCGCAGCACACTCAAGTAGCGCCGGTAGCGAGCTTGAGGGCCCAAGGACGCCTGCAGGACCGTTACTTGCTTGGCGCTCACATGGGCGCGCAAGGCTGCTTCCAGGAGATCCAGGTCCCGCTGGTCAGGGACCACAATGAGCACACCGGCACCCCCAAGCGCCACCTTGACCGCGATTGCCGCGTAGGCCTGCGCCCACTGCTCCCCTGGCAGAAATTGCATCACGGCGCGCGCGGTGTGTTTGGCCAGTACCGCGTCCACAAAGCTCGTGCCGTGCTGGTAGGAGGCCCACTGGGAGAGGTCGGGCTCCTGGGCGGTGCCGAGCTCTTCCCAGGGTTGGCTGAAATCCACCTGCTCTACGCTGGCGTGGCGCGGCGGAATGGCCGCGCGTAGCAGGTCAGCCGTGGTGCCGGCGTAGCGCTGCTTCAAGGACTCCACTAGCTTCTGCAGCACCGGGGGATACACGCGATCCTCCGAGATCACGCGGTCAATCCAGCTCAGGGTGCCCGGATGGTCACTTTCCGCGAGGCGTTCCATCACGATCGCGTCCACCAGGCGCCCATTGAAGCGAATCCTCACGCGCACGCCAGGGTTGCACGCCTCCGAGGAGGCTTCATCCACCAGGTAGTCAAAGGTACGATCCAGGTTACTCACCTGCAGCAACGGAAGCACACGAGCCACCGGAAGGTGCTCTGCGATGCTGCGGGTGTTAGTCATGTGCGTGATTCTAAACCGTGGCTCGGACACGCCGCTACCAAGCGTGAATCTCCTGCGCTTAACCCCTAAAGAACCTGGCCCACGCCTGCCTGCAGCATATTCTCCACATACTTGGCGAGCACGTCCACTTCCACATTCACAAGCTCTCCCACCTGCAGCTTGCCGAAGGTGGTCACCTCCAAAGTGGTGGGAATCAGGGAGACTTCCACCCAGCCCTCACCGACTCCACTCACGGTCAGGGAGGTGCCATTGAGTGCAATCGAGCCCTTCTCCACCACATAACGCTGCAACTTCGCAGGCAAAGAGAGGCGCAGGACGTCCCAGTGCTCGCTTGGGTTGCGGGAAAGCAGCGTTGCTACACCATCGACGTGACCTTGTACGATGTGCCCGTCCAGCCGGCTGCCAACCTTCACCGCACGCTCCAAATTCACTTGGGCGCCAACGCCTCGGCTCCCCAAAGCGGAGCGGTTCAGGGTCTCCTGCATAACGTCCACCTCAAAGCTGTGGGCGTTGTAGGCCACAACCGTGAGGCACACGCCGTCTACTGCAATTGAGTCGCCGTGACCCACGGCTTCCAACACCGCCCGGCCCGTGATCCTCAAACGCAGAGAATCTTCAAGCTGGGTGATCGCCTCAATGGCGCCTACTTCCTCCACAATCCCGGTAAACATGACGTCCTTTCCAAACAACGGCAAGTGCTGAGGCAGAATTGCTTCCGCCTCGATGGACGCCATGCTACGCGCGAGCAGGAAGCGCGCCCCGACTGCCTAGCCCCGGCTGCCTAGAGGCCGAGGGCTTTGCGCAGCGCCTCTGCCCGATCAGTGTTCTCCCAGGGCAGATCCAGGTCATCGCGTCCGAAGTGACCATACGCCGCGGTGCCCGCATAGATGGGACGCAGGAGATCAAGCTCACGAATAATAGCGGCGGGGCGAAGATCGAACACCTCCAAGACAGCCTGCTGGATGGCTTCATCGTTGAGTCCGTGAAGGGCGGTGCCGAAAGTCTCCACGTACAGGCCAACCGGCTTTGCGCGGCCAATCGCGTAGGCCACCTGCACCTCAGCGCGCTCGGCGAGGCCCGCGGCCACAATGTTCTTGGCAACCCAGCGCATCGCGTATGCACCGGAACGGTCCACCTTCGAGGGGTCCTTACCGGAGAAGGCGCCACCGCCGTGGCGGGCCATACCGCCATAGGTGTCCACAATGATCTTGCGCCCGGTCAGCCCGGCGTCACCCATGGGCCCGCCGACGATGAAGCTTCCCGAAGGATTCACCAGCAAGTTGTATGGCTGGGCAGCGAGGGTGTTGCTGAGGCCCGCCTGTTCCAGCACCCAGTCCACTACATGCTCCTTGATTTGGGCGTGCAGCCATTCTTGGGTGACCTCTGGGTCATGTTGGGTGGACACCACCACGGTATCCAGGTACACAGGCTTGCCCTCCTTGTTGTAGGCCAAGGTCACCTGGGTCTTGCCGTCGGGGCGAAGGTGGTCCACGATCCCCTCTTTGCGCACCTGGGTGAGGCGGCGGGCGAGCGCGTGGGCAAGGTCAATAGGCAGCGGCATGAGGTTGGCCGTCTCATTGGTGGCGTAGCCAAACATCAGGCCCTGGTCTCCCGCGCCCGCCTGGTCCAGATCATCGGTCTGCTCACCGGAACGAACCTCATGGGAGTTGTCCACGCCAGAACCGATCTCCGCAGACTGTTCACCAATGGACACACTCACGCCACAGGTGGTGCCGTCAAAGCCAACGTCTGAGGAAACAAAACCGATCTCACGCAGCTTGTTACGCACCAGCTTGGGGATCTCCACGTAGCCCTTGGTACGCACTTCGCCAACGACGTGCACAATGCCCGTTGTGGTCACCGTTTCCACGGCAACTCGCGCCTGTGGGTCCACGGCGAGCAAAGCGTCCAGGATGGTGTCCGAGATGGCATCGCAGATCTTGTCTGGGTGACCCTCGGTTACGGACTCGCTGGTAAACAGGCGGTACTGCCCTGCTTGGTGTGCCAGTTCTTCTGCGCTCACAGCCATTTCCTTTGCTTGGTGGTTCAATCTCCAAGCAAATATAGACCAAGCTGTCTAATTTGGCAACGTAGCTGGATTCACGGTGTCCAGTAGCTCCCGGGTTCGATCGAGGATCGCCGAGGCCACCTCGAACTTACTGCCGTCAGGCACCTCCATCACTGCCCCATCCTTTTGCAGGAGGTAGCCGCGGTTGCGGTCCTGGCCAAACACTTTGCCTTCCGAGACCTCATTGAGCATCAGCAGATCACAGCCCTTCTTGGCCAACTTCGCGTGCGCAAAATCCAGCGCGCTGTGCTGCTCATCGCCTGTTTCTGCGGCAAACCCCACGATCACGGGGCGCGGATCCATCTGCGCAGCCGCCTCCACGGCGCCGCGCAAGATGTCCGGGTTTTCCATAAGGGAAAGCGCCATCAGGTTGGCGTCGTCAGTGCCCTTCTTGAGCTTGGACCCAGCCTCGGTTGTGGGGCGGAAATCCGCTACCGCCGCCGCCATGATGAGAACATCGTGGTGGGAAAGCTCTTCCTGAACCGCCTGCTGCATCTCCCGAGCGGTGTGTACTCGCTGTACTTTGGCGCCCACTGGAGTGTCCAGCGCGTCGGTGTGCGCGGCGATGAGCGTGACCTGGGCGCCGCGGTGTGCGGCTACCTCGGCGAGCGCAAACCCCTGCCTGCCTGAGGAGTGGTTGCCCAGGAAGCGCACCGGGTCAAGCGGTTCCTGCGTGCCGCCTGCGGTGATGAGCACTTTCCGGCCCTCGAGGTCGCGCGGAAGCTTCCGCAGGGCGTGAAGCGTATTCGCCATGTCCACGATCTGCTGCGGCTCGGCGAGCCTGCCTGGGCCGGTGTCCGTACCGGTGAGCCTGCCATGGGCGGGTTCCAGGACGGTCATGCCGAAGCTGCGCAGGCGCTCCACATTTGCCTGGGTAGCGGCATGCTCCCACATTTCGGTATGCATTGCGGGGGCAAACACCACCGGGCAGGTGGCAACGAGCAGGGTTGCACAGAGGAGGTCATCCGCACGGCCGCCGGCTGCCCGCGCCATAAGGTCTGCGGTTGCGGGGGCGATCACTACAAGGTCAGCCTCCTTGCCCACCCGGACGTGGCGCACCTCATCTACCGCATCAAACACGGTGGTGGACACGGGGTTGCCGGAAAGCGCCTCAAAGGTAGCCTTACCCACGAACCGCAGGGCAGACTCAGTGGGCACCACGATCACGTTGTCCCCAGACTCCTTGAACAGGCGGATGATATGGCACGCCTTGTAAGCTGCGATTCCGCCGCCTACGCCTACCACCACTTTGCGTTGTTGCTGCACAGGGCTGGACCTTTCAGTTTGATGGGTGCGGTTTTGCGTCTTTGGGACCGGAGAACCGAGGTACCGGAAATGCCAGGACCCCCATAACCATACTGGGTTATGGGGGCGTCATGGGTGCTCGGAAGGTTGAATTAGCCCTCTTCGTGGTCGAGCAAACCGGCTTCAATCTCTCGCAATGCGATGGAAAGTGGCTTCTCCTGAGACTCTGGGGTTACCAGCGGTCCGATGAACTCAAACACGCCTTCACCAGCCTGCTGGTAGAAGCTGTTGATCTGGCGCGCACGCTTCGCCGCGAAAATCACCAAGGCGTACTTGGAGGATACGCGCTTGAGCAGCTCATCGATCGGTGGTGCGGTGATACCAACTGGGGTATCAAAAACGCCATCATTGTTCTCGGTCACGTTGCTCACAGTAGTTACTGCCACCTTCTTGTTTCACACATTCTTCAGGCCCGATAGCCCGTATAAAGCTACCATCTTAGGCCATGTTGCCGAGGAGAATCGAGGCGATCTCCGCTACGGCATCATCCACATCATGGTTGACCACAATATGGCCAAACTCATGTTGGTGATCCAACTCGTACTTGGCGGTTTCCAAGCGGCGAGTAATCACCTCTTCAGTTTCCGTACCGCGCCCGGTGAGGCGCTCCACCAAGGTATCCCAGGATGGGGGCGCGAGGAAGACCAGGTGGGCGTCGGGTTGTTGCTGTGCAACGCTGCGAGCACCTGCCAGGTCCACCTCAAGAAGTACGGGGCGCCCTTCCTCCATTGCCTGGCGCACCGGGCCCGCTGGGGTGCCGGAGCGTTGGAGGCCACCGTGGATGTCTGCCCATTCCAGCATCTCCCCACGGTCAATCTTGGCTTGGAACTCCTCTGGGGTTACAAAGAAATAGTCCCGCCCCTCTACTTCACCTGGGCGCGGGGCCCGGGTGGTCATGGAGACTGAAAAGTAAAGGTTTGGAACCTCTTCGCGCAGGCGACGAACTACGGTGGACTTACCCACTCCGGCGGGACCGGAGAGCACTACCAAATGGCCGTTGTTCTGTTCGCCTTGCACTGATTAGTCCTCGAGGAAGCCGAAGCGCTCAAGCAGGGCACGACGCTGACGGTCACCAAGGCCACGCAGACGGCGGGTCTGAGCGATCTCCAGCTCGTCCATGATCTCCTTAGCCTTCACCTTGCCAACCTTTGGCAGGGACTCCAGAAGCGCAGAAACCTTGGTCTTGCCAATGATTTCGTCAGAAGAGGCCTTGTCCAGGACCTCCTTCAGGGTAACGTCGCCGCGCTTGAGCTGCTCCTTGAGCTCTGCACGAGCCTTGCGTGCCTCTGCTGCCTTTGCGAGGGCTTCCTTGCGCTGCTCGTCAGTCAACTGTGGAAGGGCCACGGGTTCCTCCGATTCGAAAAAAATTCACATGTACGTTTGTTCATTCCTCCAGCACATTGCTGAAGGTGCTTGGTGATCATATCCCACCTTTGGGCACAGCCCGGCTAAACGGCCGCAGTGTTGCCTCGGCGAGTTACAACTCCCATCCAGCCAACCTCACAATCGTTGAGATCATTGAGATCTCGCACCACCTTAGCCGCTTTTGCCAACCACTCAAACTGTTTGCACAGTGATAATGAAAGCTGCAGCGATGCAGTGTTGGGAGCGCGAGCTTCCGAGCTCGCCACCAGGCAAACCTGAGGGCAAAGCCTGATGAAATCTCAGCGATGTAACGTTGTTGCCGCCCTAGTGTAACACCAAAGTATAAAACCGTAGGTAATCGGCCTTTTTGAAACACAAAACCGCAGGTGAGCTACTTGCCCACCCGCGGTTCACACTACGGCCCTGACCTGCTACTTTACCGTAGCGTTACCTTAAGCCTTCTCCTCACAGCGCCCTGTTTTGCAGCACTAGGTCGCGCACATCGAACTGGCACGCTCGCTGGACCTGCTCAACAAAAGCACGCTGGGTGCTTAGCTTCCCAACTCTTCAGCCACCGCCAGCGCAGCCCGACGCAAGGCCGCCACATCGGGACCGGCGGCAAGCACGGCACGCGACACGTTGGCAAAGGAGAGCTCCTCTACGCCTGCGGTGATTCGAGCCACATCTTCAGGGCCAGCGCCCTGCGCTCCGACCCCTGGGAGCAGCACGGGGCCTTGCAGTGCAGACAACTCCGGCGGCTTCGCCAGAGTCGCCCCCACCACCACGCCAATGTTGCCCACCCGGCTCCCTGCAGCAACCTGGGCGGCGTTACGCTGCGCCGCGGCATCCACCATTTGCTGGCTAATGCTTACACCCTGGGGGTTGCGCTGGTCCTGAAGCTCACGTGCCTCTGGGTTGGAGGTCGCGGCGAGTACAAACAGGCCCTTGCCATGCTCCTCGGCCAACTCAATGGCCGGCGCCAAAGACCCAAACCCGAGGTACGGGGACACCGTCACGGCATCACATTCCAAAGGTGAACCCGACTCAAGCCAAGCCTGGGCATAGCCAGCCATGGTGGAGCCGATGTCACCACGTTTGGCGTCGGCGAGCACCAGCGTGCCGGCCTCGCGCAGGGCCGCGATGCACTCTTCTAGCACCTCGTACCCCTGAGAACCGAATGCCTCGAAGAAGGCCACCTGGGGCTTGACCAGCGCAACGTGCCCAGCAAAAGCCTCCACGCAAGCCTGAGTGAAGGTACGCAAGCCGGAAATATCTGCCTGCAAACCCCAGGCCTCAAGCAGGCCGCGGTGAGGGTCAATCCCTACGCAGAGCCTGCCGTGGGCCTTGCCCGCGGCTAGGAGCTGCTCACCGAATGCGCTGTGCTGTCGCTCCATCTGGATTAAGCCTTCGCACCAGTAGAGGGAGCGTGTTCAAGCTCTTGCAGCGCCAGAACGCCGAGCTCACCCGCCTGCAGCGCCTCAATGCCCTGTACGGCTGCGGTGACGCCCTGCACGGTGGTGATCAGCGGTACACCCACGTTCACGGCAGCGGCACGGATCTCGTAGCCGTCGTGGCGCGCACCAGAAGAACCCGCAGGGGTGTTGAGGATCAGGTCCACTTCACCATCGCGGATCAGCTCTACGATGGAGCGATCGTTCGCATCTGGGCCGGCCTCGGAGCGCTTTAACACCGTTTCACAAGGCACACCGTTGCGGCGCAGCATGCCGGCGGTGCCGGCGGTGGCCAGAATACGGAAGCCCAGGGAGGCCAGGCGCTGAATTGGGAAGATCAGGGTGCGCTTGTCCCGGTTTGCCACGGACACAAACACGGTGCCTTCGGTGGGCAACTTGCCAAACGCGCCTTCCTCGGCCTTCGCGTAGGCTGCGCCAAAGTTATCGGCCAAGCCCATCACCTCACCGGTGGACTTCATCTCCGGGCTGAGCAGGGTGTCCAGCATGGTGCCGTCTGGGCGGCGGAAGCGGTTAAACGGAAGCACTGCCTCCTTCACGGCGATTGGGGCGTCCAATGGCAGCGAGCCTCCGTCGTAATCGGAGGGGATCATCCCTTCTGACTTGAGCTCGGCAATCGTGGAGCCCGTCATGATGCGAGAGGCTGCCTTGGCCAGGTGCACGCCGGTTGCCTTGGACACAAACGGCACGGTGCGCGATGCGCGGGGGTTGGCCTCGATCACGTAGAGGATGTCATCCTTCAGCGCGAACTGCACGTTCATGAGACCGCGCACGCCAATGCCGTGTGCCAGCGCCTCTGTGGAACGACGCACCTTCTCGATGTCCTCGTAGCCCAAGGTCATTGGCGGCAGGGCGCAGGAGGAGTCACCGGAGTGGATACCTGCCTCCTCGATGTGCTCCATCACGCCGGCCAGGTACACCTCCTCGCCGTCACAGAGCGCGTCAACATCGATCTCAATCGCGGAGTCCAGGAAGCGGTCCACCAGCACCGGGTGGTCGGTGGTGATTTCCGTGGCACGGTTGATGTAATCCTTGAGGGCCTCTTCCTCGTAGACGATTTCCATGCCGCGGCCGCCCAGCACATAGGAAGGCCGCACCAGCACTGGGTAGCCGATGGACTGAGCCACGCTCTTGGCTTCCTCGAAGGAGGTTGCGGTACCGAAAGCCGGCGCTGGGAGCTCTGCCTTGCGCAGCACTTCACCGAACTCGCCGCGGTCCTCAGCCAGGTCGATGGCCTCTGGGCTGGTTCCGATCACTGGCACGCCGGCGTCACGCAGACGCTCTGCCAACCCGAGCGGAGTCTGGCCGCCAAGCTGCACAATCACGCCCGCAACGGTGCCGGACTGACTCTCGGCGTGGTAGACCTCCATCACATCTTCAAAGGTCAAAGGCTCAAAATAGAGGCGATCTGCGGTGTCATAGTCCGTGGAAACGGTCTCCGGGTTGCAGTTCACCATCACCGTTTCATAGCCCACGCGTGACAGCTCAAGCGCCGCGTGCACACAGGAGTAGTCAAACTCGATGCCTTGACCAATGCGGTTCGGGCCGGAACCCAAGATGATGATCTTTTCCTTATCCTTCTGCTCGCGCACCTCGGACTCAGCGGCAGGATCCAGCTCGTATGCTGAGTAGTGATACGGAGTGGTGGCCTCGAACTCGGCCGCACAGGTATCCACGGTCTTGAACACCGGGCGGATGCCCAGGGACCAGCGCAAACGACGCACGCCGTCCTCACCTGCGAATTCTGGGCGCAGCGCGGCGATCTGCTTGTCCGAAAGGCCAAAGAACTTCGCGCGGCGCAGCAGCTCCTCATCCAGCACAGGAGCTTCCACAAGCTCAGCGCGGAATTCGACGAGCGCCTGCAGCTCCGCAAGGAACCAAGGATCGATGCCGGAGGCTTCAAAGACTTCGTCTACCGACGCGCCCAGGCGCAGCGCGAGCTCGGCGTCATACATGCGCCCCGAGGTAGGCCGCTTGAGATCCTCCAACACGGCAGCCACGTCACGGGCGCGCTCGCCGGCAAAGAATTCATCGGTGGTGGTCCAGAACCCGGCCTGCTTCTCCTCCAGGGAGCGCATGACCTTGTTGAGGGCTGCGATGTAGTTGCGGCCCAGGCTCATGGCTTCACCCACGGACTTCATGGTGGTGGTCAGGGTGTCGTCGGCACCGGGGAACTTCTCAAAGGCAAAGCGTGGTGCCTTGACCACAACGTAGTCCAGGGTGGGCTCGAAGGCCGCGGGGGTCACGCCTGTGATGTCGTTGGTGATCTCATCCAGGGTGTATCCGATGGCCAGCTTGGCGGCGATCTTCGCAATTGGGAAGCCGGTAGCCTTGGACGCCAGCGCCGAGGATCGGGAAACGCGGGGGTTCATCTCAATGGTGATGATGCGCCCGTCGTTTGGGTTGATGGCGAACTGGATGTTGCAGCCGCCGGTGTCCACGCCAACCTCGCGGATGATGGCGATACCTAGGGAACGCAGCTTCTGGTATTCACGGTCGGTGAGCGTCATGGAAGGTGCCACCGTCACGGAGTCACCGGTGTGCACGCCAAGGGCATCCACGTTTTCGATGGAGCAGATCACCACTACGTTGTCTGCGCCGTCACGCATGAGCTCGAGCTCAAATTCTTTCCAGCCCAGGATGGACTCTTCAATGAGCACGTTTGCCTCAGGCGAGGCGGCGAGGCCACCGCCAGCAATGCGGTCCAGATCCTCGCGGGTGTATGCAAGTCCCGAGCCCAAGCCACCCATGGTGAAGGAGGGGCGCACCACCACTGGCAGGCCGAGTTCCTCAACGGTCTCATAGACCTCTTCCATGTTGTGGCACACGCGCGAGCGGGCGGATTCGCCGCCGACCTTTGCCACGATGTCCTTGAACTTTTGGCGGTCCTCGCCACGCTCAATTGCATCGATATCTGCACCGATGAGCTCCACGCCGTACTTTTCCAGCGATCCCCTGCGGTCCAGCGCAATTGCAGCGTTGAGCGCGGTTTGGCCGCCAAGGGTTGCCAGCACCGCGTCAATCGGGTGGCCCTGGGCGATTTCGCGCTCGAAAATCTTTTCAATGTATTCCGGCTGGATTGGTTCCACATATGTGTGGTCCGCGAACTCTGGGTCCGTCATGATGGTTGCCGGGTTGGAGTTGATGAGGGTGACCCTCAGGCCCTCCTCTTTGAGTACGCGGCACGCCTGGGTGCCGGAGTAGTCAAACTCACAGGCCTGCCCGATCACGATCGGGCCGGAGCCGATCACCAGGACGTGCTTGAGGTCATTGCGCTTTGGCATGAATAGGTTTCCTTTCCTGGTGGGGGTTATTTGGCGCGGGATTCGAGCAGTTCAAAGAACTGATCGAACAGCGGGTTGGCGTCGTGCGGGCCGGCGGCGGCTTCGGGGTGGTATTGCACTGAGAAGGCCGAGCCATCCAACAGGGCCACACCTTCTACGGTGCCGTCGTTCAGGCATGTGTGGGTGACTTGTGCGTCGCCGAACGGGGTGCTGAACACCTTGCCTGCCTCGCCTTCCAGGGCAAAGCCGTGGTTTTGGGAGGTGATGTCGATCTTTCCGGTGACGTGGTTAAGCACAGGTACGTTGATGCCTCGGTGGCCGAACTTCAGCTTGTAGGTCTTCAGCCCAAACGCGCGGCCCAGAATCTGGTTGCCAAAGCAGATGCCGAACAGTGGGATGCCGGCGCGGATAATATCGCCGACGATACCAACCATGATGTCTGCCGTGGCAGGGTCACCAGGGCCGTTGGAGATGAACACGCCGTCCGGGTTGTATTGGGTGATCTGCTCGTACGGGGTGTTCGCTGGAACCACCACGGTGCGGATACCGCGCTGCGCAAAGTTGCGTGGTGTGTTGGTCTTAATGCCCATGTCATAGGCCACCACGGTGAAACGCTGCTCCCCCTCTGCCTCCACTACGTAGGGCTCCGGGGTGCTCACCTGCTCAGCCAGGTCCAAGCCCTCCATCACGGGCTGCTGCTTGACCAGTTGCACCAACTCTTCAACTGGCGCGCTTGCCTGTTCACCAGAGAAGATGCCCGCGGAGACGGAACCGAAGTTGCGCAGGTGGCGCACGATTGCGCGGGTATCCACACCGGCGATGCCCACGATGCCCTGGGCAATCATCTCATCTTCCAGCGTGCGCTCAGCGCGCCAGTTGGACACGCGGTTTGCCAGGTCACGGATCACCAAACCGGCAACCCAGATCTTGGCACCGTGGGACTCGTTGTCCTCATCGTTCCAGCCCGTGTTGCCGATCTGCGGGGCGGTAGCCACCACGATCTGCCGGTGGTAGGAGGGGTCCGTCATGGTCTCTTGGTAGCCGGTCATGGCTGTGGTGAACACCGCTTCACCGTAGGTGGTGCCGGTGGCACCAAAGCTTTGGCCGTAAAAGGCGCGGCCGTCGGCAAGCACGAGCACTGCCTTGGTGGGGGTTGGGGTTGCTGTGGAATCTGCGAGCAAGGTCTTGCCTTTCAAAGAAGATTTCAGATCAATCTGTGCAATAGCGTTTTGGGTTTATGCGTTGCGTGGTGCGCTGGGCACTCCATCGCGGCAGGTCACATGCCCGCGGAGCATGGTGGTTGCCACCTTGGTGGAAAACTCCATCCCCTCATACGGGGTGTTTTGGGCCTTGGAGGCCATCTGCTCACCGTGAGCAGTCCACGGGGAATCGGTTTCCACCAGCACCAGGTTGGCGGGCTCCCCTACCGCAATCGGGCGGCCGTGGCCTGGGAGCTTCAAGATTTCCGCGGGGCGCTCAGACATCACCTTGGCCACAAAGCGCCAATCGGCCAGCCCGGATTCCACGAAGATCTTGGCCACGATTGGCAGGGATGTTTCAAGGCCGAGCATGCCGGGCTTGGCGTGTTCGAACTCGCAGCACTTGTCTTCAGAGCCATGCGGCGCGTGGTCGGTGGCGATGACGTCGATAATGCCCTCCAGCAGTGCTTCGCGCAGCGCTACCGTGTCTCGTTCTTCGCGCAGCGGTGGGTTCACGCGGTTCACGCCGTCGTAGGTTTCCAGGCGCTCGTCGGTGAGCAGGAGGTGATGTGGGGTCACTTCCGCGGTGATGGGGATGTTTTGGCTCTTTGCCCATTTGAGGAGCTCAACGGTGCCTTCGGTGGAGGCGTGGCAGATGTGGACGCGGTTGCCGTAGTCGCGGGCCAAAATGGCGTCACGGGCCACCACGGATTCCTCGGCAACGCGGGGCCAGCCACGCAAACCCAGCTTGGCTGCAGTTTCACCTTCGTGGGCAACCGCGCCTTCGGTGAGCCGTGGGTCCTCGCAGTGCTGCGCCAACAGCACATCCAGCCCCTTGGCGTACTCCACGGCGCGGCGCATGAGCAGTGGATTGTCTACGCACTTGCCGTCGTCGGAAAACATCCTCACCTTGGCTTCAGAGCGAGCCATCATGCCGAACTCGGTGAGCTGCTCGCCTTGAAGCCCCTTGGTAATGGAACCCACGGGGTGCACGTCGCACAGGCCCACCTGCTGCCCCTTGAACCAGACCGACTCCGCAATCACCGGTTGATCCATCACCGGCTGGGTATTGGCCATGGTAAATACCGCGGTGAAGCCACCCTTCGCCGCAGCTGCAGAACCAGTGGCAATTGTTTCGGTGTCCTCGCGACCGGGCTCGCGCAGGTGGACGTGCATGTCCACCAGGCCTGGGAGCAGAACAGCCCCCTTGCCGTCGATCACTTCCACGCCTTCAGTGTCAGACTCAACGCCGGAACCGGCGGCAGCGTCAGCGCCAATCGCCGCGATGCTGCCCTCCTCGATGAGCACATTCACCGGCTCCCCCTCGCCATAGGGGCGCACGTTGGTGAGCAGCAACCGGCCTTGCGCAGGAGCCGCCAGCGTGCCAGTGGGTGGGAACTCGGTGTGCTTTTGTTGATCTGCTTGATCGTTCATTCTTTTCTCCTTACAACACCCTGGTTCCCTAGAACCCCGGGGACTCCGTACCAGCAATGAGGGTGAACAGCACCGCCATGCGCGCGTGCACACCGTTATTGACCTGCTGCAACACGGCAGATGCAGGTAGATCCGCAACGGCGTAGTTGATTTCCATGCCGCGCAGCATCGGCCCTGGGTGCATGATCACCGTGTGTTCCTGCAGCCGCGCCGCGCGGTCCTTGGAAAGCCCGTAGAGCGTTGCGTATTCGCGGTGGGAAGGGAAGAACCCGCCGTGCATGCGCTCTTGCTGTACGCGCAGCATCATCACAACGTCGGCATCGGAAATCTCAGCGTCCATGTCCACATTCGTGCGCACAGGCCAGTGCTCAACGCCGGTGGGCAACAGCGTTGGTGGCGCCACGAGCACCACCTCCGCGCCCAAGGTGGAAAGCAGGTCAACGTTGGATCGCACCACGCGGGAGTGCAGGCAATCACCGACGATCACCACTTTGCGCCCATCCAAATTCCCCAGGCGCTGGCGCATCGTAACTGCATCGAGCAGTGCCTGCGTAGGGTGTTGGTGGGAGCCATCGCCCGCGTTGATCACGCTTGGACCATTACCACCTGGGGCAACCCACTGCGCAAGTTGCTGCGCCGCACCGGAGGAAGAGTGGCGCATGATGATCGCATCCGCGCCGATGGCGGAAAGGGTAAGGCCGGTGTCTTTGAGTGACTCGCCCTTCTTTACCGAGGAAGAAGACGCCGAAATGTTGATCACGTCCGCGCTCATCCACTTTCCGGCAGTTTCAAAAGAGGAGCGGGTACGAGTGGAGTTCTCATAGAACAGGGTGAAGATGGTGCGCCCGCGCAGTGTGGGCAGCTTCTTCACCTCCCGGTCCAGCAAGGCCTCGCGGAATCTATCGGCCTCATCCATCAGGCCAAGAATTTCATCGCGGGAAAGATCCGCGATGGAAAGCAGGTGCTTCATCTTTTAGGCTCCAGTTTCTTCTTGCCGCGCGGCTTTGGGGCGGGTGAGCAGTACGGCGTCGCGCCCGTCGATAGGCTCTAGCAGCACTTTCACCCCTTCCCCTGCTGCGGTGGGCAGATTTTTGCCAACGTAGTCTGCGCGGATGGGCAGCTCGCGGTGACCGCGATCCACCAGAACCGCAAGCTGAACGACGCCCGCCCGCCCGATGTCACGCAGCGCGTCTAGTGCGGCGCGGATGGTGCGGCCGGAATAGAGGACGTCATCCACCAGCACCACTGTTGCCCCCTCAATGCCGCCGGTGGGGATGCGGGTGGGTTGGAGTGCTCGGTGTGGGTTCGAGCGCAGGTCGTCGCGGTACAAGGTCACATCAAGGGATCCGACGGGAACCGTCACCCCTGTGAACTCCTCAATCCGGGTGGCCAAGCTCTCTGCGAGTGGCACGCCGCCGGAGGGAATACCGAGCAACATCACCTTTGACGCCTGGGGTGAATCAAGCGCCGTCTTTTCAATAATCTGGTGCGCGATGCGTGCGATAGTGCGCGAGACTTCTTGGCTGCTGAGCAGCTCAACCGTCTCGTTTCCTACTGAACTCATCGTGACCTCCTTTCCCGCCTCTCTGTGCGGCCCTTAAAGGATGCCCAATGGACTCAATTGTGTGTTCAGCTCCCGGCATGGAATGCAGCATTGAATTCAGCGCGGAATCGAGCATGAAAGCCAGCGGAAGCCATTGGCTCAAATATTACAACTTCGCAACCATTTTGACTAGCAGCGCTCACCCCCTCCGCGCGCCCAACTTGGTGGCGGGAAAAGTTTCTCCGCAAAACTTCTGTAGGCTGTTGCAAGAATCCTCTCGAGCTTTCCCCCCGCTGAGCCAAACGCCTTCGGGAGGCGCCGTACCGCAACACCCAAGAACACTTTGTGAGCTGCGGACTTGGTGGCGTCGTTCGTGCTTGTGGCGGTGCACATGCTCGCGGGGCTGCTTCCGAGTGTTGCTTTGTACCGAGTAGTGAAAGGCTGGCCCATGGCATTTCATGCAGCGCATATCATCCCCGCGCCGCTGGACTTGGTGTGGGATTGGCACACCAGGCCGGGTGCAGTCGCGCGCCTCTCCCCAAGTTTTCTGCCCATGACTCCGGTTGCTCAGGCGGAATCGCTGGCGCGTGGCACCACCACTTTTGCGCTGCCGGCGGGGCTGACTTGGCAGGCGAAGCACGACCTCTCCGGCTACATTCCGGGCCGCCAATTCACCGACGTCTGCGTGACCGCCCCCGTGCGAGCACTCGCGAATTGGCGCCATGTCCACTCTTTCGCGCCGGTCACCGGGGCAGTTCCGGGTCTTGATGCCGGCACGGCGGAAGCTACCGTTATCACCGATGAGGTGTTCACCCGCGTCCCCGGCCAAAGCCTGGTGTCATTATTTGCCTACCGCCAGCACCAGCTCCTCGGCGACATACAGCGCCTACTGAGCCTCCAGCCGCTGCTCAATTCCCCCACGGATGCCACATCCGAAGGCGGCAACGGCAAGATTCGCACTGTGGCCATGACCGGCTCCCGCGGGCTCGTTGGACGCGCGCTCACCGCACAACTGCAGACCCTCGGCATCACCGTGGTGCAGCTCGTGCGCTCCAAACCCAAAGACCAGCAACGCCTCTGGAATCCTGACTCCCCTCACCCCGAGCTTCTTCAGGGGGTTGATGCACTCATTCACCTGGCCGGGGAGCCCATTTTTGGGCGCTTTCACGACGCCCACAAGGCCGCAATCAGGGACTCGCGCACGGGGCCCACCGCTGCTTTGGCAAAACTCGCTGCGGAGACCAAAGAATGCAAGGTGATGATTAGTGCCTCGGCGATCGGCTGGTACGGTCACGACCGCGGCGACGAGATCCTCCAGGAATCTTCCGGCAACGGCGAAGGCTTTTTGGCGCAGGTGGTCAAAGAGTGGGAGGCGGCAACCCAGGCAGCCACAGATGGCGGTGTGCGCACAGCCCAAATCCGTACCGGTGTGGTGCTGAGCGGCCGGGGCGGTCTCCTTCCGGTGTATAAAGGCCTGTTCAACGTGGGCTTGGGAGGTTCGTTTGCGAAGCGCAGCCCATGGCTTTCCTGGATCAGCATTGATGACCTCACGGACATCTACGTCCAGGCGCTGCTTGATCCCGCGCTTTCGGGGCCGATCAATGCGGTGGCGCCCAATCCGGTGAGCAATACGGACTTTGCTACAGCACTGGGTAAGGTGCTCAAGCGACCGTCGATTATTCCCCTCCCCTCCATCGCTCCGAAGCTCATCTTGGGTGCCCAGGGCGCCGACGAACTCGCCTTTGCCAATCAGCGCGTACAACCACAGGTGTTGAAGATGCACGGTTTCCAGTTCCGCCACAGCACCATCAACCAGGCGCTTGCCCACGAACTTGGCGGCGAGGAACTGCTGCCCGACCCCACGAAGGCTGAACAACCCGAGGAGGCAAGGGGCGGGCACGATCAGGCGCTGGATGAAGCGCTGGATTAAGGTTGAGTCACTATGGATTTCATGCGAAACCTCAAAGAGGTGATCCCCGCATCTCTCGACACGATCGCAGAGGTGCTGGATGAAGAAATGCTCATCTACCAGCGCACCACCAGCGAAGGTTTGGAAGTCCTCGTGGTGGAGTTTGAAAGCCACACCGTCACCTTTGCGATGGACGAAGGCACGCTGATGGCCAATGCGTATTGGCGTGGCACTCCCACGTGGGAAGACCACGTCACGGTCATGATCCACGTCAACGACTGGAACGCATCCATGATGTATCCAAAAATGACCTACGTTGAGCAGGCCTCGCTTTTCCCGAACTCCCCAGAAAGTGAGGCGGTTGCCAACAACCTGAAGATTTCCGTCTCCCGCTGGCTCGATGTCCGCGCCGGATTGAGTTTTATGCAAGCGGGGGCATTTGTAGTGACCAGTATTGATTCCTTTGTACGCAGTATGAACTGGTTGGACGAGCAATTCCCGGAGCTCGTGCAGTGGGAAAGCGGCGACGCCACTGAGCAGCAGGAAGGCGGCGAGCAATGAGCACGAATGAAGTTTTCCATGTCACAATGGAGCGCTTCCTGGCCGAACACGCCGAATATGGCATGACCTTGACGCAGATCGACGAGCACCGGGCTGCCTTCCGTGTTGGCCCCGTGGTGGGTGATTTCTTGGTGTTTCCCTCAACCATTGTGGTGCGCGCTGACCACCCAACCACCCGGTCCCCTGAGCTTCCCTTCCCCGAGGCGATGGTGGTGGCCAACGAGCTCAACCTAGAAGCACCACTCACCAGGGCGTCCGTGGTGTACTCAGGTCCCACGGTGGTGTTGCGGGTGGAATCTGAGTTCATGGTTGCCGCAGGTATGACCAAAGAGCAGCTCTCCAACCATGTGAAGCGCAGCGTGGAGGCCCTCCTGCACACCCTGAATCAGTTTGCCAGGCGCACGCAGCCCCCAACTACGCTGCCAAGGTAGTTTGCCCTAGGAGTTTCAGGGAATTTGAGATATGCCGAAAGGCGGGATCGCTTGCAATCCCGCCTTTCCCAGCAATACTTCCCTGCTGGTGTTTCAGCGCGTCAGCCCGCTCGCTTAGTGAGCCTACTCAGTGGCTTCTGGTTCCGCAGTTTCCGCTACTACATCCGGTTGATCTTCCCGTTCATCTACCGGGTTGTCGAGGTGACTTTCGGCCTCGCCGGAAACTGGGTCCGTGTGATCGTCGCCGTGATCGATCTCGATCTCGATCTCAGTATCGGCATCAGCTTCGGCATCGGCATCCAATTCAGCATCCACTTCGGCAGCCTGATGAACCTCTTCCTCTGCCTCGGTGGCCAGGAATGAGACGCCGGCGCGGGCGTCGTCGATCTTTTGCACCACTGAGTCCAGCAGCGCGTGGATGTATGCCGGGGCGTCGTCCGTGGAGTACTCGCTGGAGATTTCCACTGCCTCCACCATGGCCGTGACCACGGGAACTTCCTCGTTGAACAGCAACTCCCACACCGCAACGCGCAGAACAGCGCGGTCCACCGCAGAGATTCGGCTCAGCGTCCAGTCCTCGGCGAGATGCGCCGCGATAACCTCATCGATGCGGTCCAACTCCTCGGCTGCCCCTGCCACGATCTGCTTGGTGTAGGGGTTTACCGGGGCAACTCCGTTGGTGTCATTGTGGGAAAGCATGACGCGATCTTCCACAATTGCTACCGGGTCGATGTCGCGGGCCTCTGCCTCAAAGAGGATGTCCACTGCGCGGCGCCGCGCGCGGTAGCGCGAACCGTGGCGCTTGAAACCCACCCGCGGCCGAGGCTGAGCTTGGCTGCGCTGGCGCGCTGCCTCTACTTCTGCCTCTGGCGTTTCCACCGCCTCTGGAATACTCGGAGACTCTGGCTTGCCTGCCGCGTCGGGATCTTGCGATTGAGACTGCCTGTGTTCAGAAGGTTCCATTAGTTGTTTACTCGGGAGAGGTAGGAGCCGTCACGGGTGTCTACCTTGACCACGTTGCCGGTCTCGATGAACAACGGCACCTGGATCTCTGCGCCGGTTTCCAGGGTGGCTGGCTTGGTGCCGCCGGTGGAGCGGTCGCCCTGCAGACCCGGATCGGTGTGCTCAACGCGCAGATCAAGGGAGATTGGAAGCTCAGCGAACAGTGGCTCGCCCTCGTGGAAGGAAACCTGGATGGTGGTGTTTTCCAGCAGGAAGCGGGCGCCATCGCCGATGATGTGTGGAGCGAGCTCGATCTGCTCGTAGTCCTTTTCATCCATAACGATGTAGGAGGTGCCGTCGTTGTAGAGGTAGGTCATGTCGCGGCGGTCAACAGTTGCGGTTTCCACTTTGACGCCTGCGTTGAAGGTCTTGTCCGTCACCTTGCCGGAAACAACGTCCTTCAGCTTGGTACGCACGAAGGCCGGGCCCTTGCCTGGCTTAACGTGCTGGAACTCCACGATCTGCTGGAGCTTGTTGTCGATCTTCAGCACAAGGCCGTTCTTGAAATCTGCGGTAGTTGCCACGAAAGGTTCCTTACGGTGGATCAGGGGAGATCTTTTGATCTTGAGTTATGAAAAAACTGTGCAATGCAAATGGGGCGGAAGGCGAGTTGTTCGCCCACTCACGCCCCAAGAACATCACACAGCATACATGAGCAGCGCGGTTGTTTCTAGCAACGCCATGCCTTTGGGTCTAGAGGACCTGGAGCTCCTTGGGCAGGCCGCGAGTCAAGTTCTTTGGCACACCCTCGGTAATCACTAAAGTGTCCTCAATGCGCACGCCACCTTTGCCCGGCACATAGATGCCCGGCTCAATGGTGAGGGTCATGCCAGGCGCAAGCACTCCGGTGCCAGTAGTTGCAGCGTAGGGTGCCTCGTGGAGATCCAGCCCCACACCATGCCCCGTTGAGTGGACAAAGTACTCACCGTACCCCGCCGCGGTGATCACGTCCCTGCAAGCCTTGTCGACGTCGGCAAGCGCCGCACCGGGCACCGCTGCTTCCACGCCCTTAAGCTGGGCCTCAAGGACCACCTGGTAGATCTCTTTGGCAAAGTCGCTGGCCTCGCCGATCACAAAGGTGCGGGTGGTGTCTGAGTTGAAGCCGCGGTCATGCGCGCCGAAGTCGATGGTGACTAAATCGCCGTGCTCGATAATGCGGTCAGAAGCGCCGTGGTGTGGTTTGGCGGAGTTCGGTCCGGAGGCGACGATGGTGTCAAAGCTCGGGCGTTCGGCACCCTTCATGCGCATCCGGTATTCCAAATCTGCCGCAACCTGCTTTTCGCTGATTCCTGCGCGCAGGCCGCCTTCCGCAATGAGTTCTGCCAGGGAAGAATTCGCCAGATCTGCAACCAAGCCCAGGCGTTCCAGCTCAAGTGGGTCCTTTGTAAGGCGGATTTCCTCAATCACCCCGGAAATAGGGACCAAGGTGATCTCCTCCCCCGCGGCTTCCTTGAGCTGCTCCAAGGCGGAGACGGAAACGAAGTCCGCCTCAAAGCCTACGCGGCGTGGGCCTTCCACCTGCTTGAGCAAGCTCACACCTGGGTTGCGGCCCTCCACCATCTCGATGTCTGGCACTTCCTCCGCGATTTGGGTGAAGTAGCGGCCATCAGTGGAGATCTTTGCTGAGAGATCCTTGTTCACCAGCACCGCACCATTGGAGCCTGAGAAACCAGAAAGGTAGCGCACGTGGATGAGGTGAGTCACCAGCATGGTGTCCACGCGCTGGCTAGCCAACTTTGCGGCCAGTGCACGGCGGCGGTTGCTAAAGCGGGTATCGGAAAGCGCCATGGTGAATGCCTTTCAAAATCACGTCAATTTCACGCGCGCACGGGGGTTGCCCCTTTGGCGCTGGTAGCAATGCTCCCAACGGTGCGCGCAATTACACAACTGCGCACATCTTTGGATGCTGCAGGCGCGTATGCGCCTTGGGAAAGTGTAACGCAGCCGCGAACGCAAACAGGAGAAGTGCGGCATGCCGTACCCCCTCCTGGTCGGACGTCTGCCGGCGCTGTGGTTCAAGTTACACCCGACGAGGGGCCTTTAGGAGGGATCCACCAGCGCTTCTAAAGCCAGAACGTAGCCTTTCACGCCCAGGCCCGCGATGACGCCACGGGCAATTGGGGAAAGGTAGCTGTGAGCTCGGAAAGGCTCCCTGGCGTGCACGTTGGAAATGTGCACCTCAATGAAGCCTGGCCCGTCCGCTACCTCCGCCAGCGCATCGCGCAAGGCCACCGAGGTATGGGTCAATCCCCCGGGGTTGATAATTACCGGCCAGGAGTTGTCTGCGGCCTCATGCACCCAGTCGATTAATTCACCTTCATGGTTGGACTGTTTACAAATCACCTCAACGCCAACGCCGCGCCCATGTTCTTTGAGCACCTCTTCAACATCGGCCAAGGTGGTGGCGCCGTAGATTTCCGGTTGCCGCTTGCCCAGGCGATTCAAGTTGGGGCCGTTGAGCACCAACACGGTACTGATGTTGGAACTAGCTGCTGATTGCGGCATACGCTGCCTCCAATTCCTCGGTGGTGGGCCCTGTGATCCTGGTGGTCTGGCCTACCTCGGTGATCGCCACAAAACGAATGTTGCCGCCGCGGTTCTTCTTATCCACCGTCATGGCCTTGTAGAGTTCCTCAAAGTGCCCTGCGGCGTAGCGGGTAGGCAGGCCAACGGAAGCAAGGATGCTTTCGTGGCGTTGCAGCAGTTCCTCGGTGATCATGCCGCGTTGGTGCGCGAGGTTGGCCACGAACATCATGCCCACGGCCACGGCGCTGCCGTGGCGCCACGTGTAGTTTTCCCGCAACTCAATGGCATGGCCGAAGGTGTGCCCATAGTTCAGGATCTCGCGGAGGCTGGATTCTTTGAGGTCCTGGCCCACCACGTTGGCCTTCACGGCAACGGAACGTGAGATGAGCTCCGGCAGGAAGCCTTGAGGGTCCAAAGCCTTCTCTGGGTCCTGCTCGAACAGCTCCAGAATCACCGGGTCTGCAATGAACCCGGTCTTGATGATCTCAGCGGAACCGGCAACCAGCTCATCGTGTGGCAATGTGGCCAGGAGGTCTAGGTCAATAAACACTGCTGCGGGCTCATGGAACGCGCCTACCAGGTTTTTACCTGCCTTGGTGTTGATGCCGGTCTTCCCACCCACCGCAGCATCCACCATTGCCAACAACGTGGTAGGGACCTGCACCACCTTGATGCCGCGCATCCATGAGGCGGCCACAAAGCCAGCCAGGTCCGTCGCAGCCCCACCGCCGAGACCAATGATGAGGTCGCCCCGGCTAAAGGCCTGCTCGCCCAGCACGTCCCAGCACTCCCCCAGCACGTCCAGGGTTTTGCCAAACTCCGCGTCCGGCACCTCGATCGGGGTCACCTTGAGGCCCTGCGCCTCCAACGCGGCGGTGAGCCGCTGTGAGTAGTCACGCAGGGTTGGTTGGCGCACCAAGCCCACCTGCTGAGCACCGGTGGATGCCGCGAACTTGGCAATCGCCTCAATGTTGCCGTGGCCAATACGCACCTCGTAGGGCGCCTGGCCGTTGACTGCAATCGTGGAGGCAAATGCTGGTGACGTGCTCACAGTGGCTTCCTTTACTTTGTTTGTTATGGTTTCGCGCGCAGCGATTGCGCACAGCCAACACTATTCCGAGGACTCCAAGAAGCCCAGGATATCTGCTACGACTTGCTGGGGACTGCGGCCGTCGGTACGCGCCCTGTAATCCGCGACCTCCCGATACAGCGGCGCGCGAGTGTTGATGAGCTGGGTGTAGTGCGCAACGGGGTCCTCTGCGTGGAGAACAGGGCGCGTGGACTCCCCGGCGGTGCGGCGTGCGCCTTCCTCAGCGGAAACATCCACCCACACCACTAGGTGTTCCGCCAGCAGCTCGCGGGTGGAATCGGTGATCACGGCGCCGCCACCGAGGCTCACTACCGCGCGTTCTTGCAGTGCCGACGCCACGTGCTCGGCCTCAAGCTCGCGGAACGCTGGCTCACCGAGTTCAGTGAACACCTCGCCACAGGATTTACCCGTGGCCTGCTCAATGAGATGATCGGAATCCACCAGGGGTGCGTTGAGTGCGCGCGCGAGCCTACGGCCAATCGTGGACTTTCCGGCACCCGGCGGACCGACCAACACCACGATGGTCCGGCTGGAGGGTGCGGTGTGCTTTTCCTCGCGCTCAAGGGATTCATCGAGGGCCTCACACAGCACCTCGTTTGCGCGCGCCTGATCGTCTGCAGCCAGGGCGTCTTGCTCCAGGTCCAGCGGTGCGGCCGGAATTTCATCCAACGAACGTTCGGTGGAAGGACTCAACGTCATAGGATTCCTTAGGGTCGTTGCACAGGTACAGGCACTGTTTCGCGGGGTCGTCGCGATGCGTGCACCCTGAGCACTTTCTCAGCTTCGATCTAATTTAGTCCTTTTGGCGCCAGCAACCTAGCTTTTGCCAAAGTGACGCACCCTACCCAAGTGTGCCGTCCTAGGTAGTGGTGCCGCTTAAGCCGCTTAAGCCTCTTGCGCGTCCGCGTCCTGCTCAAAACGCAGGCGCTGTGCGATTCGCTCCTGGTATGCGGCTATGTTGCGCTTGGTCTCCTCCAGCGAATCACCACCGAACTTTTGCAGCACCGCCCGGGCCAGCACCAATGCCACCATTGCCTCTGCCACAACGCCTGCGGCAGGCACCGCGCAGACGTCGGAACGCTGGTGGATGCCGGTGGCAGGTTTGCCCGTGACCATGTCTACGGTCTTGAGCGCGCGGGGAACGGTGGAAATTGGCTTCATAGCGGCGCGTACTCGCAGGGCCTCTCCGTTGGTCATGCCACCTTCCAAGCCGCCAGCGCGGTTGCTCAGGCGGTGAGTGCCATGCTCGTCGCGCCCCATCTCGTCGTGCGCTTCGCTTCCGCGGCGGCGGGCTTCCTTGAAGCCGTCGCCAACCTCAACGCCCTTGATCGCCTGGATACCCATGAGGGCGGCGGCGAGCTGGGCATCCAGGCGGTCCTCGCCGGACACATGCGAGCCAAGACCAATCGGCAGGCCCTCAACGATCACCTCTACTACGCCGCCGAGGGTGTCGCCGGCCTTCTTTGCCGCTTCGATTTCAGCGATCATCTGCTGCTCAGAATCTTGGTTAAATGCGCGCACTGGGGAGGCGTCGATGGCTTCCAGATCCGCAAAGGTTGGCTGCTCCCCTTCGTACTCGGGGGCGGCGCCGATGCTGATCACATGCGAGAACACCTCCACACCCAAGGTTTCGCGGAGGAAGTTACGCGCAACGGTCGCGGCGGCCACGCGCGCGGCTGTCTCCCTGGCGGAGGAACGCTCGAGGATCGGGCGGACCTCGTCCAAGTCATACTTGAGCATGCCGGCAAAATCAGCGTGTCCAGGCCGTGGGCGAGTGAGCTTGGCGCCGCGACCGGAGGTCATGGCTGCTGCCACTTCCTCATCGCTCAGGTCGATAGGGTCGGCGGACATGATGGTGGTCCACTTTGGCCACTCGGTATTGCCAATCATGATGGCGATCGGGCTACCGAGGGTGAGCCCGTGGCGGATGCCGGAAAGCAAGGTCAGCTCGTCTTGCTCAAACTTCATTCGGGCACCGCGGCCGTAGCCGAGGCGGCGGCGAGCAAGCTGAAAAGAAATGTCCTCGCGGGTCACGGGGACGCCGGCGGGCATGTGTTCAATGAGGGCGACCAGTGCCTGGCCGTGGGATTCTCCAGCGGTAGTCCATCGAAGCATGCCCACGATTATGGCACGCCACGCGCAGTCAAAGGAAAACGAAACTCCCCGCACTACCCCAGTTCACAGCCGCAGCCAACGCAACCGCAGTCCCCAACACCATGGGCGGGCCGTGTGCCACCACCTGCCGCCGCGCCGCCACCAGCGCCAGCAACGTACTGACCTGCGCAATAGCCATCGCCCCCAGCACCGGCAAGATCCCCCAAAACCCCAACACAGCACCGAGAGTGACAGCTAACTTCACGTCCCCACCGCCGATCGCACCTTTCGCCCCAGGCAACACCCGCTGCGAAGCGTACAAACCACTCCACAGGGCAGCGCCACACAGTGCCGCAGGATGTACGACGAGCCCAAGGCCCAACACAGCAGCCGCCGCGGGCAGCGTGAGGACGTTTGGCAGCCGGTGTTCCCGCACATCCCACCAGCACAACGCACTGGCCCATCCCCAAAACAGCACAAGACACACCCCGAACCACACGATTGTTCGCCTCCCCCTCTGTAGCCCGTCCCTACCGGTGTACTCAATTGTGCCGGGATTGCGGGAAGGCTGCCACCGCTCAGTGTTGCGGCAGGCTCGGCTCGGCTCAGTGCGGTTTATGCCAGCGCTTGCTGCAACGCCTCGAGCATTGCTTCCTTGGGCGCCGGGGTGCCGGTGATCGCCTCAAATTGGGTGAATGCCTGATGTGCCAGCATTATATGGCCTCCCACCGTAGGAAGGTTGCGTTCCTGAGCGCGCTGCACCAGCGGGGTTGGCCAGGGATCATAGATCACGTCAAATACTGGGGCCTGCGCGAGCTCATCAAGAATGTGCGCGATACCTGCGGAGGGAACAGTAGACACCACCAAGAGAGAATCCTGGGCTGCACGGGAGACACCTTGGGGATCAGCGGCCGGCTGGTACTCCAATTGCGTGGCAGTTCCGGCCACGAGGTCTTTCAATTCCATCAGGCGGTCCGAACGGTTGATCACGCGAATGCTGGCAGCACCGAGTTGGGCAAGCGTCCACACCACGGTTCGGGCTGTGCCTCCGGAGCCTGTCACAGCTACTTGTGCCCCGCGAATAGCCGCCAAGGCATCGCCTTCAGCCTCGGGGAGGAGCTGCGCGAGCGCCCCGCGGACGCCGTCAACGTCGGTATTGTCCGCCGCCCACAAAGTGCCGTCTTCCGAGCGAACCAGGGTGTTGGCCACGCCCAATGCAAGCGCCCGCTCACTGTGAGTATCCGCGGCACGAAACGCCGCAAACTTGCAGGGCATGGTGACTGCGAAGCCAGCGTATTGCTCCCCTGCTTCAGCCAGAAACTCGGCGAAGGTTTCTTCGGTGACCTCGGCCCTTTCAAAACTCCAGCCCTCAAGACCAGCGGCGCGGTAGCCGGCGTTGTGGAGCACTGGGGAAAGAGAATGCCCAATTGGGCTACCGAGGACTGCAGCTTTGGGCATTGAGGGCGCTCCTTCTGTGGCTCAGGGCAGTGGCTGAGAGCTGTGGGCTGTGGGCTTAGCGGTTGGAATCCAAGATGCCGTTGTTCAGCGCATCCTGGGTTGCGGCCTGGTGCTCTTCAAAGGTGTTGGTGAACACGGTGGTGCCTTGGGCGTCGATTGTGACGAAGAACAGCCAGTCACCCTCAGCCGGATTCTCAATCGCCTCGATTGCCTCGATGGAAGGAGCAGCAATTGGCGTTGCTGGCAGTCCGTCCATGGCGTAGGTGTTCCACGGTGTGACGGTTGCTCGGTCCTCATCGGTGGTGGCCACTTCTTGGTCAGCCAGGCCGTAGTTCACGGTGGAGTCAAACTCCAGGCGCATCGGCACCGCCAAACGGTTAAGGATCACCCTGGCAACTCGGTTGAAGTCACCCGCCGGCGCTTCACGCTCCACCAAAGAGGCAGCGGTGAGCAGCTCATAGGGGCTCAGGCCCAGTGCTTGGGCACGTTCGACGATACCGGTATTGGTGTAAGCAGTAGCGGAACGAGTCACCAGATCCGTGAGCACCTCGGTGGCATCCGCACCAGGGTTCACAACGTACTGCCCGGGCACAATGAGACCTTCTAAGCGCTTCGGGTCATCGCCGCGTGCGAGCACCTGCTCGCGGGCCCACTCCGGCACGCCAAGATCTGCCGGATTGGTGGAGGCAGCAACGGACTGCAGTTGCTCCACAGTGATGCAATCACCAGGAGACTCTTCACAGGAGACCTGGGAAATCAAGGAATAGATGCCCGGCGTGGTGCTACCGCCCACAACGGTGACGTCCATGAGGGTGGCACCTCCTGGAATGTCCAACATGGAAACCTGATTTTCCGGGTTGAGTAGTGCGCTCACCGCTGCCTCAGCACTCATTTCCTCCTGGAGTCGGTAGAAGCCTGGGGTCACGCTGGAGGCCTGCGGGTTGGAAAGCGCTGCGGTTTGGAAAGCGGCGTCAGAGGCAACCACGCCCAACTCCACCAGTTCAGGACCCAGGGCGGAGATGGAGGAACCTTCTTGAATCTCCACCAGCTTTACTACCCCGTTGCCCTGGCCTTCAAAATCGGCAGGCCCACTGGAGCGATTCACACCGATATACACCACGGCTCCCACAACCAAAATGAGTGTAGTAATCAATACGGCAAGGCCGCGCTGGCGGCGCTTGACGTAGGTTGGTTCCATGCGCATGTAAGTTCCTGTCTTGTTAGTTCGCCCAGCACATGCCAGGAAGCGGTTGGCTGTGCTGCACAATGGTGTAGCTGTTCCACGCACTACAGAAGGCACGCAAGACAACAGAAGTTTCCATAAGCCTAAGGCAAACCGTGCAGAAGATCTGCAGGCGCGGGCAAAAACGGCCAAGGTTTTTCAATCAGCAGCAATCCTGCGCCAGGTGCTCGCTGGAACACGGCCAAAAGCACCGGAAAACACCGGAACTCTGCAATGCTCGGACTATTCCGGGCTATCGAGCCATTCAGTTTGTTCGGCCTGTTCAGCCTCAAAAGCCAGGCGAGCGAGGGTGCGCGAGCGCCCGTCGAGCCACTGCTGCAAAATGTTCACCGCCGCGATCTGGTCCACTACCTTGCGGCCCTTCTTCTGGCTCAGGCCAGTGGCCTTCATCGTTTGGTGTGCCATGACGGTGGTGAGCCGCTCGTCGGCAAAGCGCACGGGTACCTCCGGCGAGCGTTGGGAAAGCTGCAGCTCTAGGCGCCGCGCGATGTCTTGAGCATGGCGGACACTCGAGGAACCGGAACCGTCGAGGTTTCGGGGCAACCCAACCACCACTTCTACGATCTGGTGCTCCCGGACCAGCTCGAGGATGCGCTGGATGTCGCTGCCGTCCGGGTCCTGAAACTTGGTGGTGCGTTGCACCGTTTCCAATGGATTGGCAAGCACCGCGGCGCGATCCGAATATGCAACGCCGATGCGCACCGTACCCACGTCGAGCGCGAGCCTCCGGCCCGTTCCGGGGTCGTTTTCTCCCGGGGTGTCGGGGCGTATGTCGGACTGCTCGTGTTGGCTCTGTGGTGTGTGTTCTACCATGGTGTGCTCCAAAGGAAGGGAAACGAAGCGCCGAGCAGCACGCATGGTGACTGCTCGGCTCTCCTCAGATCAGATCGGTTTGGCTAGGCGTTTTGGATAGCCGCCCGCAGTGCCTGGGCACCGGATTCAAAACCGCCGATTTCGCTGCCAGCGCCTTGGACCATGTCTGGCTTACCGCCGCCGTGGCCCTTGATGTAGCTGCCAAATTGCGCAGCCAAATCCTTAGCGCTGAGCCCCGCCTCAACCGCTTCCTTGGAGGCAGCAATCACGAAAGGCACCTTGCCGTCGGTCTCCGAAACCAGCGCAACCACGGCGGGCCTGCCGGAGAGCTTGCCGCGGACGTCGTTGGCAATATTGCGCAAATCACCAACGTTGGCACCGGCATCCAGGCGCTTAATCACCACGGAGACGCCGCCAAGTAGCTCTGCCTCAGCGGCAATCTGGCCGGACTGCTGGGCCATCTGCTGGCGACGCATGCGCTCAAGCTGCTTTTCCGTTTCCTTCAGCTTCTGCGTCAGTGCTGCGATTCGCTCAGGGAGGTCGTCAGTCTTAGCTTTCAGGCTGCTCGCGATCCCCTCCGCCAGCGCGCGCTCCTTGCTGAGGTAGTGGAAGGAATCCAGGCCGGAGTAGGCCTCGATGCGGCGCGCCCCGGAACCAATAGAGGATTCACCCAGGATGGACACGGGGCCAATCTGGGAGGAGTGGCTCACGTGAGTACCACCACAAAGTTCGATGGAGAACGGGCCGCCGATTTCCACCACGCGCACCACGTCACCGTAGTTCTCGCCGAACAACGCCATCGCACCCATGGCCTTTGCCTCAGCCAAGGACGTTTCAATGGTGTTCACTGCCCAGTCGTTGTCCACGGCCAGGTTGGTGATGCTCTCAATTTCCTTGAGCTGCTCCGGGGTGAGCTGTTCGGTGTAGTTGAAGTCAAAGCGCAGGTAGCCGGGCTGGTTCATGGAACCGGCCTGCACAGCGGTTGGTCCGAGCACCTGGCGCAGTGCACCGTGGATGAGGTGCGTTGCGGAGTGAGACTGGCGAGCCGCGTGGCGCCACTGCTCATTGACCTGTGCGGTGACCTCTTCACCCACGCCCAGGGCGCCGCGGGTGACGGTTGCGCGGTGGACCCACAGCTTCTTGCCAATCTTTTGCACATCGTTGACGTCCAGAACGACGTCGCCGCGGGTGATGGTGCCGCGGTCACCCAACTGGCCACCGGACTCTGCGTACAGCGGCGAGGCATCCAGGATCACCTCTACCTCTTGCCCCTCGGCAACCTCGGAGACCTTCTGGCCACCGGAGATCAGGCCCAGGACCTTGACGCTGCTGCTGAGCTCATCGAAACCAGTAAACACCGTTGGGTGCTCGTCCACCCATTCACGGTAGATGGAGAGGTCGGCGTGACCGTGCTTCTTGGCTTGGTTATCTGCCTTCGCGCGGGCGCGCTGCTCGGCCATCAGGGACTCAAAGCCCTCGGTGTCCACCTCAAGACCGGCCTCAGCGGCCATCTCCAGGGTGAGGTCAATTGGGAAGCCGTAGGTATCGTGCAGCGCAAACGCATCAGCGCCGGATACGCTGGAGCTACCCTTGGACTTCACTGCAGCGGCCGCCTCCTCGAAGCGCTCGGTGCCGGATTCCAGGGTCTTCAGGAACGCAGCTTCCTCCGTGATGGAAACGCGCAAGATGCGCTCGCGGTTGTCTGCAATCTCGGGGTAGGAAGGGGTCATGGTGTCCATGATGGTGTTCATGAACTCTTCCAAGGTGGTGCCGGTTGCGCCGAGCAGGCGTGCGGAACGAATGATGCGGCGCAACAGGCGGCGCAGGATGTAGCCGCGGCCCTCATTGGATGGGGTGACGCCATCGAGGATCAGCATCATACCGGTACGGCAGTGGTCCGCGATCACGCGGAAGCGGATGTCATCTTCCTGTTTCGCACCGTACTTGGTGCCGGAAAGACGCTCTGCAACCGCGATCACGGGCGCCAGCAAATCCGTTTCATAGACGTTATCCACACCCTGGAGGATGCAGGCCACGCGCTCCACGCCGAGGCCGGTGTCAATATTCTTCTTTGGTAGTGGGCCGAGGATCTCAAAGTTGTCCTTGCCAATGCCTTCTCCGCGCTCATTTTCCATGAACACGAGATTCCAAATCTCCAGGTAGCGGTTGTCATCTGCAATCGGGCCACCCTCTTTGCCGTATTCCGGGCCGCGATCGTAGTAGATCTCCGAGCACGGACCACAAGGACCTGGAACACCCATGGACCAGTAGTTATCCGCCATACCCAAGCGCTGGATACGCTCACGCGGGATGCCTACCTTCTCATGCCAGATGTCCGCTGCTTCATCGTCATCCAGGTAGACGGTCACCCACAGGCGCTCGGGGTCCAACCCGTAGCCACCCTCAGCAACGGGGTTCGTCAGCAGCGCCCAAGCATAGGTGATCGCACCTTCCTTGAAATACTGGCCAAAGGAAAAGTTGCCAGCCATTTGGAAGAACGTGTTGTGGCGGGTGGTGATGCCCACCTCTTCAATATCAAGGGTGCGCACGCACTTTTGGATGCTGGTTGCGGTGCCGTTGGGGAAAGGAGGGTTCTGCTGCCCCAGGAAGTATGGCTTGAACGGCACCATGCCGGCGTTGACGAACAGCAGGTTGGGGTCGTCCAAAATCAGCGAAGCGCTGGGGACTTCTTGGTGCCCAGCCTTGGTGAAGTGGTTGATAAAGCGTTCCCGAATTTCGTGGGTCTGCACTAGGGGTTTCCTACTTTCCTTCTCGCATTCGCGTTACTGCAACCAATCTAGTCTACTTGCTGCCGCGAACAATACGGCGCAGCTTGCCAACAAGATCATAGAGCGGGCGCTCGGATCCGTGTGGGGTGGGTTGGTAGTACACTGCCGCGTCCAGGTCCTCTGGGATGTAGCGCTGCTTGACGACGCCCCGTGGGTCATCATGGGGGTACAGGTATCCCTGGGCGTTGCCGAGGTCCTTGGCTCCCTTGTAATGCCCATCCCGAAGGTGCGCTGGGACCGGCGACGTGCGGCCCTTGCGGACGTCGGAAATTGCCAGGTCAATTGCCTGGATTACCGCGTTGGATTTGGGTGCGGTGGCCAAGTGGATGGTTGCCTGCGCAAGGGCTAATCGGGCCTCTGGCATGCCGATAAACTGCACGGCCTGCGCGGCGGCAGTGGCGGTTTGGAGGGCGGTGGGGTCGGCCATGCCGATGTCCTCGCTCGCGTGGATCACGAGCCTGCGGGCGATGAACCTGGGGTCCTCCCCCGCCTCGATCATGCGGGCCAGGTAATGCAGGGCGGCGTCCACGTCCGAGCCGCGAATGGATTTGATGAAGGCGCTGGTGACGTCATAGTGCTGATCGCCATCGCGGTCGTAGCGCACCACTGCCCTGTCAATGTTGCTCGCCAGAATCTCCGCAGTCAGGTCCTCACCGTCTGCCACCGCCTCCGCGGCTGCTTCCAGGTAGGTCAGCGCCCGGCGGGCGTCGCCACCTGCGAGTACCGCGAGCTGCTCCAACGCCTCAGGGCTGACTGTGATCCTGCCGCCCAGCCCGCGTTCGTCGGACACCGCCCTGGAAATGAGTAATTTGATGTCCTCATGAGAAAGCGGCTCCAATTTGAGCAACAGCGAGCGGGAAAGCAACGGCGCTACAACCGAGAAGCTGGGGTTTTCCGTGGTCGCCGCAACCAAGAGGACCGTGCGGTTTTCCACCGCTGCCAGCAACGCGTCCTGCTGCGTTTTGGAAAAGCGATGGACCTCATCAATGAACAAGGTGGTGCGCACACCGCGGGCGAGATCCTGGCGGGCCTGGGTGATCACCGCGCGAACTTCCTTCACCCCGGCCGAAAGCGCGGATAGGCCAACGAAGCGGTGCCCCGTTGCCTGCGAAATCAGAGAGGCAATGGTGGTTTTGCCGGTTCCAGGCGGCCCATAGAGGATCACTGAGGCATCGCCGGAGCCGTGGATTAGGCGGTGCAGCGGCTTGCCCGGGGCCAGCAAGTGCTGCTGCCCGAACACCTCATCAATACTGCGCGGGCGCATTCGGGCGGCCAGCGGTGAATGGGACCCCGCAGCAAACACTTCAGGTGTTTCTACTGGGCGCATGGAGGAAAAGAGGCCGTCGCCAAGGCCCAAATCTCCGTGTCCCACGCTGCTCATTGCCCTGAATCCTCTCGGAAAACTTTGCTCGCTTTTGTCCTTGGCTGTCCTTGGTCCGGCGCAGCCTATACCAGGCGCTCAACCACCGTCTGCGCGAATACTTGCACCTCTGGGAAGCGGCTATCACTATTACGCGCGGCAAAGCGTGCCAACGCCTCGAAGGTTTCCGAAAGGTCCTTTCGGGCAAGTTTAATAGTGTCCTCATCTACACCCGTTGGCAGGTTGAGCATCTCCTTGGTTGCAAGCAGCGGGGTGGAGTGCCCCACCAGGGTAAGCAATTGCGAAACATCCAGCGGAGCCGCATCATTTTGCAGCACCAAGGTGTAGAGCTTTTCAAACGCCTCCGCATCAGTGCTGAAATGCATCAGCGCTATGGAGGCAAAAGACCACCCCACCAGCGCCGTCAGCACGCGGGCGTGCAGGCGATTCAGGTTGTTCACATTGGGCCACAGGCGGGAGACTTGGTGCGTCCACGCCTCGATGAACACGTCTGCCTCATCATCACTGATTGGCTCTGTGAACAGGAATTGTGGGAACCCAGCTACCACGCAAGCGAGGTCAAAGGCGGCGTCGCGGAAACCTGCCCACTCGTAATCCAAGAAATGGGTGGTGGAGGAAACAATGATGTTATCTGGGGAAAGGTCAAAGGGGGTGAATGCCCGGTGATGCCCCGAGGAAAGCCTGCGGTTGGCATCCATCGCAAAGTCACGGACGGTTTCTTGCACCGCAATGCCGGAGTGCTCCACCAGCTCCATCCCGAGCAAAATCGAAGCACGCAGCAGGCGCTCGCGGAAGTGCATGGTCTTTGCGATCTCAGGGTACTTGGCGGCCATGCGGTGCATCAGGATCTCAAAATGAGGCTCCTTCATTGCGGTGCCCGCGTGCATCCGCCCGATAGCCTCACCGAGGTTACGCAAAATTTCTTGGCGCATCTGCGGATTGTGAGTGCGAAGCAGCTCCGCAAAGGTGTCACCGTCACCCGAGTCAGAGATGACGAGGAGGTGCTCATCCATGTCATGGGCCAACAGGATTGGCCCTGGGCGCACATCCTCGCTCAACGAGGTGGTGAACTGGTAGGCAACGATCTCCCGCAACAGCCCAGACTCATCAAAATCCGCACCGGTTGGTGGGGTGTACTTAATGATCACGGAGCGCTGCTGCAAAAACGGTGAAGGTGCAACCCGGGCACGCAACACCAAGGCCACGCCGGAACCATTCAGGCGCTGCACGTCCTGCAGGCTCTGCATGCCTCCGTAGCGTCGAGACAGCAGCTCCTCAGCACTGGCAACCACCTTCTCAGTGAGTTCGGCAAGAGAAGCTGCGTCATTTTCAAATTGCTCGCGCAGCTCAGCAACCCCGTTGAGGCCGCTCATACCCAAGGGGTGATCGGGAACTTGTCCACCCATAATCCTGTTGTACCTTTCTGCCGTGCCACCCAAACAGCCGTGGGCAACACCGTTGTGCTCCTCCGCGCAGCACCCGTGCAACGTTTCATGCCGTTTGCGCAGGGCGCGCTCCAGGTTGCATCTACCTGCAGGAGCCCGATGATCAGCCTCGAAGCGCTAGCTTCCGCTCTGCCGACCTTATCCACACACCACCATACTTGAACACCGCCCAAGCGCACCGTCAAAGTAGCAGGATTGCTTGGGTTCCTTCCTTCGGTGTCCGTGGGTGTGCGAGCCCATGAACCACCGCCCCGTTCCATGCAACAGCCCCGCGACGGCCAGTGCCAGCGCGGGGCGGTTGCAAGCAATCCAGCTTAGGCTTGGCCGGCTTCTGCCTCTGCTGCCTTTTCAGCCTTTTCAGCCTTTTCAGCCTTTGGCTTGAAATCCACACCGGTCTCCTTGCGCTGCTGCGCAGGGATCGGGGCGGGAGCGTCGGTGAGTGGGTCCACGCCACCACCGGACTTCGGGAACGCAATCACGTCACGGATGGAGTCAAAACCGCCGAGCAGGGACACAATGCGGTCCCAACCGAAAGCAATGCCGCCGTGTGGTGGTGCGCCAAAGGCGAATGCGTCCAAGAGGAAGCCGAACTTCTCCTGCGCCTCTTCCTCGCTGATGCCCATCACTTCAAAGACGCGTTGCTGCACATCGCGCTGGTGGATACGGATGGAACCGCCACCGATCTCATTGCCGTTGCACACGATGTCATAGGCATATGCGGTTGCTTCGCCAGGGTTCTGATCAAAGTTGTCAATCCACTCTGGCTTCGGCGAGGTGAACGCGTGGTGCACAGCGGTCCACTTGGAGTGTCCAAGTGCAACATCACCGCTAGCGGTGGCGTCGGCAGCGGGCTCGAACAGCGGTGCATCCACAACCCAAGTGAAGGCCCAGTCGCCATCCTTGATCAGGTCCAGCTTGCGGGCAATTTCGCTGCGTGCTGCGCCAAGCAACGCGCGTGAGCTCTTGGTCTCACCGGCGGCGAAGAAGATCGCGTCTCCTGGGGCGGCGCCGACGTGCGCAGCAATACCCTCACGCTCAGCTTCCGTGATGTTCTTTGCCACTGGGCCAGAAAGCTCTCCGTCCTCACCCACGAGGATATACGCGAGGCCCTTCGCGCCGCGCTGCTTTGCCCACTCCTGCCAAGCATCCAACTGGCGGCGAGGCTGGGAAGCACCACCCTTCATCACCACAGCGCCAACGTACTCATTTTGGAACACACGGAAGGTGGTGTCCTTGAAGAACTCGGTGCATTCCACAAGCTGAATGTCAAAACGCAGGTCTGGCTTGTCGGAACCGTAGAGACGCATCGCGTCCGCATAGGTCATCCGTGGGATCGGGGTGGTGATCTCATAGCCGATGAGCTTCCACAGCTCCACCAGGATTTCCTCAGCCAAGGCGATGATGTCATCTTGGTCCACAAAGCTCATCTCAACATCGAGCTGAGTGAACTCCGGCTGGCGGTCCGCGCGGAAATCCTCGTCGCGGTAGCAGCGAGCGATCTGGTAGTAGCGCTCCATGCCAGCCACCATGAGCAATTGCTTGAACAACTGCGGGGACTGTGGAAGGGCATACCAGGAACCTGGCTTCAGGCGAGCTGGAACCAGGAAATCTCGGGCACCTTCAGGGGTGGAACGGGTCAGCGTTGGGGTTTCGATTTCCACGAAGTCGTGGCGGTCCAGTACCCGGCGCGCTGCCTGGTTTGCCTTAGAGCGCAGGCGCAGCGCCCAACCCTGTTGTGGGCGTCGCAAGTCCAGGTAGCGGTACTTCAGCCGGGCTTCCTCGCCTACTTCGCCGCCTTGCGCTGCGTCGTCAATCTGGAATGGGAGCGCCGCAGACTCGTTGAGAACCTCAAGCTCGGAGACGTTGACCTCGATGGCGCCGGATGCCAAGTTGGCGTTCTCGGAGCCCTCGGGGCGTGGCTCCACCACACCAGTGACCTTTACGCAGTATTCGCTGCGGAGGTGGTGAGCACGCTGTGCAACTTCACTCTCGCGGAACACCACCTGCGCAATACCGGATGAGTCACGCAAGTCAATGAAGATCACGCCGCCGTGGTCGCGCCGGCGCGACACCCAACCGGTAAGTGTAACTTCCTGACCTGCAGTCTCTTTACGCAGCTCGCCCGCGAAATGTGTACGCAACACGTGCAACTCTTCCTTTCCTCGTGGGTTTCTCTTGATGAGCACCAGCGCAGACTCGCAGCCCACCACCACCCGCACGGGGCCGTGGCGTTGGGCCATGAGGTTGGGCACTTGGCAAATGCCTCAAGTCTAAGTGAAATATCTTACTCGCAGGGCGTTCCAAATTGCACACTGCACACTCTGGCACTACCACGGGCACCAAAGCGCATCGACCCGCTGGGATGCGCGGAGACGGGCCCCACCTTGCTTTGGTGAGCCCGTCTGATTGTGGCGGCATGAGCGCGCGGGATTGAATTAATTCGCTGAACTGCTGGCGAGCAGTGCCTGGAGTGGTGCGAACCAAGCGCTCAACACGGATCCAACTGCATTGTTCGCTGCAGAGAACAACAATGCGATCAGTGCGAACAGGCCAAAGAAGCCGAAGCCTGTGGAGCTTCCCACCGGTGCGGGGTCCTCAGAGGGATCCTGTGACGCTGGGTTCTCAGAAGCGCCCTCAGCTTCCATAACGCCCCCAAGTGCGCCGAGCTCGAAGCTTAAGCGGGTGCCAGCGTCGGTGGTGATGGTGACCATATCCGTGGCCTTCACGCTGCCGGGAACGGTGAGCTTCAGCGATGCGGTTCCGGCCTCGCCGAAGTTGGCTGGACCGAAATCACGGGCGATGTCTGCGGTGGCAATGGTCTCGCCTACAGAGAGCGTCACGGTGGATGCGCTATCGCCGACGGTGTAGAGCAGGGAGCTGAGGTCAAAGGTCACCTCGGCGCCGGGGGCAAGATCGCCGCTCACCTGCATGCCCACGGCTGACTGGCCGCCGCGTGGAGTGAGCGTGGGGTTGTTTGCAAGGAACTCGGTGAATGCAGTTACGTCCATCAGCCCCGTGTTGGTTAGTTTGCTACCGTTTGCCAGCGCCGGGAAGCCATCGCCGCCTTCAAGCAGGAAGGTAGAACCCGCAACCACGTATAAGGCGGCGGGATCGAGCGGCTGGCCGTCGATGGTGCCCGCGATGAAACGCTTTCCAGCTTCAGCCTGTGGGTTGTAGGTGTAGGTGAAGTTATCGGACCAGCCAAGTGCCAGTACTGGGCGGGATGCGGATGGGTCCTTCCACTGCTGCTCGATGGCGTTGATGATGTCCTGGCCAGTGAGCGAGGTGTACGTGATCTCATTGCCGAATGGTTGTACTGCGAAGGCCTCCTGGTAGGTCACTTCACCTTCGAGCAAGTCTGCGCGCACGCCGCCAGCGTTCATCACACCGAGGTCTGCCGTGATTGAGGTGTTGTTGGTGATTGCATCCTTGGCCGCTTGTGCAAGCGCGTTGGAGAGGGTGGACTCCACGCCGCGGTTGGAACCGGAGCTTGTCGCGCTGTCCTCGTTTGCGCCTCGGTAGAAGCTTGCGGCGGCGGTGGCCACTACCCTGTTGCCCGCAACTTCGGAATCCTGCATTGCCTGCTCAACGATTGCGGCAACAGCCAGGTCTGGGGTGTTGCCTACAGCGGCCATCATCTGCGCGGTGTCGTACACCGTGCTCGTGATGTCGGTGACCTTGCCAGATTGCTTGTCAAAGGTGAAGTCCATGTCTGCCAAGGCCTTGCCGTATTCGTAGGCCTGGGCCACGGCGAACGCGGAGCCGTCGGCACGCTTGATTACCTGGGACTCGGTTTCGTGAGTGTCGCCTGCGAACACAGCATCGACGTTCGCATTGAACGCATTCGGGTCCTCAACACCCTCATGGAACAGCGCCACAACGACGTCGGCTTGGTTGGTGGCGGTGATTTCGTCAGCGAGCGCATTAGTGGCCGCGATAGGGTCGTCGAAGTCGATGCCCACGATGCCCGCCGGGGACACCTTGTTTTTGGTGGTTTCCGTGACCGAGCCGATCAGCGCCACACGCACACCAGCGACTTCCTTTACCACGTAGGGCTTCAGCGCGGGCGTGCCTCCGGTGACGTTTGCGCCCAGGTAATCGAAGTTGGAGAAGGGCTGGATGCGCCCGGTGAGATCGTCGTAGCCTTTGTCGAACTCGTGGTTGCCCACGGCGGAAGCGTGCAGTCCCATCTGGTTCAGCACGGCGAGCGTTGGCTCGTCATCCAGCACGGCGGAGAGGAAGGCGGAGCCACCCACGTTATCGCCGCTGCTGGTGAGTAGGTATTCCTGACCTGCATTGACGTGCTTGACCATGGAGGAAAGCACCGCCGCCCCAGGCTCGGTGACGTTTCCACCGCTTGCCACCTGGGCGATGTGCCCGTGCAGGTCAGTGAAGTTGCTGATGCTGAACGTGGCGATTTCCTGCGCGCTCGCGGTAGGCACCATTATGCCCAGAGACAGCGTGGCAGTGGTGGTAGCCAACGCAATCGCGCGATGGCTACGCCTGCGGGGGTGATACGTCATGTGAGGAGTCTCCTTGGGAAAAGCTATGCGTGGATTACTCCTTGTGTTGTAGCGTCCCGACGCCCGCACTGCAGTGCTTCACATTCCACACACCTGCGCATTTGCTGAAAGTTCCCAAGAGATTCACGCGCTTGTTAATGACGCATCAATTGGCGTTTCATTTCACGCCGATCCACTCCCCAGGCAAGTTGCGGCTCTACCCGCCAAATTGGGTAAGCGCGCCGCCGGTGAGCCGATAGGTGTCCCACTCCTCCATTGGGAACGCACCGATGCTGCGATAAAACTCGATTGATGGCGTGTTCCACTTCAATACGCTCCACTCAACCCGCTTGTACCCGCGCTCCACTGCGATGCTGGCCAGCTCCTTGAGCAATGCCTTCCCCGCGCCTTTACCGCGGTGTTCCGGATGTACGAACAAATCCTCGAGGTAGATGCCATGCGCACCTTCCCAGGTGGAGTAGTTCAAAAACCACAGGGCAAAACCAACGCTGGAGGCGCTGCCATCTGCGTCGATCTCTTCGGCTATGTGGGCAAAGATCGCCGGGTGTTCACCAAAGAGCTGCTGCTCGAGTGTGGCCTCGGTAAGAAGGACGGTGTCCAGCGGCTCCTTCTCGTACACGGCGAGGTCTTTGACAAACTGCACCATTGCGGCAGTGTCTTCCCTACGTGCGGGGCGTACTCGGATCGTCGGACTGCCTTGGACATTTGTGTTGTGCTGGCTCATGGGTTGTAAGTGTATCCACAGGAAACTAGCCGCTGCGGTTTTAGTACTCGGGCGGTTATCCAAGCAGGTCGAGCGGGATCGCAACGTTGCCGTCGGGGCGCCGGATTACCACTTCAGCCGCGGTGGACCGTTGCAAAATCGAGGCCACACTCTGACTCCCTCGCAACCATCATGACCAACATGCTTGCGGCTCAACACATCGTGCTCAACCTCCAACATCGATCGTGAAGGACCCTTTGACCTGCCCAGCAACGTTGAATCGGGATTTCTCCAATCGCGTTTCAAGAAACTCCCCACCAAGTACTACCCACCAGCGGCACCTCGTGATGGGTTTGCCCATTTTGTCCTGCGGGTGTGAAAGAATCGGACGCATGACGTTCCGTGGTGGCATTCAAAAGACAGAGTCCCGTGCGCGTACCGGCGGAGGTGGCACCGGCCGTATGGTCGCTGGTGGCGGCATCGGCACCGTTCTTCTGGTTGGCCTTTTCCTCCTCATGGGTGGAAACCCGGCGCAGTTGGACGAATTCCTCGGCTCCCAGTCCGGAGCCGGCCAGCAACAAGTGGAAACCTCCGGCGGTTTGGATCACTGCCAGGTTTCGGACCAGGCGAACACCGAGGCGGACTGCCGTGTGGAGTTCACTGCGCTTTCTGTGGACCAGATGTGGCAGGAGATCCTGCCGCAACAGGCTGGCATTGAATACACGGAACCCGGATTGGTGGTGTTCACGAATGCCACCCAGTCTGGCTGTGGATACGCAAGCTCCAAGACCGGCCCCTTCTACTGCCCTGCGGACCAGTCCACGTACTTTGACGTGAGCTTCTTCGACCAACTCTCCCAATACGGCGGCGAAAACACCCCATTTGCCCAGCAGTACATTGTGGCCCATGAGTTCGGCCACCATATCCAGCAACTCGAGGGAACGCTGAGGCTATCCAATTACAATGACCCCGGTGCGGAATCCAATGCCGTGCTCATTGAGTTGCAAGCAGACTGCTACGCAGGCATGTGGGCGCACTACGCTGACCAAGGCGAAGATGCGTTCCTGGAGCCCATTACGGACGCTCAGGTGAACGACGCCATCACGGCCGCCCGCGCGGTGGGCGATGACAACATCCAGCAGCGCTCCACCGGCGAGGTCCGCCCCGACCTGTTCACCCACGGCACCTCCGAGCAGCGCCAGGAAGCATTCCTTACGGGTTACCGCACCGGCCAGATGAGTTCCTGTGACACCCTTGGCCGCGGCGTGTATCGCGACAGCTAAAGTACCCCCTCAACGTAGCAAGCCGTGAGCGAGGAATTTGGAGTTCAATCAATCTCCTTTCCCTGCTCACGGCTTTTAGCTTGTCCAACACAAGCCCCTGCCTCAGCCCGTTACCTTGTGGGTATCCCCGATAATGGGGATAGTCGCTGGTCCCGGTATGACTTATCTGCCCTGTAGTTTTCATGATCCGGGGGTGTTGCCACCGGGTGCTAGGACGTTCGATGACAGCTGATAGGGACACGGCCGGAATCTATATATCCAGGTCTCTTTGTAACGTGGGTGCTCACAACGAATGTCATGACGCCAGCGACTGGAACAACGACATATTCATCTCGTTTTCTAGGAGCTCACCATGTCGCAGGAACACTCCATCGACATATTCCTCGGCCTAGACGTAGGTAAGTCTGAACACCACGCCTGCGCTCTCGACCGCGACGGCAACAAGGTCTTCGACAAACCATTGCCTCAACTCGAGTCCGATCTAGCAAGCGTTTTCCATCAGCTTCAAGAGCATGGCTTTGTTCTCGTGGTCGTCGATCAACGCAATACCATCGGCGCACTACCGATTGCTGTAGCCCGTGTCTGCGGATGCGAAGTCGGATACCTACCAGGCCTAGCCATGCGCAAAGCTGCAGATCTCTATCCGGGCCGTGCGAAAACAGACAAACGCGACGCCTTCATCATCGCCGACACCGCCCGAACAATGCCTCACACGCTGCGTGCCGTCGACCGAAACAACGAAGTTCTATCAGCATTGAAAATGCTCTCCGGCTTCGATGACGGCATCGCCCGCGATTGCACCCGCACCGTCAACCGACTACGTAGCATCCTCACTCAGATCTACCCCAGACTGGAACGAGTTTTTGCTGGCTGCACCCTGACTCGCACCCCAATCCTGGACATGCTGATCCACTACAAAGGGCCCCAGGGGCTGAAACGAGCCGGATACCAACGAGTGCTTAACTGGATGATCAAGCACACACGAAAATACCCCACCCCACTGGTAGACGAGATTTTTGCAGCACTGAAAGCGCAAACAGTTATTGTGCCTGGAAGCGATGCCGCCGAGCTCGTCATTCCCCAACTAGCTGCAAACATCAAGGCGTTAAAAGAGCAGCGCGACACCATTGCTGAACAGGTTGAGGGGATGCTTGATGATTTCCCTCTTTGTGAGGTCTTGATGAGCATGCCCGGAGACGGCATCAAGACCGCAGCACAGATCCTCCTGGCGATCGGTGACGGCTCCGACTTCGATAGCGCCAGCCACCTGGCCGCTTACGCGGGCATCGCACCAGTGACACGACGATCAGGATCATCAATCAGAGGCGAATTCCCAGCACGATCAGACAATAAGCGACTGAAAAACGCTTTGTTCTACTCCGCATTTGCCCCGATCCGCAGCCACGGACCGTCACGACAGTACTACGAGCGTAAACGCGCTGAAGGTAAACGCCATAACGCGGCAGTTATCTGCCTGGCACGACGCCGATGCAACGTCATCTACGCAATGCTGAAAAACAAAGAGTTCTTCCGAGAAATCCCACCACACCCAGTCGCCGCATAATGTCTAAAGACGAAAACCGACCAGCACACGCTGGCCGGTTCCTAAGCACGCCTAAAAGCTACCCCCACATCTGTATTCGTCAGCGACAACCTAACACTTGACAAAAACATAGGGACACCCCCGGAGGCTGGGTGGAGCATTATATTCATGCAGGCGAGGCCGTAAACGATGCGGTCCGCCGCGTCCTTGACCATTATTGCGCTCCCTTCGCATCTCCTTCCTACCGCCTGTGTGCCATTGAGACGGTCACTGAGACCACCGTGATCATCGGCGTGGACCACTCGCACACAGACATGTGGTCGATGGTGGTGGTATTGCGCGATTTCCTTGCCGCCTTGGGTGAATACGTCATCGGGACCCCGTAACTTTCCGAGGTCGCCCCGTTTTCGCAGCACACCCAAAGCCTGCGCGAGCGCGAACAGGCGCCGGTGGAGATTCACCGGCGCTGGGCCGAGATCATCGACGCAAGCGGCGGGGGGCATGCCGCGCCTCCCGCTGCCGCTGGGCGAGCCGGGCCCGCACGTCGAGCGCGTGGAGGTCCGCGACGTTCTAGGCGTTGACGAGGCCGCCGCCTTTTCCGCGCAGGCCCGCGCCGATGGGGTGTCCTCGTTGTCGACGGTGGTGGCGGCGATGACGAAGGTCACCCGCCAACAGGCCAACGCCCCGCTGCGCGCAGTCTTTCCCGTGCATAGCCGCTATGACCACCAGCGGCACAACTCGGTGGGGTGGTTTATCACCAACTCCGTTCTCGAATCGACAGATCCCCGCCCCGCCGCCTGCGCCGACTCCGTCAAGGAGGCGGTACGCTTGGGTTCTTGGCCGCTGGAGGACATCATGAAGCCCTGGGGTGACATGCCGGAAACTCCCGGCATGTTCGCGATTTCCTGGCTCGATCTGCGCCGGCTTCCCGTGCGAGTGGACTCTGTGGGCCTGAAGGCGCAGTATGTGGGCGCAAGCATCCGCCCGGATGGGGTGATGGTGTGGTTTATTTTGGACGAGACGGGGTTGCATCTGCGCTGCCGCTACCCGGATACCCCGCAGGCGCGGCGCAATGTCGGCGGGTGGCTCGATGAGGTGGTAAGCGATATCCGGCAGCGGGCCCGCGAATCCGTCGGTGGTCTGCTCACCGTCGATGACAGGCAGTTTCGGGTACAGCGCGCGGTGCGCGGCGACGTCGCCGATATCGTCAATATGCTTTCCGACGACGAACATGGCGCACGCTTGGAAAGCGACGCCGTGCAAAAGGGCGAGCACCCGGCCTACGACGATGCCTTCACGATTCTTGCCAGGGACCCCAACCAGTTCCTGGCGGTGATCAAAGACGACGCCGGGGCCACGGTGGGCACCATGCAGCTGTCCATCCTGCCCGAGCTTTCCCGCGGCGGCGCCACCCGCCTGCAGCTTCAGGCGGTTCGGATGGCCGCCCAGGTACGCGGGATCGGGCTTACCTCCGCGATGATCGAATGGGCCCACGAATACGGGCGCGCCCGTGGTGCGAAAATGGCACAGGTCAGCGTGGATGAGACCCATGAGCGCGCGCTCGACTTCTACAAGCGGCTGGGATATCACCCTAGCCACGTGGGATTCAAGCGCGCGCTATAGGCCCCGGCCGCCGGCGGCGCGGGCGGCGTCGGCAAGCAAGGGCGCGTGTGACGTTAACCCGCAGCGATTGCTACATCACCTTCGTGGACTCCAGATCCTCAGTCATGCTGTGAATACGGGCGGCGATCGCATGACGCAGCACCAGACCCACCAGCAGGGTGGGCAGCAGGAACAACAAGAGCATGCCCATGTTGGTGAGGTAGTCCCACTCGTAGATACCGGCGATGGCAGCACGCATCATGTTGATGGAATACGTTGCAGGCAGCCACGGGCTGATGTTTTGGAACCAGTGCGGAAGCACTTCCAGCGGATATGCGCCGCCAGCCGCGGATATCTGGAGCACCAGGAAGACCACCGCGACGGCCTTGCCGGCGTTGGAGAGCGAGAGCACCAGCGTGTAGATGATCAGCATGAATACAGAGGAGGTAATCCACCCGCTGATCATGAGCAGCCACGGATGCGCCGGCTCAATCTCAACGAAGACGATGAGGCCCAGCATCAAAAGCGTGGACTGTGCCATGCCGACGACCCAGAAAAGGAAGAAGCGACCGAAATACTCCTGTATGCCGGTAAAACCATCCCTGGCTTTGGTCTTTTCCATCACCCCTGCTTCATCCGCAGCGTCTTCGCCAGTCACGCCGGCACCCTGAGCGACGTTGTCGTCTCCGTCTGTGCCGTCTGTGACACCTGTGCCGTCGCTATCGTCTTCCGCTGGGGCCGGCGGATTCGAGGCAAGATAGCGCAGGTACACGTTGCGCGAGACCACCGTGTGCAGGAAGGCAGAGCTCAACAGCGCGCCGACCCACAAGGCGATGGCGCTATACAGCGGCGTCATACCCACGCCGAAGCTGGCAACGGGGAAGATCTCGTTGCGCTCCACGTTGATGGGGGAGGCGATGAGCTTCGCCAGCCCCTCGGGATCGGTGCCGATGACGGCCGCGATGCGCTTGAGATCTCCGGACTCGCGGGCATCCGCCATCTCCTTGACGGCATCATCCAAGCGCTGCGCCCCGTTGGACATGTTGTCCGCGGAGATACCCAAGCTGGTCTGCGCATCCGTAAGCGTCTGCAGCAGCCCCTGGTCGGTGTCTGCGAAGCTGGCACGGATGTTATCCAGGTAGGAGCCGACCACCGCTAGGTTGTCCCTGGCATCGGCCATGTTGCTGCGCAGCTGCTCAAGCTGGGGCTGCAAGTTGGTGCGGTAGTTATCCCTGGCGTTTGCAATCGCTGTGGTCGCTTCATCGATCGCCTGCCGGGCCTGATCGCGGGCCTGCTGGTTGGTGGTCTGATCCGAGCGCAGGTCGGAAGCCAGCGTGTGCAGCCGCTGCGCGAGGGAATCCTGGCGCGCGATGGCCGCGTCGAGATCCGCGAGCAAACCCACCGCCGCAGGGGTGCCCCGCAGCTGGGACGGGATCGCATTGTTGAGCGAATCGCGAGTCTGGCGGAAGGCGGCAACCTGGTTATCAATGCCGGCGGCTGCGGAATCAATCGCATCCGCCTGGGAGTTCGCCCCCGTGGATGCCGAGTTGAGCACGGAGTCCAAACGGCTTTGTACTGCGCTGACGCTGTCCGCAGTGCGGTCGAGAGAATCTCCGAGCGCGCTGGTTGCGTCATCGAGGCCGGAATCCGAGCCATCGGATGACCCCGTCAATCCACTATCGGTGTTGAGCGAATCATCCAGGGAAACGGTCAGGTTCTGGGCGCTTTCCACCAGCGGAACCGAGGCGCTGACCAGCGATTGGAAAGAACTCACCGTATGGGAAGCGGACGTCAGCTGCGTTGATAATGATTCCAGCCGGACTTCCAAACGATCCAAGGTGGCTGCGGTTTCTTCGTCGTCGAGGAAGGAGGAGACGTCCAGCGCCAGCCCCATCGCCACCTCGCTGAGTACCTGGGTGAATGCGGCGTTGATCTGCGAGGTCACGCCCTGGGCACCCTGGTTGGAGATATTGGACGATAGCGCGTTCTTCTTCTCGTTGGTATACAGCGTGATGTCCGCAGGCGCCGCGCCACCAGCGTAGAAGGTAAACATCGAGGTGCTGAAGTTCTCCGGAAGCACGATGGCGGCGTAGTAGTCGCCCGAGCGCGTTCCCTCGAGCGCGGTGTCCTCGTCGGTGATGATCCAATCCAGGCTCTTGTTTCCGCGAAGCTGCGAGAGAACCTGGTCGCCGACGTTGACCTCGAGGTTGAGCACGTCGGTTTGGTACCCCTCGTCGGTGTTGGCCACCGCTATCTTGAGTCGATCGGAGTTGCCGAAGGGATCCCAACTAGCCAGCACGTTAAACCACGTAAACAGCAGCGGGAGGGCAACGAGCACGCTCATAAAGATCCCCATCATGACGTTGCCGCGGATTTGGCGGGCATCATCACGGATGATAAATCGGGTCGCGTTCATTATTTTCCTCCTTCCTGTGCCGGGAATTCAGTGGTCTCGGTCTTATCGTTCGTATCGGTAGCTTCGGTGACACCGGTTGCGAGCACCTTCTCGGCCGGCTGCGCCTCCGGGTCCGGCTCGTCGGTGGTTGCACTATGGATGGCGCGGTGTTGCCTGAGCGCTGCGACGAGATCATCCTCGCTTAGTGCCTCGAGCTCACTTGCATGCCGCAGGGACTGCTTCAAGCTTTCCGTGGTCACCAGCGCGCCGACGATGATCAGGCCCCACAGGGTGGCCACCGCCAAAAGACCCGGCTTGCTAATCGACGTCGCCCGCGACAAAATCCCCAGCACGAAAAGGCCGGCCAGGCCGATTATGGTCAGCACGCGCACCAGCATCGGATAAGACGCATCGAACTTCTCGCGCCTGCGGGTCAGTTCGCGGGAGAATTCGCCTCGGTTAGACAGAAGCGCAATGATGTGGCTGAGCCTATAGCCGGAGCCGAGGATCTCCACGTTTTCATTGATGACCAGTTCGGTGCGCGCGAGCTCGTTGTTGAATAGGCGCGTGAAATAGCCCAATTGTCGGCGCAGGATGAGGCCGAGGATCAGTGCGATGAGCCCCATCGCGCACACGATCGCCATGTAGTGCAGATATTGGTTGCCATAGAAGCCACCCACGGTCTCTCGCATGGCCTTGATGCTGTAGGAGAACGGCAAGACCGGGTAAATGGCACGGAAGAATCCCGGCATCAACTCGATCGGGTAGAGCCCGGATGCGCCGGGAATCTGCAGCACCACCAAAACCACAGCTATGGCCCGGCCTACGTGGCCGAAAGCTGCCGCGAGTGCATAGATAATGGCCAAATAGCTAAGGCCAATCACGACTGCCGTTGCAACGAAGGCGAAGGCGTTGACGGTCTGCACGCCGATAAGCAAGGTACCTACGCTGACGATGATTGCCTGCGCGATCGCGAGGACGCTGAGCAGCAGGAAGCGGCCGAAGTAGGCGTGCCGCAGGGCCAACGCGCGGAAGCCTTCCTTGTCCACCTCCACGCGGAAGATGATGATCAGGATGAAGGTGCCGATCCACAGCGAGAGGTTGATGAACATCGGCGACATCGCAGAACCATAGGAAGCAACCGGGAACAGCGCTTGCTTTTCAAATTCCACTGGTGAAGCCAGGTAGGTTCCGATGTTGTCGGCATCGAGTCCGGTGACGGTCTGCAGCGTACCCGACTGCAGCGCGGCCGCAAGCGCTGCGACATCGGCCTCGGAATTGCGGGCGAAGTCCTGGAGATCGGCCAGGTTGCCGTCGCTTGCCACCAGGATGTCCTGCGTGGACTGCAACTGGTCTTCCAAGCCATCGACCAAGGCGGTGATCTGCCCCAAGGAGCTTTGCGTCTGCGCTGCCTGACCGGCCAGCAGGCCGGCGCGCGCGGACAGGGCGGTCACCCGTGTAGTCAGCGAATTGACCGCCTCATTGGAAGTCGATCGCAGCGCACCGCTGCTGTCTTGGGCCCGGTCGATCAATGTCGCGAAGTCGTTGCCGAGGGCGTCTAATTGCCGAGAGGTCTCGGTGGCCGTGGAGGCTACCTGATTGAGCTGATCCACCACTGCCTGGGCTTGATCGAGCTGGGTGCGAACCCCCGCGAGGGTATCGCCGGCCAAAGGCTGCGAAACAGCACCCAACGCCGCCTCGGCGGCGGTCAGAGAATTCTCGGCGGCGGTAATGCCCTGGCTGAACCTGTCCGTACCGCCTTGGATTTGCGTGCCCACCTCGCCCAGCATCGCCGAGGTGGAGGTGAGCGCACTTCGGGCATTGGCGGTGGACACGCCCAGTGCTTCTTGTGCCTTCGCGCTGGCATCACCGGTGGACTGTGCAAAAACCTGCGCGTCGGTGATGACGGTATCCAAGATGGTCTGAATGTTGGTCAAGGAGGCGGCGACATCTCCCAGCGCCGGGTCGGCCGCCGCCAGCATGCCCTTGACGTCGCTTGCGGTCTGGCCGGAGTCGGCGAGCTGATTGGCGATATCTTGCACGTTGTCCCGTGTGGTGCCAAGCTGGGCTTCCAAGTCTTGCAATGTCTGGGTCGTTGTCGATTGCGTGTCTTGGATGCTCGAAGAAAAGTCAACGCCACGATCCCGCAGGGTCTCCGACACCGCCTTGCCGAGCTGCTCGCGGAAGGCGGAGGTGATCTTAATGTCAAGGGAGTTGGATCCCGCGTCGGTAATCTTCGGCGCGATGGCACCCTTTTTCTCATTGACGGAGTATTCGATGGTCGGCTGGGCGCGGCTGCCGCTGAAGATGTCCACGAGCTGCTGGCTGAACTCTTCGGGGATGGCAAAGGAGGCGTACACCTCGCCCCGATGGATCTTTTCATCAGCCTCGTCGGCTGAGAGGAATTCCCACCCCAGCTGGTCATTCTGCCGCAATTGATCAACTATTTGGTCCCCTACCTTAATCTCACCGGTGAGATCGGAGGTGGCCCCCTTATCTTCGTTGACCACCGCGATCGGAATCGCTTCGGTGTTGTTGTAGGGATCCCAAAACGCAGCGATATTCAGCCATGTGTATAACGCAGGGGTGATGAGGATACCAATGACAATGATGAATGCCTTAGGCACCGCCAAAATACGTTTGGCATCACGGACAAAGACGCGCCAGCTAGTTTTCACCCTGCGATCCTAACCTCGCCTTAACACAAAGGCCAACAAGATAACTACAGGTAGAGGTCTTGAATGCCGTTGCTTAACCTTGTTAATTTGCCTAACAAAAAAATGGGTTTCCCCTAGGCATGAAGAGTTTTACCTGCCTTATCTGTGGTTTTGTCCACAATTCGTCACCGCTCGGCGGAGGGGACGCTGCAGCCAAAGAGCCAGAAACTTTCACATTATGGACTTGATGTGCAAGTTTGCGAATCCCTCCACGCGCGACAGAATAAGTACCTTGCCCCACCGCACCCCCTGGCGGGGGCTTGACCCGCCCGTTCCCTCCCCAACTG
>NZ_JANIKD010000013.1 GCF_024580955.1 Corynebacterium sp. 122RC1 | reverse complement strand
AGATTCTCCGCCAGAATACGATCCTCAACCAAGCGGACCACACGGTCCTTCGCATCCTGATCAAACTTCTTTGGCATGTTCCAGATTTTCCCATCTACTCAAACGGAACAAAACCCGGGACACTTCAAAACACCACAGACAAAAACGCTAAAAGGCGTCGATATTTCACCATCGTTTTCACAACTTTCCCCAAATTAAATGCGAGACAATGCCCTGCCTCCTGCCATTAGCCAGTGACCTTAACCGACCTACACAAATCCTGCTCGGCGAGGAAGAAAAAAATTACAGGCCCTACCTAAAACGGAGGTAATCCCCGGTTCCGGCAGCGCTCCGCAGAGAGGAGCTGCAGCAGGGGTCCTGGATCAAATGCAGGGAAGCCGAACGGGGGCAATATTCAACCACCCCCATAAGGGTGAGTAAAACCCTCGTGAACTGGCCAAATAAAGTGTGTGATCACTCACCTATCATATGACCGAATTTATCCTTGTTTCTTTTGAGATTTTGGCTCTATACTTTCGCTCAACCTCAACGGTTTTTCACTCAATAACTTCCCTGGAAAGGCAGACGGTATTGCACCTCTTCCGCTCCAGCACCCGGCACGTCTCTGACCGCCCACCGGTGCTGTAAAGAACTCCCCATCACTCCTCGCCACCGTGTCCATGAGTGCCCATCGGCATTGCCGATGGGCAACATCCGGTAGAGCGCGGAGCCGCGGCGGCATGTTCGAGCGCAGCCAAAATCCAGGCAGCCATTCAGGAAGCAAACGAAGCAGCAAATCAGGCAGTACCTCTTGCTGCTCGTCACTGCACGCTCATGTTCACCACCTTAGGTGGCCCTTCTGGCACGCCTTACGCAGCGCTGCCCACATTTGCTGCAGCTCTCCTATCCCCCGCGGCAACCCCTTTCATTGAAGTTTTTTCCCAAGGAGTTCCCCATGAATGCTCACACCCCACAGAACCCACAGAGCCCACAATCCCAAAAGGGCCAAACCAATTCCGCATCCCACACTCCGCTTGCCAATAGCGCTGACGTGGAGGAGGTGCTTTCCGCAGCCATTGCCCGTGCGCACGATTGGCTCGCTGAGACGGACAACGCAGCTTCCAAGAAGGAAGCGAAGAACACCGAGCAGCTCGCCGCACTGGTTCGGGATAAGGATGGCATTGCCTTCACCATGGGTTTTGTGGATAAGGTTGCCCGTCCAGAAGACAACAAGGTGGCGGCGAAGGAGCTCGCCAACCTCGCCTCCCCATTCTCCAAGCACTCCGTGCTGCCTGACTTCATCGGCCTGGTAGACAAGGGCCTGGTCACCGCTGGTTCCCTCGCCGCGCCGGTGCTGCCGGGCGTCGTGATGCCTCTTGCGCGCAAGCGCATGCGCCAGATGGTGGGCCACCTTGTCCTAGACGCCGAAGGCAAGGCGCTCAACGCCAAGCTCGATGAGGCAAAGCGTGAGGGCTTCCAGCTCAATCTGAACCTGCTCGGTGAGGCAGTGTTGGGTGATGACGAGGCGAAGTCCCGCCTTGAGCGCACCCGCCAACTGCTGCAAAACCCACGTGTGACCTATGTTTCCATCAAGGCTTCCTCGGTGTGTGCACAGCTCAACCCTTGGGACATTGAGGGCAACACCGAGCGCCTGAAGGATCGTCTGCGCCCGCTGTACCGCGAGGCCAAGAAGCGCAGCCCACACGCCTTCATCAATATGGACATGGAGGAATACAAAGACCTCACGCTGACCATTCGCTTGTTCAAGGAGCTCATGATTGAAGATGAGTTCCTGGATCTGCAGGTGGGTATTGTGCTGCAGGCCTACCTGCCGGACACCTTCGACGCCCTGGTTGAGCTGGCGGAGTTCGCCAAGGAGCGCCGCGCAGCAGGTGGCGCACCAATCAAGATTCGCCTGGTCAAGGGTGCAAACCTCTCTATGGAGCGTGTGGATGCGGAGATGCACGACTGGGCGCTGGCCACCTACTCCAACAAGGCGGACGTTGATGCGAACTACTACCGCCTGATGGACTACATCCTGCAGCCAGAGCACGCAGACAACGTGCGCATTGGCGTGGCTTCCCACAACCTCTACACCGTGGCTCTTGCTCACGAGCTGGCAACCCGGCGCGGCGTAGCGCACCAGTTGGACATTGAGATGCTGCAGGGCATGGCACCTGCACAGTCCCGTGCTGTGCAAAAGGTTGTGGGTGGGCTGATCCTGTACACCCCAGTGGTCCACGCTGAGGACTTTGACGTTGCCGTTTCTTACCTGGTGCGCCGCCTGGAGGAAAACGGAGAAAAGCAGAACTTCCTGCACGCGCTGTTTGCTCCTGAGGTTGAGGGTCCGGATCACCTCACCCCATTGGAGTCTCAGGAGCAGGCATTCCGCACTGCTGTGGAAAACCGTTGGACAACTGTGGCGGGGCCAAACCGTAAGCAGGACCGGAACAATGAGTCCGGCATCCAAAGCCACGCGACCACCAGCCACTTTGCCGGCGAGCCAGACACCGACCCATCTCTGCAACAAAACCGCGACTGGGCGCTGAAAGTACTGGCCGCCGACCCAGGTGAGCGCGTTTCCCCTGAGATCACGGACCCAGCGCAGATCGACGAGTTCGTGGCGAAGGCCCGCGAGCTGGGTACTGAGTGGGGCGCAACCACCGGCGAAGAGCGCGCGCAGGCACTCGAGGCGATTGCTAACAAGCTGGCGGACCACCGCGGCGAGCTGATGAACGTGATGGTGCATGAGTCCGGTAAGACTGTGGCCGAGGCTGATCCTGAGCTTTCCGAAGGCATCGACTTTGCCATGTACTACGCCCAGTCTGCCCGCGAGCTGGATAAGGCACGCTCCAAGTTCACCCCGTACAAGGTTGTGCTGATCACGCCTCCTTGGAACTTCCCAATGGCGATCCCAGTGGGTGGCGTGTTCTCCGCACTCGCGGCGGGTGCGGCTGTGATCATCAAACCTGCTCCTCAGGTGGTGCGGGTGGCTGAGGTTGCCGTGGACGTCATCCGCGCTGGTCTCAAGGAAGCAGGCCACAACCCTGACCTGGTGCAGTTGGTCAATGCTGATGAGGCAGAGGCCGGTAAGCGTCTGGTGTCTCATGAGGACGTGGACTCCGTGATCCTCACCGGCGCTTCCGATACCGCTCGCCTGTTCCGTTCCTGGAAGCCAAAGATGGTGCTCAACGCGGAGACTTCCGGTAAGAATGCCATCATTGTGACTCCTGCGGCTGACCCAGACCTGGCAGTGGCTGACGTGTACAAGTCTGCATTCGGCCACGCCGGTCAGAAGTGTTCCGCCGCCTCCTTGGTGATCCTGGTGGGTTCCGTGGGAACCTCGGAGCGCTTCATTAACCAGTTGCTGGACGCAGTGCGCACCCTCAAGGTGGGCCCCGGCTCAGACATCTCCACCACCATGAACGGCATCATCGAAGCCCCAGGTGAGAAGCTCAAGCGGGGCCTGACTCAGCTCGAGCCGGGCGAAAAGTGGCTCATCCAGCCGCGTCAGCTCAACGACGAAGGCACCTTGTGGAGCCCCGGCGTGCGCGACGGCGTAAAGCCCGGTTCTTGGTACCACACCAACGAGTGCTTCGGCCCAGTCCTCGGCATCATGCGCGCGGACACCCTGGAGGAAGCCATCGAGTGGCAAAACTCCACCGGCTACGGTCTCACCGGCGGCATCCACACGCTCGATCCAGAGGAGATCGCGTACTGGCGCGAGCATGTTGAGGTGGGCAACGCCTACATCAACCGCGGCATCACCGGCGCGATCGTGGAACGGCAGTCCTTCGGCGGCTGGAAGGATTCCTCCATCGGTTCCGGCGCCAAGGCTGGCGGCCCGAACTACGTTGCGCAGCAGGGTACATGGGCTGAGGGCAACCTGGATTCCGTCCCAACCGCTTCCCTACGCCCAGAGATCACCCGTGCCCTGCGTGAGGTGGAGCTTTCCGACGCAGACAGCGCCTGGCTGCGCAAGGCTGCCTACCTGGATGCGGCTGCTTGGAATGAGGAGTTCGGCATTGAACACGACCGCACCGGTTTGGTCAGCGAGTCCAACGTGTTCCGCTACCGCCCACTCCTGCAGGCATTGGAGGTTCGCGTCGGCGCGGGCTACAAGGAGCGTGACCTGCTGCGCCTGAAGCTGGCTGCCGCGCTCACTGGCTCCCCTGTACGCTTCAGCGCCGCCGAGGAAATTGCCGCAGTGGCCGGCGTTGAGGCGATCGGGGACGCTGACTTCGCCGCGCACGTCGAAAAGCAGACATCCACCCGAGTCCGCACGATTGGCGAGGTAGACGAGGCGCTCTACGCTGCTGCTGCACAGTCTGGCTCGGTAATCCTGGATCAGGAGGTCCTTGCCGACGGCCGCCGTGAGCTGCTCCCGTTCTTGCTGGAGCAGACCGTGACGGCAACCCGCCACCGCTTTGGTGTGATCTCCCCGGAGCTTGCGCCTGAGAACGTGTAGCCGCTGCGCTCACAACCGCCCCATGGGACACCGGAGTTCCTGTGGGGCGTTCTCTATTTATGCAGCTCCGTTGGCCAATTGGGGCCCGTGTGGCATGATTAAGCGCGATGAACAACATGAACGACCCCAAAGACCTCTCCAATTTGTTAGACCGTGCCGTGGAGGCCTCCGAGCCGCTGGCCGCCAAGCCGCATGAGGAAGACCACCTGACTACCCCACGCCGGGACCGCGCTGACGTGCTCGGTCAGGACGCCCGCTGGGCTGCTGGTTGGGCGCTGCGTTTCATCATCGTGGTCATTGCCTCCGTAATTCTTTGGCGTGGGCTCGCCGCCATTTGGGTGGGCCTGCTGCCAGTGATGTTGGCTATTTTGGTGGCCACCGTGCTGTGGCCGCCGGTGGCGTGGCTGCGCGCGCGAAAGGTGCCACCGGCGCTTGCGGTGATCATTGTGATTGTTGCGTTTTTTGCGCTCATCGCGGGCGTTGTTTCGGCTATTGCGCCGAGCGTGGCTTCGCAGTCACAGGACCTCATCAACCGTGCGAGCGAGGGCATCAACCGTATTCTGCAATGGCTGCAGGGCCCGCCACTGAACCTGGACACCAGCACGTTTGACCAGTACCTGGATCAGGCCCGCGCTTGGGTGCAGGGACAGTCCTCCAACATTGCCTCCAGCGTGTTCTCTGGTGTGTCCGTTGCTGGTTCCATTGTGGTGACTATGGTGCTGGTGCTGGTGCTCACCTTCTTCTTCCTGAAAGACGGCACCAAGTTCCTCCCAATGGTGCGCCGCATGACCGGCCCGAACGTTGGTTGGCACCTTTCTGAGGCCCTAACCCGTGTGTGGAACACCCTGGGTGGATTCATCCGTACTCAGGCGATTGTTTCCTTGGTGGACGCTGTGTTCATCGGCATTGGCTTGGTGGTGCTGAACGTACCTTTGGCCCTGGCGATTGCCGTACTCACCTTCTTTGGTGGCTTCATCCCGATCATCGGTGCGTTCACCGCAGGCACTATTGCCGTGGTGGTGGCATTGGTGAGCAATGGCTTGACCAACGCATTGTTGGTACTTGGTTTGATCATTTTGGTGCAGCAGATCGAAGGCAACGTGCTGCAGCCAATTTTGCAGTCGCGTGCCATGAACCTCCATGCCGCAGTGGTGCTGCTTTCCGTGACGGTAGGTTCCGCCTTGTTCGGCATCATCGGTGCCTTCCTCGCTGTGCCGGTTGCCGCCACCATCGCCGTGTTGATCCGTTACCACTCTGAGCTGGTGGGTCTGCGCGCTGGCGAGATCACCTTGGATGACATTGAGATGGCCACCAACGGCGTGGGTGGCCCACAGACCACTCCCCAGGAGGCGTGGGGTTCCTTCATGGAACGCCTCAACAAACTGAGCTTGCGCAAGCAGAAGAACACCAACGTGGTGGCGGAAAGTAAGCCATTGAGCTCTACTGAGGCCGCGGCGGAGGATTCGGCCGGAGATAAGTAAACCGCGCTTGAGCTGCCGCAGCTGCCGCCTTCACCACTGAACACCCCTCCACTGTTGGGCCACCGATTGACTCCCAACAGCGGAGGGGTTTCGTGCTTACTGAATGCCTTGGCTGGACAGGTTGAGCTGGAGAACCTGAAAGTCATTTACCGCGAGACGGCCCTTAGGTAACTAGGAGGAAAAGCCTCAAACTAACAGCCATTCGGCAGCGAGCGTTCACCGCTCGCGCAACCCCGCTAGACATTCGCGGTAGCGTTGCTCCACCACGGGAGCGAGCCGTGCCCCGAGCGGCTCGCCTACCGTGACCCCCTCCAGCTCTGCCTGAATCACCTGGTCAAGCAGCAACCCATGAGTCACAAACAGTGGAACCACGTGGAGGGAACCATGTTGAGCACGAAGCGCCTCCAGGGCTGCCACACCACCCCGGGTGGCCGCCACGGATTCCATGCCAAGGCTCGAGGCCAACGCATCCACCGCCTGGTTGGCACTTTCCACGCTGGAACCCACCGAATACAGCACATTCAGCACACCCGGTTCCGGGGACAGCGTTGGGCGCAGAACCTCCGCAAGCTCAACGCCGGTACCCAAGCCCGCGCTGATATGCAGCGCAAGGCCCAGTGCTTCCTCGGCTTCACGGACCACCCTGGGGACGTCGAAACGCGCATGGAACGCGTGCGTAAACAGCAGCGGCACCACAATGGCTTCGCGGTGCCCCGCCTCGCGCACGAGGCCCGCGGTGTGCTGCAGGTCCTGGCCGGAGAAGTCCAGGTGTGCAACGAATGCTGGCTCCTCCACGGCGGCGGCGAGCGCCTCAACCCCGGCATCCGCGTGGGGGTGCCGGGAACCGTGGGAGAGCAGGATCAGCGCGGTCATTTAGCGCAAGCGCTTACCCACGAGGCCGGCTGCCAGGGTGTTGCCGCTGGCTTGGTCGATCACGAGGAAGGATCCCACCGCGCCACGCGCCGCATAGTCTTCTACCGGCAGCTCTTGGGCCAAGTCAACGCGCACATGGGCAATGTCGTTGAGGCCAAAGCTCTCTGGTGCCTCGTTGTCCGCTACGCCGTCGATGTCCAGGACACGGGACACCTCTGCAATGCGGCCCTTAAGCAGGGAGGTCCCGTAGCGAATCTTCACCATAAGCCCTGGGGTGATGTTGCGCTCGGTGAGGCCCACCACGGTGGCATCGAAGGAACGCACGTCTTCTGGGCGCTGAGGGCCGGCAATCAGGTCCCCGCGGGCGAGGTCAATTTCCTCGGCCAGGCGAAGCACCACGGAATCACCCGCTTGAGCTTGGGAAACCTCACCATCGGCGGTGTCAATACCCACCACTTCGGTGCTACGACCATGCGGCAGGTACACCGTCTGACCAACCTCAACGGAACCAGCGGTGACCAGGCCTGCGTAGCCGCGGTAATCGGTGGCGTGCTCGCGGATCACGTATTGAATCGGCAAACGGAAATCCAGCTCGTGGGCACGGCCATGGGAAACCTCAACGGTTTCCAGCAATTCCAACACGGTGGAACCGGTGTACCAAGGCATGTTTTCGCTCGGCTCCACCACGTTGTCACCCTTCAGCGCAGAAATTGGCACCACATGGGTAGCGTCAATGCCCAAGCCAGCGGCAATAGTGTTGAACTCTGCCTCGATGGCGCGGAATGTCTCCTCGGAGTAATCCACCAAGTCAATCTTGTTCACGGCAAGGATCACGGTGCGAACACCCAGTAGGGCGGCAACGGTGAGGTGGCGGCGGGTCTGCTCTACTACGCCGTGGCGGGCGTCGATCAGCAACACCACCACCTGGGAGGTGGAAACGCCGGTAACCGTGTTGCGGGTGTACTGCACGTGACCTGGGGTGTCTGCCAGGATGAAGGTGCGGCGGTCGGTGGCAAAGTAGCGGTAGGCAACGTCGATGGTGATGCCCTGCTCGCGCTCGGCTCGCAGGCCGTCTACCAGCAAGGAAAGGTCCAGGCCGTCAAAGCCGCGGTCCTGGGAGGTGCGCTCCACGGAGGCGAGTTGGTCTGCCAGCACACTCTTGGTGTCATGCAGCAGGCGGCCCACGAAGGTGGATTTGCCGTCATCCACGCTGCCGGCGGTGCACAGACGCAAAGTCTCACGCTGGGCAAGGCGTTGCGTTGCAGTTTGCTGGTCCTGGTTCAATTGCTGAGTCTCGGCGGTCATCAGAAGTAGCCTTCCTTCTTGCGGTCTTCCATCGCGGATTCGCTCAGGCGATCATCTGCGCGGGTTGCGCCGCGCTCGGTCAAAGTAGAGGTGGAGATCTCAGCGATCACCTGGTCAATGGTGGTGGCGGAGGAGAGAACGGCGCCGGTGCAGGACATATCGCCCACCGTGCGGTAGCGCACCTGCTTGGTTACCAGTTCCTCGCGGTCAGTTGGCCCGCCCCACTCGCCTGGGGTGAGCCACATGCCGTCGCGCTCAAACACCTCACGCTCATGCGCAAAGTAGATTGCTGGCAGCTTGATGCCGCGCGCGCCGATGTACTCCCAAATGTCCGCCTCCGTCCAGTTGGAGATGGGGAACACGCGGATGTTTTCACCCGGCAGGTGGCCGCCGTTGTAGAGGTTCCACAGCTCGGGGCGTTGGCGTCGGGGATCCCAGCCACCAAAGGAATCACGCACGGAGAACACGCGCTCCTTTGCGCGGGCGCGCTCTTCATCGCGGCGCGCACCACCGAGCACAGCGTTGTAGCCCTGCTCAGCGATGGTTTCCACCAGTGGCACGGTCTGGAGTGGGTTGCGGGTGCCGTCGGGACGCTCCTGCAGCTCGCCGCGGTCAATCCAGTCCTGGACCTTGGCCACACGCAGGCGGGCGCCAGTTTCCGCTACCAGGTTGTCGCGGAACTCAAGCACCTCGGGGAAGTTGTGGCCAGTGTCCACATGCAGCAGCTCAAACGGCACCGCCGCAGGGGCAAAAGCGCGGCGGGCCAGCTCAAACACAACTACGGAGTCTTTGCCGCCGGAAAACAGCAGCGCAACCTTATCAAACTGGCCGGCTACCTCACGCAGGATGTGAATAGACTCGTTTTCCAGTTCCTTGAGGTGCGGGGAAAGTGGGGTGTGATTCATGTGAAAGTGTTTCCTTATGGGTGTGCAGAGCGCAAAATAGGCGGCAATTCAGGCGAACAGGCAAGACCAATCAGGCAAAACCAATCAGGCCAAAAACCTAAGTGTGCAACCCACACTCGGTCTTGGTGCTGCCGGCCCAGCGGCCTGCGCGCGGATCTTGTCCCTCCTCCACTGGCAGGGTGCAGGTGGCGCAGCCAATAGATGGGTAGCCCTGTTTAGTCAGCGGGTGGATGATGAGCTGCTCGCGCTCAATGAACTCATCGGTTTCCTCCAGCGTCCAAGTGATGATGGGGGAAATCTTGAGCCTGCCCGTTGCATCCAAGCTCAGCGCTGGGGCTGTGGCACGCGTGGGGCCGTCGGCACGGCGAAGCCCCGTCACCCAGCCTGCGTAGGGGCTCAGGGCAACGGCGAGCGGTTCAACCTTGCGCATGCGGCAGCAGGCGGTGTTGTTGCGGCTGTACAGCGCGGGGCCGTAAACCTTGTCTTGCTCTTCGCGGCTGAGCAGGGCCTTGGCGCGGACCAGTTGCTGTGGGTAGCGCTGCTCCACTTGGGCGGCTACGTCCATGGTTTCGGGGAAGTGGAACTCAGTGTCCAAGAAGAGGAAGTCAGAGTCCGGCAGGTGGCGGGCGGCGAGCTCCGCAAGCACGGTGTTTTCCATGGAGAGCGTGACCACGAGCTTGCCCGGCGCGTACTCGTGGGCCCATTCGAGGATGTCCTGCGCGGAGGCATCGTAGAGCTTGCCGGCCCACTGTTCCACGAGCTCGGCATTGCGCGCAGCGACGGCGGGGTCGAGCGGCTCCGAGCTGCGTGGCCCCTCGGGGCTGATCGCTGGGTCGCGGTAGTTTCCGCTGGTCAGTAGGTTCATCGCTTCGCTCCTAGGGAGGCTTTGAGTGCGTCGCTTGCCGACGCCGACGGGGCTGGTCTGTGCTTAGGGTCATCCTGCCCGTGAAACATCACAGAGAATACGCGTAGGCAATCCTGACAGTTCCAGGCGAACTCAGTTTCTTCATCCGGGAACAGTTGCGTACCTGCGCAGTACGGGCAGTACTCGGGGTGATTACGGTTAGGGTTGGGTTTGCGGCGCATACTCACTGCAGGTCAGCCTCATCCGCGCGCAGGACCCACTCACGGAACTGCTCACCTTCGGTGCGCTGCTGTTTGTACTTTTCCACCAGGCGCACCACGTAATCACCAACTTCCACGCTGGTCACCTTGTGTCCGCGCAGCTTGCGGCCAAAGTCCGGGTTGAGGCCAAGCGCGCCGCCCAGGTGCACCTGGAAGCCTTCCACGCGGTTGCCATCCTCATCGGTCACGGTCTGGCCCTTGAGGCCAATGTCCGCCACCTGGGAGCGGGCGCAGGCGTTAGGGCAGCCGTTGAGGGAAATCTTCAGCGGCACGTCCAGGTCCCCCAGGCGCGCCTCAAGGTCGTCCACCAGCTCGATGGCGCGGGCCTTGGTGGTCACGTGTGCAAGCTTGCAGAACTCCAAACCGGTGCAGGAAATGATGCCACGGCGGAACTCGCTGGGCTTGGAGTACAAACCAGTGGCGTCCAAAGCTGCGGAGAGCGGCTCGATCTGCTCTTCTGGCACGTCCAGGAACAGCAGTTCCTTGTCTGGGGTGGTACGCAGGCGGGTCAGGCCGAAGTCTTCCGCTACCTGGGCGATCTCAATGAGCTGCTCGCCGGTTGCATGGCCCACGGTGGGCTTCACGCCTACGTAAAAATTGCCGTCTTTTTGGGGGTGGACCCCCAGGTGATCCCTGGAGCCTGGGTTGATTGGGGCGCTGGGGCCGTCGATAAGCGGCGCTGTGAGGTATTCCGTTTCCAGGACCTCGCGGAACTTCTCAATGCCCCACTGAGCCACCAGGAACTTCAGGCGCGCGCGGTTGCGCAGGCGGCGGAAGCCATAATCACGGAACAGCCCAGCCACACCGGCCCAGACCTCGGGAACGCGCTCGATTGGCACCCACGCGCCCAGGGACTGGGAGAGCATAGGGTTGGTGGACAGGCCGCCGCCCACAAAGCATTCAAAGCCGGGGCCGTGCTCGGGGTGCTCCACGCCAATGAAGGCGATGTCCTGGATCTCGTGGGTGATGTCCTGGCGGGCGTTGCCCGAGATTGCCGACTTAAACTTGCGCGGCAGATTCACGAACTCCTCGCGCATGAGGTAGTTCTCCACGATTTCCTCGATGGCGGGAGTGGCGTCAATGATTTCATCAGCCGCGATGCCCGCTACGGGGGAACCCAGGATCACGCGGGGGACGTCGCCGCAGCCCATGAGGGTGGAAAGGCCCACTGCCTCCAGCTTTTCCCAAATGGTGGGCACGTCTTCAATGCGGATCCAGTGGAGCTGAATGTTTTGGCGGTCGGTGAAGTCCGCGGTGGAGCGCGCGTAATCGCGGGAGATCTCGCCAACCACACGGAGTTGCTCTGGGGTGACGCGCCCGCCATCAAAGCGCACGCGGAGCATGAAGTACTCATCTTGGAGCTCGGAGTTTTCCAACTGCCCGGTGAGCTCTCCGCCCAGATCTTGGCGGCGCTGGGTGTAGAGGCCGAGCCACTTGAACCTTGGCGCCAGGTCCTCCGCCGGGATGGAGGCGAAGCCCTGCTTGGAGTAAATATCAATCACTCGCTGGCGGGCAGAGAGGCCGTCGTCTTCCTGTTTGATACGCTCATCAGCGTTCAGCGGCTCGGTGCCGTCAATTTTCCACTGGCCTTCCGGCTTGCGTGCGCGGGTTGGGGCTGACATGGCGCTCCTTGCTGGATACTGGGTGTGTAGTTGCTCGTGGTGGCAGCGGTTGCGTACCGACGTCACCAACTTGCCGATTTTGGTTGTGGAATCACTCACCACCAAACTTCTGCAAAACCTATCTGTACCGAGCGGTCTATGCAATTAGACCTACCGGTCTACTCCCCATTTATACAGCTTGGGCGCGTACAAATGTGAATAAAAATGGTAGAAAAGTTTGCAAGGAAGATTTTTTCCACCTAGCTTTTAGACCACTTGGTCTATGAACGGAAATGGAGTTCCAAGAAATGAATGCACCCTTGAAGGTTGCCGTGATTGGCGCCGGCCCCGCCGGCATTTACGCCTCTGACCTGCTGGCAAAGAACGCCGCGGGCGAGATCCACATTGACCTCATCGAGCAGATGCCAGCCCCCTTCGGCCTGATCCGCTACGGCGTGGCCCCTGACCACCCACGCATCAAGGGCATCATCACCTCTCTGCACCGCGTGCTGGACACCCCTAACATCCGCCTGCTGGGCAACATCCACATTGGGACGAACCTCACGGTGGAAGAACTCCTTGATCACTATGACGCTGTAGTCTTTGCCACCGGCGCAGTTGCAGACCGCGACCTGAACATCCCAGGCTCCGACCTTGAAGGCAACTTCGGCGCAGCGGAGTTCGTGGGCTTCTACGACGGCAACCCACGCTTTGAACGCTCCTGGGACCTCAGCGCCAAGCAGGTAGCCGTGATTGGTGTGGGCAACGTGGGCTTGGACGTGGCCCGCATTTTGGCCAAGACCGGCGACGAGCTGCTGGTCACCGAAATCCCGGACAATGTGTACGAGTCCCTGAAGCAGAACCAGGCCGAGGAGGTTCACGTGTTCGGCCGTCGCGGCCCAGCACAGGCCAAGTTCACTCCACAGGAGCTCAAGGAGCTGGACCACTCACCAAACATCAATGTTGTGGTGGACCCAGAGGATATTGACTACGACGCCGCCTCCGAGCAGGCCCGCCGCGACTCCAAGTCCCAGGACTTGGTGTGCCAGATCCTGGAACAGTACGCCATCCGCGAACCCAAGGAAGCACCGCACACCTTGCAGATCCACATGTTTGAAAACCCTGTGGAGATCTTGGGCAAGGACGGCAAGGTAGTGGGCCTTCGCACCGAACGCACGGAGCTGGACGGCAATGGCGGTGTACGCGGCACCGGCAAGTTCACCGACTGGCCTGTGCAGGCAATTTACCGCGCCGTGGGCTACCGCTCCGACGCCGTGGATGACGTCCCATTTGACCAAGAGCGCGCCGTGATCCCTAACGACGGCGGCCACGTGCTGGACGAAGCGGGCAACATCGTCCCAGGCCTGTACGCCACCGGCTGGATCAAGCGTGGCCCAGTTGGCCTGATTGGCAACACCAAGTCCGACGCCAAGGAAACCACGGACATGCTCTTGCGCGACGCCGCCGAGGGCCGCCTCACCCCAGGCAAGGATGGCGACATCACCACCTTGCTCACCGAGCGCGGCGTGGAATACACCACCTGGGAAGGCTGGCATCAGCTTGACGCCGCCGAGCGCGCCTTCGGCGAGGCCGAGGGCCGCGAGCGCAAGAAGGTTGTGGAGTGGGCTGACATGGTGGAGCACTCCCGCAGCTAAGCAGTTCATTGGGTGTTGGGGCCTGGCTTCGATTGCTTTCGGAGTGAGGCCCTTTTTTTGCTGAGCACGGTTGATCGGAACTTAGGTACAGCGCGTGGCGCGGGCCCCGGCAACCCCACTCCCGCTCCCTCCCCTCACCCAAGCGCAACAACCACGCACAAGCCGCACGTTGCCAGCGCGCTGAAACACACCAGCTCCGCCGCCGGCTCGTAGCGCCCGCTCAAGATCCCACGTGATTGCCGCAGGTAGCGGCGCATCCAGGTAAGCGCCACAGGCAGCAGCATCGCGAGTGTGAGCACCCCAAACACCCAGGATGCTGCACCAAAACGCAGGTGCAACAGCGCGAGTGTGATCAGTGCAAGCAGCGTGCGATCCCAGGCGAGCAGCGTGCGCTCAGGCTGCCTGCCGGGATCATCATGCGGCGCCCGCACCAACACTCCAGAGAATTACGGCGGCCACGAGCACAGCGGTGCCGACGAGCACAGCGCCCCCAGGCACGGGCAAAGAGCGGCCCTCGCGCATCGCACGTTCCACCCGCACCCACCTGATCAGCGCCGAAGCGGCCACCAGGAAACCGAAAATGGGTAACACCAAAGCAAGGATTTCCCACTGTCTTACCCCTTCCTGCGCCAGTGGGGCGGCAAAGGCATCGGCGGCAATCCCGCCTGCGAGAAGGGCCAATGCGGTACGGATCCACGCCAGGAAGGTGCGCTCGTTGGCTAGGGTGAAGCGGGGGTCGGGGTCACTGCCTTTGGGAAAGAGGAGTTTGCTCAGCGCCCCGCGCTGATCGTCCATGTGGTCCACGAGTTCCTCCTCAAAATTCCCGCAACTGTACAGCTCGGTCTAGAATTTTATTCATATTCACGAGCCAGTGACCAGCATAAAACATGACCCCCTTCCTTACTACAGACTGCTTAGTTCTATACTCGCAGACAGCTCAGTCTAGTAATTGGATCAAGGAAAGGATGCCCATGCCTCACAAAGCACCTCGCATAGCAATTGTTGGCGCAAACGCCCGCGGCCTTTACACCTTGGATCTGATCATGCGCTGCAACCCCACCATTGAGGTGGAACTCATCGACTCCCTTCCAGCACCCGTAGGAATCGCAGCACTGCGCACCAGCCACCCACTCGCTCGTAAAATCCGTGTGACCGGCAACGTTTCACTCAGTCCCCAGGAACTCGAAGCGGCGTTTGATGCGGTGCTCACCAGCGAGCGTGACGTCGAAAAGGCTCTTGCTGCCACCTCTCGCCCCCTGCCTGATTTCCACACCTTTCTCCGGGAGCGCGGCGTCCCCTTCACGCCTTGGATCGGCACGCTGGACATTCCCAGCGACCGCACCCTGGCTCAGTGGGAAGAGTTCGTGGCCACGGCGCATGGCGCTCCGGTGTGCTTCTAGTGTCTACTAATACCCATGCCCGTTGAATATCTCATTGGCACCATCGGCCTTGTACTCTCCCTGCCCGCGTGGTGGATCTTCCTCAGCGCCTGCTTGAAGCTCTACCGGACTATCGCTGCGGGTGAACCCTCGCCGGGGCGCACCAACCGCCCGCTGCGCCGCGGCGCGCAGACGCTGAAGGAGGCCTTCTTCCACACGGAACTGATGCGCAAACCGGCGGTCGCCGTGGCGCACTGGTTTGTGATGCTGGGGTTCTTGCTGGGCGTGGTGGTGTGGTTTGAGGCCTATATTCAAACGTTTAACCCCGCCGGCGGCTGGCCGCTGCTCAAGGACTGGGGCGTGTACCACTTCCTTGAGGAAGTGCTCGCCGTGGGCACCACGCTGGGTATTTTGTTCCTCATCGCGGTGCGCCTGGTAAGTGGCGGGAAGGATCGGGTATCCCGCTTCTACGGGTCCAACGCCCGCGCCGCCTACTTTGTGGAGGCCGTGGTGCTTCTTGAGGCGCTTGGCATGCTGGCCGTGAAGGCAGGCAAGATTGCCACCTTTGGCCACGGCTCCCCGGTCACAGATTTCCTCACCATTCACCTTGCGGCTCTGCTGCCGGCAAGCTCCGTAATGGTGAGTGCGTTCGCGCTGGTCAAGCTGCTCACCGGCATGCTGTGGCTCGCGGTGGTGGGCCGCCGCATCACCTGGGGTGTGGCCTGGCACCGCATCCTGGCGTTTTTCAACCTCTTCTTCCAACGCAACCCAACGGGCGAAAAGGCCCTGGGTAAGCTCACGCCCATGGTGTCCAAGGGGCGCGAACTCACCTTGGAGACGGTGGATGATGAGGACGTGTTGGGCGTCGGATTGCGTGAGCACGCGCCGTGGAAGATGCTGCTGGACACCGCAACCTGTACCGAGTGTGGCCGCTGCCAGGACCAGTGCCCCGCGTGGCACACGGAAAAGCCGCTAAGCCCCAAGCTGCTGGTTACGGACCTGCGCGACGTCCTTTTGGACCCCGAGGGCAGCAAGCTCGTCACCAATGAGGACGCCCTGTGGTCCTGCACTAACTGCGGCGCCTGCGTGGAGCAGTGCCCGGTGGACATTGAGCACATTGACCACGTTGCCAACATGCGCCGCTACCAAGTGCTCAGCGAATCCGAGTTCCCCGGCGAGCTGGGGAGCCTGTTCAAAAACCTTGAGGTCAAGGGCAACCCTTGGGGCCGCAACCAGGCGGAACGCGCCTCTTGGATCGAGGAAGCTCGCCGCGACGGCATTGAGGTCCCGGAGGTTGGCGACGGTGACTTCGAGTACCTGTTCTGGGTGGGCTGCGCAGGTGCTTTTGACGACGCCGGCCGCCGCACCAGCCGCGCGGTAGTGGAGTTGCTGCACACCGCGGGTGTGAAGTTTGCTGTGCTCTCCAAGGGTGAAACCTGCACCGGTGACCCCGCCCGCCGCGCTGGCAACGAGTTCCTCTTCCAAATGTTGGCCGCGGAAAACGTGGCAACCCTTGACGAGGCCTTTGCCCAGCACCCCAAGGGGCAGCGCAAGATCATTACCACCTGTCCGCACTGCTTCAACACGCTGCGCAACGAGTACCCCGACTTTGACGGACACTACGACGTCTTCCACCACACCCAGCTCCTGAACCGCCTGGTCCGCGACGGCCTGCTCACCCCCGTTTCCCGCGGCCCCGAAAATCGCAAACCAATCACCTACCATGACCCCTGCTTCCTGGGCCGTCACAACAAGGTGTTTGATCCACCACGAGAACTCATCGAGGCCGCTGCCGGTACCGGCGCGCTCATCGAGATGCCGCGTAACCGCAACGAAGGTTTCTGCTGTGGCGCAGGCGGTGCACGCATGTTCATGGAGGAAAACCTGGGCACGCGCATCAATGAAAACCGCGCAGCTGAAGCAATTGGCACCGGCGCCGCCGAAATCGCCGTGGGTTGCCCATTCTGCAACACCATGATGGTCGGCGGCGTGAAAGCGGCTGGTGCCGGCACGGGTTCCGACGCCACACCGCAGGTCAAGGACGTGGCGCAAATGCTCCGCGACTCCATCCTCACCACCGACGGCACCCTCCCCACCCCACGCACCCCCTCCTACCTTGACGAACCCATCCGCCACGCCCTACCCACCGGGCCTACACAGGAGAAGGGCACCAAAAAGGGCATCGGTCAGGATTCAGCGGGCGGAGCCGGCGCTACTTCGCCGGCAGCGGTAGCAGGAGCGAAGCAGACGGCACCACCTGCGCCCGCAGCACCTTCTGCCCCTGCTGCTCCTGTAGCTCCGGCAGCTCCGGCAGCTCCGGTAGCTCCAGTCGTGTCAGTTCCTTCTGTACCAGCGCCAGCTGCGCCTGCTGTGCCAGCCGCACCGGCAGTGCCCGCTCCCGCTAGCCCGACTGTGCCGATACCTCCGGTTGTTACCGCGCCTCCTGCCCCAGCACCTCAAGTACCCGCCGCTCCCACAGCTCCTGCCGCTCCTGCCGCTCCGGCAGCCCCGGTAGCTCCGGTTGCTCCATCTGTTTCGGTACCGGCCCCACCTGCTCCACCGGCAGCTCCCGCGGCGCCACCAGCCCCGGCCAGCCAACCAACACCGGCAGCGCCACCTGCTCCACCTGCTCCACCGGCAATCTCAGTACCTGGCGCGCCCACAGTATCTGCACCGCCCGTGCCTCCAACACCTCCGTCTTCTCCGGCGCCTGCAGTTCCGGCTGTGCCACCAGTGCCTTCAGCTCCAGCAGCCCCCGCCGCACCTTCTGTTTCAGTACCTGTGCCACCCACACCACCAGCGCCAGCCACACCACCAGCTCCCCCGGCTCCTCCGGCTCCAGGTGTACCACCGGCACCTGGGACGTCGGCACCTGTACAGGCACCGATCGCACCACCGAAGCCGGAAGCCACACCCTAAAGGCGCACCAGCGCCTGAATTGGAACCGGAACCAGCTCCGGCACCGGCACTGGAACCGACACCAGCACCCCTCTAGTAACCGAGCTTCTATTCCATCAACATGCTGGTCACAAGCTCGGCTATGGCGGAGCGTTCAGAATGGCGGAGGTTGATGTGGGCAAACAGGGGGTTGCCTTTGAGTTTTTCGATGACGGCTTGGATGCCGTCATGGCGGCCTACGCGGAGGTTGTCGCGTTGGGCGACGTCGTGGGTGAGCACCACACGGGAGCCTCGGCCGAGGCGCGAAAGCACGGTGAGGAGGACGGTTCGCTCAAGAGATTGGGCCTCGTCCACGATCACAAAGCTGTCATGCAGGGAGCGTCCGCGGATGTGGGTTAGTGGCAGAACTTCCAGAAGGCCGCGCTGTTCCACCTCGGCGATCACGTTGTCACTCACTATGCCCTCGAGAGTGTCGTAAACCGCCTGGGACCAGGGCGCCATCTTCTCCGATTCGCTCCCCGGAAGGTAGCCCAAGTCTTGGCCGCCTACCGCGTAGAGCGGGCGGAACACCACAATGCGCCGCTGTGTGCGCTGTTCCAACACGGCGTCCAGACCGGCGCACAGCGCGAGTGCGGACTTCCCAGTACCCGCCGGCCCGCCGATAGACACGATCCCCACTTGCTCATCGGTGAGCAGGTCAATGGCAATGCGTTGCTCATCGGAACGCCCCCAAACGCCAAACACTTCTTTGTTCGGCACCGGCCGCACACTACCGCCGTGCCCCACACGGGCCAAGGTGCCGTCGGAAAGCTTGAGGCCGCAGTGGATGGGGAGCGTGGCGGGGTCGGTGGGTTCTTCCACAAAGCCGCTGTAGCCGCTGAATTGCACATCTTGGGCGCGGTAATCCTCAGCGGGCAGGCCCACGGCGCCGGCTTTGACGCGCAGCGGGATGTCCTTGGTCACCAGCACCGCGTCCTCAATGCCGAGGGCGCAGGCGAGGATGCGGTGGTCGCCGGAAGGTTCACGCATCGCGGAGGGCAGCACCTCCATGTTTTGGTTGTTCAGCTCCACCCGCACCGTGCCTTGCTGGTTGTTCGCAGGCACCGGCTTGTGCAACGTGCCATGTTCCACCCGCAGTTCCTCCAGGTGGCGCAGCGTTTCGCGGGCAAACCAGCCGAGTTCAGGGTGGTGGCGTTTGGCCTCAAGCTCGTTGATCACCACCAGCGGCAGCACCACCGGGTGCTCGGCAAACTTGGTGAACGCCCAAGGGTCGGACAACAACACGGAGGTATCAAGCACGTAAGTGGTCACATGTGTGCACACTACGCAGCCGTTCCGGAAGCAATGAGGCCGGGAAGTTGCCTGCCGGTGAATGAGCTGTGAATTTCCTGACCCCTCCCCTCTACGGCCAATTCTCCACTAAAATCTTGAAACCATGACCTCCCCCTACTCCCCAGACTTCCGGATCAGTGACACCGAACGCGAGCAAGCGATCAATGATCTGGGGGCGCACTTTGCCCAAGGGCGGCTCTCCATGGAGGAGTACGAACGCAGGCTTACCGACGCCACCAGCGCCGTCATGCGCTCAGATCTACAGGTGCTGTTCCAGGACCTGCCAAACGGCATCGCGCGGCTCGGGGAGGCTGGGCGCGCCTACACCGCCGGGGAAATTGAGGAGCTGCGCCAACGCGGGCGCCATACCCGCGCAGGCATCATGGGGCTGACCACCGTGGGTGCCTTTGTGGGCAGTATTGCGTTTTCCACGATTCCCCAAGCAGGAATCCTGATTCCATCACTAATGGCCCTCATCCCCATTGTGTTCATCCTGCTCTACGTGATGAAGGTGGGGCCAGACAACTGGTACACCCCGAGCGCCCGCGCACTGGAACGTGAGCGCATGCGGGAACTGCGCATGATGCAGCAGCGCCAACTCATGGCCAGCCAGGCGGTGCTCGTGCAGCAGCGCGCAGAGCAAAAAGCCATCCGTCAGCAACGAGCTGCAGAGCTGAACAACACCGCGTTGGAGATCACCAACGATCTGCTGAAACGCTTTAAGCGCTAAAGCACAAGCGCGGACGCTAGAATTGGCGGGGTGACTGAGAAAAAGCAGCAGAAGCCAACACGCCAGCAGGCCCGCAGGAGCCGTCGGATCTTCGATCAATCGGAGAAGATGAAAGACGTCCTGTATGAAATCCGTGGCCCCGTGGCGGAGGAAGCTGAGCGCCTTGAGCTTGACGGGCACAGCATCCTCAAACTCAACACCGGCAACCCTGCCCTGTTTGGCTTTGATGCCCCAGACGTGATCATGCGAGACATGATTGCGGCCCTCCCCACCTCCCAGGGCTACTCCACTTCCAAGGGCATTATCCCTGCGCGCCGCGCGATTGTGACCCGCTATGAGGTGATTGAAGGCTTCCCGCAGTTCGACGTTGACGACGTCTACCTGGGCAACGGCGTCTCCGAGTTGATCTCCATGACCACCCAAGCGCTGCTCAACAATGGTGATGAAGTGCTGATCCCCGCACCGGACTACCCGCTGTGGACCGCCGCTACTTCCCTGGCCGGCGGCAAGCCCGTGCACTACCTCTGTGATGAGGAGGACAACTGGAACCCCTCCATTGAGGACATCCGCTCCAAGGTCACGGAAAAAACCAAAGCCATTGTGGTGATCAACCCCAACAACCCAACGGGTGCGGTGTACTCCCGCAAGGTGCTGCAGGAGATTGTGGATATTGCCCGTGAGCATGACCTGTTGATCCTGGCCGATGAGATCTATGACCGCATCTTGTATGACGATGCCGAACACATCAACATCGCCTCCCTGGCACCGGACCTTTTGTGCATCACCTACAACGGCCTATCCAAGGCCTACCGCGTGGCAGGCTACCGCGCCGGCTGGATGGTTGTCACCGGCCCAAAGCAGTACGCCAAGGGTTTCATCCAGGGCCTGGACCTGCTCGCCGGCACCCGCCTGTGCGCAAATGTACCGGCACAGCACGCCATTCAGGTGGCACTTGGTGGGCGCCAGTCCATCTACGAACTCACTCGCGATGGCGGGCGCCTGCTGAAGCAGCGCAACGTCACCTGGGAAAAGCTCAATGAGATTCCTGGTGTGAGCTGCGTCAAGCCCATGGGTGCGCTCTACGCGTTCCCCAAGTTGGACCTCAACTATTACGACATTCACGATGACTCCCAGCTCATGCTGGACCTCCTGCGCGCAGAGAAGATTCTCATGGTGCACGGTTCCGGCTTCAACTGGCCAAAGCCGGATCACTTCCGCGTGGTCACGCTGCCTTGGGCCCGCCAACTGGAAGATGCCATCGAGCGCTTGGGGAACTTCCTCAGCAGCTACAAGCAGTAATTCCTATGCTAAGCCGCAGAATCCTTTCAGCGTTTCTCCTGCTCAGCGCGCTGGCTACCGTGGTTGGCACCTTCCTGTTGTGGCCGCGCGGTGAGCCGAATGTGAGCCCAAACTTTGCGCAGACTTTCTCCCTGGGCCAAGAACAGGTTCAGGGAGAGGTGGTGGCGGTAACTCCTGGCGCATGTAATTCCGATGCCGCCGGGAGTACCTTTAGCACCTCACCCAAAGTAAGTCCGGGTGCAGGTACCGAATGCACGTGGAACATCGTGGAGATCGCCCCGGAAACGCGCACTCTCATCATCAATCACTCCCAACCCGGCGAACCGGACCTCCAGGTGGGGGACTCAATCAAGATGCTGGTGGGTAGCGCCGAGGATGGCAGCACACGCTACGCATTTGCGGATTACGAGCGGACTTCGGTGTTGCTGATGTGGGGTGCACTGATTGCGGCGGCCCTGGTGGTGTTTGCGCTGTGGCGCGGGGTGCGGGCGCTGATAGGCCTGACGGTGACTTTGGCCATCGTGGCGGTGTTTGTACTGCCAGCGATTGTGCGAGGCACTTCCCCGCTGGCCATAGCCATTGTGGGTGGCGCGCTGATCCTCACGGTGGCGGTGCCGCTTGTGCATGGGCTGACGTGGAAAGCGTGGAGCGCCTTGGGTGGCACACTGATGGCTCTTGGTGTGGCAGCGGTGTTGGCGCATCTGGCCATTGACAGCACGCACCTGCGTGGCCTCGCTGATGAGGACAACCTCCAACTGCTGCTCTATTTGCCGGATGTGTCCATTACCGGCTTGATGCTCTGTGGATTCATTATCGGCGCGTTGGGGGTGATGAACGACGTCACCATTGCCCAAGCCTCCACCGTTGCCGAACTCGCCGAACGCGACCCCCACGCCACCCCCACCGAACTGTTCCGCGGCGCGATGTCCGTGGGGCGCGACCACATCTCCTCAATGGTCTACACCCTAGTTCTCACGTACACCGGCGCATCACTTCCAATGTTGCTGCTGCTCAGCATCGCGGACCGCCCCCTCGGCCAAACATTGACCAGCGACATCATGGCCACCGAACTCCTCCGCTCAGGGATCGGCGCACTGGCCCTCACATTGGCGGTACCACTAGCCACTGCCTTGGCGGCATTCACGGTGCCAGAACGCACATCGCGTACCGACGCCCCCAGCGCCCCACACCCCAAGACTGCTAGGGGGAGGCACCGCAGCAGGGGCTAAAAGGTGCGGCCCAACGCCTTGTAATCCCAGCCCGCCTCAGCCCACATGGAGGAGTCAAGGGCGTTACGGCCGTCGATCAGCACTGGGGTGCGCACCCAGCCGCGAACCTGGGTGGGATCCAGCTGTACAAACTCATCCCACTCAGTAGCAAGAATCACCAGGTCAGCGCCCTGGAGTGCTACCTCGGCGGATTCAGCGTAGTGCAGGGTGGGGAAGATTTTCCGGGCGTTGTCCATTGCTTGGGGATCAAACACCGTCACCTGGGCACCCTTGAGGGAAAGCTGCCCCGCCACGTTGAGGGCGGGGGAATCGCGCACATCGTCCGAGTTTGGCTTAAACGCGCAGCCCAGCACCGTGATGGAGGCACCAATCAAGTGGCCACCCACGGCACGTTTTGCCAGATTCACCATGTGCTCGCGGCGGCGCATGTTGATGGCGTCCACCTCCCGGAGGAAGGTCAAGGCCTCAGTGGCGCCCAGCTCACCGGCGCGGGCAATGTATGCGCGGATGTCTTTGGGGAGGCAGCCGCCACCAAAGCCCAATCCGGCGCCCAGGAACTTGTGGCCAATGCGATCGTCGTAGCCGATGGCACGCGCCACCTGGGTGACGTCGGCACCTGCTGCCTCGCACACCTCACTGACCGCATTGATGAAGGAAATCTTGGTGGCCAGGAACGCGTTGGCAGAAACTTTCACCAGCTCAGCCGTGGCCAAATTGGAAACCAGGAAAGGAATCCCCTGCTCAAGTGGGGTGGCGTACACTTCCCGCGCCACCTGCTCCGCCTCGCCGCCAGGGCGCACACCGAGCACAATGCGGTCCGGGGTGATCGTGTCTTTCACCGCGTAGCCCTCACGGAGAAACTCAGGGTTCCACGCAATCTCCACGCTCGCCCCTGGCCGGGCTAAAGAATCCGCCAGTTCCTGAAGTTCGGCGGCAGTACCGACGGGCACCGTAGACTTCCCCAAGATCACATGGTGGCCCTCAAGGTGCGGCACCAACTGCTCAACCGCAGAACGCACATAGCGCAAATCCGCAGCGTATGAACCTTTTTGCTGCGGGGTACCCACACCCAGGAAATGCACGTTTGCGAACTGCGCCGCCTGCGCAAAATCCGTGCTGAACGCAAGGCGTCCGGCCTCCCGGCCCCTGCTGAGCACCTCCGGCAAACCGGGCTCGTAGAACGGCACCTCCCCCTTGGAAAGCAAGGCAATCTTGTGCTCGTCTACGTCAATCCCCAGCACTTCGTGCCCAAGTTCCGCCATACATGCTGCATGGGTTGCACCGAGATAACCGGTGCCAATCACGGTCATTCGCATAGTTATAACAACTAAAGGCCTCACATGAACAGAGGCGAAACAGAAGCCAAAACTACCGGAAATTTAAATATGCCTTGGACGGCGTAGGGCCGCGCTGCCCCTGGTACTTCGAGCCCAACGCCCCAGAACCGTAAGGAGTTTCCGCCGGCGAAGTCATCTTAAACAAGGCCAACTGCCCCACCTTCATGCCAGGCCACAGTGTGATTGGCAGATTCGCCACATTGGAAAGCTCCAAGGTGATGTACCCCGAGAACCCTGGATCAATGAAGCCCGCCGTAGAGTGCGTGAGCAGGCCAAGGCGCCCTAACGACGACTTCCCCTCCAGACGGCCAGCCATATGCGGCGGCAATGTGAACTTCTCCAGGGTGGAACCCAGCACAAACTCACCTGGGTGCAGCACAAACGGCTCCCCCTCTTCCACTTCCACCAAGCTAGTCAGCTCATCTTGCTGCAACTTTGGATCAATGTGGGTGTACCGAGAGTTGTTGAACACCCGGAAGAAACGATCCATCCGCACATCCACGCTGGAAGGCTGAATGAGGGCGGGATCGTAAGGCTCAATCACGAGCTCAGTGGCATCAATGGCTTGGCGAATATCGCGGTCTGAATACAGCACGTTCACAAGTGTAACAACAACCGTGCTAAGCTTGATCGCGGCTTCAGAATTGTTGCCATGCCGATGTAGTTCAATGGTAGAACTCCTGCTTCCCAAGCAGGCGGCGCGGGTTCGATTCCCGTCATCGGCTCCACTAGAACGTCACTCTGGATACAAAGATTTCTAGCCCTGCTGGGAAGTGTCTAGGGTGGCGTTTTCGCTGTTCTGGGACGGTTTTGGGGGTCTTGGGGTCGGGCACGCGGAGCTGCGGAGCAGCTCACCGCTGAGGCTGATCGGGACCTCGGAGGGGTACCTCAGGGGCCCGCTCGGTGCGTCGAGGCAGGAAGCGTCAAAAAGTATGGCCTTGCGTCAAAAGGTTCAGCCCTGCGTCAAAAAGTATGGGGCTCGTATCTTTTATTCAGCAATCGCGCCCTTTAATGGAACAAAAAGATTTGAATTCCTGTTATAAAAAAAGGATCAATTTTGAACTCTCTCCCAAAGTTGATCCCTTAACGATTTAGAAATCCCTTTGAGAATGTTTATATACATTCAAGGTAACCAGCCAACTAATGACAATGATTCCTGAAAAAAGTAATAACAAATTACTATACAGATAAGTTGACTGATCAACTTCCATAGGTAACAACCTTTGATCAAGTAAGGGTATGGATAATAAACCACCTACAATTGCAATACCTGTTCCCTCTGATAAAAAGCTGGTAAAGTTAAGCAAACTCATTCCAGCACCAGCTTCCTGCTGTTTCAAGCTACTTGAAACAATTGTTGATATAACTGTTTTGGTGAACGAAAGCCCACCTAAAACAAATACGATTATAATTGTCATGAACCATGATGTTGTTTCTAAAAGAAAGGAAGCAGTTAAAAAGCTAACAGAAAGAAATGTAACTCCGATGTTTAACACGTATAAAGGACCTCTTCTATCAACAAGTATCCCACCAATGTAGCCGAAAATAATGACACTCATTGTTCCAGGGAAAATAATTACACTTCCGATTTCGGCAGTACTTAGCTGGTGAACATCTTTCATCATATAAGGAACCATAGAGACAAACCCTGCTACTGTTCCAAATATAATTCCCCCACAAAGAACTCCAATCATAAAAGGTATATTTTTCCCTAATCCGGGATCAACAAAAGGATCTGTTACTTTCCTGATATGTTTTACAAATATCAGGAATGACAGCACGCTAACGATAAGAAAAGAAATGCTATATGATGTTGTAAACAACATAAAAAATACAATGCCTACAGACATTAGTATAATTCCTTTGATATCAAAATGACCTTTTATCCTTACTTCCTTCTTTAATAATTTCATAAGAAACGGAACAGTGATAATTGTTATCATAGGAATGAGTAGAAGATAGGACCAATGAATATAATGGGCTATCATTCCACCAATCGCTGGACCGACTCCTTCTCCCATGGCTACTATCGATCCAATAAGACCAAATGCTTTACCCCTATTTTCCTTTGGAATATAGCGCGCAACTACAACCATTACGAGTGCTGGAAATGCAGCTGCACCAGCCCCTTGAATAAAACGAGCCATAATAAGTAAGGAAAAGAAAGAATGGCCAACAAACCCAATTACAGACCCGAAACAATTTATTATAATTCCAAATAGGAGTAACCTTTTGATGCCTAATTGATCAGATAGCTTTCCATATACAGCTGTTCCAATGGAAAAGGTTAACATAAAGGCTGTGTTCACCCAGTTTGTACTCGCAGGTGGTTTATTAAAATCATTTGCAATATCAGGTAATGAGACGTTCAAAACCATTTCATTTAATACGCTAAAAAAAGATAAAATGCAAAGCCAAATTAAAATTTGGTTGTGTCGTAAATTCGATTGTGAATAGGATGTATTCATATTTCACCTTCCAATAATGAGGGCAGACGTAGTTTATAGGGTTAATGATACGCTTCCCTCTTTTAATTGAACCCTGTTACATTAATTACACTTCATAATTAATTCCTCCTAAACTTGATTAAAACAGGCTCTTCGTATTTAAGGGTGTAGTTGGGTTCTGAAGCCGCCGGTCTCGAGCAGGCTTCTGGTGATGTAGTGGGTCAGGTTGCGGAATCCGAGGGCGGAGCCTCTCAGGTGTTCGAGGCGGCCGTTGATGGCCTCGGTAGGGCCATTGCTGGTTCGGGTGTGGTCGAAGTAGGCCAGGATGTCTGCTCGGCGCCGGTTAAGAGTGCGTCCGAGCCTGACCAGTTCGGACAGCGGGGCAGGCACGCCGGTCTTGAGGGAGTCAATGAGCCCGGTCATGATGGTTTTGCCTGCGTGAGGGTCTTTGTGCCGGTAGGCGGACACCATGCGTTGGTAGACGCTCCAGGTGGTGGCAACCTCGATGTGCTGGTCGGTAGCGAAAAGGGCTTCTAAGCGCTGTTGCTGGGTCTGGGTGAGCAGGGTCGCGCCGGTGAGCAAGGTACGACGTGCCCCGTACAAGGGGTCACCACTGCGCCCGCGCCGGTGGTGAAGTTGTTGCTGGACTCGCCGCCTGCACTCATCCACAGCGTCTGCGGCCAGGCGTACCACGTGGAAAGGATCCATGACGGGCCTGGCGTGGGGAAGTTCTTCACTGGCAGCGGTTTTGAACCCGCTAAACCCGTCCATCGCGACAATCTTGATTCCTTGACGCCACCGGTCGGGCTGGCTGGCAAGCCATTGTTTGAACGACTGCTTGGAACGGCCAGGGACCATGTCCAGCAATCGCGCCGTGCCAGTCTTATCGTGGATGGGGGTCAGGTCGATGATGACCGTGACGTACCTGTCCTCGCCCCGGGTATGGCGCCATACGTGCTCATCGACCCCGATCACCCGCACCCCGTCAAAACGACGCTCATCATCAAGCAAGAGCCTCCTGCCTTCAGCAAGAACAGCCGTGTTAGCCGTATGCCAGGCCACCCCCAGGCTACGAGCGATATGCGTGACACTCAAACGCCCGATCACGATCGCTTCCAGCGCCCATCGCAGCGCTTTGCGCGACAAACACGAACGAGGAGCAGCTGCTGATGTGAGGTCTTGACGCCACACATGCCCACAGCCAGTGCACCGGTAACGGCGCACCCGGACTTCTAACGTGGTAGGCCTCCAGCCCAAGGGTTCGTGAGCGAGACGACGTACAACAGACCCACGTACCAGCCCCTGGCAGCCACACCGCCGGCACCACCGGTCCTGCCCAAGCACTCGGCAGGCCAGCACTGCCCGGTCTGGTTTCAGACGCTGTCCTACTGCTTGAAGACCGAGCTCGTCCAGACCACAGAACCTACTCAGATCCGGAGACGAAAACGCGCCAGAGGAACAAACCAAGGTAGTGTGGGCCATGTCGAGGTCTTTCGATTGGGTTTTGTTAGCACCCCCATCATCGGAAGACCTCGACCTCTACCCCCAACCGACACGCCGCACCCCACCCACACCCTCAAATACGAAGAGCCTCATTAGATTCGTCACCCATTGCATTATCCCAAAATTGTGCGTTCTCCTCCCAGATTTTTTTACTTTCCTCTGTTCCCATGTTCTCTCCCACTCCCCAAATTTGCTTTTTTGCTTCCATTAAATCTTCCTTACTATATTCCATTGTTACCCTCCATAACTTCTGATTGTTGCCGTCTTGACGATTATGTATCTTTACATTACCTTCTGAAACATATGGCGCACCTTGTCCAGGCGGCTGTTTGGACGGCGGGGCTGGATGACCGGCTGACCGACAGCGGCCTGATATCCTTTCAGTTCTGTAAGGCATACGCTCTGCCCGTTGGTGTAAAAGGCCAGATCAGTACGGTATGCCTGTATACAGCGGGCGGGAATCTCGCCAGTAAAGACAACTTCATCCTTTTTTACCTGGACCGTTTCGATGGTGGCACAGTATTTCGGTGCATCATGATAAGCCCTGGAAAGATATTCCCGGGGCGCATAGAGGGTGAAGGAGAGATAAGGTTCCAGCAGTTGCGTCCCTGATTCCTTCAATGCCTGTTCCAATACAATCGGGGCCAATGAGCGGAAGTCCGCCGGCGTGCTGACCGGACTGTAATAAAGCCCGTATTCAAAGCAAATCTTACAGTCCGTTACGTTCCAGCCGAACAAGCCCTGCTCCAGCCCGTAACGGATACCATCCCTGACAGCGTTTTGAAAACTCTGGTTCAAGTATCCCAGCGAAACCCGGCTCTCGTATTGTACACCGGAGCCAAGCGGGAGTGGTGTAACAGACAGTCCGATGGATGCCCAAAACGGGTTGGGCGGCACCTCGATATGGATGGTGTGGCTGGCTGCTTTGAGCGGCCGCTCCATATAAATGACGGTGGGTTCCTTTACCACTGTTTCAAGCTTGTATTTTTCCGACAGCAAAGCGGAAACAACCTCCAACTGCACCCGGCCCAAAAAAGAAAGAATGATCTCATGGGTGATGGAATCCACCTCGCAGCGCAAAAGCGGGTCAGTATCCGCAAGTTGCGTAAGAGCGTCCAGCAGCCGTTCTCTTTGCGCTGCCGTTTTCGGCGCAATCGACGTCCGCAGCATGGGGAGGGGGTCCTCACGCCACCTTTTACGAGGGAGCCGGGTTGGGTCCCCTAATACATCGTTTAACCTCACGCTGTCGCTGGGAAGGATAACAATTTCACCCGGATAAGCGGTGTCTGTCCGAACAATTTCCCCTTTGGATGGAATACGCATCTCTGTGATTTTCAGCTTTTCTCTCCCGGCCAGGGCCACCGTATCCCGCAGGCGCAGCGTTCCGCTGTATAGCCGTAGATAGACACGCCGCTGGCCGCAATCTGTATACTCCACCTTGAAAACGCTGCCGCATAGGGCGGCGCTCCCCTGTTCCCCAATCGGTTGGAACAGCCCTGTCACCGCATCCATCAACGGTTGAATGCCAAGGCCCTTTTTGGCGCTGCCATAATAGACCGGGAACAGGGAGGCGTCTTGAACCCGCCGCTGTTCCTCCCGCACAAGTTTTTCCCGGCTGATTGGTTCTCCTGCGATATACTTTTCCAATAATTTATCGTTATTTTCGATGACCGCATCCCATGCTTCTATGTCGGTATTTTCCTCCAGGACTATTTCCGGGGACAGCGACACCGTCTGCTTGATGATAATATCGGCGGAGAGCTTATCCCGAACAGACTGAACCACGCTCTGCAAATCAACGCCAGCCTGGTCGATCTTGTTGATAAAGATAACGGTGGGAATGTTCATTTTCCGCAGGGCATGGAACAGAATACGGGTCTGGGCCTGCACGCCATCTTTAGCGGAGATCACCAAGATGGCCCCATCTAAAACAGCCAAAGAGCGGTACACCTCCGCCAAAAAATCCATGTGGCCGGGCGTATCCACAATGTTGACTTTACATCTGTGCCACTGGAAGGAAGTGACTGCCGCTTGAATGGTAATCCCACGCTGCCGCTCCAAAAACATGGTGTCCGTCCTCGTTGTCCCTTTTTCGACGCTCCCCGGTTCTGAAATGGCTCCGCTAGCATATAGCAGGCTCTCCGTCAAGGTCGTCTTTCCAGCGTCTACATGGGCAAGAATTCCAATATTGATTATTTTCATGTGATTGTCCTCCCTTTACAGCCCCAAAGGGCATAAAAATCCCCAGCAGTAAAATACTTTTACCACTGGGGATTATAAGTTGCGGACATACACATATACAGCATACACCTGTTTGTGATTGCTGTTTTTGGGGATATGTCAAAATTGATAAGGCAAAAGTATTCTTAAATTGGGTACAAAAAACTAAGCCCCTACAAAAGGAGCTATCATAATCCTTTGTTCCCACTATTTGATTATAGTTTTATTTAAGAATACCTTGCCGCATATTTTTTACTCCTTTTCTGGATTAAATCATTGTATCACATCAGTTTTAGGAAAGCAAGTACCTAAAAGAAATTTTTCTTCCCCTTATATGGCATTTTACCACATATAGAACTCCTGGGCGGTATGCCCCGAATCATCGGCGAACTTCTTAATCAGGAACTCGTAGCCCTGGCCGAGCTCGTCCTCGGGCAGGTTTGCAAGGCTCAGTGTGCGTTTGGAGAAGTGCTCGATGAGGTCTGCCAGGGTGGCATCCGGCAGCAGTTCTTTGTTGGACCAGTCGCCGTCTCCGAACACGCCAGTGAGGGTTGTGGGGTTGGCTGCTTCGATGGCGCGCATGATGGTGCGCGCGGTCTCGCCAATGTTGGTGGTGGTTTCGCGCAGGTTCTGCCAGTGGGCCCCCTCGGGGATGGCGAAGCGGTGGTTCTCTGGCAGGTCGGCTAGGTCCTCATCGCCGAACAGGGCGAGCGCCTGGGCGCGTTCTTCGTCGTAGACGTCGCTGATGCGCTTCAAAAACACCAGCGGGAAGATGTACTGCTTGTAGTCACCGGCATCGATCAGGCCGCGCAGAAGTTCAGCCGCGCCCCACAGGTAGGACTCAAGCTGTTCTTGGGTGATTCGCTTACTCATCTCGCCTCCTCCGCGACCTCATCCACTGCCGCTGCAGCATCAAACCCCAGGCCCCACTTCGCGAGTTCTTCCTCAAGGCGTGCACGTGAGGCTTGCACTTGCTGCCACGTTTCCGTCAGCTGTTCGATGGCGTCTTCCAGGCTGGTGCCGGTTTCACTCTGTGGTTTGGCGACGTAGCGGGCGACGGTGAGGTTGTATTCCTGGGCGCGCACCTCGTCCAGGCTGGCCACGTGCGCAAAATGCTCCTGCACGCTGAACTCCTGGTAAGCCTGCACGATGCGGACGGCGTGCTCACGCTCCAAGGTGTTCTGGTTACGCCCCTTAGTGAACAGCTCCGAGCCGTCCACAAAAAGGATCTTGCCTGCTCGCTCAGGCTGTTTGCTGGTACGCAGCACCACAATCGCGGGAGCCAGCCCCGTGCCGTAGAACAGGTTGGGGGCCATCTCGATCACTGCCTCGATGAGGTCACGCTCGAGGAACTCGCGGCGAATCGTTGCCTCGTTATCCCCAGACTTACTATTCACATCACCACGGAACAGTGCGCCTTGTGGCACGACCACGGCTACCTTGCCCGTGCCGGGTTTGGCGGATGCCACCATGTGTTCGATCCATGCCCAGTCCGCATAGCCCGCAGGTGGGGTACCTCCGAGCAGGTTTCGGCCCCACGGGTCCGTCTCCCACGCATCGCGCCCCCAGTTTTTCAGCGAAAACGGTGGATTCGCGATCACGTTGTCGAACTGTTGCAGGCGCTCACCGGCGTGGAAAGCGGGAGCTCGCAGGGTGTCCTCACGCACGATGTTGAATTCCGGAACCCCGTGCAGTAGCAGGTTCATGCGAGCAATCGAAGCCGTCGTGAGTGTCTTTTCCTGCCCATACAGTTTGCCCCAGAGCAGGCGCGGATCATGCCCCTGTTCCTTGGCATGGGCGATGACCTCGATGAGCATGCCAGCCGTGCCACAGGCAGGATCATAAGTGGTCTGGCCCGGCTGGGGATCCAGGATTTCCACCATCATGCGCACCACTGAGCGCGGGGTGTAATACTCGCCCGCTTTCTTGCGGGAGAGGTCTGCAAACCGCTTGATCAGGTACTCGTAGGCCTGCCCGAACACGTCCGGTGCCACATTCGCATTTGACAGAGTCTTAGTGGAGAAGTGCTCGAGCAGATCCAGCAGGCGCTCATCGGGCAGTTTGGCTTTGTTAGTCCAGGCAGCGCTGCCGAAAATCCCACCGAGTTGGTGAGGATTATTCGCTTCGATCAAGCGGAACGCGGTCACGAGAGCTTGCCCCACGTCCTTCGTTGTCGAGCGAACGTTCTCCCACGAAGCCTGCTCAGGGATGACAAAGGAGTAGTTCTCTGGCAGTGCAGCGAAATCTTCGTCGCCGCCTGACTGCGCGAGCGCCAGTTCGTATTCTTCCTGGTGCACGTCATTGAGACGCTTGAAGAACATCAGCGGAAAGATGTAGGCCTTAAAGTCGGCCTGGTCGATCCCGCCGCGCAGCAAATCGGCAGCAGCAGCGAGGTACTGCTCCAATTCACTGAGGGTTAGTTGATTGTTGGTCACTAAATGTTCCTTGGATTGTTTCTTAGTTCTATTGGCTAATGTTCTCTTGGCTTGGACGTCGTTCTATAACAGCCACGTCGCCTAGCCCGCATTCGAGTGCTTCGCATATGCGCACGAGTACTGCGGTTGTGACGTTCTCGTCCCGGCCGAGTTTGGCGATCGTGGATGCCGAGATTTTCGCCTTTTCGCGGAGGTCCTGTTTGCGCATTCCTTTGTCGATCAGTGTTTTCCACAGGGGTTTGTAGCTGATCTTGAGCTTGGTGGATTGGCTACTCATGTGGGTGTTCTCCCGGCTCGTAGACCCCGTCGAGGTAGCCGTAGCGGCCCTGGTACGGGTCTTTGCTGAATCGGATGGCTGTCGTGTTGGGAAGTGCGTCGAGGTCCACCCCACTGAGAAGATTGAGGTTCTCACACAGGATGACCTGACGGTTGGTGGTCGTGCGGGCGATGTAGCCGAGCAGCTTCTGTCGCATGGAGTCCGGTGCAGTGAGCTGGCTGTCGTCAAAGTTTTTCAGAGGAGAATCAATGATGAGGAAGTGCGGCGCGTGGGGCGAGCGTTGATCAAGGTACTCATGGAAGGCGACCATCACCACGGTGTTGAGCAAGGCAGCGAAGCCTTTACCCTCCTTGGTGTCCTTCCGGTACCCGTCAATCGTCACGTCGAGGGTGGCCTCGTCGAATACCGCCGCGTCAGCAGAGGGAAAGCCGATTTCATGGAGGATCCGACGAATTGTGGTGTTCATTGAGTAGATGAAGTCCGCGTTGAAGAATTCAGCAGGCTTGTATGGTTCCCGCTTCTCATCCGCTTGCGGTCCCAGATCAGTCAGGGCCAGGATTGTTTCCTGGAGCTGCTCGAGACGCGCTTGTATACCCGCTACCTCCTTGAGCGCGCGAACCTCACGCGTCAGCTGTTCCTGGCGCGGCGTGATCGTGTGAGCGATTCTATTTTGAAGTTCGGCATGCTTGAGCACCAGGTCAGCGCGTTGTTGGGTCAGTTCCGACATCGTGTAGTCCAACTCGGCCAGGTTGGAACGTGCACCCGCGAGTTGCTCTTCTAGGCAAGTGCGCTGGACGTCGATTTGTTCCTGACTGGGATGGTTCATGCTCGCGTCTACTGGTTGCTTGCAGTAACCGCACATGTTGATGTTCAACGTGTCGGGATCAACGCTTGCCTCGGCGAGGAACTCGAGCCGTTGGAGGTCAGCTTCCAGGTGGCTGATGAGTTCTTGCCGCTGGTATTTGTCTACGGCGAAGGCAGCGACGTTTTCATCGATCTCTTTGATCTTGATAGTGATCGTCCGCCCGGTGGCGTTGAGCTCGATCTGGTCTCGACGAAGCTGGTCGAACTCGGCGTTGAGGGCGGCGAGTTCCGCTTCTATATCACGGCCCCGGTACTGCTCCTCTACTTCCCTGAGCTCCGTCTCCTTCTTGCGAGCTGCCTCAACTTGCCTGGTGATGAACTGCTTGACTGATCTCTGGCGGATACGGCGATCTTTGTCGGATTCTTGAGCCTCAATGTCATCGAAGTTTTCGTCTTGCGCGAGCACAAGCAGTGTCGACAGTTCCGCAGTGCGAGTGACGTAATCGTTGGCTCCGCCCCTTCGCAGGATTGTTGAGTCGAGCCGATCGATGTAGCTCTCAGGCACGTACAGCAGGTGGAAAAGGCTGCGCCATGTCAGCGACTGGCTCTCCCAGCTGGAATTCTTGATGACCTTGCGGCTGGGCTTGAAATCGAGTAGCGACACCAGGAACGAGTTCAGATCCGTCTCAGGATCCTTCTCGTCTCGCTTCACGCTGTAGACCTTGCCTTCAGTGCCAGGATGAGGACTGACAACGTAGTCCACTCCGATACTGCGTCGTAGGGTGATGATTTCTCCCTCAGTAGTAACGAGGTCGATTTCTGCGGTGCAGTAGTCCGAGTCGTCAGTGAAAGGGACGAGGTCCCCGCCCATGACAAAGTCGATAGTGCGGGCGACGCGGGTTTTCCCAGTGTTTGATGGTCCGGCAATGACGTTCAAGCCCTGTGTGAGCGTGATCGTGGAAGGGGCGCCGTGGTTTGGGTATGCGCGAATCTCGCTAATCCAAAGTCCGCTCATGCTTCCTCCTTCGCACCGATCAGGTGCAGCTTGTCGTTGCGTAGGGCCGCCAATGCTGCTGCGACATAGCGTTGGTAGTGCTGGGCGTAGCTAGACGACACGTGGCTCACCAGGTGGGCACCAGACTCGGAGATGGTGAAGCGCGGCACGTCACCAGCATGGTCTGCATAGGCGTAACCGTGTGCCACGAGCGTTTGGATTGCCTCGTGAGCTTTGCTTCGGCGCTGCGTGTAAATCGCATTAACGAAGGCCGTGGACCCGTGCAGGTCGGTTCTGCCGAGACCGAAGTGTCTGGCGTAGGTTGCTGCGAAATCGGCGTCAGCAAGCTCGGTCGCTGTCACCGCGGTTTCAAGCTTGTCTAAGGCGACTAGTAAGCGCATGCAGTTTTCGAACTGGGAGTTAAAGATTGTGCTGCTCATGATGACCACTCGATTCGGTCCTCGTTGACCAGCATGTGCGTCATGCCTTGCTTGTGGTTCGCAGCAAACAGGTCAGGGATGCTCGTTAGAACAGATCCCCCTACCTGGTAATGGCTAGCCTGCCCAAGCGTCTTCAGCATTCGCTCGTAGCCGTCAGGGAAAGCATCGGACATCCACGTGGTTTCGAGGAAGTCGTCAAGATCGTCCTTGATTCGTTCAAACTGTTCATCCCCGTCATCTGGGCGAATCTCCTGCAGGTTACGGTGACGTCCGACAGCGGACCAGTAATGGGTGCGCTGACGGACCAAAAACTTCACGTATTTGCCCGGAAGACTCTTTAGATGCTCGAAGGAGACGGGCTCCTTCCCAAGTTTTTCGGCGATCGCGTCAAGAGCGCGTTGCACGTAGACCTCTTCAGGAGCTAACTCCTCGGGGACGGGCGGAGCTGGAGAAATTTCGATGCTCGAGGTCCCGATCTTGAGCGAATTGCCGGAAATGCGGCCGGTAGATAACGGGTAGGTCTGTACGCCGGGGATGACGATTTTCTCGTCGCCGCCTTGGTCCCGCAGAAGGTCATTTCCCTCAGCGTTGGATCTGACGACTTCTTTGATGAGCACATACACGGCCTTCGGAACATCAATCGGTTTGTTGATCTGTAGGCCGTCCTTACGAAGCTTGAGTGCAAGATCCCTGATCGCATCGCCGGTAGAGGTATCTCTCCACAGGGCGATGATTCTCTGCTCACTGATGGCGGGCAAGATGCGTCTTGCGGTGTCCTCCGGTAGGGGCCGTTTTCCATTCCAGATCTTGTTGAGGTCTCGTCGGTCGATACCTCTCAGCCATCCAGCAGGGATGGTGTTCTTGCTGCACTCGCTTTCAGGTAGCCGACCTGGGAGGAGCTTTTCGTCGCAGGCCCGGTCAAAGAAGTCAAGAACGAATCCACGGTCGCCTTTGACGTCGAGAGATAAGGAGGGCCGGATAGTCCGCAATAACAGACCAAGAGCAAACTCTGACTGAGGAAGGCGAGCCATCTTGCCTCCTTTCGCCTTCTTTCGCCTCCTGTCAAAACAGGGGGCTTTCTTAGTGTTGAAAACAAGCCATCCACCGGCGTGGGCGCATCGACCACTGTGGTCCATGTTACCAGCCGGTGTAGGCGAACCGAGAGAAAAACTCGGCAAAAAGGACGAATCGAGCTGACTGGAAGGAGGTGAACCGAGATGACGAGTCAACGTCGAACCAGCAAGGCTGCTGCTTCTGCCGCATCGAAGGTCATGCGTGACCAGCGGTATTCCAAGGTAGCTAAGACCGCCGCTGCTTCTGCTCTGTCCCAGCGGGCTCCCAAGCCCAAGGGCGGAAAGAAGTAACCGGTTGGGGGTGTCTGGCCTGGTACCGGCTGGGCACCCCCTTCGCCTCCTATCGGGGCTTTCAACAACTAGTGGGACAGCTGCCCACATCCACACATCCATACAAACCGCGCGGAGATCCGCCCTTCTGGACGTCCAGGGCAGGTCAGTCGCTCAGGCACGAATGCCTGGGTGCTTGGCCTGCCCTGTTTTCGTCCCCGGGTTGATCTTCGCGCTCCACCAACGTCCAGGTGGGGCCGGGCCTCCGTCGCAGCAAGCGACAGGAGCCAAACATGGCAGGCAACGCCTCCACCCTGCACAACTACATCACCGTCAAACTCGCGTTCGAGGTCACGGTCGCCGCTGACGCACGGCGAGCAACCCGCGATACCAGCTTCCGTATCAGCCAGTCCGAGGCTGAGGACTGGATCGAGGGCGACTATCAAAGCCGCCGGGCACAGGCCGAGGATCCCGGCACGGTCGAGCGGCGGTCCTTGAGTGAGATTCTCGAAGAGCTCAACGCCTCTGAGCGCAGCACGTCGCGCCGTTGGCGCACCCACACCGCCTTCCTCTCGGTCGATGACAACGACCCCAGTGACGACGACATCGAGTCCGGCCAGGTCGGCCTGCGCGCCGCATCCGGGTACCGCGACGGCATCTTCACCTCCACCACGCCAGACGATGCCACAGACGCATGGGCGACCAGCTTTGTCGTACGCCAAGCACTATCGGCGTTGTCCGAGCGCGAGCGGCAGGTAGTCCTCGCCTCCCGCATCTACGGCCTCTCCCAGCGGGACATCGCAGCCGTGCTGGGCGTGTCCCAGCCGATGGTGAAAAAGATCCGTGACCGCGCCGAGAAAAAACTCCGCGATCTGCTTTCCGGCCCTGGGGTTATCAACTAGGGCTCGTTGCCGCCTTGAGGGTGGAAGGAGCATCAAGCCAATCCGGGCACCACCTTCCTTCCACCAAGTTTCTAAGGAGGAAGCTGATGACACACAAGACGGTGACAGTGAGTCTGTCGCGAGAACCTGACCCGGGCAAGGCCATCAACATCGGCCGGGTGGGTTTGCGAGAGCGGCTCTTGACCTGGTTGTTCGGTCCTATGCGGGACGTGACCGTTCTGGTCCCCGGCCGGGAGGTACGGGACGTGACGCTGCGCAGGGTCGATGAGGCCTCGTGCTGCGGGGCGGAATGTTCGGATGAGGAGCTGATGGCTCTGGCTGACGCGGTCCAGCGTCACCCGGCAGGCAGCAAGCTCCACCGCGTTGGTGGTGATGTGGCATGAACCCGCAGCACCGCAACGCCCTGATCGCGGGCATTAACCGCACCATGGAGGGCCTCTCCCAGATTGCCCAGGCGCTTGAATCAGATGGATGGGAAGGCGTCGAAGACGAGTACGCACTGGCTGGCCCACGTCCGGTTGCCGCCGCCCGTCTGGAGGAGCCCGCTTTCCAGGCAGAGCTCGAAGAACGACTCGCAGCTGAGGCTCAGCATGGTTCTGAGTCGGCTACTGCAGTGCGTGAGTACACGCTCGAGGAGGTGCGCTCGTTCTTGGCGGAGCTCTCTCAGCAGGGCTATACCGCCCAGGTGCGCCAGCTGATCCTTGACGCGGGTGCGAAGGCTCTCTCAGAGGTGGACCCGGCGAAGTTTGGCCAGATCATGGCTGGGGCTGAGGAGATCGCCCATGCCTGATAGCCACGCACTCTTGAGCGCTTCGAGTGCTCACCGGTGGTTGCACTGCCCGCCCTCCGCGCTCGCCGTCGATGGCGTGGCAGATACGCCGTCGGACGCTGCCTTGCAGGGTACGGCTGCGCATTCGCTGGCTGAGTACAAGCTGCTGCGGTTTTTGAAGCGCCGCGCGAAGCGGCCTACCTCTGAGTGGATTGATGAGGAGATGGAGGGCCACACCGACGACTACGTGCAGTTCGTGGCCGAGCACATTCAGTCTGCTCGGGAGCACTGCCCTGACCCGCAGGTGTATGTCGAGCAACGCCTCGACTACTCCCACCTCGCACCGGGCGGCTTCGGCACCGGGGACTGCGTGATCGTTGCCGAACCCACCCTCCGGGTCATCGATCTCAAATACGGGATGGGTGTCGAAGTCAGCCCTGTGGAGAATCCCCAGCTCATGCTCTATGGGTTGGGAGCCTTGGCAGCGTTCGATGCGCTCTACGACATCGAGGAAGTCGCGTTGAGCATCTTCCAGCCTCGCCGGGCCAACGTCGAAACCTGGACGATCAGCACCCCGGACCTGATCGCCTGGGGCGAGAACACGGTCAAACCCATCGCTGAGCTGGCTGCCCGCGGCGAAGGCGAATACACCGCCGGCCCGTGGTGCCAGTTCTGCCGTATCGCCCCCACCTGCCGGGCCAGGGCCGAAGCGAACCTCGCACTCGCCAAGCACGAGTTCGCACCACCCGCAGAACTCACTGTGGCTGAGGTTGCTGAGGTGCTGGCGAAGATCCCTGAGCTCAAAGCCTGGGCGACGGACGTCGAAGCCTGGGCGTTGGCTCAGGCCCAGGCCGGCACTCAGATCCCCGGGTTCAAGGTCGTCGCCGGGCGCTCCATCCGCAAATACACCGACGAAGCGGCAGTGGCGGAGGCCGCCAAGAAGGCTGGCTACAGCGACATCTGGGACAAGCGCCTGATCGGCATCACCGCCATGGAACGCCTCATGGGTAAGAGGGCCTTCACCGAGACGCTCGGGGACCTGGTCATCAAGCCCGAAGGCAAACCCACTCTCGTGCCCGAATCCGACAAGAGACCGCCACTCGCACGCGTGAGTGCTGCCACCGATTTCAACAACAACACCAACTGACCAAGGAGGTCACCATTATGAACACTCAGAATCCGACTCGCGTTGTTACCGGCGAAGTCCGCCTGTCCTACGCACACCTTTTCGAGCCCCAGTCCATCCAGGGCTCCAAGCCCAAGTACTCCGTGTCCCTGATCATCCCGAAGAGCGATCGGGAGACGATCGGCAAGATCGAACGGGCCATCGACGCCGCCATCGAGGCAGGCATCGGAAAGTTCGGTGGAAAGCGCCCAAACAAGGCCGCCCTCAAGCTCCCGCTGCGTGACGGGGACACCGAGCGTGACGACGAGGCTTATGCCGGGTGCTTCTTCATCAACGCCAACTCCACCCTGCCGCCCGAGGTCGTCGACCAGGACCTCAACCCGGTGCTCTCACCCGCGGAGGTGTACTCCGGCTGCTACGCCCGCGTCTCACTGAACTTCTACGCCTTCAACACCAACGGCAACCGCGGCATCGCCTGCGGGCTCGGCAACGTGCAGAAGCTCCGCGATGGCGAGCCGCTGGGCGGTGGCCGCACCTCGGCTGCGGATGACTTCGCAGCGTTCAGTGCTGGGGATGACTTCCTGGCCTAACCCCGACTCCGGCTTCGTGGCGGGGCACCTTGTGGTCTGAGCATTGCTCGACTCGGGGTGTCCCGCCACAACCACATCTATAGATAGGACACCCAATGCGCACGCTTTCCCTGGACCTTGAGACCTTCAGCCCCACCAACCTCGCCACCGCTGGTGTGTACAGGTACGCCGAAGACGAGGCCTTCCGCATCCTCTTGTTTGGTTACAGCATCGACGGGGCACCCACCCAGGTCATCGACCTGGCCCGGGGTGAGCCCATCCCGACCATGATCCTTCAGGCGCTCACCGACCCGACTGTTACGAAGTCGGCGTTCAACGCGGCCTTCGAGCGTGTCTGCCTTTCGGCCTTTCTGCGCCGCCACCACCCAGACCTACTGTCTGAGGGGTTTCTGGATCCACGTGGGTGGCGGTGCACCATGGTCTGGGCAGCTTCCCTAGGACTACCCATGAACCTGGACGGCGCAGCCAAAGCACTACGGCTACCGCTCGAGAAAGACCCCGCCGGGCAGAGGCTTATCCGCCGGTTTTCTATCCCCGGCAAGGATGGAGGCCGCATCCTGCCCTCTGATGACCCGGTCGGCTGGGAGCAGTACATCTCCTACAACCGCCGCGATGTCGACGTTGAAGTCCAACTTGCCGCGAGACTGGCCCGTAACCCGATGCCCGATGCGGAGTGGGAGACGTACTGGTTGGATCAGCGCATCAACGACACCGGAGTCCGTATTGATACGACTCTGGCTGCTAACGCGGTGGAGGTCGATACCCGTCACCGTGACACCTGCATCGAGCGCGCCCAGCAGCTCACCGGATTGGAGAACCCCAATAGCCCCATCCAGCTCAAAGACTGGCTCGCTGAGCACGACTGCGCCTTGGAGTCGCTGACCAAGGCCGAGGTGGAGGCCGCATTCGAGACTGCGACCGGGCAGGTCGCTGAGGTGCTGAGGCTTCGCCAGGACTTGTCGAAGTCCTCGGTGAAGAAGTACCAAGCCATGCTCGCCGTCGCAGGCCAAGATCAGCGGGCGCGCGGGCTCATCCAGTACATGGGTGCCGGCCGCACCGGCCGTTTCGCGGGCAGGTTGATTCAGGTGCAGAATCTGCCGCGCAACCACATGCCCGACCTCGCTTCTGCCCGGGGCCTCCTCGCCGCCGGTGATAGTGAGGCGTTGGAGGTGCTCTATGCCCCGCTACCAGACACCCTGAGCCAACTCATCCGCACCGCCTTCATCCCCAGCGTGGACCACCGGTTCATCGTCGCTGACTTCTCCGCGATCGAGGCCAGGGTGCTGGCGTGGCTCGCCGGTGAAGACGGCACCCTGCAGGCCTTCCGTGAGGGCAAAGACCTCTACTGCCAGACCGCGAGCCGCATGTTCGGTGTCCCGGTCGAGAAGCACGGGGCCAATGCGGAGCTGCGTCAGAAAGGGAAGATCGCGGTCCTGGCCTGCGGGTACGGCGGCTCGGTCGGAGCGCTCAAAGCCATGGGAGCCTTGCGCATGGGCCTGGACGAGGCAGAGCTCAAACCGTTGGTTGATGCGTGGCGGGACGCCAACCCGATGGTCGTGCAGTTCTGGCACGAGATCGAGCAAGCAGGCATCACCACAGTTGAGACCCGAACCCCAACTCAGGTCGGACGCATCCGGTTGTCTTACCGCTCTGGGTGCCTGTTCATTGCTCTGCCGTCGGGGCGGGAGCTGTGCTACCCGCGACCCAGGCTCGGTGAGAACCGCTTCGGTATGACCAGCATTCTCTTCGACGGGGTGGATGGCACCACCCGCAAGTGGGGCCCGATCGAAACCTACGGCGGCAAGCTCACCGAGAACCTCGTCCAAGCCACCGCCCGGGACCTCCTCACCCATGCCATGCACCACGTCGATGCGGCCGGGCATCGGATCGTGATGCATATTCACGACGAGATCGTCGTCGACGAACCCACCGATGGTGCGAGCGTCGAAGACATCGTCGCACTCATGACCAGGCTCCCCACCTGGGCAGACGGCCTACCGCTGGATGCTGACGGTTACGAGTGTGACTACTACATGAAAGATTAGGAGCGCTGCGGGTTAGTTAGCCCAGAGCTGCAGGGCGCGCCAGTTCTGGGGCGCTCCGATCCTTTCGAAGGGGATGATCTCGTTGTGGGGGAACGTCTCGAGTGTGTGAGCGAGACGCTCGCTACCTGGCAGGTCCAATTGGTGGTGCAGGAATCGAATGATGCTGATCTGCCCGAACAACCTGTACGTCAGCGCGTTGACAGGTTCCATCAACTCATGCCTGATGGGCTTGGGCTTGATGTCGAAACCCCGGTTAAACAGCCGGGCATGATGAGCAGAAAGGTTGCGCAACACATTGAGCGATTTCAGGGTGGATTCCAACTGTGGAGCTGTCATCGCACACAAGCCTGCGATCTCATCGCGCACCCGTCGAGGACTGAATCGGTACAGGTAGGACAGCATGCCCCAGTCCATGATCTCAACTGCAACCCACACGGGCAGTTGCCCACCGTACTGGGCGCGGTGATGAGCAACGAAGTCCTCGCGTGAGTTCCTCACGGCCTCCATATATTTGGCAAGCCACACGGCGTGCTGTGTTTTGCGCGGATTTTTCCGATCCGGGGTACGGGCCACTGCGTTGAGCTGTTCAATATCCAGATGCACCAGCGGGTCAATGCTACCTAGGTGATAACCCAGTAGAGACCGCAGGGCGAGTTCTATCGGAGCCAGGCTTGTGAATACGGCGCTGCGCAGTCTGGCGTCGAATTCGTACAAATCAACGCAGAGATCTAGGGATGTGCCCGGCTGGAAGCGATCGGTGGGCTTGCCGGAGACAAAATCGATGATGCGCGCTGAGTGCCAGTAACCCGAAAGCCTGTAATAGTTACGCGTCGCAAGCGCATCAACCGCCTGATCCAGATCCTCGATCACCATGCCGCGTGAACGCAAGAGCGCTACCTGCTCAGCGTAACTCCTGAAAGGCTTAATCGGGCTATCGGTCACGACCCCTCCGTGCGAAAAAGGACCGGCCCTGGACTCCCACCGAAGCGGGCAGCGGAACCGGTCTTGTTACCCACAAGGATAGCAGATCTCGTTCTGACACGGAACCCGCCTGGCAACTCGCACAGCATCCGCCCTGGAAGCGCGCCGACATACACGTCTTTGCCGATCCGCGTCACCGTTCTTTCGACTGGGGTTATCACCTGACGCTTCTCGCCGCCTAGGGCCTGAGAGGACGAGCGCGCTGCACGGTGCATCGCCTGGACGCCTCTCAGGAAGGCGGCTCGACATGAGCACCAATCTGAACTCGTACACCCACCCGGACTTCGGCAACCTGCGCACCATCGTCGACGGCGAGACCATCTACATCTGCGCGAAGGATGCCGCCATCGCGCTCGGATACAAGGATCCGGTTAACGCCATCAAGCAGCACTGCAAGGGGGTGGCGATTCACCACCCCCTTGAAACCCCAGGAGGTCTGCAAGAAGTCCGATTCATCAGCGAAGGCGACCTCTACCGACTGATCTTCTCCTCCCACCTTCCAGCCGCCCAGAAGTTTGAGTCCTGGGTGATGGACGAGGTTTTGCCCTCGATCCGCAAACACGGCCTGTACATCACCGACCGAGTGATCGAGGAGATCCGCACGAATCCGAAGGCTCTGCTTGCCATGCTGCAGTCCTACGTGGAGGAGAAGGAACGCAACGAAGCCCTAGCGGCAGAGAACCTCCAGCAAGCCCAGTTGCTGCTCGAGGCACGTCCAAAGGTCACCTACTACGACATGGTGCTGCAGTCCGAGAGCCTGCTGACCACCACTGAGATCGCGAAGGACTACGGGCTCACGGCCCGCAAGCTCAACAAGCTGCTCCATGAGCTGGGTGTGCAGTTTAAGCAGTCTGGCCGCTGGTTCCTCTACGCCGCCCACGCCGAGGCTGGCTACGCCCACTCAAAGACCTTCGTCTACGACGAGGAAACCGGCAAGACCAGCACCCACCTGTACTGGACCCAGAAGGGCCGCCTCTTCATCTACGACCTGCTCAAGCACGAGCGGGGTCTGCTCCCTCTGATCGAGCGCGGGGTGGCCCAGTGAACCCCACCGACTCGACGATCCCACGCCTAAACGCCTCGGGGTGCGCGGACCCGACCGTCTTTGAGGTGCTCAAACGTGAGCAGCGGCAGCGGTTCGGATACCGGCCCCTGGCCTACATCTGCAGCCCGTTCGCCGGGGACACCGAGGCCAACATTCGCTTGGCCCGCCGCATGTGCGCTGCCGCAGTGGCGCGCCGTCGCATCCCCATCGCGCCACACCTGCTCTTCCCACAGTTCATGGATGACACCAAGCCCGCCGAACGGGAACTCGCCATGTTCTTCAACCGCATCGTGCTGTCCAAGTGCGAGGAGGTGTGGGTGTACGCCCCGCGCATCAGCCCCGGCATGCGCACCGAGGCCTGCTGGGCCCGCCACCTCGACATCCCCATCCGCTTTCTCGATTCCGACTTCCGGGAGATCCAGCCATGACCACCTTCACCCTGTTCACCGCCACCACCAGCGGCCTGGCCTCGAACACCCACTACCCGAACAAGGCCACCATCACCGACGCCGCCGACCTGCAGGCGGCAGCACGGTTCGACCATGTTGCCGCCGAATACCAAGGCAATCAGCGCTCCACCCACGGGTTTGTCACCTCGGACTGCCTGGTGATGGACATCGACAACGACCACAGTGAGAACCCCGACGAGTGGGTGAGCCCGCAGCACCTGGCAGACCTGCTGGCGGATGTGGAGTTCATGACAGCCACGTCCCGCAACCACAACACCTCCAAGCATGGAACACCTGCTAGGCCCCGCTTCCACGTCTACCTGCCCATCAGTCCGGTTACCGACCCAGCGACCTACGCGGGGTTGAAAAAGTCCCTGGCTGATCGGTTCACCTTCTTCGACACTGGGGCGTTGGATGCGGCCCGATTCCTCTACGGACACCCCGCCCCGCAGGTGGAAGCCTTCACCGGCACCTTGCTGGTCGACGAGTGGCTCACCCGCCAAGCCGAGCAAGATGCGTTCGCCGCATTCGATGCTGCAACACTCGCTATCGGGGAGGGCAGCCGCAACGCCACCCTGTCCCGTTTCGCCGGCCGGGTGCTCATCCGCTACGGGGATACCGAGCAGGCCCGCACCCTCTTTGACCGCAAGGCCGCGCTGTGCGACCCGCCCCTGCCCACCGCGGAGCTGGAAGCGATCTGGCGGTCAGCGCTGAGGTTTGCTGGCCGGGTCGCGAAAGACCCCTCCTACGTCAAGCCCGCCGTCTACCAGGCGCTGACCTCACTCAAACCCGATGACTACACCGACGTGGGGCAAGCCGAAGCGTTAGCTACCGAGTACGCCGACAAGATCCGCTACTCCCTGTCCACCCACTGGCTGGTCTACGAGGGCGGGGTGTGGGTGGAAAACGACCTACTCGCCCAGGCTGTCGCCCAAGAGCTCACCACCCGCCAGCTCGACGAAGCACAAAACATGCTCGACCAGGCCCACACACTCATGGCTGACACCGGAGCCGCAGACACCATTGCTGCCGCCTCGTCGAAGACGAAAGGTGTCGCCTCACTCAGTGACGCCCAGCAGGTGGCGTATCAGCGGCTGCTGAAGGCCAGCGAGTATCACAAGTTCGTGCTCGGGCGGCGCCAGTCCCGCAATATCGCAGCCACCCTCAAAGAAGCCCAGCCGCTGCTTGAGGTGCGGGCCTCAGATCTGGACTGTGACCCGTACCTGCTGTGCACCCCGGGCGGCACCTACCAGCTCACCGAGGGCCTGGCCTCCAGGCGGGATAACCACCCGGCAGACCTCATCACCTTGCAGACCGCCACCAGCCCAGACACCCAGGGCGTGGACCTGTGGCGCCAAGCCCTCAAGGTTACCTTCCAAGGCGATGAGGACCTGATCGGCTATGTGCAGCGGGTGTGTGGCCTGGCAGCGATCGGCAAAGTCATGCTCGAGGCCCTCATCATCGCCTACGGGGATGGCCGCAACGGCAAATCCACGTTCTGGAACACCATCGCCCGCGTGCTTGGCACCTACTCCGGATCCATCAGTGCTGACACGCTCACTGTTGGGGTGCGACGCAACGTCAAACCAGAACTGGCCGAGGCCCGCGGCAAGCGCCTGCTCATCGCAGCAGAGACCGAGGAAGGCGTGAGGCTGTCAACCTCGAACGTCAAACAGCTGGCCTCCACCGACAAGATCGCCGCGGAGAAGAAGTTCAAAGACCCCTTCTCCTTCACCCCCTCCCACTCTCTCGTCCTGTACACCAATCACCTGCCCCGGGTGGGAGCAATGGATGCAGGCATCTGGCGCAGGCTGATCGTCATCCCGTTTACGGCCACCATCAGCGGGGATGCGGACGTGAAGAACTATGTCGACTACCTCTACGAGCATGCTGGCGGGGCGATCCTGGCCTGGGTGATGGAAGGCGCACGCCTCATCCACGAAGAGGACTACCACCTCGCTGCCCCGGCCGCGGTGGTGGAAGCCTCTGAGGCCTACCGGGAAGACAACGACTGGTTCTCACACTTCCTGGCCGATCAGTGCGTGGTCGAGAACGGTGCGGAAGCGAAAGCCGGTGAGCTCTACCAGGCCTACCGGGCCTGGTCGCTGTCCACAGCAGGGTGGGCGCGCCCCATGGTGGACTTCAACGCCGCCTGCGAGATGGCCGGGTTCGCCCGAAAGAAGACCCGGGCCGCGATCAAGGTCTATGGGCTGCGTCTGAAAGACGAGTTCGAGGAGTAAGTGCAGGGCGAGTGTGCAGAGGGGTGCAGACCATTTACCTATTTACCGCATGTGGGAAAAATGCATGTTGAATCTATATGTAAAAGGTAGTGTCTGCACCTGCACCCCTCTGCACATGGCCCTCGAAATGGAGGTTGCCATGGATGAGAAAACTGTTGAAAACACGCTGAAAAGAGCCATCGAAGCCGACGGTGGCATCTGCTGGAAGCTCGTCAGCCCCGGAGTGGATGGGGTCCCAGACCGGCTGTGCCTGAGGGCTGGACGGGTCGTGTTCGTGGAAGTCAAAGCCCCCGGCAAGAAACCCAGGCCACTACAGCAGCGTCGCATGAACCAGCTTCGGGCACAGGGCTTCACCTGCCTGGTCGTGGATGGGCCAGAGGGCATCCAGGAGGTGCGCCGTGCACTATCAGCCGCATAACTACCAGCACCAGGCCACGCGGTTTATTGAGGAGCACCCCCAGGCCGCAATCCTGCTCGGCATGGGGCTCGGCAAGACGATCATCACCCTGACCGCCATCTGGGGTCTCCTACTCGACACCTTCCAAGCCCGCAGGGTTCTGGTGGTTGCGCCACTGCGGGTGGCGCGGGATACCTGGCCAGCTGAAGTGCACAAGTGGGATCACCTGGAGGGGCTGACCGTTGCGGTCGCTGTCGGCACCCGCCAACAGCGGCTCGATGCGCTGGCTGCGCAGGCTATGGTGACGGTGATCAACCGGGAGAACATCGGCTGGCTGGTGAAAACCCTCGGTGGCCAGTGGCCGTTCGACATGGTCGTCATCGACGAACTCTCCAGCTTCAAGAACCACAAGGCAACCCGCTTCAAAGCCCTGAGCTCCGTCCGACCGCACATCCACCGGATCGTAGGACTTACCGGCACCCCAGCCGCCAACGGACTCGAAGATCTGTGGACCCAGTTCAAGCTGCTGGATGGCGGTGAGCGCCTTGGCCGCTACATCACCCGCTACCGGGAACGCTGGTTCACCCCAGACCGCCGCAACGGCATGCAGATCTTCTCCTACAAGCCCCGCCCCGGTGCCGAGGCCGAGATCTACGAAGCAATCAGCGACATCACCCTCTCAATGCGCACCACGGACTACCTGAACCTGCCCGAGCTCACCATCACCACCCACGAGGTTGAGCTGAGCTCCTCTGAGCGCAAGGTCTACGACCAGCTCGTGCGCGACATGGTCATCGACCTGGACGGGGCTGTGGTGGATGCCGCGAACGCCGCGGCTCTGTCTGGCAAGCTGCTGCAGCTGGCCACGGGGGCGGTCTACGACGAAACCGGCGAGACCGTCGTGGTGCATGGCCGAAAGCTTGACGCGTTAGAAGACCTCATCGAAGCAGCCAACGGGCAGAGCCTGCTGGTGGCCTACTGGCACAAACACGACGCCACCCGCATCCAAGCCCGCTTCCCACAGGCCCGGCTACTGCAGACCGCCGAGGACTTCCACGCCTGGAACGCCGGTGAGGTTCCGTTGGCACTGATCCACCCCGCCAGCGCGGGGCACGGCCTGAACCTCCAGACAGGTGGCCACCTCCTCATCTGGTTCAGCCTCACCTGGTCGCTGGAGCTCTACCAGCAGACCAACGCCAGGCTTCACCGGCAAGGCCAGACCCAGCCGGTCACCATCACCCACCTGGCCGCCAAGAACACCATCGACGAGCAAGTCCTCACCGCCCTTGCAGCCAAAGACACCACCCAAGCCCGCCTGATCGACGCAGTCGCAGCGACCCTGAACCCGGAAAGGAACTAACCATGCACGTGATGAGCAAATACCTGGACACCTACAAGGCCACCCTGGCAGCACTCGAAGACTACGCCTCGATGCAACACATCCTTGAGACCACCGACCAAGCCATCAAAGACACCTACGATCGGCTCACCACCGTGGGTTCGCAGCGCCTGGACGGGATGCCGCACGCACCCAACCCGCATGCGGGCGAGGATCGGATCGCCTCCACCTTGGATCGGGTGGATGCCTACCGGGAGCGCTACGCCCAGGCCCGGGAGTACATGGACTGGTTCCTACCCGCCTGGGGCGTGCTCAGCGAGGACGACCGGTTCGTCCTGGACACATTCTTCTTCGCCGCCGACGACATCTCGCAGGAGGACCGGGCACGGGCAGTAGCCGATCACTTCTACGTTGAACGGGAGACAGCGTTCCGGCGAAGGACAAAGGCGGTCCACCGGCTAGCAACGGCACTCTACGGGTAGGAGGTGATGCACCCAAGCGTTAGCGGGTATCCGAAACATGCCATGGTCTTCCCGTTTTCCCTCTGGCATCCTGTAATCAGTCGATAGTTGGGTCAAGGCCCCCACACCACACAGTGGCTTGTGCGGGGGCCTTGTCCGTGGCGCTTTACGCCTCAACCTCGAAGGCGTCGAGGAAATCGGTGATGGACTCCAGGTCCCAACCCCACTCGCCGCCGGCAACGAGACCGCGCGTCTGGGCTTCGACCAGCCAGTAGGAACTAAAGCGGGGATCAGTGGATGTGCGGGTGCGTGACTTGGTGAGCCTCAAGCCATGGTGTTGAGCACGGCGGCGAGCACGGGCTTCACGTCGGGTATCGGTCATGACGGTCCTCCACAGGTAGGCAGGCGACAGTAGTGAGGACGAATCGTCATTCGTCCCTCGCCACGCACTGATCGGCCGTCACCGATGCACGAATACTACAACCGCAAGGAGGATGGCCGTGCCGTTCAAGCCGAAGACTCCGTGCCGGCATCCCGGTTGTCCTGAGCTCACTCACGAGCGGTTCTGTCCCCGCCACGCCAAGGCTGAGGACGAGCGCTACCGGCGCTTCCAGCGTGACCCTGCAATCAACCGCCGCTACGGACACACCTGGCGCAAGATTCGTGCCCGCTACCTGGACGCCCACCCACTGTGCGAGGACTGCTTGGACGCAGGACGGACCACGCCAGCGGTGGAGGTTCACCACGTTGTGCCCCTCGGTCATGGTGGCAGCCATGATGCGTCGAACCTGCGGGCCTTGTGCAAGCCCTGCCACTCCCGCCAGTCAGCGCTGGATGGGGATCGGTGGCGGCGTGGCCCGAGGGTCTACAGCTACTGACTCCAGCGAGAGCGCACCCAAGCGTCAAACCGGCCTGTAAGCCCCACAGGCTGGCCGAGTCCTGCGGTGCCACTTTCGAGTGAAAACCGCGAGTTCGCCCCACAGCGGGGCACGCAGGCCCCCTAGGGGGCGTGAAATCTCTAGCCCGAGGCCCCTGAGGGAGCGGGCCTGGGGTGCCGCGCAGAAAAAGTCCGAATCAAACCCCCGATTGACCCAGCCCCGCGGAAAGGAGGCGAAAATCCGTGGCCAAAGACGGCACCAACCGTGGCGGCAGACGCGTGCGAGCAGGCGCGAAACCTGACCCACTCAAGGACAAGCTCGAGGCCGGTAAGCCCGCCTCCCGTCTCCTGGAACCCACAGACCTTGACCCCTTCGGCCTTGACGGCGCGGACGTGGGCGATGGTGCGGTGCTTGAGGGTGAGACCATGCCGGAGCCGTCGGCCTACCTGTCCGCCACCCAGCGTGATGGACAGCCGCTGCTGGCCGGTGAACTCTACCGGGAGACCTGGGCGTGGCTGGACGCCCGAGGGGTCGCCTCCTTCGTTAGCCCCAGGTTGATTGAGGCTTACGCGCAGGCGTTTGCCCGCTACATCCAGTGCGAGGAAGCGATCACCAAGTTCGGCCTGCTGGGTAAGCACCCCACCACGGGTGCGGCGATCGCCTCCCCGTTCGTGGCCATGAGCCAGAGCTTTAGCAAGCAGGCGAATGTGTACTGGTACGAGATCTACGAGATCGTGCGCGCCACCTCCACCCGCGAATACGCCGGCAGCTCGCCGGGTGATGACCTGATGGAACGCCTGCTGCAATCCCGCACCTAACCCACCACCACAAGCCCCTTGTTTCGCCCCACACCCGGTTCTCGGGTGGTGGGGCTTTGTTCATGCCCACCCCCTCTGAGTGAAGGAGTACCCCTATGGATATCCGTACCTGCGAGTCAACCTGTGTTGGCCACCCGGACAAGCTGTGCGACCTGATCGCCGACACCATCCTCGACGACCTCCTCTTCGACGACCCCAGCGCGCGCTGCGCAGTAGAGGTCATGGCCACCAAGGGCCGCATCATCGTTGCCGGTGAAATCACCTCCAGTGCGCGCGTGCGTGTACGTGAGAGTGTGCGCCGCGCCCTGATCCGCGCAGGCTACGCACCCTTTGGGTGGCGGGTGAATGTACATACACATTCCCAGTCCCCGGATATCGCCGCCGGCGTGAACACCTCCCTGGAGGCACGCGACGGTGAGGAGTCCGCCTACGTTGCCCTGGGGGCGGGTGATCAGGGAACCGTCTACGGCTACGCCACGCGTGAGACCACGCAGCGCCTGCCGCTGCCACTGGTTGTGGCCCACGATATTTGCCGCCGACTGGACAAGGCCCGTACTGAGGGCACCATCCGGGGTATCGGCTGCGACGGCAAGGCACAGGTTTCGCTTCGCTACGAGGACGGACAGGCCGTGGGCGTGGAAGCGGTGGTGGTCTCCATCCAACACGCCAAGGACACCAACCTGGAGGCACTGCGCCGCACAGTGCGCACCCAGGTCATCGCCCCAGCCCTGGCCAGCCACGACCTGCACATCGATGAGGACACTCTCGTGTTGGTCAACCCCGCCGGGCCCTTCACCCTGGGTGGCCCTGCAGCAGATACGGGGCTGAGTGGCCGCAAGCTTGCAGTCGACACCTACGGGGGCCTAGCACCCCATGGTGGTGGGGCGTTTAGTGGGAAGGACGCGACCAAGGTGGACCGCTCGGCCGCCTACATGGCGCGCCTGATCGCTCTGGCCATTATCGATGCTCGCCTGGCCGACGAGGCCGTCGTGGGGATCAGCTACGCGATCGGCAAGGCTGACCCGGTGGCGGTCACGGTGGACACCGGCGGCAGCGGCCGGGTGCCCGATGAGGTAATCGCGGATGCGGTGCGGGCGGTGTTTGACCTGCGCCCTGAAGCGATCATCGAGCTGCTTCGGCTTCGCCGCCCCGTCTTTGCTGAGCACTCCACCTACGGGCACTTCACCACCTCCTCGTGGTGGAACTCCCCGTACTCCTATGGATACAAGCTCAAGGAGGAGGTCAAGACCCGTGGATATGCGCCGGCTTACCCTTTCTGAGCTCACTCCTGCCGACTACAACCCCCGCAAAGACCTGAGGCCCGGAGACTCCGAGTACGAAAAGCTCAAGCGGTCGCTTGCCGAGTTCGGGTATGTGGAGCCGGTGATCTGGAACAAGACCACCGGACGAGTCGTGGGCGGCCACCAGCGCCTGAAGGTCCTCGCAGACCTTGGTTTCGAGCAGGTGGACTGCGTGGTGGTCGAGCTCGACGAGACCCGAGAGAAAGCTCTCAACATTGCGCTGAACAAGATCAGCGGCGACTGGGATGAGTCCAAGCTCGCCCTGCTGATCGCCGATTTGGACGCCAGCGATTTCGACGCCGAGCTCACCGGGTTTAACGAGGCAGAGATCCAAGCGATGATCGGCTCCCTGGATGAGGGCCAGGCCCACGACGATGGGTTTGACCTCGACGCAGCACTCGAGCAGGCTGCTTTCGTAGAAGCTGGGGATGTGTGGACTGTGGGTCGGCACCGGCTCATGTGCGCCGACGCCACCCAGAGCGCGAACCTCGAAGCCCTCATGGGAGGCAAGTCCGCGAACCTGCTGCTCACAGACCCGCCCTACAACGTCGATTTCCAAAGCTCGAAGGGCTTGTCGATCAAGAACGACAAGATGGACGCAGACGCCTTCTACCAGTTCCTCCTCGACTCCTTCACCGCGGCCGCAGGGGTGCTGGCACCAGGGGCGTCGGCTTACGTGTTCCACGCGGACACCGAGGGGCTGGCGTTTCGCCGCGCCTTCATCGATGCGGGCTTCAAGCTCTCAGGCTGCTGCATCTGGGTCAAAGACTCCCTGGTCCTGGGACGCTCCCCATACCAGTGGCAGCATGAGCCGTGCTTGTTCGGGTGGAAGAGCGGCGGCAAGCACGCCTGGTATGCCGATCGCAAGCAGACCACCATCTGGCAGTTCGCCAAGCCCAAACGCTCCAAGAACCACCCCACCTCTAAGCCGGTGGATCTGATGGCCTACCCGATGGGCAACTCCACCCAGCCAAACGCCATCGTGCTCGACCCATTCGCCGGATCTGGTTCCACTTTGATCGCTGCGGAGCAGACCGAGCGGGTTGCGTATTGCATGGAGCTCGACCCCAAGTACGCGTCGGTGATCCTTCGCCGCTACGTGGAGCACACCGGGGATGCCGCCGGGGTGTGGTGTGAGCGTGGCAGTTTCCTGGACCTGGTCAAACAGGTTGAGCACGCATCCTAGAGATCATCATCTCTGTGTGCTCTCAAGGCGGGTTTTTGCTTGATATGTAGGGCAAAGGTGAGCGTGTATAGACACGACAAACCCACACATTGGAGGACACCATGGATTACACGCTCACCCTGCCAGCCAGCATCCGCCGCACCGAGGTCGCAAAGCTCATCGCCCAGGCCACGGGGACTGAGGCTCGCTATTTGAAGGCACCGAGCATGGCCTACCAGATCGGCGAGTACCTGCTCACCCGTGATGCGCGCCTTGAAGGCCCCGAACTCACCGAACAGCTCCGTCAGGTGCTCGCCGGCCGCGGCATCACGATCACCGACCCTGCAGAGGAGGTGGGACTGGCGATCATGGTGCCAGCCGTAAGCCTTGGTGAGCGGGGCCGGGACAACCTCACAGCCCTCATGCGCGCCTACGGGCCACTGATCGCCAGAGCACTGAGCCTGCCGGCACCTGCCGGCGTGGAATACATCCGGCATGAGGATGCGGGCCTGGTGGCGCGCTTCGCCTGGTTTACCACCCTGCCGGATGCCGAGGTCGTATCCGCCTGTCAGGACTTCATTGCCGCACTGGTTGCGATGGCCAAGACTGCCCGGCGGGTGCGCGGGCGTGCCCCGCAAGATGACAATGACCGCTACGCCATGCGAACCTTCCTGAACCGGCTGGGCTTGACCGGGGATGAGCACAAGACCACAAGGCGGGTACTCACCCGACACCTGAGCGGCAACGGGGCCTGGGTGTTCGCCCGGGCTGCCGGATCCGGCTGCTGGGTGACAGTGACACGGAGGCGGGGCTGCGAGCTGGGATGGAAGGCGAAGTCATCGTGGTCGACTCCCTGGGCACGATCCACGTCGCCTGGGATGACGGCACCAGCCTGGGGCTCATCCCCGGAGTGGATCGCTACCAGGTGCTGGGCTGATACGCGCAGAGATGAGCATCTCTATTTTTCCCCGGAATACCAGGTAAAACGACTGGATATGTGGGCGGGGGTATGGCTGTATGTACATGCAAGAAAACACCAGCCAACCTGCGAAGGAAGCCCCGCAATGAACACCGAGATGCTTGCCGAGATGACCCGCCCGACCACCGAGAAGGCCCTGAAGAAGGCCACCCGCTTCCAGGGCAACATGATGCCGGTCGGTGAGTGGATCATTGCCACCCGCTGGGCCTGGAACTTCGAGCGCGAGGCGATGGGCTACCAGGCTTTCTGCTACCGCTACACCACCGCCGAGCGCGGCGAGACGGCCTCGATCCGCCTGGCGATCAGCTCGACTGAGGACCACGAGGATTTCACCAGCCAGGCTGAGGCCGGGGCCTGGGCGATGGGCATGATCCTCGCCGACTAAACCCGCCGCACCAGCACCTAGGAGACCGGCCCCCTGAGTGGGGCCGCACCTCGTACACGGGGGTGAGAACCAGGCGCACTCATAGAGATGATGATCTCTAGAAAACCTTGGATTATCAGGCAAAACTGGCTGGATAGTGTGCCGCTTCTATGGCTGTATGTACATGACAAAAACACCAGCAGCCACACCGGAAGGACAACGACAATGGCACGCACAACCACCCGCAAGACCACCAAGGCCGCGATCCGGGAGACCGACCTGACCGCCCTGCTCACCCAGATCGCCACCACCGAGCTGGTCGGGGTCGACACCCTGGAAACCCAAGGATCCGACAGCCTGGACTTCGTCGAGGTCAGCGTCTGGAGCCTCAAGGACGCCCTGACTGCCGCATTCATTGCCGGCCAGCAGGCAGCCGCCAGCGGGCAGACCGAGATCGCCTGGGAGGGCGGCGAGGTCGAGATCATCGAGTTCACCTCCGAGGGCAAGCACGCCACCGGGATCCGCCTGGCTAACGAGTGGGAGGCCAAGGCCTGGATCCGCGCCCACGAGAGTGAGGGCTGCTACGCCTTCCGCCCCGCCAAGCGCTAACCAGCCCAGGCTCCCCGGCCCCGCCACGGCGGGGCCACGCCTCGTACATGAGGTAAAACGAGGCCAGGCCATAGAGATGATGATCTCTAGAAAAACCGCGGAATATCAGGCAAAACGGCTGGATATGTCCGGGTGGGTATGGCTGTATGTACATGACCAAACAACCACCAAGAAACAACGAAGGAGCCAGGTCATGAACACCCTGAACACCACCGCCAAGGCCAACACCGCCGAACTGATCCGTCACGCAACGAAGCTGGGCTACACGGTCCACCGGATCAACACCGCCGACACCCACCGGCCAATCGAGGTCATCCCCACCGACCCGACCTCCTACATTCCCACCCTCTACTACACGGACGGCCAGTGGACGATCCAGACCACCAGCTTTGGGGCGCTGACCCCGATGCAGACCACCGAGCTGGTCATCGCCCTGAACAACGCTCAAACCATGATCCAAGCTCTCCAGGTAGCCCTGGCCGAACCCCTGGCCAACCGCAACGCCTAACCCGCACGCCTCGCGCCCCACGAGCCAACGCTCCTGGGGCGCTTGCTTGTACCCCGGAAGGGAGAACCACCATGACCAGCACCAGCACGGACGCTTACACACCGACCCGGTTCATGGATGAGGGCTCCCACTACGACAAGCGCAAAGCCGACTACGCGGTCGCCTTCATCCAAGCCTTGAAGCACACCAAGGGCCGCTGGGCAGGCAAGCCCTTTGAGCTGCTTGGCTGGCAGGAGCAGATTGTGCGGGACCTGTTCGGCACGGTAAAGCCTGACGGGTACCGGCAGTTCACTACCGCATATGTGGAAATCCCCAAGAAGCAAGGAAAAAGCGAGCTTGCTGCAGCTATCGCGCTGCTGCTGACCTGCGCGGATGGTGAGGAGCGTGCCGAGGTGTATGGGTGTGCGGCAGACCGCCAGCAAGCGAGCATCGTCTTCGAGGTTGCTGCCGACATGGTGCGGCTGTGTCCACCGCTGGCCAGACGGGTGAAAATCCTGGCCTCCCAGAAGCGCATCGTCTACACCCCAACGAACAGCTTCTACCAGGTGCTCTCTGCTGAGGCTTATTCCAAGCACGGCTTCAACATCTCCGGGGTCGTCTTCGATGAGCTGCACACCCAACCCAACCGGGCCCTGTTCGACGTCATGACCAAAGGATCCGGTGATGCCCGCACCCAGCCGCTGTACTTCCTGATCACCACAGCAGGAACCAACACCGCGTCGGTGTGTTTCGAGCAGCACCAGAAAGCCCGCGACATCCTGGACGGCAAAAAGAATGATCCAACGTTCTACCCGGTGATCTACGGGGCCGAGCCCGAGGATGACTGGCTGGACGAAGATGTGTGGCGTAAAGCCAACCCCAGCCTGGACATCACCGTCCCCATCGACAAAGTGCGGGCGGCCGCCCACTCAGCCCAGTTGAATCCGGCTGAGGAGAATGCCTTCCGCCAGCTGCGCCTCAACCAGTGGGTGAAACAGTCGATCCGGTGGATGCCCATGCACCTGTGGGACAAAGGCAACGCCCCTATCGACCTGGCCTCGCTTGACGGCAGGGTGTGTTACGCCGGCCTGGACCTGGCCTCCACGACCGACATCACCGCCCTCGTCCTCGTCTTCCCACCCCGGGACGAAGCGGAGCCGTATGTGGTAGTGCCACGCTTCTGGATCCCCGAAGACAACATCGAGCTTAGGGTGGGCCGTGACCACGTGCCCTACGACCAGTGGGAACGCGAAGGCCTGCTGCACACCACCGAAGGCAACGTCGTCCACTACGCAGCCATCGAAGCCTTTATCGAGGAACTCGGCACCCGCTACGACATTCGGGAGATCGCCTACGACCGTTGGGGCGCAGTGCAGATGAGCCAGAACCTCGATGCTCTGGGCTTCACCGTGGTGCCCTTCGGGCAAGGCTTCAAAGACATGAGCCCACCGAGCAAGGAGCTGATGAAGCTCGCCCTGGAAGGACGGATCCAGCATGGTGGGAACAAGGTGCTCGCGTGGATGGTCGACAACATTCACATCCGCACCGACCCTGCCGGCAACATCAAACCCGACAAGCAAAAGTCCACCGAGAAAATCGACGGCGTCGTCGCCCTCATCATGGCTCTAGACCGGGCCATTCGTAACAGCAACGCCGCGCCCGCGCACTCGGTCTACGACGAGCGAGGTTTGCTCGTGCTGTGAACCTCACCGGGTGCCAGGGCGTATGGAACGAGGCGATTGTCCACCGGAATCGGCACGTCGTGGATGGGAGTGGAGATGGTGGCGTCTCCGAAGTCATCTTCCTTCACTCGGACCCGGGTGGAGTTGACTTCAACGATGCGGACCCGTACCCAGAGTCCCGGTGTGACTTCCAGGGCATAAAGATCTGCCAGATAGGATAAGCCTTGGGCCTCGAGCTGGTTTTCGCACTCGTCCCAATCACCAGCAGCGCTCACTCGTCCGAGCAAGTCGATCGCTGTGCATGAGCCGTCCTCGTGGATGTCAATCCAGCCGAGAAGTTCACCATCCTCACGTCGGTGTTCAACCTTCATCGCGTTCCCTCTTATAGTTTCTGTTTTCGCCGAAAAGGTGTCGATATGTCAATTAAAGACTGGTTTACCCGACGTGCCCCGACCAACACGCAGCTCTCGTCTGGCTACTCGTTCCTGTTCGGCCCCACATCGGCTGGCCGTGCGGTCAATGAGCGTACCGCCATGCAGATGACCGCCGTCTACTCCTGTGTGCGGATTCTGGCTGAGGCCATCGCCGGCCTACCGTTGCACGTCTACCAAACCCGCACGGATGGCGGGAAGGAGAAGGCGGTTAGCCATCCGCTCTACCGCCTGTTGCACGATGAGCCGAACCCGGAGATGACAAGCTTCGTGTTCCGGGAAACCCTCATGACCCACCTGCTGTTGTGGGGTAACGCCTTTGCGCAGGTGATCCGCAACGGACGCGGCGAAGTCATCGGCCTGTACCCGCTGATGCCCAACCGGATGAGCGTGGGCCGGGATACTGCGGGCCGGCTCTACTACGAGTACCAGCGCACGAGCGAGGAACCACCGAGGGCCGAATACGAGCGCGTCGTACTCCCACCCTCTGAGGTGTTGCACATTCCGGGGTTGGGGTTTGACGGCCTCGTTGGGTATTCCCCGATTGCGATGGCGAAAAACGCGATCGGCATGGCCCAAGCCTGCGAAGACTACGGAGCATCCTTCTTCGCTAACGGTGCCGCACCCGGCGGGGTACTCGAACATCCCGGCACGATCAAAGACCCGAGCCGTGTGCGGGAATCCTGGACCGCCACGTTCGGTGGAGCGCGCAACGGTAACAAGATCGCGGTGTTAGAGGAGGGCATGAAGTACACGCCCATCTCGGTCAGCCCTGAGCAGGCTCAGTTTTTGCAGACCCGCAAGTTCCAGATGGGTGAGATCGCCCGGATCTTCCGCATCCCGCCGCACATGATCGGCGATCTCGACAAGTCCAGCTTCTCGAACATCGAGCAGCAGTCCCTCGAGTTCGTCAAATACACCCTCGACCCGTGGGTGATCCGTTGGGAACAAGCCCTCACCAAAACCCTGCTGGATCCTCGCGATACCGGCGTGTTCGTGAAGTTCAACCTCGAGGGCCTGCTGCGCGGTGACTACGCGTCGCGTATGCAGGGATATGCGGTAGCCCGGCAGAACGGGTGGATGAGCGCCAACGACATCCGCGAGCTGGAAAACCTCGACCGCATCAAACCCGAGGATGGCGGGGACTTGTACCTGGTCAACGGCAACATGCTGCCGCTGTCCCTGGCCGGGGCGTATGCCACCACACAACCCACACCTACGACTGAGGAGGACACCAATGACCCAGCCCAAAGCATCCGTCAGAGAGGAGGCAGACTATGACGGTTAACCGTTTTTGGAACTGGGAGCAGCCCCCAGCCGATCCGCCCGGTGTAGAGGAGTCCTCGCACCGGGTTTTGCGTATTGGCGGCGTCATCGCGGCCGACTCCTGGTTCGACGATGATGTCACGCCCGGCATTTTCCGCTCCGAGCTGGAAGCAGGAGCAGGCCCGATCCAGGTGTGGATCAACTCCCCGGGTGGGGATTGCGTGGCGGCGGCCGAGATCTACACGATGCTCATGGACTACCCGTATCCGGTCACCGTGATCATCGACGCCCTAGCTGCATCGGCCGCGTCCGTGATTGCGATGGCTGGTAGCGAGGTGCTGATCTCCCCGGTGGGGATGATGATGATCCACAACCCCGCCACCCTGGCCACCGGAGACGCCGCCGAACTCACCCGCGCGGTGGAGATGCTGGGTGCGGTCAAGGAATCCATCATCAACGCCTACGAGCTACGCACCGGCATGCAGAGGGCCAAGCTTGCCCGGCTGATGGATGAGGAAACCTGGATGGACGCAAAAGCCGCCATCAATCTCGGTTTCGCTGACGGCCTCTACCAACCCAGCGAACCCACGCAGGCGTTCACGCCACCCGGCCCCGCCGAGCCTGCCGCTGTTGACCCCGTACCCGACAACCTGGGTGCGGGGTTCACCTTTAGCGCCGCAGCAACCACCGCCGCGTTGGTGAACAAGATCAACCACCACCAACCCGCTGTACCTGAACGTCTGGGTCGGCGGATTACCGACCTGTACGCCGCCCTGGCCAACCAACCCCACTAATTCCGTCTTGAAAGGAACACTGATCATGACCATGACCACCACTGACCTCTACGCCCGTCGCGCTGCAGCGTGGGAGGCTGCGAAGGCTTTCCTCGATGAGCGCCGCGATGCTGAAACCGGATGCCTCACCGCCGAGGACGATGCTCAGTACGCCCGTATGGAGGCAGAGATCGAGGACCTCACCCGGGAGATTGCCCGCAATGAGCGCGCCGAAGCACTCGATAACCAGCTCGCCCGCGCAACCCGCCCGCCGCTGACCGCCCGGCCTGGCATGAACACTGCCGTTTTCCACACCGACGAGGGCGAACCGGCGGGTCGTGCTTCTGCCACCTACAAGCGGGCGTTTTGGGACGCGATGCGCCTGAACCACTCACCGGCAGAGGTGCGAAACGCCCTGTCCGTCGGCACGGACACGGAGGGCGGCTATCTCGTGCCTGATGAGTTCGAACGCACCCTGGTCGACACCCTGGCCGATCAGAACATCATGCGCACCCTGGCCAAGGTCATCACCACCACCAGCGGGGACCGCAAGATCCCGGTGGTCGCCACCCACGGCAGCGCGGCGTGGCTGGATGAGGGCAAGCCCTACACCGAGTCCGATGACACCTTCAACCAGGTCACCCTCTCTGCGTTCAAGCTCGGCACCTTCCTCAAGGTCAGCGAAGAGCTGCTCAACGACTCCGCATTCGACATCGAGGCCTATCTCGCCTCCGAGTTTGCTCGCCGTATGGGTGCCGCCGAAGAGGAAGCCTTCATCAACGGTGACGGCTCGGGTAAGCCCACCGGTGTCTTCCACGCCACCTCCGGTGCGCAGTCCACGGTGACCACGGCGAAGGCAACCGACATTACGGCGGATGATCTCATCGACCTGCATTACGCGTTGCGGGCCCCGTACCGCAAGAACGCGGTGTGGCTGATGAACGACGCCACCGTCAAGACCGTGCGCAAGCTCAAGGACACCACCGGCCAGTACCTGTGGCAGCCAGCCCTGACCGCAGGAGAGCCGGACACTATCCTTGGCCGCCCGGTACACACATCCACGTTCGTTCCCGAAATCAAGGCCGGGGCGCGCACCGTCGCCTTCGGTGACCTGTCCTATTACTGGATCGCCGACCGGGTGGGACGCTCCTTCAAGCGGCTCAACGAGTTGTTTGCCACCACCGGGCAGGTTGGGTTCCTGGCCTCCCAGCGCCTCGACGGCAAGCTGATTGTCCCCGAGGCCGTGCAGGTCCTCACCCAGAAGGCCAGCGCCTAAACCCGACTAGCGATAAGGAGGTGGCGGATGTCCACAGCAGAACTCACCGCACTGGTGAAAGCGAATCTGCAGGTTGACTTCGAGGCCGATGATGAGCTGATCGCACACTTGGTGGACGCCGCCACCTCCTACGCCGCGTCTTTTCAGCACTTGCCGGACGGCTTCTACGCCACCCACGCGATGAGCCCGGCCACCACCCAGGGCGTGGTCATGCTGGCAACCCACATGTATGAGGCACGCGATGGTGCAACCGGAGGGTTTTGGGCAGACAAAACCGACGCCGCCCGCGCCGCCTGGGAAGCGATCCACCGGTTGTTGGTGATGGACCGGGAATGGAAGGTGTGATCCTCATGGGTCTTGGTCAGATGCGGCATGCCATCGACATCGTCGCCCTGAGCCACACGAGGGATAGAGCCGGGTTCGACATCGTGGCCGAGAACGTTGTGGCCACAGTGCGAGCAGAGGTGGAGCACCGCCACGCCAGCTCAGCGTGGGTTAACCGTGCGGCCTACACGAAAGCCACCGCGATCTTCCGCATCCGCACCCACCCCGCAATCACTGTGGATGAGTCGATGGTGATCGCCGCGGCCGATGGGCGCTGGGTCATCGACACTGTCGAACAGGTCGGCCGCTACACCGTGATCGAAGCACACCAACATTCACCCGAAGGTGAACAACGTGACTGATTGACCTGCGGGGCGCTGATTATTGACTAAGTCCTGAGGTGCAGGCGCAGGCTTTGCCGCGTAAGGCTTCGATTCCTTCTCGGAGTGCAAGTAGGGCGATGAATAGACCGATTACGGGGTCAAGCCACCACCAGCCCCACAGTGCGTTGCTTACCAGCCCCAATAGGAGTGCTAAGGACATGACTGCACATAGCAGCACTTGTTTGGAATCGGCTACTACGGAGGCGGATCCGAGTTCCTGCCCCGTTCGTCGTTGTATGAGGGACACGGTGGGCATGATGATGACGGAGAGGATTGCGATCACGATCCCCGCTAAGGAAGGAGCTGCTTTATGTCCTTCAATCATGGTGAGTATTGATTCGGTACCGACGTAGGCGGCCAAGATAAAGAAGGCTCCGGCTATGAGACCTAGTGCTTTGCGCTCGTATGCCTCGGGATTTGCGTGACGGAACTGCCAAATAATGACCAGTCCGGACAGGACTTCGACGGCGGAGTCAAGGCCGAACCCGACCAAGGCGATCGAGCCTGCTACTAAACCGGAAGCAATCGAGATCACTCCTTCGGCGACGTTGTAGAGCACTAGACCTTGGGCAAGGGTTTTAGCACGCCTGTTCAGTATTGTTCGCCTTTGCGGGCTGAGAGCCGGCCCGTTCGAATCCTTTGTGTTAGTGGTGCATTCTCTGCAGCAATCGGTTGTTGTGTCGGTAACGTTCACTGTTCCTCCTTGGTTGTGTTGCGTAGGGCCTCGATACCGTGACGTGGACACAAAGTCACCGCCTGGCCTGTTGCAGATAACAGGTCTTGTGCTGCAACTAGAAGGGCCATCGTCTTCTGGGGGTGGGTGAGTGAATACATGGAGGAGCGACCCACCGCACGCCGCTGAATAACCCCGCAATCCAGCAGACACGCCAAGTGTCCTGACACGGTGGTTTGCGCCAACCCCAGATGAGCAGTGAGTTGCTTGACGTTGTGCTCACCGTTGAAGAGATGTTGAACGATACGCATTCGCGAGATATCTGAAAATCCATGGAAAAGGCACGCCGCACGGGTGGCTGACTCCTTGTCAGCCAGTGTCTCTTCATCAATCATCGTCGTTCCACCGCCTGAAATATCGCTTCTCATGGTTATAAACGTGATGTACCGATATTAGCAGGTTTGGCGGTTTAAGCAAAGGCTTACGGTCGGCGCCGTATTCACAAGAAGGAGTTAGGTAATGGCTAGGGCAACCGTGAAACTTCCCACCGCTGTGCTCGATGAGCTCACGGCGGCAGGAGCACACCTCGATGAGCATGCCGAAGCAGCCCTGAAAGCCGCCGGCAGTGTGGTTGAGCCGGTCATGCGCGCCAACCTCACAGCATCCATCACCGGTAGGTACTCCACCGGCCAGCTTGTCGCAGCCCTGGGCCTAACCCCGGTGAAGACGGATCGGGCGGGAAACCACAACGTGAAAGTCGGCTTCGATGAGCCCCGCCAAGACGGGAGCTCAAACGCGAAGATCGCGACCATCCTCGAATACGGCTCCACCCGCCAGGTAGCCCGTCCGTTTCTTACCCGCACCCGCCGCACCACCCGCGCCCCAGCCCTGGAGGCCATGAAACGAGTGTTGACAGAGCGCCTCCCGAAAGGCAGCACATGAGCGAGAGCATCCCGCTGCTGGAACACCTCACCACCACCTGCGAGAAGCTCGGCTTGCCGGTGCGGGTGGGCCTGTTTACCGAAACCCCGCTGCCGGAAGCGTTCGTGGTGCTCACCCCACTAGTCGACACCCTGGCCCTGTACGGGGATAACACCCCAGGGGCCCAGATCGAAGAAGCACGCCTGTCCTTGTATGCGCGGGGCAACTACCTGCCGCTTCGCGACCAGCTCACCGCCGCGCTACTGGCTGGTGGTGTCACGATCACGGCCCGTTCCTATATCGGGTTCGAGGACGAGACCAGCTACCACCACTACGCCATCGACACCCAAACCCACCACACGCTCTAACGAAAGGAAACCCCCATCATGGCAACCATCGGACTCGACTCCCTCTACTACGCCACCATCACGGAAAACCCCTCTACCGGTGAGGAAACCTACGGCACGCCTAAGCAGCTGGCCAAGGCCATCAGCGCGGAGGTGTCCATCGAAGTCGCAGAAGCAATCCTGTATGCCGATGACGGACCTGCAGAGGTCGTCAAAGAGTTCAAATCCGGCACCCTGACCCTGGGTGTGGATGACATCAGTGCCGAGGTTGCCGCCGACCTGGTCGGCGCCATCATCGATAAGAACAAGGTGCTGGTCTCCACATCCGAAGATGGCGGGGCGCCGGTTGCGATCGGGTTCCGTGCCCGCAAGGCGAATGGCACCTACCGGTACTTCTGGCTCTATAAGGTCCGCTTTGCCGTTCCCACCGGGTCGCTTACCACCAAGGGCGATTCGATTGAGTTTTCCACCCCGGAGATCGAGGGAACGATCCTGCGCCGCACCAAGCCCGACCCCTCAGGCAAGCACCCGTGGAAGGTGGAAACCACCGAAGGCGAGGCCGCAAAGACCATCACGGACGCCTGGTTTAGCACCGTGTATGAGCCGGCCTACACCACAACCACCACGACCACTGGCTCTGGCAACTAAGGAGAACACGCATGGCAACCAAGAAGAAGAACCCCACCAGCGTGCTGCCCGAAGGCCCGGGACACTCCGCGTTCATCCGCCTGGGCGGACGAGACCTAGAGCTGGTGCTCACCACCCGCGCCACCCGCGAGATCGCCTCCCGCTATGGTGGGCTCGAGCAGCTTGGCGACAAGCTGGAATCCTCCAATGATCTGGGTGATCAGATCGGTGAAATCTGCTGGCTGATCGCCCTGCTGGCCAACCAATCCGTCCTCATCCACAACCTGTATGCCAACGGGGATGAGTGGCCGCAGATCACCGCTGAGGAGGTTGAGCTGCTCACCGTGCCCGGGGAGCTCGCCGACTACAAGGACGCGATCACCGCAGCCTTGGAGGCAGGCATGCGCCGTGAGGTTGCCTCCCCAAAAGCCTGAGTAGCACACCCACAGGTAGTAGCTGGGCCGAGACCCTCACGAGACTGACCTATCTGGCCCACCGCTACCTGCACCTGGACCGCTGGCAGACAGCACTGCTCCCACTAGGCGTGCTACTGGACCTGGTCGAATGCCACTGGCAACACGAACAACCCAGCCGCACCAGCGCTGAGCCCACCATCGACGACATCATCCCGCCAGGCATCTAAGCCCCGCACCCAACCTTGCCCGGGTGCGGGGCTTAGTCCTATGCGCTACCCAGACAAGGAGACCACCTATGGCTGACTCAACGTTTGGTCTCAAGATTGGCCTGGAGGGTGAGCGGGAGTTCAAGAAAGCGATCGCGGACATCAACCGTGAGATGCGGGTGCTTGGCTCAGAGATGAAGGTGGTGGCCTCCCAGTTCGGGAAAAACGCCACCGACGCTGACGCCCTGACCGCCCGCAACCAGGTGCTGGGCAAAGAGATCGAGGCCCAACGCTCCAAAATCCAGGCTCTCAAGGCCGCACTGGATAACGCGTCGGCCTCCTTCGGCCAGTCCGATAGTAGGACGCAGAATTGGCGGATCCAGCTCAATAATGCCACCGCCACGCTCAACGACATGGAGCGCGAACTCTCCGAGAACACTACTAAGATCGACCAGCTCACCACCGCTGCGGGCACCTCGGAGGGTGAGCTCAAGGATGCGGCCAGTGGTGCGGACAAGCTCTCCCGAGAGGTCAATGAACTTAGCGGCGAGCTCGACGACACCTCCGGTAAGACCCGCATCTTCGGTGATGTCCTCAAAGCCAATCTTGCTGCTGAGGCGATCATCGGCGGGGTCAAGGCTATTGGCGGGGCGATCGCGGGGATTGGTCGTGGGTTTGCCCAGGCCATGAAGGACGGTGTTGCCTACAACGCCTCGATGGAGCAGTACACCACGAGCTTTACCACCATGCTGGGCGACCAGGCCAAGGCCCAGCAGCTGGTCAACGACCTGAAGGTCACGGCCGCGAAGACTCCGTTTGGGATGGAGGATCTAGCCAAAAACACCCAAACGTTGATGGCGTTCGGCATCAGCGCGGATGAGGCAAAGCTGCGGCTTGGCCAGCTGGGTGACATCTCTCAGGGGGATGCCCAAAAGCTCGAATCTTTGACCCTCGCCTTCGCACAGGTGTCTTCTGCCGGGAAGCTCTCCGGCCAGGATCTGCTGCAGATGATCAACGCCGGGTTCAACCCCCTGCAGGAAATGAGCAAGAAGACCGGCAAGAGTGTCGGTGAGCTTAAAGAGGAGATGGAAAAAGGCGCGATCAGCGCCGACATGGTCGCTGACGCCTTCGCCTCGGCGACAGCGGAGGGCGGCCAGTTCTATGGGGCGATGGAAGCCCAGTCCAAGACCTTCTCCGGGCAGGTCTCGACCTTGCAGGACGGGGTCGCGGGTCTCAAGGGCGCGCTGGCTGGTGGCCTGTCATCCATGCTTGCCTCGACCGCACTGCCGGCGGTGAACTCCTGGGTAGACGCTTTGACTGCTGGGTTTGAATCCGGTGGTGTAACAGGCCTACTCCAGGCTCTGAGCACGGTGGTGGAGCAGGCGGCCCAGTTCCTGGCGACCGAGGTTCCCAAGATCGGGGTGGAGCTACTCAAAACCTTGGACACTATCGTCCAATCCCTCTCCACCATGGGGCCTGGTATCGCCACCTTGGCCTCCACCGTTGTCACCACCGTGATCGGCGGAATCTTGAACCTGCTTCCGGGCCTGCTTGATGTGGGGGTGCAGATCCTCACCGCCCTCATCGACGGTATCGGCCAGGGCCTACCTGGTCTGCTGGTCGGCATGGCCGAGGTCCTTGCCGCGATGGTGCAGGTGCTGGCAGACAACCTGCCGATGATCCTTGCCGCAGCCCTGCAGCTGATCACGGGCCTGGCCCAGGGGTTGATCCAAGCCCTGCCGGTACTCATTGAGGCACTACCGCAGATTATTCAGGCACTGGTGGACTTCATCATCGCCGCGATCCCCATGATCATCGACGCCGGCATCCAGCTGCTGACCAGCATTGTGACGGCGCTACCGACGATCATTGAGGCCATCGTGACGGCCCTGCCGCAGATCATCACCAGCATCGTGACAGGACTGCTCACCGCGATTCCGCAGCTCATCGACGCCGGTATCCAGCTGCTGACCGCCCTGATTGGGGCGCTGCCGCAGACCATTCAGACCCTGGTGGCCGCGATGCCAACCATCATCGCCGCCGTCATCAGCGCGCTGCTGGCAGCACTGCCACAGCTCGTCGACGCTGGTATCCGCCTGCTGACCTCGCTGATCACGGCGTTGCCGCAGATTATCGGCACGATCGTGGGTGCGCTTCCGCAGATTATCTCTGCAATCGTGGGCGGCCTGGCCTCCGGCTACGGGCAGCTCGCGGACGTGGGAATGAACCTGGTGCGCGGCCTATGGAACGGTATCCAGTCGCTTGCCGGCTGGTTGTGGAACAAGGTCGCCTCCTGGTGTGCCTCGATCTGGGATGGAATCACCGACTACTTCGGGATCCACTCACCCTCACGGCAGATGGCCTGGGTGGGTGACATGCTCACCCGAGGCCTTGCCGGAGGGATTACTGCTACCGGGGCGCGTGCGGTGGATGCAGCCCAGGCCATGGCAGGAGACGTCACCGACACCCTTGCTGGCCTTGCCAGCGGGGTAAGCATCCCTGTTGCCATAACACCAGGTGGAACCCCTACATCAGCGTCTATCAGTGGGCTTGCCGCTTCTGGCTCTATGGGTGGCGTGGATGTGGCTGCCGTTGCCACCCAGGCTGCCAGGGCGGTCATCGACCGGCTCGATATCCAGGTGCGCCTGTCCGACGGAACTTTGGTGGGCCGCCTGGCCCCCCTGATGGATCGGGCGATCGCAGGCCGCGCACGCGCCACCAGCCTGCTCCCCGCATAAAGGAGGACATGGTGCGCTCGTTTATCCTCGGCACCTTCAACTCACTGGCTACCGGGTGCCGCATCACCAACCCACCGGTACTCACCCCGACAGCCAGGGTGGTCGATGAGGTGGAGATCATCGGCGGGGAAGGTCGGTTGATGCGCCCGCGTGGCTGGAGCCTTCGCACCCTCACCATCGGCCTGCTCGCCCCCACGCTTGAGGTCATCGACCAGCTTGCCGGGGTGTGTGCCACGCCGGGGGTGGAGTTGCGGCTTAGTCACCTGCCTGGCCGCTTCTTCCTCACCGCCTCCAGCGCAGTCAGTGAAGTGACCCGGTTTGGTAGCCGCTTTCAGGCCACCCTCGAGATCGCCTGCCGGCCTTTCACCTACCTGGAGTCGGGCCTTACCCCCATCACCTTGCCAGCAGGCGGCAGCGTGCAGGTGAGCAACCCGAGCCTCATCCCAGCCCGCCCCACCATCACCCTCACGGGCTCCGGGCAAGCCACCTTCCGCATCGGGGCTACGCCATACACCGTGCGGTTGCCGGGCTCAGGAGAGCTGGTCATCGACTGCGCAGCACGCACCTGCACCGTCTCCGGGCAGATCGCCCTCGACGCCCTGACCGCCACTGATTTTCCTGTCCTGCCTGCCGGCACCACGACCGTCAGTGTCCCTGCTGGTGTGTCTGGCCGGCTCCTACCTCGTTGGAGGCACCCATGATCACCCTGCACGACTCCAGCCTGCAGCAGGGCACCACCTTCACCACCAGCGGCCGCATGGTGCTCGACCCCCACCTGGCCAGCGCGCAGGTGAGCGAAGAGATCAACGGGGCCTTCACGCTGACCTTGGCCTGGCCGCTAGGCGCGCTGGGCATGGTGGCCGAGGGCGACATTGTGGCAACCCCGGTTCCTGGCATAGGCCGTCAGGGTTTCCGCATCACCACCCTGGAAGCCACCAGCGACCAGCTGATCACCGCCACCTGCACCCACATCACCAGCGACCTCGCATCGAACGTGATCGTGGATAGGGCTGCCGTGAACCGCACCGCCAGCGAGGCCCTGGCCTACCTGCTCTCGTCCCTGTCAGCCCCACACCCTTTCACCGCGGGCCCTGCTACGAGTATGGGGTATCGCACGACAGCTCGGTGGGTGCGTAAAACCGGCCTGGAAGCCCTCGTCGATGACGAGGTCGGACTGCTCTCGCGATGGGGTGGGGAGATCATCCGTGACAACACCCGCATCACCTGGGTGAGCGCGCGCGGGAGGGACCGCGGGGCGAGCGTGTGGGAAGGTAAAAACCTCACGGGCTTGACCGTCACTCGCGACACCACCAGCCTTGCCACCCGCATCCTGCCGGTCGGCTTTGACGGGCTGACCTTGCCGGAAGTCTTCGTCGACTCACCCCGCATCACTGACTATCCGCACCCGTATATCCGTGTGATGTCTTTCGAGCAGATCAAGGCTGCCAAGGATCCGGCCAACCCCGGTGAGGGCGAGCTGCCCCGCGATGAGGCACTCGCCGCGCTGCGTGACGCAGCCCGGGCGCTGTTTGACGTCGAGCATGTCGACCAGCCGGCCCTGGTCATTGAAGCCGAGATGGCTCCCGACCAGGTGGGCTTGGAACAAGTCCTGATCGGGGATCGGGTGACGGTGCATGCCGACGCTTATGGTCTGCAGGCCAGCGCCCGTATCACCGGCTACACCTTCAACCCACTAACTGGAACATATGAGTCGCTGACCCTGGCCACCCACCCCAGTGTGGTGGCGGCGAGAACGTTGACCGGCCAGATCAAGGCCTTGACCGCGCATGCGGCTACCCGGGCAGAAGACACTGCCATGGCGTTGATCTCGGCTAACGGGTCTAACACTGTCTACTACCAGGCAGATGAGCCGGCCGGTGCCCGCCTGGGGGACACCTGGTTCCAGGACGTGGGCGATGGGGCGGTGGCGATCTGGGTGTACCAAACCACCACTACCGGTGAGCCTGGCTGGGTGCAGGTCGCCGGAGACATCACCGCCGCAGCAATCAGCGCCGAACTCGCACACACCCGCACCGAGATCGCCCAGATCAGCACTGACCTGGGTGGGCGGATCACCCAGATGAACAGTGAGTTCGATGCCGAGGTGGCGTCGGTACGCACCGACATGCAGGCAGGTTTCGACCAGGCAGTACAGCAAGCCCAGGCCTTGGAAGAGGACATTAACTCTGCGATCAGCCAGGTGCGCGCTGACTTTCAGGCCGGGGACGCCGCAAACGGGCAGGCTGTCCACGACTTGTCGGCCCGGGTTGACGACGCTATCGCCAAGGCCAGGGCTGACTTCGGTGACAAGGACAAGGAGCTCACCGATCGCATCAACCAGATGGACACCGACTTCGATGCCGCCTACCAGGCCCTCGAAGGAGAGGTGGACGGCAAGGTTGGTGCCGGTGGGGTGATTGCCGCGATCAACGCCTCCCCAGAAGTCGAGCTGATCGCCGGCAAACGCCTGCACGTCACCGGGCAAGCACTCATTGATACGGCCGTGATCAAGACATCCATGATCGCTGACGCCGCCATCACCAACGCCAAGATAGGCGCGGTGGACGCTGCGAAAATCACCACCGGCTACCTCGATGCTGCCCGCATCAAGGCCGCCTCCATCAGCTCCGACAAGCTCAGTATTGCGGCCGGGTTCATCACCACCGCGATGATCGCGGACGCCGCGATCACGAGCGCGAAAATCGCGAGTCTGGATGCTGCGAAGATCACCAGTGGCTATATCAGTGCTGCCCGGATTGCTGCTTCCTCCATCACGAGTGACAAGCTCAGTATTGCGGCCGGGTTCATCACCACCGCGATGATCGCGGACGCTGCGATCACGAGCGCGAAGGTGGCCTCGTTGGATGCCGGCAAGATTACCACCGGCACCCTGAGTGCTGCGCGGATCGGTGCAGGCAGCATCACCAGCGACAAGCTCACGATCGCCGCCGGGTTCATCAAGACCGCCATGATCGCAGACGCTGCGATCACCAGCGCGAAGATCGGCTCGCTGGATGCCGGCAAGATCACCACCGGCACCCTGAGCGCTGCACGTATCGGGTCACGGTCGATCACCGCGGACAAGCTCGCCTCCAACGCGATCCAAGTGGGTCTGGCGGGCTGGTCGAACACGATCCGGATTACCCCGTACTCAATCTCCTGGTATGACGGGTCAACCCTGGAGGGGCAGATCACCAGCCAGGGCATGGCGTTTTGGTACGGCACCCGCAAGATCGGGCGGATCGGCGAGCAGTACAAGAAGGACTACCCAGACGTTCGAGGCATTACGAACGCGCTGGAGCACACCGGGGACTTCGTGGACTGGGCGTATAAAGCCTCGTCGACAGCAACAGTGTTCACCACAATGCTCACCTTGGATCCCAAGGGGAAGTTCTGGGGCCAGTCCGGCATCCACCTGGGCAGCAGCCTGCGCACCCACGGGTGGGCGTTCTACACCGCCGGCAACCGCTCCATCACCCTCCAAGACGTCACGCTGAACGGTCTGGGCACATTCCCGGGGTGGTCTTCGAGTAACAACCTGGCCAAGATCGCCTTCCACACCTACGACGTCATGGTGGTCACCAACGGCTCCTACTACAACATGACCCGCCTATTCGACCGGGTCAAAGACCTCATGAGCCGGGTCAACGCCCTGATCAGCCTGCTCAACCAGGGCTGGATCAAAACCATCCGCGACGCTGGTGGCGGGCGGGTGACCTGGGAGTACTACTCGAACACCGGCTGGCAAACCATGTCCACGTCCCTCACCTAACCACCCCACCCCACCCCTTGAAGATTTGGAGGCACCTATGTCGATCATCATCACCAACCAGTACCTGACCAGCATCTGCGAACTCCTGGCGTCGCTGCCGCTTGCTGGTGCCGCATCCAGAGCCCGCTCCAAAGTCCTGGCCATGACCACCCTGGCCGCCCAGGACCTCGCCGAGAGCGAGTTGGAGCTCGCCCGCGAGCACGCCCTGTGCGATACGACCGGCACACCCGAGGTCGACGGCGACGGCCATATTCGTTTCGCCACCCCTGAGCAGGCGGCCGCCTTCATCCAGGCACGCGGCGTGCTGCTCGCCGAGAGAGCGGAACTGTCTGGCCCGTCGTACACCACCATGGCGCGCACCTTGTATGAGGCACTCACCGAACTCACCCGACCATTCTCGGGTGATGAGGCTGCGGCCTACGACCACCTGTGTGACGCCCTGGAAGCACACCTAGCCGCCACCAAGGAGGAGGTGAGCGGGGATGAGTGACACCACCGACACCGTCGAGGCCACCACCGAAACTATCGAGTCCGCCGGTGAGAGCTCGAATGGGCTGACCGGCGGAGCGCATTCGGTGCTGCTCGAACCCGACCACGACACCACACCCATCCCAGCGGCAGACCCGTCACCGGTCAGTGTGCCGTTGCCGCAGGCCAGCACAGGCTCGGTGGATGTGGCCTGGGAAGTCCTCGATGTCCTCACCGGCCCCGACGGCCTGCTCTAACACCACACAGATAGGAGAGGCCCATGCGTACTGCCTGGACTGTTTCACACACACTTTTCACCACGATTGGAGGCATTGTGGGCTGGTTTCTAGGAGGGGCCGACGGTTTCCTGCTCGCCCTGGTCACCCTGGTGGCCATCGACTATGCAACCGGCGTGATCGCCGCCTTCGCCACTGGGGAGCTCTCCAGCTCGGTGGGGTTTAGAGGGATCGCCCGCAAGGTCATGATCTTCGCCCTGGTGGGCCTGGCCAACATCCTCGACGTTCACGTCCTGGGTGAAGGCGGAGTCCTGCGGACAGCCACGATCTTCTTCTACCTGGCCAACGAGGGCCTCTCCATCGTGGAAAACGCTGCCCGTATTGGGCTGCCTGTCCCAGACAAGCTCCGCGACGCGCTTGCCACCATCACCCAGCACCCGGCCCGGGGCCGGCATGCCTATACCGGCCCGCCCGTCAATGACCCGGCCGGTGATCCGCCACCGACCCCACCCGGGGACAGTGATTCCCCCGAGTCCACTCAGCCGCCGCGCAGTTCTGCCGGCGGCTTTCTTGCACCCGAAAACACCCCAAAGGAGACACCATGAGCTACCAGCAGTCTTTCACCCCAGCACACCCGTCGAACTACACCAAGGGTCGTGGCGGTAAGCGCATCACCACCATCGTCATCCACCACTGGGACGACCCCGCGCGCAACCCGCAACTGTCCGGCGTGATCGCCACCTTCCAAAACCCCGGCCGAGGAGCATCAGCTCACTTCGTGGTCGAAGCAGGCCGCGTGGTGCAGATGGTGGACCTGGCCAACACCGCCTGGCATGCCGGCAACTGGCCTATCAACCAGTGCTCCATCGGCATCGAGTGCAACCCGCGCTGCTCGGATGGAGACAAGGCGACCATTGGTGAGCTGATCCGAAACCTGCAGGCCACCTACGGGCCGCTGCGGATCATCGGTCACAAGGACGCTTCATCCACCGCTTGTCCTGGCCGCTACTATCCGCCCGCCAGCGTGCTTGGCCCCTACATCACCGGTGGTGGCAGCCCGACTGCTCCCGCACCCAGTGTGGGTGGGGACATTGAGTCCCTCGCTCAGGCGGTCATCCGCGGAGAGTACGGAAACGGTGAGGACCGCAAGGTCCGCCTGGGCAGCCAGTATTCGGCAGTTCAGGCCAGGGTCAACGAGATCCTTGCCGGCCGCGCCTCAAAGCCCGCACCTTCCGCACCCGCCAGCCCGGCACCGGCACCGGCACCTGACATTGAGGCACTAGCGGATGCGGTCATCCGAGGCGACTACGGCAACGGCGAGGACCGTAAGGCCCGCCTGGGACACCTGTATGAGGCGGTCCAGGCCAGGGTCAACGCCAAGCTCTCTGGCAGCGCCCCCGCTCCTGCGCCGGGCCCGAACCTGGAGGCCCTGGCGGACGCGGTGATTCGTGGCGAGTACGGCAACGGGGCTGAGCGCCGCAACCGGCTCGGCCACCTCTACGACGCTGTTCAGGCGATCGTCAACCGCAAGCTCTCCTGACCACCAGTCCCTTTCTGGCATTGCGCCCCTGCCCACCAACACCGGTGGGTGGGGGCGCTTTTGCCGTTTCCAGGGGGTTATCACCACCAACCTGCCACCGCCTAGAGCGTGGCAGCCCCCGCTGCCCCTAGAGGCAACGCATCCGTGTCCGGTTTACGTGCCGGCCAAGGACGCATGGGTGAAAGGACGGTGAGAGGACCATGGAGCCACGCGTGCAGCGAAAGATCATCACGCTTCGGGAAGGTGGAGCCAGCTTCGGGCAGATCGCAGCAATAACTGGGGTGGGGCGAGAGACGATCAAGTCGTGGTGCAGGCGCAACAACATCACCCCACACCCCAGACGCACACCCACCAGTGGGGTCTGCGAGCACTGCGGGAAAGCCATCGACCAGCCCCGGCGTGGGCAGAGATTTTGCAGCCGAGCCTGCCGCATGTCCTGGTGGCACACCCACCCGATGATGCTTGAGCGACGCGCCATCACCACCCACACCTGTGCCGGCTGCGGGGCGACCTTCGAGGCGTATGGCAACAAGCACCGCAAGTACTGCACGCACGCCTGCTACATCCGCACCCGTTTCGGAACCCGGGGCGGTCGCCCATGACCAGCCACGCCACCAGCGCATACTGGCAGGCAGAAACCCAGACGGCAGCAGACCTGGACTTCCTAGATTCCCTTGCCGCCCGAGGGCTGCTCACCGCCAGTCAGGTACGCGCCATTCACCGCCAGCTCGCCGCCTCCTGGGAGAAGACCAGGGTGGGGTTTACCCGCGCCAGGACTTGATAAACCCGGCGTGTAGAGCGTTCATGTCACACACGAGAACACCACCGGCGAGACCCGCACGGGCAGAAAGGAGCAGCAGATGAGCCCAGATTTTAAGACCATCACACCACGACGCACACCCACCAGCCGCATCCGCGTGGCCGCCTACTGCCGGGTCTCAACCATGTCGGAGACCCAAGCAGGATCCCTCGCCGCTCAGGTCTCGGCCTACTCCAAGCTCATCCACGCTAACCCTGCCTGGCAGTTCGCCGGGATCTACACCGACCAAGGAATCTCCGGCACCACCAGCAACAGGCCCGGGTTTGCCGACATGATGGACCACGCCAGAGCCGGCGACTTCCAGATCCTGCTGGTCAAGTCCATCTCCCGCCTGGCACGCAACACCGTCGACCTGCTTTCATGCGTGCGCGAGCTCGCCACGCTCGGGGTGGCGGTACGGTTCGAGAGAGAAAACATTGACACCTCCAGCGCGGAAGGCGAGCTCATGCTCACCCTGCTGGCCTCCTTCACACAGGAAGAATCCCGCTCCCTGTCACAGAACGTGAAGTGGGCGATCCGCAACCGGTACAAGACCGGTGTCACCAACTCCCACCGCATCTACGGATACACCTGGGTAGGCGGAAGCCTGCACATCAACGACGATGAGGCCCAGGTTGTGCGCCGCGTCTTTGACGAGTACCTGGCCGGGGTGAGCCCCGAGGCTATTGCCGACCGACTCAACGCCGAGGGGCTGCGCGCACGAGGAGGAGGAAACTTCCTCGGCTCGGTGATCCGCACCTGGCTGGAAAACCCCCGCTACGTGGGCAACGAAATGCTGCAAGCCACCTACACCGACGGTCCTGGAGGAAAGCTCGTCGTCAACGACGGGGCACTACCCAAGTACTGGGTTGAGGGAGCAAACCCTCCCATCATCGACGAGGCCACCTGGAGGCGAGTCCAAGACGAGCTCGCCCGCAGACGCCAATCCGGCGGCAGAGCCCTGACCCCTAGTGGTGGGACGTGCGCGCTGACCCACAGGGTGGTGTGCAGCCAGTGTGGGCGACGTTTCCACCGGCGCACCAAAACCCGTAAGCACATCTCCTACAAGTACTGGTGGTGCGAAACCGCCACGAGGGGGCAAGGTAACCCTTGCCGGGCACCGCAGATCAGGGAAGCCCAGCTCAAGAGCGCTATCACCACCCATCTGGGATTAGGTGAGTGGGATGACCAGCAAGTCATCGAGCGCCTCGAGCAGGTCACCGTCTATCCCAGCGGGAAAGTCACCGTGACGAAACGAGGTGCGCACACCGCTGAGCCCGTGATGGCAGGAAAGGAGTAACCCCATGGCCACCGTCACCACCATCCCGGCACGGCCCGCCAAGACGCTCACTCCTACGACGGTGCGGGCCCGGCGTAAGGTCGCGGCCTACGCGCGAGTGTCCACGGACCTGGAAGAACAACAATCCTCCTACCAGGCACAAATCGACTACTACACCAACTACATCCAAGGCCGGGCCGATTGGGAGTTCGTTGGGATGTATGCCGATGAGGGGATTTCAGGAACATCAACGAAGCACCGGCAAGGCTTCCAAACCATGATCACCGACGCTTTGGCCGGCCGTATCGATCTGATCGTGACCAAGAGCGTGTCCCGGTTTGCCCGCAACACCGTCGACTCGCTCACCAGCGTGCGGGCCCTCAAAGAAGCCGGCGTGGAGGTCTACTTCGAGAAAGAAAACATCTGGACCCTGGACTCCAAAGGCGAACTACTCATCACCATCATGAGTAGCCTCGCCCAGGAAGAATCCCGCTCCATCTCCGAGAACGTCACCTGGGGACACCGCAGGCGTTTCGCGGAAGGAAAAGTCATGGTGCCCTACGCCTCCCTGCTGGGCTACAAGAAAGGCGACGACGGGGGCCTAGCTGTTGATGAAGACCAAGCCAGGATCGTGCGACGCATCTACCGTGAATACCTGGCAGGGCACTCACCCAAAACCATCGCCGCACACCTCACCGAAGATGGTATCCCCACACCCTTGGGGAAGAAGACCTGGAACGTGTCCACCATCAACTCGATCCTGCGCAACGAAAAATACAAAGGCGACGCCCTGCTGCAGAAAACCTTCACCGTGGACTTCCTAACCAAAACCACCAAACGCAACGAAGGAGAAATACCCCAGTACTACGTGACCGGTAACCACGAGGCCATCATTGCCCCGGCCGTGTGGGACCAAGTCCAGAGTGAGCTGGCCAGGCGCTCTGGCAGGTCACGCTCCTTTAGCCACCCGTTCGCCTCGAAAATCGAGTGCGGGTGCTGTGGGGGATGGTACGGGCCGAAAACCTGGCATGCTGGCAGCCGCTACGAGCGGCGCATCTGGCGGTGCAACCGCAAATACGATCCCGCCGGCGACCAGCAATGCGCGACCAAGCACGTAACCGAGAACGAGCTGATCGCCGCGTTCGAGCAGGCCACCAGCCAGTTCGCACCACCACCCAGCCCCGAGGTACTCGAAGCTGCCCTCGACCAGCTCGGTGACCCTCACGCGCTCGAGGCCAAGCTCGCCCAGGCAATCACCGCACGCGACGCAGTGGTGGACGCGATCAACGCACTCATCCGCTCTGCAGCCAACACCGACTTCAACCCTGACGCCTTCGAGGCTGACCATGCACGGCTCGAAGCCGACTACCAGCACCACCTCAGCACCGTCGAGGCTATCGAAGGGCATCTACGCGAGCTCGAAGCCAAGCGTGCGGCCATTACCGCGTTCCACCAGTACCGTAGTGAGAACGCCGCAATCAGCTACACGCCTGAAGCCTGGCGAGCCCTCGTCGACCACGCCACCATCCACTCCGACGGCACAATCACCATCACGTTCAACGACGGCACAACCCTCTAGACAGGCCGTTCCCTTGCCCCAGGTACATGTGACCTGGGGCTTCGTCGTTCTCGCTAATGTCTTGCACCCACCTGCACCCAGAGATGCACCCACCGGGCCTCGCAATGCACCCACCTGGGCTCGGAGTACACCCACCCCAGCCTTTGTATCCATCGTGACCACCTTTGGTCTCTTAAAGCCTAACTGCCGATCCGGCTTCCAATTCCGCATCTCATGGAATATTTCTGCTAGATAGGCCCGAACGCGGCCCCATCTGCAAGGATTCCTCCACGAGATGCGCACAGCGCGTCAGTTCGGCACCCCCACCTCGTCGTCAGGCGTGAAAATCTCCTCGATGCTCCGGCCGAACGTGCGCGCGATTGAGAACGCGAGCGGGAGGGACGGGTCGAAGCGCCCTTTTTCTATGGAGATAATCGTTTGTCGGGAAACACCCAGAACCTCGGCGAGCTTTTCTTGCGAATAGCCTGCCTCTTTCCGCAAGGTAACAAGGTTGTTCTTCATCGCTCGCCTCGCACCTCCCACAGATAGAAACCAACAAGCGAAATCATCATCGCCACGCACACGCACACGAGCACCGCCGCAACAATGGGCGGGCCAAAAATAACAAATCCAGTGACTACAAGCCCCAGGCCACCCATCACAAGGAAGAAACTGTGCGCGGCAGCGCGAGTCAACCAGGTAGCTTCAACCGAGTTCTCCGGATCCCGCACAGCGCCCGTGAGCGACGACCGATCGACCACAATCACCCAGGTGAGCACGCAAAAAATTGGGAACACACATAGGCCATAGATGAGCGCGGTTTGCCACCACTGCGAGTAATCCTCGCGAAATTGCGCAACAACGATTCCAAAAATCGCGGCGAGCACAAGGCCACCTACCACGGCGACGGGTGCAGCCGGGCGACGCTGGACCCCAAAAGCGAGATATCCAAACGCGGGCTTCTTATCCATCGTGTCCAATCCTTTCGATCGAAAATATAAAACTCACTTTACTGTCAAGGCTTATTTACGTCAAGTGCGCTTTACATACGTGCCCTCGTTCATCATCGTGGTGAGCTAGCGCAGCCCGGTGGCTAAAGTGGGTCGTCGGGCAGTTGACACGCAGCACACTCCTCAGCACTCGGACACAAAGGACACCCCGCATACACCTCCTCGACCGATTCCGGTCGCTTCGCGATTCGTTCCTCATGTTTCCCGGGCTCTTTATCCTGGGCGGGATCGTGCTCGCGCAGCTCCTTATTTGGGTAGACAGGTCAATTGACACCCAGCCCCATTCGAGCGATTCGATCCTCTTCACGGTGGGAGTGGACGGCGCGCGCGACATCCTTTCGACGCTGGCGTCCGTCCTGTCCGTGGCAACGATGGCATTTTCGATCGCCATCTCGGTGATGAGCACGGCGAGCAGACAGGTATTTATCCAGTTCATGCTTGTAGGCCATGCACATTTCTGTGCGGTAAACCACTACCTACGCCTGAAGCCTTGTGGGCAACATGCGCCTGGAAGTGCTCGGCAATGTCGGCGGCCACCTTAGCTACGTGGTCAGGGGCCTTGATGAGCATCTCAACGCTGGATGCCTGTTTGAAGAGTTTCACGCAGTCCGTTTCGGTGAACTCGTTTTCCCGCATCAGCTACTCAAACGCGATATCGATAGCGTGCTTATCGAGGTGAATTTCAGACAGGCGCGGCTCAAAGTTCAGCTGCAGCATTGCACCGTAGCGCTGGGTGGCGGCACTCATGCCCCTGGGTGTGCTGCTCGACACGATCGCGTGCCACCACCTGAACGAACATCCAAAGCGGGCGCACACCCCGGCGACGATTGATGAGGTCATCCCCGTAAGAATTTAGGGCTTGGCTCGAACACTTTTCTGCATACGTCCAACGTGCGACACGGGTTCGACAGAACTCACGGGTGAGGAATTTCTAGCACTGCCACACTGGTGCGTTGTCCCAGTTCCGAGGCATTCCCATCATCGCAGGGGTAATACCTGGAATATGAGTGGGAAACTCACTCAGGACCACCTGGAGAGTGCGCTGCTTAGATGATGCTCCCATCCGTGCAAGCAGATAAGCCAATATAGTCAGCGCTGCGAACGGTTTACCGGGATTGCGCAAGCAAGCGGAAAACTGCGCGCTGTTTTCTTTGTACTTCGTAATTGGTCTGACTGTCACGACTTTGTTCCACAGTCGTGCGTGGTGGGCGCTGATGTTGCGAAGGAGGTTCATAGTGCGAAGCCATGATTCAAACTCGTCGGCACGGCATCCGAACCGGTCTGCAATTACGCAGCGTTGGTCGAACGGAGCCAGTGAAAATAAAGTGACGAGCCCGCCGAAGTCTAATGCCTCCGTGAGTACCCAGACCGGCATGTGGTCGTCATAGTTGCGCCGGTGATGAATAACGAATTCTTCTTTTGAACGCTTCAGCGCATCGTTGAGTTTCTTGGTGAACTCTGCAGCACGACGTGCCATTTTTCCAGATGGCCAGAGCTGCTCGAGGCGCTCATGTAAGAGCGGGTCAACACGCCCGAGCTCGTGACCGACTCGGATTCGCACCGCTAACTCGAGCTCGCGGACTGCCAGCCAGACTGCCGACCGGAGGTTTTCATCAAACTGGTACAGCTGGACGACATTGTGCATCGACGAGCCGGGGAGGAAGCGCTCGCTGCGCTCGATGGAATCGGCAGTTCCACTTGTTCGATATCGAAATGGGTAGGCGAATCCAGACAGCCGGTAGTAGCCAGTGTGCTCTATTAGATCTCGGAAGTCTGGGGCGTCAGTCAACCCGCGCTGGACCAGGATGTCTATCTGCTCGTCCAAGCTTACCCACGGCTTGACCATCGACATCCCCCCTAGATACATGATGACCGGCCCTGACCCCATCCGCAGACGAGGCGAGCCGGTACTAGTGAGATTAGGTTAGCACGAACCTGCTCTGAGAACCAAGAACTCAGAGCCGCTCAGCCTCAGAGTGCTGCCGTACCCCAGTTTCTCACTTGCTCATGCTCCTACATTCGCTGTGTTGGGGCTTTGCCGTCTCTACACCACCTTGCAGGCACTGTGTCTAATGCAACTTTTGGCCTGAAAATCGGCCTGGAGGGTGAGCACGAGTTCAAGCACGCCATCACTGAGATCAACCATGAGATGCGCGCGCTTGGTACAAAGATGAAGGAGATGACTTCCCAGTCCGGCAAGTGCGCCACCGACGCCGATGCTTTCACAGCCCGCACCAAGTGTTCGGCCGGGAGATCGAAGCCCAGAAGAACAAAATCTAGGCTTTGAAGGCTGCGCTCGATAATGGCGATACCTCCGATGGTGAATCCGACTCCCGCACCCAGAATTGGCGGATTCAACTGAATAGCGCCACGGCGAGGCTTTACGACATTGAGCGCGTACTCGGTGAAAACACCACCAAGTTCCAGCAACTCTCCACCGCTGCCGGATCGAGCGAGATCAAACTCAAAGACGCAGCCCAAGGTGCTGACAAAATTGGCCGTGATGTTGAATAGCTCGGCTCAGAGATGGACGGCACTAGCGGTAAGAGGTCCAGACCCGCATCTGCGGGGATGTGCTCAAGCCAACCCAGAACTCAGACCCAATGGTTACTGTTGGTTTTATTAGATGACGCCGATGACAACTCCTCGGTAAGGTGACCTTATGCTTGAGCAGTACGAACAGTTCCTTTCCCGCAGGTTGTACAAGTTTCAGAACGAAACGGTTCCAGCTATGCTCGCAAGTTTTGATGATCCTGAGGTCGTTTTGGACGGAGATCGTCCGTTTCCACGCCAACTGGTTGAGGAGATTCTAGAGAGCGAGCGCAGCTACGAAGACAAGGTTGTCGCAGTTCTTGTTGCCATCGGATCCTGGTGTATTGCCTCGAGTGGAGCTCAATGGTCAGCAGGGCCAATTGAGGATGGTATCTATTCAGAGCGTGTAGGTATTGGGCTTAAGGTAGAAGATGGGCGGGCATTTTCACCCCTAGTTGGGCACGCGGAAGAGATCGTCACACAGTGGCCTGGTTCTACTGAAACCCTTGATGTAACTGAAGCTATTTCCGATTTCTCAAAACGCCAATATCGTAAACAAATGTAGACACTTATAGCCTGTATTTAACGACAGCTACGCTTTTCAAGAGTGGTTGTTCCGTTGATATGCCATCTCGGATTCAGTGAACTCTGGCGCTGCCGTCGAGTTTCCTGGGCGGAGTTTTTGCAACGGACAATCTGCACCCACCCCAGGCTTTGTATCCATCGTGACCACCTTTGGTCCAATGTCATCGGCTCCAATAGTGCCCCGGATTTGATACGGCCGAGGGCTGGGCTGGGCGAGTATGCCTTTGGGGGTTATTATTTTGGGTCCGCTCTCAAATGTTTTCATGTGGCTTAGGCCCGGAACAACTCGTCGTGCGATCCGGTGCGCTGGAAATAAGCGGTCTGGTCAGCAACTCGCCAAATGACCAACCAATCCCCCGCGTTCGCCACGTGGCATTCATTGCTTCAGGCCCATTCACCCGACAATTTGTGCATCCGATGTCTTCATTTGAGAATCTCTTGCGATTCCAAGCTGTTATCAAGAACAAGATCAATCAAAGCCTCAAGCTCAGCCAGATCCCAATGTCTTTTGGTCGCCTTCTTCTTAAGATCCCGACTAAAAGCAGACGTAAATTTTGCTGTAAGACGATTGGTCATGTCAAAGCAGCTTTGAGGAGATCTGCACCAGAAGCATAACTTTCACCGCTTCCGGTGGAGATCATTTCTTCGGTTTCTCGGATCGCTTCTAGGCTTTCAACATTGGGACGGCGATAGTCAAACGAAAGCGGAATCGCATTGGTATTCACAATCTCCGTGAAAAAGGCACGAACAACCGCGGACAGATCGAGCCCTTACTCTTCCACCACCTTGGCGGCCTCGTCCTTAAGATCACTATCGATCCGCACCGTCAAACTACTTTTCACCACAACCCCTCCATCATCACCATTTGCACCAACAGCTTAAGGTATATGCACGAACAACAACACCACATCATGTGAAACATTGAGCATCGACCGTATTGTGTTGCTTATTCTGCTTGCAGTGCAATGGCCGTGTCATAAAGGCCAACCTGGCGCAGGTCTGCGCGGCGCTTCTGTTCCGCATGCGAGGCGTAGTCAACGTAGGACAGCGAGGCGTCCTCATAGCGGCAGAAGGCGAAGACCGCCTGGTTCATGTGGATGGAGTTGAAAACACCAGATTCACCAGTATTCTCTCAACCTCATGCGTGTGAGCTGTTGCGTTGGTCGATAGCTTAAAGTCGATAGGCCGCCGCGTTGGTCGATAGGACCTCGGATTTGGGAAAACCGCGTCCTATCGACTTTGGGCTATCGACCAACGCGCAAAAGACCCCAAAAGGCCCCCAAAGGCCCAGCCCACGCC
>NZ_JANIKD010000012.1 GCF_024580955.1 Corynebacterium sp. 122RC1 | reverse complement strand
GATTGCGCAGGAAGCCCAATCGGCCCCTCAGCATGCCCGAAAACAACATCGCCGAAGTAAAACAGAAGCCCTTCACACCCCCAACAATCTCACCCACGGAGTTGACAACCTATATAGGAACACCCCCCGCCAAGCGCCCAAGCGCGAGCCAGAACAAGCCAGCTACAAATTAGCCAGCAAGCGCTGCTTGGCGGGCTACTTCTTTGCAGTCCTCCCGTCCGCAGTTACGGGTTTCCACGTTCTCGTAACAACTTGGGCACATGAGGACCAGCTCACGGCAGTTGTCCTCATTGATGCAGTGCTCAAACTTGTTGGTGGCCGCACCACATTGCACGCAGTGGCCGAGTTGGATGAAGCCTGGGTCTTCCACGCCGGCGCCGAACTCCATGTGCATGCGCTTGTCAAAGACGTATAGCGAGCCTTCCCAGAGGCCGTCGTTGCCATACTTTTCGCCGTAGCGCACAATGCCACCATCAATTTGGTAGACCTCTTTGAAGCCGCGGTTCTTCATGAGGGAGGAGAGGATCTCGCAGCGGATGCCGCCGGTGCAGTAGGAGATCACCGGCTTGTCTTTCATCCAGTCATATTTGCCGGATTCCAGCTCACGGATGAAATCGTGCGTGGTGTTCACGTCTGGCACAACGGCGTTTTTGAACTTGCCAATCTGTGCCTCCATTGCGTTGCGCCCATCGAAGAACACCACTTCATCGCCGCGTTCCTCGACCAGCTTGTTTACTTCTTCCGGCTTCAGGTGCACGCCGCCGCCAACCACGCCGCGCTCATCCACCTTCAGCTCCCCAGGTGCGCCAAAGGCCACGATCTCATCGCGTACCTTCACGCTGAGCTTGGGGAAATCCTCCGCCCCGCCTTCGGACCACTTGAACTCGGTGCCGCGGAACCCTGGGTATTCGCGGAATTTCCGCACATACGCCTTGCACGCATCCATTGGCCCACCCACGGTTCCGTTGATGCCGTGCTCTGAGATGAGGATGCGGCCTTTCAGTCCGAGCAGCTCACACAGCTCCCGCTGCCAAAGCATCAGCGCCTTGGGGTCAGCGATAGGGGTGAACTTGTAATACAAGAGGATTTTGCTTTGTGCCACGAGGCACCATTCTACTCTCCTCACGCTTACCGACGCCCCCACGGCAAACAGGACGCCGGTCACAGTGGGCGGTGCGGTTGCAGGGAAGCTGGTACCGCTTTTGCTACCCAACATCTGGCTGGTTGCCAGTGTTTTCTCCGCCTTCTTGCGGGCTGCTCATACGCAGGCGAAACGTCTCGTACCAGACGTTACCGCGGATAGCGCGGTTGCCGCTTTCAGTGGTGAAGTCCTCAATCCACACACGGACATACTCATTGGCCACAGCATCGAAGGTGTGAAGGGTACCGTTGGCGTCAGTCCAGCCCTCGCGGAGGTCAAAGGCGTAGGCACCAGTGTTTGCCAATGCTCCCTGTGCAACCTTCTTCACCGTTGCCGCAGGACCGCTTGGCTCAGCGGTGGCCTTGGGCGCGTCGGTAGGCGCGATCCCCTTGCTCGGTGCGGGTGCCACAGCCATCAACGTTGTCTTTCACCCGGATGACGTAAGAAATCTTGTGAGCCACGCCGCCGCGGGAGAGGTTATCATGCACCGCACGGTCGATGTTCACACGAACCTGGTGGGTATCGGCGTCGTAGTACCAAGGGGTGTTGCCGTCTGCATCTTTAGCAAATTGCGCATCCGCGGCGATGCCGTTGAGGGTGAAATCAACAAACTCATACTCTTCTGGGAGTTGATCCACCAAGGTGGTGAGCAGGCCGGTAGTGCCGGTGACGCGCCACTCGCGGTCATATTCCATCGTGAAGGTGAGAAGCTGACCCGCATACACCGGATCGGTGGTGGGGTTCACTCGCTTGAAAAGCTTCACCTGCGGCGCGCCGGTGACCTCACCGGTGTTCTCGCCTGCATTGGTGTAGCCCACCGCCGGCCACCAGACAGTTGATGTTCATACCAAACTGCGACATCGAGTTAGTAGGTACTGTGAGCGCATTGCGCGCACTCGTACTCAACTGCCCATCCGCCGCACTCGAAGTAGCCGGCGTGATCTGCAAAATTAATGCAATTGTTGCAAGCAGACCGGCGAAAACCACCAAAACCCGCTTGAATAACACACGGTGAAAGTTCACGAGCGCCCTTTCCTCTCTCAGCCAAGAATTGCGTGAGAATCTCTGGGATAGCGTTGATAAATCGCCTCAGCAAACTCCGCCACAGCATTGTTGAACAAGAATCAGTTTTATGGTTGTAACTTTGGGTTGCATCAAGGCGTTGTGCTGGGCTTTAGAGGTATTCATGGGTATGAGTGTGGGCCCATTTGCTCATGTGGCGTTTTGACAGTGTGAGATGGGGGGAACGATTTGGAATTGATATGATCTTTGTTACTTTTGACGTTCTATTCAGGTTTTGCGTTTGGGTGCGGGGTTTGGGTGCGGCGGCAGTGAATTCGCTACCCTAAAGCTATGCCTGAAGGTCATGTGATCCACCGCCTCGCACGGGACATCAACACCGCGTTCAGCGGCGGCACGGTGCACGTGCGTTCACCCCAAGGCCGCTTCGCCGCCGAGGCCGCGCTCCTCGACGGCTCGGAACTGGTGGCTGCGCGGGCCCACGGAAAACACTTGTTTGTAGAATTCGACGTCCCCACGCCCGAGCGCTATGTGTACGTGCATTTAGGTTTGATCGGCTCATGGCGCTTTGAACCCCCTCATGAACAATGGGGCCAAATCCGCCTCCAAATTGCCAACACTACCGTGGCAGCAAACCTCCGCGGGCCGCAATTTTGCCGCCTGCTCGACGCCGATGCGGTGGAGGGGATCGTCGGAAAGCTCGGAGCCGACCCGCTTCTGCCTTTCGACCCGCACACCTACGCGGCGGTGGAGGCGAAGGTGCAGCGATCTCGGCGAAGCATCGGCTCACTGCTCATGGACCAAAGCCTCTTCCCCGGAGTGGGCAATATCTACCGGGCAGAAACGCTGTTCCGCTTAGGAATCTCGCCTTTTACACCAGGGTTTCACGTGAAACTTCGCCCAATTTGGGAAGACCTGGTATTCCTCATGGAAGAAGGCATGGAATCAGGCCGTATCGACACCGTCCGCCCCGAACACACACCCGAGGCGATGGGTCGCGCGCCACGCAAAGACGACCACGGCGGGGAAGTGTACGTCTACCGACGCGCCGGGCAGCCCTGCTACGTCTGCGGCACGCCAATCGCCATGCAGGTCATGGAAGGCCGCAACCTCTTCTGGTGTCCCGGCTGCCAGGAGTAGGTTAAAGGCATGCAACCCGCCTACCTCAGCAGCACCATCCGCGCGGTGGAAACGCCGATGATCGAGCAGTCACCGCCGGACTTCCTCATGAAACAAGCGGCAGCGCACCTTGCAGGCGAGCTCAGCGCGCTAGGCGGGCCCACCGTGTTCGCTGTGGGTGGCGGGGGCAACGGCGGCGACGGCCTCTACGCGGCCTCGATCCTGCACTCCCAAGGGCACGACGTCGAAGTGGTCCTCATCCACCCCGAAGGCAAAGCGCACCCGCCGGCGATGGCGGCCTACCCTGGGCCAATAGTGACCACCCCCTCATGGACAAACTACGTCCTTGTGGACGCCATTCAGGGGCTCGGCTCCGCTCCGATGGACGCGCGCACTGCCGCATTATGGGGACGCTTGGCCGCGTCGGCACGGCGCGTAGTCTCCGTGGACATCCCCACCGGCATTGACGCCGACACCGGAGCCGGCGATGGCGTCCGCGCCGACCTCAGCGTGACCTTCGGCGGCCTCCGCGTTGCACACGCACTCAGCAACAACTGCGGCACTGTGCGTTGCCATGACATTTCCGACGCCGCCGGCACCGCACTCAGCGCGGCCCTACGTGCCCACGAGGCAGCAACACAGTACGTAGATCTTGCAGACGGCGTGGCTTTTCCGCTCCCTTCGCTGGAGCCGCGCGTGGAAGACAACAAATATGCAGGGGTGGCTGGTGTGGTCGCGGGATCACCGAAGTATCCCGGCGCGGCAGTATTGGCTACATACGCCGCTGTGCAGGCGACCTCCGCGATGGTGCGTTATGTCGGTCCGTGCTCCAGCGAGGTGCTGGCGTGGGCGCCTGAGGTTGTGGCTACCGAGAGTTTCGGGGAGGCGGGACGCTGCCAAGCATGGGTGTATGGGCCGGGGGTTTCCCGTCACGAAGCTTCCCTCATGGAAACGGAACTGCCCCTTCTTATTGATGCCAGCGGACTTGGTTTCATCACGCCTTCCGATCTTTCACGCCGCAGCGCTCCCACTCTGATTACTCCCCACGCCGGGGAGTACGAGGCGCTGTTTGGTACCCAACCCGTTACCGAGGCGGCGCAGGAGACGGGGACGTACATTCTCCGCAAAGGGCGCCGCACCGTGATTGCCGCCCCTGATGGTTTCACGTGGAACATCAACATTGGTAACTCGTGGCTTGCCACCCCGGGCTCTGGGGACGTCCTCGCCGGCATCCTCGGCGCATACGGTGCCCGCTGGGGCGAGTGGTCCTTGGCAACCATTGCACGCGGGGTGCAAGTCCACGCGGTGGCCGCAAAACTCAGCGCTCAGACCGAGTTTGGCGAGGCGCCAACCAGCGCGTCACGCATTGCGCGTTTCATACCAGCGGCAACTGCCTACTGCACCTCTTGACGCCAAAAGTGGTGCACCGGGCCGTTACCCTGGCCGACGCTGAGCGCTTCCGCATGCACAATCGCGCCGTGCAGCCAATCCGTTGCCCAACGCAAGGCCTCCGCCGGCGTCTCGCCCATGCCGAGCCTTGTCGCGAGCGCCGAGGAGAGCGAGCAGCCTGTGCCGTGCGTGTTGTTCGTCTCCACGCGCTGTGACGGCGCCGTGGCGAGCACGCCCTGCTTGTTCACCAACGCATTGCCCGCCTCAGGACCACTGAGGTGTCCGGCCTCCACCACCACTTGCACATCAAATTGTTCCGCAAGGTGTTGAGCGATCTGAATGGCCTGCTCCAAGTTTTTGATGGTTTCACGTGAAACATTGGCTAAAACCGCAAGCTCCGGAACATTCGGCGTAATCATCGTTGCCGCAGGCAGAACCTCCCGAAGGCTATTTTCAGCCTCCGGGCTCAGCAGACGGTGCCCCGAGGTAGTGACCATCACCGGATCAATCACCACGTGCTCAGGCTTGACCTCCTCAAGCCATCGCTTCACCACCGCGATAATGCCCGGGGAACCGAGCATGCCCACCTTTAGCGCATCAATCCGGACGTCATCGCTCACCGCGAGGAGCTGCTCGTACAGAAATTCAGGTGGGGGAGTGTGGATGGAGCGAACACCTAGTGTATTTTGTGCGACCAGCGAGGTCACCACCGCCATGCCATGCCCACCGGCTGCGGCGATGGACTTCAGATCGGCGTGGATGCCTGCCCCTCCGGTGGGATCAGTTCCAGCGATGGAAAGAACGTTGGGGATCATTTACCCCCCTGAAACATTGTGCGCAATCTTTTTGCGGCTTGTGCCGGATCCTGCGCCCCCATGATCGCCGACACCACGCACAGCCCATCCACGTGGGGCGCCAAATCTTTGGCGTTGCGCTCATCCACTCCTCCGATGGCCACGCACGCAACACCCCTACCTCTTGCCTCCTGCGCAATCTCCACAACTCCCGCAACACCGATGGCCTCGGGGGCGTCGGGCTTCGTGGCTGTAGCCTCCACGGGCCCCAAACCGATGACATCAGGCAAGCGAATCCCAAGGTCTACACACGCACGCCACTGCGCCATGGTTTCAATGGTGAGCCCAATCATCTGTTCTTCCGGAAGCAGCGCACGAGCCTGCTCATACGGCATATCCGACTGACCAATATGCAAGTGGAGACCCAATTCCTGCGCGATCTCAACGCGGTCATTCACAAAAATTGGGATGTGCGGGATGGCTTGTTGCAGAGCTATTGCTTGGGCCCGGAAAGAATCAGTGTCAGCGTGCTTATCCCGCAACTGGACCACCGAAACACCACCGGATACGGCGCGTGCGACAAATTCTGGCAAGTCCACTTGGTAGGAGGGGTCTGTGACAAGATACAAATCCCACATCACGCCAGCTCCACCCTCTGCAAAATCTCCGCGGCGCTCAATTGGTGCAACGCATCCAACCACGCAACCGCAAACGAGCCCGGTTGCTGCGCAAACTGCTCCCCGGCAACCGCACCTGCCGCCTTTGTGTGCGCATGCGCCGCGACGATTGCCCAGTGAAGATCCAAACCTTCGTTACGCGCTGCGCCAGCATAGGCAGCGCACAATGCCCCGAGAAAACATCCTGTGCCAATCACCAGCGCCATGGTGGGGTGTCCACCCGCGATCCACGTGAAACCTTGCTGGCTCACAACAAGATCTTTAGGCCCGGAGACAGCAACAATCGAACCGCTACTTTCAGCGAGTGCCTGTGCAACATGAGGAGCGACAGCATCCGTAGCATCAACACCGCGCCCGCCCGTGCCGACACCCGCCAGCGCCGCAATTTCTGAGGCGTTCCCGCGGATCACGATAGGGGAGTGCGCGAGTGCTTCCTGATAAAACTGCGTACGATAAGGTAACGCGCCCGCCGCGACGGGGTCGAGTACCCACGGGGTATTTGTCTCAGCGGCACCCCGCATTGCCCCACGCATCCCGGCGTACTGTTGCTCGCTGGGCGTGCCGGCATTGATCAGCACTCCGTCAGCCACATGTGCGAATTCCCTAGATTCCTCTGGGGTGTCGCACATCGCTGGCGTGGCACCCGCAGCCAACAGGGCGTTTGCAGTGACCTGGCTGACTACCTGATTTGTAAGGCATTGAACCAGGGGAGTGGTGTTTCTCAGGGTGTCAATGGACGCCAAAATAGCAGAATCCATGCGGTTTTCCTTCGCTAGTACGAACTAGATCAGGTTCAATGGGTATGTTCTCAGCCCGAAGGCACCCCAAACCAATGCTTAGATTCTACTGCAATGTTTCACGTGAAACATTGCTATTTCACTACGAGGTTCACCATCCTGCCCGGAACCACAATTTGCTTCACCACGGTCTTGCCCTCGAGATGAGCCGCAACCCCCGCAACGGCGAGTTCGATGATGTGATCCTGGGCGGCGTCGGCAGGCACCATGATGCGACCCCTCACCTTGCCATTAACCTGCACCGGTAGCTCAATTTCATCATCGGTCAGGTACTGTTCATCGAATGCGGGGAACGATACGAACGTAATGGTCCCCTGGTGGCCGAGGCGGCTCCAGAGTTCCTCCGCAATGTGCGGAGCCACCGGGGCGATCATGATGACCAGTGGCTCGATTGCCTCGCGCGGCGCGCCAGCAGGGTAGTTCTTGGTGAGGTAATTGACGTACTCGATCGCCTTTGCCACCACCGTGTTGATGCGCAGGCCCTCGTAGTCATCGCGGATACCAGCGATCGTGCGGTGAAGGGCTTTCAGATCATCCTGTGTGAGCGCGGCCTCGGTGGTCACTAGCTCACCAGTCTCCTCGCTCACCACCAGGCGCCACAGACGCTGGAGGAAGCGGTGAGAACCGATCACGTCCTTTGTAGCCCACGGGCGTGAGGTATCCAGCGGGCCCATCGCCATCTCATATACACGAAGGGTGTCCGCACCGAAATCGCGGCAAATCTCATCAGGTGCCACCGAATTCTTCAGCGACTTACCCATCTTGCCGTATTCCTGGTTCACCTCTTCTCCGTTGTAGAAGAACTTGCCATCGCGCTCCTCCACTTCAGCCGCGGGCACATACACGCCACGGGAGTCCGTGTACGCGAATGCCTGAATGTAGCCCTGGTTGAAGAGTCTGCGGTACGGCTCCTTGGAGGTAACGTATCCCAGATCGAACAGCACCTTGTGCCAGAAGCGGGAGTACAGAAGGTGCAAAACAGCGTGCTCCACGCCGCCGACATACAAGTCCACACCGCCTGGGTCCTGCGGGCCATGCACCTCAGGGCGCGGTCCCGTCCAGTAGCGTTCGTTTTCAATATTGCAGAACGCCTCATCGTTGGTGGGGTCGATGTAGCGCAACTGGTACCAAGAAGATCCCGCCCACTGCGGCATCACGTTCGTATCCCGGATGTACTTCTTTGTCCCATCACCCAGATCAAGTTCCACGTGAACCCACTCAGTGGCCTTTGCCAGCGGCGGTTGCGGCTCAGAATCCGCGTCCTCTGGATCAAAAGAAACAGGCTTGTAGTCCGCCACCTCGGGCAACTCCACCGGAAGCATCGATTCCGGCAATGCATGGGCTTGGCCGTGTTCGTCGTAAACCACGGGGAAGGGCTCACCCCAGTAGCGCTGACGTGCAAACAGCCAGTCGCGGAGCTTGTACTGAATCTTCTCCACGCCCTTACCCTGCTCAGACAGCCACTCAATTGCCCTGGCAATTGCGTCCTGCTTGCCGAGCCCATTGAGGTCAAGGCCCTGGTCATTTGCAGAATTGATGTGCGCCGCATCCTCAGTGAACGCCTCGGTGGACACATCGCCGTCCAGCACTGGGACGATTGGAAGCCCGAACTCGGTAGCAAACTCGTAGTCGCGAGTATCATGCGCCGGCACCGCCATGATCGCGCCCGTGCCGTAGCCGGTCAGGACGTAATCACCAATGAATACAGGAATCTGCTCACCAGAAACGGGGTTCGTGGCGTAAGTGCCCAAGAAGACACCAGTCTTTTCCTTATTCTCCTGACGCTCCACATCAGACTTCGCGGCGATTGCGCGGCGGTATACCGCAACAGCCTCCGCGGGAGTGGACTGCCCAAACGTCCAGCGCTCATCTACGCCCTCATAGCTTTCGCCCACGAGCACGTCCACAAGCTCGTGCTCAGGGGCCAGCACCATGTATGTTGCACCGAATAGCGTGTCCGGGCGGGTAGTGAACACGGTGAGCTTGTGGCCTTGCGCCTCAAAATCCACCTCTGCACCACGCGAGCGCCCAATCCAGTTGCGCTGCATGCTCTTGACCTTTTCAGACCAATCAAGAAGGTCCAGATCATCAATCAATCGATCCGAGTATGCAGTGATGCGCATCATCCACTGGCTCAACTGCTTCCGGAACACTGGGAAGTTACCGCGCTCCGAACGGCCATCCGCAGTAACCTCCTCATTTGCAAGTACCGTACCCAAGCCGGGGCACCAGTTCACCGTGGAATTGGAGCGATAGACCAAGCGGAAGGTATCCAGCACCTTGGCCTGTTCCACGTGGTCCAGCTCAGAGTAGGGGGCACCGAACTCCTCGGGGGTTGGTACTTCACCCGACTCAAGCAGAGGGATGAGCTCGGCGATCGGACGCGCCTTTTGCTGACTCTGGTCAAACCATGCATTGAAAATCTGGAGGAAGATCCACTGGGTCCACTTGTAGAACTCAGGGTCCGTGGTTGCCACGCTTCGGCGGCGATCATGACCCAGCCCGAGCATGTCGAGCTGATGGCGCATGTTCTCAATGTTCGCCATCGTGGTGGTTCGAGGGTGCGTTCCGGTCTGGATCGCGTACTGTTCGGCGGGAAGACCAAACGCGTCGTAGCCGAGGGTATGCAACACGTTCTTGCCGAGCATTCGGTTGAAGCGCGCGAACACGTCCGTGGCGATGTATCCCAATGGGTGACCAACGTGAAGTCCTGCACCGGAGGGATAGGGGAACATGTCCTGAACAAAGAGCTTGTCCTTGGGAAGCTCTCCGGAACCAGCCAAATCACCCACTGGGTTTGGCGCATTGAAGGTGCCCTGATCTACCCAGAACTTTTGCCAAGTTCCTTCAATCTGGTTTGCCAGCGTTGCGTTGTAGCGGAATGCGGGTCCAGTAGCTGCGTCTTCACTCATGTTGAAACAGTCTAGTATGTTCCCCGCTTGTTGCCTGAATAGGGCAATGTTTCACGTGAAACATTGAAAGAACTTGTGCCACAACGATTTGGAGCCGCCCTCCTCGCATTTCCTGCGGGTAGTGCGGCTCCAGATCGTCATCACTGTAAAAGTCCCTTGGAGGTTCACTCGTGAAAATGATGTCCCTCAACTCATTTTGTCCGGTCGTCCCTTACCGTTCACGAGCTACATCCTGCTGCGTTCCAAATGTTCTCCCTTCGTTGGCGATGTCCCTATTCAAGCATTGCGCGCCAAAGCTGGCAATGATACCTCAAACCCTCCTGAGCTGGGGAAACATGGAATTTGGAAATTTCCTGTGAAAGCTCACCTGCAGAAATACGATGTGCTGAGAATCCCTAAAGAGAGTGCTGGGCAAATGCTCATCACCTTTGACCTGCACTTTTAGGGAACGAGCTCCAGCTCAGAGAGGTGACCGCCTTGCATTTCAACGGCTCGGGTTGCCATGGGAATCTGCGAACGATCATGCGTCACCATCACGGTAGCCAGATTGAATTCCTGTGTGACGTCCCGAAGAAGCTCAACGATCTCTCGGCTCAAGCGTGCATCCAACGCACTAGTCGGCTCGTCTGCGAGCAGGAGGGTGGGGGAACTCATGAGGGCCCGAGCGATGTTCACTCGTTGGCGTTGGCCACCAGAAAGCTGACCCGGCCGACGATTGTGCAGGCCTTCTAATCCCACTCGCGCCAGCAACTCGTCGGCACGCTTCACCCGAGGCTTGATACCGCGCATGTGATCTACAATCAACAATTGCTCCCTAGCGGTGAGTGCAGAAATCAAATTTGCTGCTTGAAATACGAGGCCCACCTGCTGCCTGTTATCTGCCACTGGTGATCCTTCGAGAAGAACCTCGCCGCTCGTGGGTGTTTGCAAGCCAGCGGCCACCGCGAGCAGCGTGGATTTACCGGAACCAGACTCTCCAACAAGTGCCACGAATTCGCCGGCATCTACTTCAAGTTTCACGTGGTCGAGGGCCGTGATTGTGGAGTCACCGTCGGGATAGGTAACTACGAGATCAGAAATCGTGAGTACGGACATTTTGACTCCTTAAGCATTCAATGCAATTTGTGGATCAACTTTGGTGACCTGGCGCGTTGCAAACCCAGCACCAACGAGCCCCAATACCCACACCGCAAGAGCAGTGAGAACAACCTCTTGCCACTGCAAGATGAACGGAACGGCCTGCCCCATGAGCATTCCGATTCCTGTAGCCAGCCCTGCACCGAGCACAGCACCAATAGCCAAAACGATTGCTGCCTGTCCCAACGCGTCTTTGAGCAGATAGCGTTTGTTTGCACCCAACGCGGCAAGGATCGCAATGTCCTTGGTGCGTTGAAGCGTCCATACCGTAAGGAAGGAAACGGTCACTACCGCGGAAATCAAGTACAGGAAACCCTGCATGGCCTGAAGTGAACCCTTTTGGGCACCGTATGCGGGCAAACCATCAAACGAACCTTTGAGGTCTGTGACAAAGATGTTCTCGGGCACGTTGGTTGGTTCGCTTTCGAGCAGCAGCACTGTTCCAACGTCTTCGGAGCGGCTTACGGCTTGCCATGTTTCCGTATTGACCCAAACCACCGTCCCATGGCTGAAGTACTCATCGGGCACCACGGAATCCACGGGAACTGCAACACCACCGAGAAGCACAGTTTGGCCAGGTTGCGCACCCAGATCCTCAGCGAGCGTTTCAGACACCAATGCGCCCTCCCCGATGGTTCCATGAGGGCTTTCCGTTCCCTCCGGCAAACCCAACACAGCTACTGCGTCCGCGTTCGTGTCGGTTTCCATTCGACTTTGACTCGCACCCAGCGGCACACCACCAACCTCTGTAAGGATTTCCTCGCTGATCGCAGAAGTGTTGAAGGAAACCTCCTGGTTGAACACCACCGCCTGTGGATTCAGCTCCTCCAGTGCCGAAATATTGCGATGCCCGAGGCCCGTGGTCAGGCCAGTGAGCATCACAAGCAAGAAGGTAATCATGGTTACCACGGTTCCGATGAGCGCAAAGCGCCCCTTGGCAACACGAATCTCCCGAATTGCTAAAAACATACAAGTCCTTTCCTAATGGACTCCATTTTTCGCGTTGCGGGCTGCGTTTCCATCAGTTGGGCAGGTGAACCTTGAATCAACCGATCGGTTGATCGGACTCACGTGGAACCGTGGACTAGCGTGGAGAAGGTGGAAAACACTTTTGAACGGCTTCCAGAGATGCTTCGCGTTGCACTCCATTCGATGTTTGCCATCCTCCTCCTCGTGGGCGTGATTTTGAGTGGTTTCACGTGGAACATTGTGCTCGTCGCCTGTGCCCTTGGGGTTCTCTATTGCGTTGGAACGATCAACGAGAAACGCTGGCGACCCTACGCACTCTGGTGGCTCGCGGGGGTGGTGTGCTTGTGGCTCGTGCTGGTGTTTGCTTCCGAAGGTTTCACGTGGCTCATGTTCCCTATCATGCTGCTGAGCCTGTACCTTCTGCCCGCCTGGTGGGGCGAACTCGCCGCCTTTGGGCTGTGGGGTGTGACAGCGATTGCGCCCTTTGTCTCCGACCCCAACAACTGGACCTACGGAAAAGTGTTTGGCCCACTGTTCGGCACGTTGGTGGGAATCGGCATCTTCCATACCTCCCGCGCGATGCACCACCAGACAGAACACCATCGGGCAGTGGCCCATCAACTCCAGGCAACACAGGCAGAACTTGCCGCTAGTGAACACCAGGCGGGGCGCCTAGAAGAACGCGAGCGACTTTCGCGGGAAATCCATGACACGGTGGCACAAAATTTGAGCTCAATCGTGCTGCTCGCCCGCAGCGCTCAAACCACCGGTGGGAATTTGGAAATCATTGAACAGCAGGCATCTGCCGCGTTGGAACAAGCAAGGCGCCTCGTCCGAGACCTCGCCATCGGGGAGCCACTAGTGGCAGCCCTGAAAGACCTTGTGCACACTCAGGAGCTCAAGCAACAGGCGCTAGGCAAGCCCCTTGAAATCTCACTCGAACTCGTGGGGAACACCGACAAGGCACTTCCTGAACCCATCACCCGGGCGCTTCTGCGCACCGCTCAAGAAGGTCTGGCGAATGTTTCGAAGCATGCCGACGCCCGCAAGGCAGTCTGCACCCTGGCTGTCTGGGAGCTTGAGGTCAGCATGGATGTCGTAGACAACGGAAGGGGATTCAGGGAAACAAGTGCCGGAGAGGGCGGTTATGGTCTCCCCGGGCTTCGGAAACGAGTTGAAGAGCTCGGAGGAACCATCACGGTTGAGAGCTCTGAATTGGGCACAGCGCTCAGTTGCCATATTCCACTTTCCAGTCACGCACGTTAAGAGAATTTCATGAACCTTCGAGTGATGCTGATAGACGACCATCCTGTAGTCCGAGCAGGGCTACGGAGCATCCTGGACAGTTTCCCGGACATCACTGTGGTGGCAGAGGCAAGTAGCGGTGCCGGCATCACACAGGAATCAGTTGGGGAAGTTGACGTGGTGATCACCGACATTCAGATGCCCGAGGTGGATGGCATCACACTGACACGCAACTTGTCCGGAGGTCCACCGGTACTTGTCCTCACAACCTATGACACCGAGGCGGATATTGTTGCCGCCATCGAGGCCGGTGCAATGGGCTACCTATTGAAAGATGCCCCTGCTCAGGCTCTTCACGATGCAGTGGTTGCCACCGCACAGGGCAAGCGTACGCTCGCTCCTGAAGCCGCTGATGCCCTTATGCAACGTATTTCACAACCACAAACCGCACTTTCCTCACGGGAAATCGAGATTCTTAGGGAGTTGGAGTCGGGGGCTACGAATCGGCAGTTGGCTGCGAAATTGTTCATCTCCGAGGCCACCGTGAAAACCCATCTTGTGCACATCTATGCAAAATTGGGTGTGGACAACAGAACTGCTGCGATTACGACGGCTCGCCAACAGCGGCTCATCTGATGTTTCACGTGAAACATTGCGAAAAGATGGAACCAAAATATGGGTTCAACATGTCTAAGTAGGCATGAACATATTCACTGAACTTCAATTGCGTTCGGAGGCCTACCTCCGCCCGATCGTTGCCCGCAATGACCGCATTCAAAATGGTGAGGTTGTGCAAATCCAAGATGACTACGGTGGCTTCTGGCTGACCGCCGTGGATTTGAATGCTCCTACAAACACACTATTCGATGCAATCCGAATCGCCCTACACCGCCCACCATTAAATCAAATGCTCATCGCGTCCAACGGCGACCTTTTTGATACCTCGTTAGTGTGCCACCCGTTGAGCAGAATTCCTGCAGTAGGGAACTTTCTGGATATGTTCCCAGAATTCTGCGTACAACTTCCAGACACCAAAAATGCAATGTTTCACGTGAAACATTGCAATTCCACCTCGGTGCACTTCCTCCCTCATGAGCGCTTCCATACGGTGTTTGCTAAGGGCATGGCGCCTATTCCAGGAATCCCACCTCAGGCGCCGCGGCGTAGTTTCAATGACCCTGTGCTTCTCAGAGCTAGCAAAAAGTACCCGTTCATTCCTTATAGCCTCTGGGAAGTAACGTATCGCAGCCTGAGTAACCATGCCGACCGCGCCATGGCATTGTTGTGCCTGCCGCATTTCGTGGGGAAGCAACACTACTGGAGCCTCTTGCTGGAGTTCCTATTTCTCCTACGCGATCACAACTCGTTGAAACGCGCCAAGAGGGAGTTCCACCGCCTGTATAAGAAGCATCCTAATTTCCCTGAGTTCCGATTCGATGTTGCATTGAAAGAACTAGAGGAAGCTGGCCTCCTCGAGGCCTCCCAAATCCCTAAGGATTCTCCAACAGAACTGGGGCACTTCACCTTGTGGGCGGTCTACAGACTCTTCCTATTCGCGCTCCCACGCCTGGTGAAAAAAGAAGTTTGGAATGAGTGGATGCTCAACACTGCACTCGTAAACAACGGCGACATCCTTGAGGCACTGAAACTCGCACATGATTTGGCAAAGTTCTCTCTAAAACACCAACACAAGAACACCGAAGATAGCCGCCAGAGCTATGGCAAGCCATTGCCAATGTCTTTGATAGCGAGGTCCGCATAGGCGCGCAATGACCGCACCGACGAACCCGCCTAGGGTATTCATAAAGAGATCGTCAATGTCGCTGTATCCCAACGCGAAAACATATTGCAGTACCTCGAACCCTAGGCTGGTTATCGCAGCGGTCGCCGTTGCGAGCCCCACCTTCATCCGGCTACCAAGGAGCAAACCAAAGGGAACGAACAAAAGGAAGTTGCCGCCGTACCCAAATGCTGGAATAAACCAATCACTCGCGTAGAAGAGTTGATCAAAGGGCCGCAGCTCCACACTCCGGTTCACCTGATTGCTTTCCGCCCAGAGTTGGCCAATCTGAAATTGAGACTTCAACAAGATCAGTACAGCCATCATTGCGCCATAGACGCCGATCGCCGCGATAGTGTGTTTCCTCGTATCCATACTGTGGCCACTCTAGTTTCCCGTGAAGCGGTGGTGGGGCATTCCTGAACCTTCCCAGTAACCTCCCAGGTTCAACGTCACAGTGACGTAAAACAGATGGCTCCCAGGGTGGGCGAAAATATCGCGCGGAGATCAAGAAATTTCCGTCGGATGGCCCATTAGTTGGAAACTTCAATTATTTTGGATCTCCGTCAAGTTGTTTTCTTGCCTTTTGATCCAACAGCCCTTCTGAAAGCTCTAGGCACAAAAACTTCGCTATACGAATATCCGACACACCTTTAACGGCAACTATCGCTTTTGATACAGGCGCTTCCGTTGGAACTTGGGATCGCTCGTCACCAGCACCCCAAGGTTGCGGAAAATACCCTCATCTACAGTTCCCAAGATTGTGGTTGTGTGCGCATTGCATCCCTGCAGATTCTTCAACTGGTCGAGGGCCAGTTGAGCCTCCGCGTTTGTTTCCGCCGAGACCGAAAGCGCAATGAGCACCTCATCAGTGTGCAACCGTGGATTGGAGGAACCGAGGTGCTCTGTCTTGAGCCGCTGGATCGGCGCAATGGAACCAGGGGAGAGGAGATGCTGGGCGTCGTCAATGCCAGCCAGATGCTTGAGTGCGTTCAAGAGCATTGCGGAGGAACAACCTAGAAGATCACTAGTGCGGCCAGTAATAATCGTTCCATCGTGAAGTTCGATCGCACTTCCAGGAAGGTCCTCGCTTGCTACGCTGCGGGCGGGAAGAACAACTGGCCGATCGGTTTCAGAGATACCTGCCTTCGCCATCACTACAGCGGCACGCTCAGACTGCTCCGTGGAACTACCGGAAATTGCCTCATGCACGCGCGCCTGGAAGTACCTCCGGATAATTTCTTGGCGCCCGGACCCTCGGCAAACATCGTCATCCGAGATACACAACCCCACCATGTTCACGCCCATGTCCGTAGGGGACTTGTAGGGAGAATGCCCAAGCAGTCGCTCAAGCAACGCCTTGAGCAGTGGGAAGGCCTCCACGTCGCGGTTGTAATTAATGGTCTGTTCTCCATAAGCCTGGAGATGGAATGGATCGATCACATTTGCATCGTTGAGATCAACCGTGGCGGCCTCGTACGCAAGGTTTACGGGATGCTCCAACGGAAGATTCCAAATGGGAAACGTTTCAAACTTCGCGTATCCGGTGGCAATTCCGCGGTTGTGCTCGTGGTACACCTGCGAGAGGCAGGTGGCGAGCTTCCCAGACCCCGGGCCGGGCGCAGTTACAACAACGAGGTCGCGAGTGGTTTCCGCATATTCATTGCGCCCCAAACCCTCGGGCGAGACGATGAGGTCGATATTGGTGGGATAGCCAGCAATCACACGATGGCGGGATACCTTCACGCCAAGGCGCTCGAGGCGCTCAATGAAGGCCACTGCGAGAGAGTTCTCGTCTTCAAGCTGAGTAATCACCACATGTTCCACGAGAAACCCGCGCTCCCGGAACACATCGATGAGTCGGAGGACATCCTCTTCATAAGTGATGCCAAGGTCTGCTCGCACCTTCTGGCGCTGCAGATCCTTAGCGTTCATACAAATGAGAATTTCAACTTCATCACGAATGCGGTCAAGCATCGCGATCTTGTTGTCGGGAGTGAACCCTGGAAGCACTCGGGAGGCATGAAAGTCGTCGAAGAGTTTGCCGCCCATTTCGAGGTACAGGCGGCCCCCGTTTCCCCCTAGTTGTTCGCGGCGTTCGCGAATGTGCTGCGATTGCAAAGCGATGTAGCGCTCACGGTCAAACCCAATAGCATTTACCATGGAACCCCATCCTATCCGGACACGTACCACCGGCGCGAATGGGCACTGCGCAAAAAATCGAATGTTTCACGTGAAACATTGAAAAAACCCGCGCTAGGAAAGCGCGGGTTTAGAAGGTATTAGGGGTTAGGAGAGGTTCCGTTCCGCCTCCAACTCCTTCTTTTCAATACCCTCGATAGCAGATGCCAGACCGAGGTCATCTTCTTCATCAAGCGCTGAGCGCTCGATGTTGCCCTTCGCCCAGCGGTCAACAACCTGAGCGATAGCGCCGTCGCCAGTGACGTTACAAGCGGTACCGAAGGAATCGATAGCGATGTACGCAGCGATCATCAGTGCAATCTGGTCATCGTTGAACCCAAGCGAGGCGGTGAGCAGACCGACAGCAGCCATGATCGCACCACCAGGAACGCCTGGGGCTGCAACCATGGTGACACCCAACATCAGCAGAAAGCCGAGTGCCTTGCCAAAAGAAAGATCCATGCCGTCCATGAACATGATCGCGAAGGCGAACAACGTAATCTTCATCATGGATCCGGAAAGGTGAATAGTCGCGCAAAGTGGGACCACAAAACCAGCCACGGACTGGCTCACGCCATTGCGGCGTGCACATTCATAGGTCACTGGAATGGTTGCGGCAGAGGAAGAGGTACCAAGAGCCGTGAAGTATGCCGGCATCATGTTCTTCAATGAGGTAAACGGATTCTTACGAGCAATCGCACCAGAAATAGTGAACTGAGCGATCAACAATAAGAAGCTCAGCACAATGGCGAGAACAAGTACCTTGGCGAACGCGGTAAGCGTGGACACAAGGTTGCCGTTCATGCCGAGAGAAAGGAACATACCGAAGATGTAAATCGGCAGCAATGGCACAACAAAGCCCGAAATTACCTTCATCACCACGCGGCGCAAATCGGCAACGCCAGCAAAGAGGGTGTCGGACTTCACCACGGTCATCGCAACACCGATAACAAACGCCAGGATCAAGGCAGTCATCACAGGCATTGGGGCAGGCATCTCGATGGTGATGAAGGGCTGGAGAGCCCCACCATCAATATCTGCTACCTCTACATTCTGCTGACCCGCCAAAAGAATGGGGTAAAGCCCCGTAGCCACGGCCCAGGAGATAATGCCGGCAATCACTGCGGAGCCATAGGCGATGCCGGTGGTAATGGCCAGCCACTTACCAGCACCGCGGCCGAGGCCTGCGATTGCGGGAGTAATCAAGGCAAAGATCAACACTGGGATGAAGAAGCCCAAGAAATTGCCAAAGAGACTGTTGAAGGTTACAAAGACGCGGCCGAGTGCCACGGGGAAAAAGAAGCTGCAGATGATGCCCAGGATGATTGCCACAATGATCCGGAACAGCAGCGATGATGAAAGACGTTTGAAATCCATACACACCTACATGTGTCCAAAGGGATAGGGAACGCCTTTAACCTACAAGCTCTATACCCAATTTCTTACATCGGATAGAAAATATGCGACGTGAAACTTTGCACACTTCACTCACAGTTGGACCTCGGGGTTAGGATGAAGGACATGATTGAAATCGTGATCGCGTCCATTTTTGCTCTAATTGCAGCCTTCTTTCTCACTGTGGGCTCAATGGCATGGAGCGGCAAGCTTCACGGGAATTCCAAGGTAGGCCTTCAGGTGCCTGAAGTTCGGGACTCTGAAGAAATTTGGTACAAGGCACACCGAGTTTCAGGCCCTTGGTGGGTGAACGCCGGACTTGCATTAGCGTTCACCGCCGCGTTTGCGCTGAAGGGCTTTTGGGTATTCACCATCCTCGGTGTCGTAGTGGCAATTGGTTTAGTGAGTGTAGGCTCCAATTTGGGTGCAAGGGCGGCAAACATTTTGGAAAGCAAGGAAGCCACAAAGGAAGCCCCTGCCCAGGTGGATTTGGATGCCGTACGGCGCGCAGCGGGGGGACAGTAATTCTTGCTCCACCGTTTCATCTGCACTAGCATTGCTAGGCATGAACAACGCTTACGGAAACTGGTGGTGGCGCGTCGCTTGACGAGCCACCGTCGATCCATAAGTTCAGGCTCGTCTTTGTAATACTTACAACGCGGGCCTTTTGTGATATCTGGGCCCCAGAAAGGCCCACAATGTCATCCCCGCCAAACGATTTTTCAATGTTTCACGTGAAACATTCAGTTCGTTACCACCAAGATGCTGCCGCGCTCTTCCAGCACCTCGCCGCCCCTCACGACTCCGTCCTGCTGGAATCAGCAGATATTGAGTCAAAGAAAAACACCAAGTGTCTAGCGGTTTTGAAAGCAGCCGCGCGCATCACCTGCCACGGTCAAAAAGTGAAGGTAATCCCTTTGACTGAGGCGGGGGAGCAGATCGTCTCCCGCTTGAAGCAGAACTTGGCAGATTACTTTGACGGCCAAGACTTTGTGTTTACGGCTTCCCAGGCGATTGATGAGCGCGAACGCCTCAAGGCCCCCAGCAATGCATTAGTCCTTCGAGACCTACAGCTCAATGCTGGATACCAAGGCACACACCTCCCATTGCTTGCGGGTGGCTTTGCGTTTGACTACTTGGAGACTTTTGAAACGCTCCCGCCTGTAGAACTCGGGGCAAATACTTATCCGGACTACGAGTTTGTTCTTGCAGAAACGGTCCTCGTGATTGATCACACTGCTGGTACTGCAGAGATTGAGACGATCGGCGGCGACGTCGATACGCTTCTCCAAGCCATCGAAGACTTTGAGGCGCCAGCTCAGCAGCCTGCTCCAGAGTCTGGGGAACTGATCGTGCAGGCCACCACAACTGACGCGGACTTCCGGGATCAGGTGAAGCGCCTGCAGGGAAATATCTACGAGGGCGACATTTACCAGGTGGTTCCCGCGCGGTCGTTTATCGCGGAATGCCCAGACGCTTATCAGGCGTACCGCCAGCTCCGTGCGACCAACCCCAGCCCGTACATGTTTTATGTGCGGGGTAAGGATTACGAACTGTTTGGTGCATCGCCGGAATCCAATCTGAAGTATTCCTCCGCTGACCGTGAAGTGCAGCTCTATCCAATCGCTGGCACTAGGCCTCGCGGGTTGAATGCAGACGGGACCATTAATCACGAGCTGGATATCCGCGCGGAGCTCGACATGCGCACGGACACCAAGGAAGTTGCGGAACACACCATGCTGGTGGACTTGGCGCGTAATGACTTGGCTCGCGTTGCCGTCCCTGCCACGCGCAAGGTAGCTGACCTGCTCCAGGTTGACCGTTACTCGCGGGTAATGCATTTGGTTTCACGTGTAACCGCAACCCTTGCTCCTGAATTCGATGCCCTTGACGCCTACCGCGCCTGCATGAACATGGGCACTTTGACCGGCGCTCCGAAGCTGCGCGCCATGGAACTCCTGCGCGGGGTGGAGCATGTTCGACGCGGCTCATACGGGGGCGCGGTGGGGTATCTCTCTGGCGACGGTTCCATGGATAACTGCATCGTGATTCGTTCTGCTTTCGTGGCAGGTGGCCGCGCCGTGGTCCAGGCGGGTGCGGGCGTGGTTCGTGATTCTCAGCCACAGTCTGAGGCTGACGAGACTCTCCATAAGGCTTACGCTGTGTTGCATGCAATCGCGCTCGCGGCCGGCAAGACGGTGAAGGTGATCCGATGACCCATGTAGTGCTGGTGGATAACCAGGATTCGTTTGTGTACAACTTGGTGGACGCCTTCGCGGTGGCTGGCTACCAGTGCACCGTGTTCCGGAACACGGTAAGCGTCGAGGAGATTTTGGCAGCGAATCCGGATCTTATTTGCCTTTCTCCAGGTCCGGGGCACCCGCTGGAGGCGGGTAACATGATGAAGCTGATCGCTGAGGTGATTGGCAAAGTCCCAATTCTTGGCATTTGCTTGGGCTTCCAGGCCTTGTTGGAGCACTTTGGTGGCGAGGTGGTTCCATGTGGACCCGTACACGGCACCACGGACAACATGGTTCTCGAGGAAGCAGGCCAAGAGTTATTCGGTTCTTTGACTACCGACGCAGGCCTGGAAAACAACTTCCGCGGCACCCTCGTTCCAGTTGCTCGCTACCACTCCCTCGGGTGTGTAAACCCGCCTGAGCAACTCGCACCAATGGGTACCTGCGACTCTGCAATAGGCCGGGTAGTGATGGCCGCCAAGACCACGGATAACATGGCGATTGGTTTGCAATTCCACCCGGAGTCGGTGCTCAGCCCGGCAGGACCAATAATTTTGGACCGTTGCATTGAACTTCTTATTTCTCAAAAGCAAGGATCGGCACAGTGACTAGCGAATTGACCCAACAGCGTCTCATCCAATTCCTCGACAACCACAATCCTTCCGTGCAGGAAGCAGTGGACGTTTTTACCCCGCTCACGGTTGGTGATTACGATGACGTCCACATCGCCGCACTGCTGGCCACCATCCGCACGCGAGGGGAGACGTTTGCTGACATCCTGGGTGCCGCCAAGGCGTTCCTAGCTGCTGGCCGCCCGTTCCCCATCACCGGCGCGGGACTTTTGGACACAGCAGGTACCGGTGGCGATGGCTCCAACACCATCAACGTCACTACCGCTGCCTCACTCGTTGCGGCCGCGGGGGGAGTGAAGATGGTGAAGTGCGGCAACCGATCCGTCTCCTCCAAGTCCGGCTCTGCCGATGTGCTCGAGGCGCTGAACATTCCGCTCGACCTGGATCCCGATCGCGCCGTGCGCCAGTTTGAGGCCTCGAACTTTACGTTCCTTTTTGCCCCCGCGTACAACCCAGCGGTTGCGCATGTACAGCCAGTCCGCAAGGCACTGCGCGTGCCCACCTTGTTCAACACCTTGGGCCCAATTTTGGCCCCGGCGCGCCCTGAGTTCCAGATCATGGGCATTGCAAAGCCACAGTTGGGTCAGATTATTGCGGAGGTGTTCCGTGAGCTCGGCCGCAGCCACGCGCTGGTGGTTCATGGCTCCGGTACCGATGAGATTGCGGTGCACGGCCCCACCACCATTTGGGAGCTGCGCGACGGCGAAATCGAACAGTATGAGATCACCCCTGAAGAGATGGGCATTTCCCAGCACCCACTGTCTGCTCTCGCGGGTGGCGATGCCCAAGAAAATGCCCTCGCTATGCGTGAGACCTTCGCTGGCAGGGGACCGCAGGCCCACTTGGATGCGATTAGCGCGACCGCCGGCGCAATGCTCTACACCGTGAACTGCGCGGATAGCATTGCCGAGGGCGTCTCCCAAGCGAAGGAACTGATTAGCTCCGGTGAGGTTGAGCGGTGGTTGGCTGTTCATGAGGGGGCGAATTATGGCGAATAGCACCATTTTGGAATCCATCGTGGAGGGCCGCCGCGGCCATTTGGACGCGATCCGGAAGCGTATTGCCCACGTGGAACCTTCGCGTTTGCCGTTGAGTACTCGTTCCTTGGAGGCCGCGTTGGGCCGCCGCGGGGGAGCGAACTTCATTATGGAGTGCAAGTCCTCTTCGCCCTCATTGGGTTTGATCCGCGCGGAGTACAGTCCGGGTGATATCGCTCGGGTGTATTCGCGTTACGCTGCGGGTATTTCCGTGCTGTGTGAACCGGATCGTTTCGGTGGCGATTACAACCACCTGGCTACGGTGGCCGCGTCCACGCATCTTCCGGTGCTGTGCAAAGACTTCATTATTGATCCGGTGCAGGTGCACGCGGCGCGCTACTTTGGCGCAGATGCGATCTTGCTGATGCTGAGTGTCCTCGACGACGCCACCTACACCCTCCTCCACCAGGAGGCTTCCCGCCTGGGCATGGATGTGCTCACGGAAGTCATTGATGAGGAAGAGGTGGGGCGAGCGATCCGCTTGGGCGCGCGCATCTTCGGCGTGAACAATCGCAACCTGCATGATCTCTCCATCGATTTGGGCCGCACCCCTGCGCTGCACCGCTTGATTCCGGAGGACGCGGTGCTGATTTCCGAGTCCGGCATCCGCAACAACGCCACCGTCCGCGAACTCGGTGCCTTTGCAAACGGCTTCCTGGTGGGGTCGCAGCTCACCAGCCAGCCGGACGTGGACCTCGCTGCTCGTGAGCTCGTCTACGGACGCAACAAGGTCTGCGGCATCACCAGCCCGAGCATCGCGCAGATGGCCCGAGCCGCTGGTGCAACGTATGGAGGCATGGTGTTTGAGGCCTCCAGTCCGCGCAATGTTTCACGTGAAACATCGAAAAAAATTATCGACGCCGAGCAAGGCCTCACTTGGGTTGCGGTTTCGCGGCGGACGAACGGCTGGGAGGAGCTCCTGGATGGCTTCTCCGTGCTCCAGCTCCATGCCCCGTACCAGGGTTCCATCGCCGCGGAGTTGGAATACATTGAGTCCGTACGAGCGATCGCCGGCGATCGCGAGATCTGGCGCGCTGTCTCCATGACATCCGCCGGACCGACCGTTGCCGAAGCCCTCGCTCCGCGCGTCGATACGCTTGTTCTGGACGCTGGCGATGGCGGCACCGGAACCACCTTTGATTGGGGCACCGTTCCGGAAGCTGTGAAGGCAAAGGCCCTGCTCGCCGGTGGTATTTCCGCTGAAAACGCCGCTGAGGCCCTGGCAGTGGGCTGCATGGGGCTTGATATCAACTCGGGCGTCGAGAGTGCGCCGGGAGAAAAAGACGCTGGGAAAATCACTGCCGTTTTCCGCACCATTCGCACCTACAACGAGGGGAAACCATGAACCACACTTTGCTTCCGGCCTACTTCGGGCGCTTTGGCGGCCAGTTCGTGCCGGAGTCGCTGATTCCTGCGCTTGATCAACTTGAACAGGCGTTCGTGGACGCCCAGAACGACCCCGCCTTCCGCGAGGAACTCGCCGGATACCTGCGCGACTACCTGGGCCGCCCCACGCCGATCACTGAAGCCACGAAGCTCGGCAACGAGTACGCCCGCATTTTCCTCAAGCGTGAGGACCTTGTCCACGGCGGCGCCCACAAGACCAACCAGGTGATTGGCCAGGCACTGTTGGCCAAGCGCATGGGCAAGACCCGCATCATCGCGGAAACTGGCGCGGGCCAACACGGCACGGCCACCGCCCTCGCGTGTGCACTTTTGGACCTCGAATGCGTGATATACATGGGTGCAAAGGATGTGCAGCGCCAGCAGCCGAACGTTTACCGCATGGAGCTCATGGGGGCCAAAGTGGTTTCCGTGGATTCCGGTTCCGGCACCCTCAAGGACGCCGTCAATGAGGCTCTGCGAGACTGGACCGCGACCTTCCATGAGTCGCATTACCTGCTCGGCACCGCCGCAGGCCCGCACCCATTCCCAACGATTGTTCGCGAGTTCCACCGCGTAATTTCCACCGAGGCCCGCGCCCAGATGCTGGAGCGCATCGGCACGTTGCCCGATGTTGTGGTCGCTTGCGTGGGCGGCGGCTCCAACGCGATCGGCATGTTCGCGGATTTCATTGACGACGACCACGTGGAACTCGTTGGCGCGGAGCCCGGCGGGCACGGCCTCGATTCGGGCGAGCACGGAGCCACCATCAACAACGGTCAAGTGGGCATTCTTCACGGCGCGAAGAGCTACTTGATGCGGAACTCTGACGGCCAAGTTGAGGAGTCCTACTCCATTTCCGCAGGTCTGGACTACCCAGGCGTAGGTCCGCAGCACGCCTACCTGGCGGAAACGGGCCGCGCTCAATACGTTGCCATCACTGACGCCGAGGCACTCGACGCCTTCCAAGTCCTCTCCCGTAAAGAGGGCATCATCCCGGCGCTTGAGTCCAGCCACGCGCTGGCCTATGCCCTCAAACGCGCAAAAACAGCTGAGGCCAACAAAGAGCCGATCACCATTTTGGTATCGCTTTCCGGCCGCGGCGACAAAGACATCGAACACGTCCGCCGCACCCTGGAGGAGAAGTAATGACCCGCTACGAAGCCATGTTCCAACGCATCGAGGGCGGTGCATTCGTGCCATTCCTCATGCTGGGCGACCCAACCCCGCAAGCCTGCCTGGAGATCGTGCGCGCGGTAGTGGCCGCGGGTGCCGACGCCCTCGAACTCGGCGTCCCATTCTCTGATCCGGTTGCAGATGGCCCCACCATTCAACGCGCCCACATCCGCGCCCTCGAGGCTGGGACCACTGTGGATACCGCGCTGGACCTGGTGCGGCAGATCCGCGAGGAGTTCCCCGAGCTGCCAATCGGCATGCTGATCTACGGCAACGTTGCCTTCACCCGCGGCATTGAGCGCTTCTACCAGCAGTTCGCTGAAGCCGGCGCGGATTCCATCCTCATCCCAGACGTTCCGGTGCGCGAGGGGGAGGAATTCATCGCGGCAGCCAAGAAAGCAGGGATTGCCCCAATTTTCATCGCTCCCGCCCAGGCTGCAGAGAAGACGCTGGAAGGTGTGGCGCGGGCGTCGGAAGGCTATATTTACGCCATTTCGCGTGACGGCGTGACCGGCACCGAGCGCGCCTCGAGCACGAAAGGCCTGGACCAGGTGGTGAACAACATCAAGAAGTACGGCGGTGCACCGGTGCTGCTCGGTTTTGGTATTTCCACCCCCGAGCATGTGCGCGACGCCATCGCCGCTGGGGCCGCCGGCGCGATCACTGGCTCCGCGATCACCTCGATCATCGAGCGCGGCGGTTCCCATGAGGAGCTTGGGGAGTTTGTACGCGCGATGAAAGAGGCCACCCGATGACCTGTTCACGCCGAATGTTCCTCCTTGGCACCGCCTCCACGTTCGCGGGCGCGCTGCTCGCCGCCTGCGGCAAGGAGCAAATCGACGTTGCCGTCCAGGACGTGCCCGTTGGTTCCGCAGTGATCGTGGGGGAGTACATCGTGGCTCAGCCCACTGCGGGCCAATATGTGGCCTACTCCACGCTGTGCCCTCATCAGAACGGCACGATCACCGAAGTGCGCGGCGATGAAGTGACGTGCTTGAAGCACAATTCCACGTTCTCAATTGTGGACGGCTCCCCGTTGGAAGGGCCATCACGAGCCCCCATGAAGCCGGTGGATATTGCTGTGGAGGATGGCACCGCAACAGTAGGTTAGGCTTTGCCTATGCTCAAACGGATTGATCCCCTGATTGCCTTAATCATCCTCGCGGTGATCGTGGCAATTATCGCCCCGGCCCGCGGAGAGTTCGCCTCCGCGTTCTCCGTGGCCACCTCCATCGCGATCGCGCTGCTGTTTTTCCTGTACGGCGCGCGCCTTTCTACCCATGAGGCGCTGGAGGGTTTGCGCAACTGGCGCCTGCACCTGATGATTCTGGCCATCACCTTTGTGGTGTTTCCGCTGATCGGCCTTGGGCTGGCGCCCCTGCAAGCGGTGGTGGGCCGGGAGATGTACCTGGGTATTTTGTACCTCACGTTGGTGCCGTCTACGGTGCAGTCTTCGGTGGCTTTCACCTCGATTGCCAGGGGAAATGTGGCGGGGGCGATCGTGAGTGCTTCGGCTTCCAACATCGCCGGGGTGTTCCTCACGCCGCTGTTGGTGATGCTGTTGATGTCCGCGCAGGTAAGCATTGATACGTCGGTGTTTTTGGACATCGCTGTGCAGTTGCTGTTGCCGTTTATTTTAGGGCAGTTGCTGCGGCCCTGGGTAGGGAAGTTTGCGGCGAATAAGGCCACGAAGCTGGTGGATCGGGGGTCGATCACCATGGTGGTCTACTCGGCGTTTTCCGCCGGCATGGTGGCCGGTATCTGGAGTTCGGTAGGGGTGGCGCAGATCGTGTTCCTCGTGCTTGGATCGATTGCGCTGGTGGCGCTCATGTTGTGGTTCACCCGTTTTGCCGCGCTGCGCTTGGGCTTCTCCCGCAGCGATATGATTGCCATCCAATTCTGCGGCTCTAAGAAGTCTTTAGCATCGGGCCTGCCGATGGCCGCGGTGATTTTTGGCTCCGCCAACCTGGGTTTGTTGATCTTGCCTTTGATGATTTTCCACCAGGTGCAGCTCATGATGTGTTCTTGGCTCGCTGCACGCTACGCAAAGGAGAGCTAAATGTTGTACGTGAAACTCGTGATGACCATCCCCGGTGCCGGCACCGCGACGCATGCCGCGGAGCTGGAGCCTCTCGACGCCGCCAACGCCAAGCTCCACCGCTTGGTAGAGCTTGATCCATCGGGTGCGGTTTGCGGCGGCGCTGCGGGTGGCAAACACACTGGCACGCCCCCTCTGGAAATTGTTCCGCACCCAGATACCTATGCCCAACTTGAGGGGTTTCACGTGGAACATATCTCCAAGGAGGTATTTGAGCAGTGGTGGGCTACGCTCCTAGAAGATTCACCATGGCTACGTAGCTAATGGTGCCCACGATGATGGAAAGCCCCGCGCTGCGGCGCCACCAGTGCACCAGCAGCGTGATGGCAATGCCGAGCGCCACGTAGAGGGGATACCCGGAATCTTTGAAGGTGTACGCGCAGAGGATCGTCATCACACCCACTGGCATGGTGATACTTAGCAGCGCCATCAGCGGGCTATCTACTTTGGCAAAGCTGAAGGGGAACTGTCGCAACGCGATGGTTACTAGTGCTACGGGAATGAGTACCGCGAAGATTTGGGTCATGGTGCCTTCCAAGTCAGTGCGCGGTCAATGGTGGGGGAGGCGTTGCGCAGCAAGAGGAATGCGAAGTAGCTCAGCAGCGCAACGATGAGCATCTGGCCGGGAGCAACAATCAAAGCCAGGCCGGCAAAGAGCAAGGCAAAAACAATGAGGGAGAAATCCTTGTTCGCGCCGAAAGATTCCCATGCGAGCACCACGAATAGGGAAGTGAGCGCGAACTCCATCCCTTCAATGCTTTGGGGGATTGCGTGGCCAAACAGGGCACCGGCCGTCCCGGAAAGGACCCAAAGCAATTGGCACATCACCTGCATCACCAGAAGCTGTGTGCCGGTGAGGTTGCGGTGTGCGGAGGCGATTGCGTAGGCCTCGTCGGTGAGCGCATACGTTGAGTACGCGCGGCCCAGCTTGGAGCGGATTCGATGGCGCGGATAAGTAAGCCCGTAGAAGATGTGACGGAAGTTCACCAGGAAGCCGGTGATCGCGGCGGAAATTGGACCAACGCCGGCAGTAATCAGGTTCACCGCGAGGAACTCCATCGAGCCCGCGTAGATCAAGATAGACATCACCGGCGCCCACCACCAGCTAAATCCGGCCTGGATCACCACGAGCCCGAAGGCCAATCCGAGAGGAATCATGCCTAGGCCTACCGGCGCCGTGATGCGGATGGCATCGCGAATTTGCGATGTTTCACGTGAAACCATGAAAAAACTAACCTCTTAACCGCAATGTTTCACGTGAAACATTAGTTTTCGCCGGGGTGCACGGGGTAGGTGGAGTAGATGGGGAGCGGCATTGGTTGGCGAGCCATCACGTCTGCCCACAGATCCGCACTTCCTGGCGCAATCACATCAAACGGCAAGGCAGGCGCAACGTACCAGTCGCCGCGCTCAATTTCCTCGTCAAGCTGGCCCGGCGCCCATTCGGAATAACCCACGAAAAGACGCATTCCAATAAGGTCCTCTGCCACCTCATCCACTGAGCCATTGAGATCTACGTGGGCCAGGCGGTTTGCAAGGCGGCGCAGGCGTGGGTGGGAATCAATGTCCACGCCGGGTTTGGTCACGCCAACAGCCACTGCGGCGGATTGCTCAACCGGGCCGCCAATGTAGAAGGCCTTGGGCTTACTCACGAGCTCCGCCCAGTCATTCTCCATGACGTTGGGCACGGCGACGTCGGAACGCATCACAAGGTTCACACCGAAGGTGACCTCCTCGCCGCATTGCAGCAGGAGGATGACGGAACGCGCAAAGTACTCGTCTTTCAGACCCGGCGCGGCAACGAGGAGTTGCCCGGGGGCGGGCTCATTGCGTTCGAGCGCGTTGAAAAGGCGATCAGCAAACATTAGCGGTCCTTCCACCAGGCACGCAGGGCGGCCACAGCTTCGTCTCGGTCAAGCGGTCCGCGCTCAAGGCGCAGTTCTTTCAAAAATGCCCACGCCTGGCCCACCTCCGGGCCCGGCTTGAGGCCTAGCAGCTCCATGATCTCAAAACCGTCAAGGTCCGGGCGGACCCGCGCCAGGTCTTCCTTGGCCGCGATCTCTGCAATGCGCTCGTCAAGGATCTCAACTGCGGCGCGCAGGCGGCCGGCTTTGCGGCGGTTTCGCGTGGTGATGTCTGCCCGGACGAGCTTGTTGAGGCGCTCCAGCAGCGGGCCGGCGTCGGTGACGTAGCGGCGCACAGCGGAATCTGTCCAGTGCCCGTCGCTGAACCCATAAAAACGCATGTGGAGGTATACAAGCTGGCTGACGTCCGCCACCATGGCTTTGGAATACTTCAGGGCGCGCATGCGCTTTCGCACCAGCTTGGCGCCCACAACCTCGTGGTGGTGGAAGCTCACATGGCCCGCCTCGTCGAATGCGCGGGTGTCTGGCTTGCCGATGTCATGCAACAGGGCCGCCCAGCGCAGCACAAGGTCAGGCTCGTCTTCTTGCTCAATGGCTTGGCGCAGCACCGTGAGCGAGTGCGCGTACACGTCTTTGTGCTGGCGGTGCTCATCCACGGTGAGTTTGAGGGCCGGGATCTCTGGGTAGATTACGTCGGCGAGGCCCGTTTCCACCATGACGTCGATGCCGTCCCAAGGCGCTGCACCCAAAATCAGTTTGTCCAGCTCCACCTGCACGCGTTCGGCGGTAATGCGGGCGATCTCCTGGTGCATGGCCGCCATTGCGCCGGTCACCCGGGGGGCGAGTTGGAAGCCGAGTTGGGAGACAAAACGAGCCGCGCGCAGCATCCGCAGGGGATCGTCGTGAAAGCTCAGCTCCGGGGCGGCCGGCGTGTCCAGGATGCCCGCGACGAGGTCCTCCAACCCGTTCATGGGGTCGTGGAAGCTCATGTCCTGGAGGTTGATCGCCATCGCGTTGACGCGGAAGTCGCGGCGGATGAGGTCGCCTTCCAGAGTGTCGCCGAATTGGACCTCGGGGTTGCGGGAGCTGCCGTCGTAGACATCGGAGCGGAACGTGGTGATCTCGATTTGCTGACCGGCCTTTTCCGCGGAGACGGTGCCGTATTCAATGCCAGTGTCCCAGACGGTGTTGGTGAACTCTTCGAGGATCTCCAGCACGGTTTCGGGGCGCGCGGAGGTGGTGAAGTCGAGGTCGTGGCCGAGGCGGCCGAGCATGGCGTCGCGGACGGAGCCACCCACGAGGTACAGACTGTGCCCCTTGGCCCCGAATGCCTGCGCGAGCGGTGTGACCACGTGGTCGACGTCGGCAAGCGCATCCTGGGCGCGCTTCAAATACACGGCTGGGGACTGGTCTGCGAAATGTTCGGGGTGCTGCACCCGTGTAATGCTACCCGTTGCGGTACGATCAACAACGATGAGCGAGCAATCGAGTGACCAACCAAAGCGCAACCGTCGCAGGCGGCGGCGCCGTAGCCCGCGCGCGGGTGAGCACTCGAAGCAGAAGAATCGCGGCAAACGCTCCACACGCCGCCAATACCAACACTCCAAGATTGGCACCCGGGATGAAACTTCCGCGGGTGGCTTGGTGGTTTCCGGGCTCGCGGAGGCCGTTGATGAGCAGGGCAATGTGGACCTTTCCCGCGTGTATGTGGCGCTGATTGGCCGCTTGGACCGCCGCGGTCGGCTGCTGTGGAGCATGCCCAAGGGCCACGTGGAACCGGGAGAGGATAAAGCCTCCACCGCCGAGCGCGAAGTGTGGGAGGAAACCGGCATCCACGGTGAGGTCTTTGCCAAGCTGGGCGTGATTGATTATTGGTTCGTCTCCGAGGGCGTGCGCATCCACAAAACAGTGCACCACCACCTCCTGCGCTATGTGGATGGCGACCTCAACGATGAAGACCCCGAGGTCACCGAGGTGGCGTGGATCCCCGCGAACGAACTCACGGAGCATTTCGCCTACGCCGACGAGCGCAAACTCGCCCGCATTGCCCACGACCTCCTGCCGGAACTCGCGCGAAAAGAGAAAGCCGAGGGAAGGAAGACCCCAAGGTGAAAACTCGCATCGGCGCGCTCACGCTCGCGGTTGCCCTGCTTTCCCCCTCAGCGCTGGCGGACCCGCTCCCAATCTCCCCAAACGACCCAGTTGGCCAATCTCGGTGGATCAACCCGGCGGTGCGCTCCACTGACGCAACGGCAATGTTTCACGTGGAACTTATCGAAGTTCCCACCAGCCTCCCACTCGGCCAAACCCTGCGGATCAAGGCGGTGGTACACAACCGCAGCGAGCAAGACGCCATCAACCTGGAACTTCAGCCGCAATTCGCCGACCCCGAAGCCGAAGTCTCCGGGCTGCGCACCGTCCTCGCCGCCGACGCCGGGGAGTTCCCGTACCTCGGTCAGGCAGTCGCAATTCCCGACGTCCCCGCGGGCGAAAGCCGCGAGGTCACCCTGGACATCACGACCCCACTCAGTCAAGGCGGCGTGTACCCCACGTTGATCGGGCTGCGTTCGGCACAAGGGCTCGAAAGCTCGCAGAGGTTCCTCCTCAACGTCACCGAAAGCACTGAAAGCACCGAAACTACAGGAACCACTGAAACAACAGGACCCACCCCCGTGAGCCTGGTGTATCCCATCACGGCGGCGGTGGACATCGTGGGCGGGGAAACCGGTGAGGCTCCCCAGCGCGAGCGGCTCATCTTGACCTCGGAAGCCCTCGGTGAACAGCTCGCTGAGGGCGGCAGGCTCTACAACCTCGTACATGCCCTGCCGGAGGGGAGGGTGCGCGAGGCCACCTGCGTTGCCATTGACCCGCAGTTGCTGGACACGGTGATGCGGATGGCGCAGGGCTACCAGGTGGCCGATTCCCGACCCAGCTCTGTGAGCAAGAAGCAGCGCCTGCGCGACTCCTGGAACTTCAGCAACAATCAGAGCGATGCCACGGAGGGCGCCTACGCGCAAGAGGCGGCCGCTTGGCTGGAGCAGCTTCGCGCGATTGCCTCGTGTGCTGTCGCATTGCCTTGGGCGAACACGGATCTCAATGCGGTGGAGGCCACCGGCAACCCGTGGCTCATGAGGGAGGCGCTGCAACGCGGCGCGGAAGTGTTTGCCCAAGCTGGCATCGAGGCAGTGCCCAACGTGGTCATCCCCGGCGGCGGCTACATTACCGACGAAACCGTAGCCGACCTCGGCTACGCGGATCTGGCCAGCGGCGATACGGACATCAATGCCGCCTGGGAACGTGCCCGAGCAGAAGAGATCGTCCAGGCGCCGGGGCGCGCTGACACCGCCACCTCAGCCCTCGAGTCCAACACCCTGCCCTCCGCACAGCCAGACGCGCCGCGGCCAACCACCACGGTGAACGTGCTGGTGGCGGACAACACCGTCAGCGGCGCGCCAGGCCTGGACCGCTTCCAACAGATTGCGCCATCAATACGAGCCGTCACCTACCAGGGTTCCTTGGCAGCCACACTGGCGGAGGCCATTGAAAGCCCCATGACGGTGGGCTATGGCAACTACTCAGCCCGCTTCGACTACACCCTGGACTCCCTCCCGGCGCGCGAGGCCACCGCCTCCGCGGCGATCACGCAGTCCATGAGGGGGGAGGAGCCGGTACTGATGATGCTGCCCTCGGACGTCGCGGACCCCAGCACCTGGTTTGCCACGTTGAACACCCTCATGAACACCGGGGCGGCAATGCCGCTTCGCCTGCAGGATTACCTCACGCCCGATGGCGAGCAGCTTGAAGCACTGAATACCCCACCACAAAACCCGCCGCAAAGCGGCACTCCCTATGACGACCCCACGGTGATCGCAGACACTGAAATCCTGCAAGCGCGCCAGCAGGCGGATTACACCGATGACCTCACCCGGCTCATGATTTCCGACCCGCAAGTGGCGCTCACCCCGTACAACTTCACCGTGCCGGTGCGCCATGAGGTGCTGCGCGCGCTCAGCCGCAACGAACGTCAGTCGATTCTGACCTTTGACAAAAAGGTGGCTACTGCCCGCCGCACCCTCGCCTGGAACCGTGACATGCTTTCGGAGCTGCGCGCGTCGGTAAGCCTGCTGCCGCCAGGCAACGTGTACACACGCCTTTCGGATTCCTCGCCGCTGCTTATCGCGGCGCAGAATGGGCTGCCGCTGCCGGTGGATTCGCGGATCCGCTACCTGGGTCCGGAGGGGGCGAGTATCAACGTGGACAATCGGCTGATTGTGCCCGCGAAGGGGTCCATTACCGTACAGATGACCGCGAACCTGCCCACGAGCTCGCGCACCGACCTGCAACTTTGGTTGGCCACCCCGGACGGCGCCGCGATTTCCAACCCCGTGGACATCTCCGTGCAGACCCGCTCCGGCATCCTCGGGGCGTCCGGGACCGCGCTCGCATTGGTGGCGGGGCTAGCTTCAATTCTGCTGGCGCGGATCGTGATTCGGCGGCGCAAGGCGAAAAATCGCATGTAAGGGGAGTAAAGTACCCACAAAGCTTTTCCCCAACCGTAGGATTGCATTTTGCACTCACCCAAGTCCCAACAAGGGCTGCGCCACCGCATCATTGTGCCAGCACCCCCGGCGCCAGTGGTGGCCCAACAGCCACGCGCGAAACTGGTCAGCGCCCCGAAGGAAGTCAGCGACGCCGACGTAGTCCGTTCCACCGGATCAATGGCGATCGCCACCCTTGCAAGCCGCATCACCGGCTTTCTGCGCAACGTGCTCATCACCACCGCCTTGGGCGGCGCAGTGGCCTCCGCCTTCAACACGGCGAACACCCTGCCCAACCTGATCACGGAAATCGTGCTCGGAGCAGTGCTCACCTCCCTGGTGGTGCCGGTGCTGGTGCGCGCGGAGAAGGAGGACCCGGATCATGGAGAGGCCTTCATTCGGCGCCTGTTCACCCTGGCGTCCTCGGTGCTGATTGGCATCACGGTGCTCGCGGTGATCGCCGCGCCCTGGCTGGTGGGCCTGCCGCTGGGGCCAAACTCCAAGGTAAACGTCTTCCAGTCCACGTCCTTTGCCTACCTATTGCTGCCGCAGATCTACTTCTACGGCATCTTTGCTCTGCTCATGGCCGTGCTCAACACGAAGGGTGTGTTCAAGCCGGGGGCGTGGGCGCCGGTGGTCAACAATGTGATCACCCTGGCGGTGCTGAGCCTCTACATGTTCGTGCCTGGGGAATTGCATCCGGGCGATCGGGCGCCGGTGACGGACCCGCATGTGCTGCTGCTGGGCATCGGCACCACCTTGGGTGTGGTTACGCAGGCCGCGATCATGCTGCCGGCAATCCGACGCGCCGGGGTCAGCCTGAAGCCGCTGTGGGGGATCGATGACCGCCTCAAGCAGTTCGGCGGGATGGCTGTGGCAATCATTGTCTACGTTGCTATCTCGCAGGCGGGATACTTTATCACCACGCGCATCGCCGCGGCAGCCGACGCCGAGGCGCCCAACATTTACCAGCAAGCGTGGCTGCTCTTGCAGGTCCCATACGGGATAATTGGCGTCACCCTACTCACAGCCATCATGCCGCGGCTATCCCGCAATGCGGCCAATGGTGATGACCGCGCGGTGGTCCACGACCTCGTGGTCGGCTCCAAGCTCACCTTCATTGCGCTCATCCCGATCGCAATGTTCATGAACTACTTTGGCCCGCAGATCGCCAACGGCCTGTTTGCTTACGGCAAGTTCAGCCCAGAATCGGCCACCCTGTTGGGCTGGACCCTCACCTCCTCCTCCTTCACGCTGCTGCCATACGCCCTGGTGCTTCTGCATCTGCGCGTGTTCTACGCCCGCGAGGAGGCCTGGACCCCCACGTTCATCATCGCCGGCATCACCATCACGAAGGTTGCGCTGTCCATGGCGGCGCCGTTCGTGGCTACCTCGCCAACCCGCGTGGTGATTCTGCTGGGCGCTGCCAATGGCTTCGGCTTTGTGGCTGGCGCGGTGATCGGTGGGCTGCTGCTGCGCCGCAAACTGGGCAATTTGGGCATGCGGGAAGTGGGGCTCACCGCGGCGTGGGCGTTGGGTGCCTCCGCCATCGCGGGCCTGGTGGCCTTGGGTGTCTCGGCGTTGCTTTCACGCCCGCTGGACATGTTGTACGCGCGTATTGGGTCGCCCACCTACCTCGTGGAACTGGCGGTGTGTGGCGTAGTGTTCCTGGTGATCACCGGGCTGATTCTCGCGCGCTCCGGGCTGTCAGAGGTGCAAAGCCTCGCCGGTGTGGCCGGGCGCATCCCTGGGCTCAACCGCCTCATCCGGGCCCGCACACCAATGCCCGCCGCGGTCCTCACGGCCACCGAGCAGCTCCCCTTCGACGACTCCTTCAACGCCACCCCCGTCCCACCACCAATGTCCGCAGGCATCGTCCGCGGCCCGCGCCTGGTCCCCGGTGCAGAGGTTTCCGACGGCCGCTATCGGCTGCTCGCCGAGCACGGCGCAGTAGCCACCGCGCGCTTTTGGCACGCCAAAGAGAAGGCAACGGGCAGGGAAGTGGCTTTGACCTTCGTGGATACGTCGGGACAAGCTCCCCAAGCACCGCGTACTCCCGCTGAGTCCGCAAGCCACGCCGCCACCGTGATGCGCCACACCCAAATCCTGGCCAGCCTCAAGCACGATGGCGTGGCCCCCAACATCCAGGTGTTCAGCTACCGCAACGGCTGCCTCATCGTGGCCGACTGGATCCCCGGCGCGCCCCTTTCCTCCCTCGACCCGGAAACCGTTGAGCCCACCAGCGCCATCCACGCATTCGCGCCGCTGGCCGACGCCACCCAAGCCGCCCACGAGGCCGGTATCGCCGTGGGCTTGGACAACCGCGCCCGCATCCGCATCTCCACCGACGGCGTAGCGGTCCTCGCGTTCCCGGCGGTCCTCGAAGAAAACTCTGCAGACAAAGACGCCGCAAGCCTGCGCACGGCCCTCGGCTCACTCATTCGTGCCGACGCGCCCACCGCCGTACTCAGCATGTTCAACGCGCCCGCAACGCAGCTTCCCGCCGCGATCACCACCCTTGACGGCGCCCAGGCCGCTGAGGAGCTGGAGGTTCCAGACCAGCCCGAAGCCCCGCAGCCCAACCGCGCCCCCGGGTTCGGCGCTAAGAGCTACTCCCGCAGCGCCCTGATCGCGCTCGCTGGCCTGGCCACCGTGCTCGTGGTGCTGGCCGCGGTGGTGACCGCTTACCTCACCAGTTTGCTGGACACCCCGGACTCACCAATCACGCAGGAGTCCATCCAACTCAGCTCCCAAGCCCCCGAGCCCGTAGGCCCGGAAATTGTGGTGGCGCCCCAGGACGTACTGAGTAACCTCTCCAGCTCAGGCACACAGGGGACCACCGTAGTGCTGGACCAGTCAATGCCGATCCACGCAATCGTGGTGGAGAGCACCAACGCGGTGGGCCTGCGCATCGAGGTCCTGGAACTACCCAATGCCCATGAGGGGCAGAGGAACCTGCTCACGGAGGTCCGCCTCACCCAAGACCAACAACGCGTAGAACTGCCACCGAAGGCCTACGCGGCGCTGGCGGTGATGCTTCACGCCGAGGGGGTGTCCCCAGATCAGGAATATCCAACGATTGCGCAGGTGATGCCACTTTCTTACAGTGGTGTGACACCCTAACCCCTCATGAGACCCGCAGCACCTAATTGCTGCGGGTTTTCTCGTGCCCAAGCTCTCTGGCGTTTGGGCAGGGTAGAGCTCATGAGGGGGAGGAATCCCTCATGAGTAATTACAGCAAAGTAGTTTTGCCTGAGAAAGCTTAAAGGGCACTGAGGTGGCCAAAGGCGAGCCAACGCATTTGGCGCCGCGGGGGTTTTTCGCTCGCTGGTGGACACGCATACTGGTGGGGCAGCGCTAGGGGAGCGCTGAAGGATCGCCTTGGGGGGAGATTGTGCAATGGCATCCAACGAGCAACCACACACCGGACACGGATACCTCAAGCCCACGCGGCCGCCCACCGACCAGGAGGCCGCCAAGCTGGCGGCCATGAATGACCTCGAGCTTGTGGAAACGTTTACGCACGGGGACCACCAGGCGTTCGCCGAAATCACGCGCAGGCACTACCGCAAGCTGTGGATGTTGGCGCGGCGCTACACCGGCAGCGAGCACGACGCCGACGACGTCATGCAGGACACCATGCTGAAGGTCATCGCCAACATCGACCGCTATCGCGGAGACGCCAGCCTGGGCACCTGGTTGCAACGTATGGTCCGCAATACCTGCTACGACCACATGCAGCGCAAACGCTCCAAGCAGGCGGAAAGCCTGGAGAAGCTGGATGTGGAGCGCAACCTTGGCCACGATCCCACCCGCGTGATCACCACCCGCCTCTTTCTCAGCCACGCCCTTGAGCAGCTCCCCGTGGAGCAGCGCGCAGCGATAATACTCGTGGACTACCACGGCCTCGGAGTGGAGGCAGCCGCGGGCGTCTTGGGGGTGCGCCCCGGCACCGTGAAGTCGCGGCGTGCGCGGGCGCGGGCCGCCCTCAAAGACCTCCTGCAAGCGCCTGCTCACGGGTGAGTGTGTGTGCGCTGGGCGCGTCGGCAATGCGCGTTACCTACGGGGAAATACTGCGGCGGCGGCGTGTGTTGGGGAAAAGGTAGAATCAAACAGGTCCCAACAAAGGTGTGGAAAGGTTGTTCATGTCAGTGCATGATCTCGTGATTATCGGCTCGGGTCCGGCGGGCTACACCGCAGCTCTGTATGCGGCTCGCGCCGAGCTGAAACCGCTGGTATTTGAAGGTATTGAATACGGCGGTTCGCTGATGACCACCACCGATGTGGAGAACTACCCTGGTTTTGCTGATGGCATCATGGGCCCCGATCTCATGGAACAAATGCGCTCCCAAGCTGAGCGGTTCGGTGCTGACCTGCGCATGGAGATGGTCACCAAGGTTGAGCTGACCGGCGAGATCAAGAAGGTGTGGGTGGATGACGAACTCTTTGAGGCCCGCGCCGTCATCCTGGCCACCGGCTCCGCGCCACGCTACCTGGGTATTGAGGGGGAGCAAAGCCTGCTCGGCCGCGGCGTTTCCGCCTGCGCTACCTGTGACGGCTTCTTCTTCAAAGGCCAGGACATCGCCGTGATCGGCGGCGGCGACACCGCAATGGAGGAGGCCACCTTCCTCACCAAGTTCGCCAACACCGTGACCATCGTCCACCGCCGCGAAGACTTCCGCGCCTCCGCAGTGATGCTGGAACGCGCCCGCAGCAATGAAAAGATCCGCTTTGCCACCAACAAGGTGGTCTCCCGCGTACTCGGCGAAAGCAAAGTGGAAGGCCTAGAGCTGCAGGACACCGTCACCGGCGAGCTTTCCACGCTGGACGTCACCGCAATGTTCGTGGCAATCGGGCACGACCCTCGCTCGGAGATGTTCCGGGACGTCATCACTACCGACGAAGCCGGCTACGTATTGGTGGATCACCCCAGCACTGCAACCAATATTCCCGGTGTGTTCGCGGTTGGTGACCTCGTAGACAGCCACTATCAGCAGGCGATCACTGCCGCGGGCTCCGGCTGCCGCGGCGCCATCGACGCCGAACACTACCTCGCTACCCTTTAGGATCACCCATGGCACAGATCATCAACGTCACCAAAGACACCTTCCGCTCCGCGGTCATTGACTCCGAAAAGCCCGTCTTGGTGGATTTTTGGGCGCAGTGGTGCGGGCCGTGCAAGAAGCTGGGGCCTGTGCTCGAGCAGGTGGCAGAGGAGCTTGGCGACGAAGTGGTGATCGCCAAGGTGAACGTGGATGAGGAGCGCGAGCTGGCCGCAATGTTCCAGATCATGTCTATCCCCGCGATGATGGTGTTTGCAAAGGGCACGAAGGTGGATGAGATGATCGGCCTGCAACCCAAGGCGAACATCGTGGCGAAGCTGCGCTCGCACATCTGACTGCTATCCTTGCCAAGAGTAACCAGTGAATTCCAGAAGGGAGCAGTGTGTCTGACATCTTGCAGGTAGGTGACCGCAGCCCACGGGTCGCCGAGGTCAGGATCGCACTCGCTAAGTTGGGCCATTTGCCCACCGACGCCACCGTCACCAAGGACAGCTTCACCGAAGCAGACCTCCTCTTCGATGAAACCCTCGCAGACGCCCTGCGCAGCTTCCAGCAGTCCCGAGGCATCATCGCCTCCGGGGCTATCAATGACGCCACGCTGCGCGTCATCCGGGAAGCCTCCTACCGCCTAGGCTCCAGGGTGCTGCAATACCACCCCGGCAATCTCATGGTTGGCGACGACGTAGCCCAACTCCAATCCCAACTCCAAGAGCTGGGCTTTTACCCGGACCGTCTGGACGGCCGATTTGGCGAGCAAACCCACGCCGCCCTCATGAACTACCAGATGAACTACGGGCTGCGCACAGACGGCATCTGCGGGCCAGAAACCATCCGCGCCTTCGGCCGCCTCGGCCGCCGCATCACCGGCGGCAACCCCCACGCCCTGCGCGAGCGCGAGCGTATGCGCGAGTCCGGCCCGCAACTCGCCGGCAAACGCGTGGTGGTGGACCCGGCGTTGGGCGGGAGCAACCGGGGCCAAAGCGTGAACGGCCCTTATGGGCAAATCACTGAGGAAGAGATCATCTGGGACCTCGCCACCAGGGTGGAAGGCCGAATGATCGCAGCCGGGGTGGAAACAATTCTTTCCCGCACCCGTCAGGATGACCCCAGCTACGCCGACCGCGCGAACATGGCCAATGCTTTTGGCGCGGACCTCATGATCAGCCTGCAGGCGGACCAGTACCACAATCAAAAGGCCAATGGCGTGGCGAGCTTCTACTTTGGTTCGGAATCCGGCCAGAGCTCAATCACCGGTGAGCTCCTTTCCGGCTTCATCCAGCGCGAAATCGCTGCCCGCACAGCGCTGAACAACTGCGGCGCCCACGGCCGCACCTGGGATCTGTTGCGCATCACTGAGATGCCAACGGTGGAAGTGGTGGTTGGTTACCTCACCAACCCCGGCGACGTTTCCATACTCACCGACCCCAAGGCTCGCGACGCCATCGCCGAGGCCATCGTAGTTGCCGTCAAACGCCTCTACCTACTGGACGAGGACACCCACACTACCGGCACTTATAAGTTCGACGAGCTCGTCAAACACGAAACCTCATAGGCCACCAGCAGCTCACGTTTGGGCGGTAGCTCCAGGCGGTAGCGTGGCAGCGCGGGGTGCGGGTGGACCACCTCAAACCCTGCGGCCTCCAGGGCGTTGGAGTTCATGAGGCCAATACGCGGGCTTTGGTCGAGGATTTCGAGCACCTCTGGCTGGGGGTTTTCGGGGTCTTCCACAAAGTCTTCGCGCCAACCGAAGGCTTCCACGTGGTCTTCTCCACGGCGCATGATGGCCATGATGGCGGCGTCGAGCAACAGGGCGGGGGCGATGTCTTGGATGCGCGGCTGCGCGAACAGTGAGGTGATCACGAAGCCGTCTGCGGGCGGTCCGCTGGGCAGTTGCGCGGCACCGGGGCACATGCTGGCGTGGCAAAACAGCACGGTGGCGAGGGTTTCCACAGGCGTCTTGAGGTGGAAGCCGCACTCGCCGTAGTCCATGAGGGCGGCGTGGAGCCAGGCTTCTTTTTCGAAGGCAGGCTCGCACTTGAGGGTGGGGTCTGCGAGCTCCCAGAACACGCTGCTGAGGGCGAGGGGATGCGCGGCCAGCACGTTGTCTTTGCTCACGGCCTCAATATGCAGTGGCGCGGCCATGGCTGTTAGCCCTTCAACAGCCCCATGATGCGCTCAAAGTCCTCTTTGCCGCCGAACTCCACCACGATCTTGCCTTTGCGCTTACCCACGCTCACGGACACCTTGGTGTCCAGCTCATCGGCAAGGCTGGAGGCGGCGTTGCTGAAGAACTCTGGCGTTGCGGCCTTGGGGCGCTTGGTGGGTGCCGGGGCTTCGCCACGGTTGGCCAGGGTCACGGCTTCCTCAGTGGCGCGCACGCTCAGCCCTTCGGCAACGACGCGGGCAGCGAGGGCTTCCTGCGCCTTTGCTCCCGCCTTCAAGCCCAGCAGGGCACGGGCGTGGCCCCCGGAAAGCACGCCGGCCGCGACTTTGCGCTGGACGTCCACGGGCAGGCTCATGAGGCGGATCATGTTGGTGATCACAGGGCGGGAGCGGCCCAAGCGGTCTGCGAGCTCGTTTTGGGTCACGCCGAACTCTTGGAGAAGCTGCTGGTAGGCGGCTGCTTCTTCCAGGGGGTTGAGTTGGACGCGGTGGATGTTTTCCAGCAGGGCGTCGCGGAGCATGTTGGCGTCGTCAGTTTGGCGCACGAGTGCGGGGATGCGCTTGAGGCCGGCTTTCGTGGAGGCGCGCCAGCGGCGCTCGCCCATGATGATCTCGTATTGGTCTTTGCCCTGTTCACGCACCACGATTGGTTGGAGGAGGCCGAACTCCTTGATGGAGTGCACGAGCTCATCCAGCTCGTCTTCATCAAATACGGTGCGCGGGTTGCGGGAGTTGGGGCTGATCAGGCCCACGGGGATTTCGCGGTAGCTCACTGTTGCTTTGGCCGCCTCGGCGAGGATGGGGTTGGCTGCTTTCTTGGGCGCGCCCTTTTCCCCGATGACGATGTCCGCCGCGTCGTCGCCAAGCTTGGAGCCTGGCTGTGGGCCTGCGGTGATCAGTGCCGCGAGGCCGCGGCCGAGTCCGCCTTTGCGGGTTTCCTGTGCCATGTTTTCTCCAGATTATTGCTTGGTGGGGGCTTGCCCGATGGGGGCGCTGTCCTCAGTGGGGAGGTAGTCCCCGCGGGTGGCGAGCTCCTTTGCCGCGTCGAGGTACGCGAGTGCACCCCGCGAGCCGGGGTCGTACTGCAACACGGTCTGCCCGTAGCCAGGGGCTTCCGAAACTTTCACGCTGCGCGGGATTTTGGTGCGCAATACGACGTCACCAAAGTGGCCGCGGACCTCTTCACTTACCTGCTCCGCCAGTTTGGTGCGGGCGTCATACATCGTAAGCAGAATTGCGGAGATGTGCAGGTTGGGGTTGAGGTGCTGGCGGATCATCGTAATGTTGTTAAGCAACTGACCCACACCCTCTAGCGCATAGTATTCGCACTGGATAGGGATCAAGACCTCGTCAACGGCATTCATCGCGTTGATGGTGAGCAACCCAAGGGAAGGGGGGCAGTCAATAAACACGTAGTCAAAACCCTGTTCGCGGACGAACTCATCCAGGGCATCGGCCAAGCGGTATTCGCGGCGAACCATGGAAACAAGCTCGATCTCTGCGCCCGCGAGGTCAATAGTGGCGGGGATGCAGTAGAGGTTTTCGCTGGCGGTGGATTGGGCCATGGCCTCTGCGGGTTGGCATTCACCGATCAGGACCTCATAACTGGAAAGCGTGCCTGCGCGGTGATCCACGCCGAGCGCGGTGGAGGCGTTGCCCTGGGGGTCGAGGTCCACCACGAGCACCTTGAGCCCGCCGATCGCCAGACCTGCAGCGAGGTTCACCGAGCTCGTGGTTTTCCCCACGCCGCCTTTTTGGTTTGCCACGGTGAGCCTGCGCGGTGATTCAGGGCGCGGTAGTGACAGTGCGTTGGGTGTGAGAACCTGCGCCGCGCGGCGTGCCGCTGCGGCAATCGGGGTGTCATCCCAGTTGTGCTCGTCCATGCGTCCCTTCTTTATGTGGAGAGTTCGTATCTACTCTAGTACACGCTCTCAACGGCGCTTCCTGATGGAAATCACAGTGGTTGGCTGCTCCAGCAGCGCGCCGACGGTATAGATTTTCGCGTCCGTGCCACCAGCCTTTTTAATCTCTTGGGCATCCCTGGTGAGCTCTTCTTCCACACTGGCGCCCTTCATCGCAATCATCCTGCCACCGGGAGCTACTAAGGGTAAGGACCACTTGGCCAGCTTGCCCAAAGGGGCAACCGCGCGGGAGGTTACCACCTCTACTGGGTCCATTTGGCCTCTGACTTCTTCAGCCCGACCACGGATCACGGTGACATTACTCAGTTCAAGCTTTTCCTTGACTTCTCCCAGGAACACCGAGCGCTTCAGCAGAGGCTCAATGAGCGTAATACTGAGGTCCGGGCGCGCGATGGCAAGGGGGATGCCCGGCAGACCCGCGCCGGAACCAATGTCCGCCACAGTGGAAAACTCCTCCATGGCCTCACCGATCACGGCGCAGTTCAGCAGGTGCCGTTCCCACAACCGTGGGACTTCCCGAGGGCCGATGAAGCCACGGGTTGAGCCGTCGGTGGCCAAGAGCTCGTGATAGGCCTGAGCCAGGGGTAGGCGCTCACCAAAAATCTCCGCAGCTACCGCTGGCATGCCCTCAGACTGTGAGGTAGCGGGCATGGTGGGAGCCTCATTTTTTGAATGTTTCACGTGAAACCTTCCTTTTTTCATTCGTTGCTTACGGTAGCACGGGGCCCGGACACGGCATCCAAGCAGCAAAAAAGCCCGCCTGAGCGGGCCTTGTGCGGGGTGAATTAGCGGCGCTTCTTTGGATTGTTTGGGCGCTGGCCAGGACGTGGGGCGCTTGCGCGCTTGGCTTCCTTCTTGGCCGCGATCTCCTCTGCCTCTTCGGCGTCAATCTTGGAGAAAATCCAGCGCTGCTGGAAGAAGGTCCAGATGTTGTTTGCCACCATGTAGAACAGCAGGCCCAGGTGCCACAGCACGCCGGTGAACAGGATCGTCAGCGGCAGGAACCACATCATCATGCGGTTCATCATGTCCATCTGCATAGCCATTTGGTCATTGTCTGGGCGCTTCTGCAGGCCGGACTCCAGGCGACGCTTCTGGCGGGTCACGGACATACGGGCGTTGAGGTGGGTTGCCACCACGATGATGAGAATCAGCGGTGCGGCCACCAGGGCGATGTCAAAGCGCGTGAAGTCCACTGGGGAGAAGGCGTCATACATGTCCTGCGGCATGGAGATGTATGCGGAGAGGGGAACTCCAAACAGGCGAGCGTCCAGGAAAGATTGGACGTCGTCAGCAGAAAACACGTAGTTGGGCAGTTGGCGGTTGAGCTCTGGATCGAGGCCGAGCTGGCCGGTGCCGGTACCGGTACGGTTAAAGGAGCGCAACACGTGGAACAGGCCAATGAACACTGGCATCTGCACAAGTACTGGCAGGCAGCCACGCAGTGGGTTTACGCCGGATTCCTGCTGCAGCTTGCGAGTTTCCTGCATCATCTTCTGCTGGTCATTCGCGTACTTTTTGCGAATCTCCTGCATTTGCGGCTGCAGTTCCTGCATCTTGCGCATAGAGCGCATCTGGTTGAGCATTGGGCGCACCAGTACAAGGCGGATGGTGAAGGTGAGCAGCACAATGGCGAGCACCCAGGACCATCCGGAGTCTGGTGACATCACAAAGCTCACTGCTTTATGCCAGAACCACAAGATGCCGGCAATGGTGTAGTAAACGAAGTCCAGCACGTCTTCTATTGCTCCTTTGATTGTTTTGGCATCACCGGATCAAAGCCTCCGGGGTGCCAGGGACCGCACTTGCTTAGCCGAACCAGCGTGAGCACGCTGCCCACCAGTGCGCCGCGCTCAGAAAGCGCTTGAATGGCGTATGCACTACAGGTTGGTTCGAAACGGCAGGTAGACCCCATCTTAAGGGGGGAAATATAGTTTTGGTAAAACCGAACCGCGCCGATGAGCAGCCGTTTCATCACAGCCCTGCCTTTCGCAGCGCTTTTTCGATACCCGCCAGGACATCCTGATCCACCTGCTGTGCCGTGGCGACGTCGATAGGCGGCAGGGCTCGAAGTACTACTTCCGCGTTGCGGGGCAGCAGGTGGCAGTGGCGCATGAATGCGTGGCGCAGTTGCCGTGATACCCGATGCCTGGTGACGGCGTTACCGATGGCTTTGGAGACAACGAGGCCCATTTTGGGGCCGCCGGTGATGGCGATTTGGTGTTCTACCAGCCGAATATGCACAACGACGGTGCTCCGCCCCGCGTGCTTACCTTTCCGAATTGCTGCTTTGAACGCCTCGGAATTGGTGAGCTTGTGTTGGGGAGGAAGCACCGTCGTGGATGTGCTTGAAGCGTAAAAAATTTACGCGGTCAGGCTTGCACGGCCCTTACGACGACGTGCAGCTACAATTGCGCGACCAGCACGGGTGCGCATACGAATGCGGAAGCCGTGCTTCTTTGCGCGACGACGGTTGTTCGGCTGGAACGTCCGCTTACCCTTTGCCACGGTAAACACTCCTATAGTGATGTAATGCGGGTGATCGCACCGATAGCGGTGGATCACCCAAAGTTGGATATTGTTGCGAGCTCAAAAATCCATTGCGGCGGCGCAATTAGGCCATCGCAGGGGCAGCGAGCAACGCATGCCGCACGCCATATGGTTATGGGGTGCAGTAACAGACTCCAACAGCCTACGCGAGTTTTCGCCTGCACACAAAATCGACACGCGCTCCAAAGTGCATCCCCCGCCGCTACCCCTGAAATCACAAAAATGTAATTTCATCAGTGTCTTTTGCCGGGCTGCAACGGGGTGGCGGTGAATTTTTTGCAATTCACTAGCGTTGATGCCATCTGCTCCGGCTCCCTCGCCATCCCACAAGATCCCGCTGCGGATCTGAGAATCAGCCAAGAACGTGCCGCGACACGCACGCGCACCGATTGGCGTGCCGTTAGCAGGTGGACACTGGGGAAAGAAGCCGTGTATCACTGATTTACAGAAGCATTTTTCACAGCCTGTGGGATACGCAAACTGTGGAAAACTCTCAAGTGTCAGTTGAGACTTTGACAATTTGTGTGCAAATACGCAGGTCAAAGCCTTCACGAACGGTTAGTAGTTTTCCACAGGGTTGTGGAATACTTGTGAATAACTTTTTCCACAGCCGTTGTGAAATGCGTTTTCCACACCTGTGGAAAACATTGTGGAATACATGGTCAGGTGAGTTTTTGAATTGTGAAAAAGTTCTTAAAAGCACCTTCGCACCAACTAATTCGTCAACTCAAGGATGAGAACCGTGACCGACCCCTCGCTGGCCCCGCAGCACCTCAACCAAATTTGGCACGAGGTCATTGAGCAGTTGCCACAGGTCTCCGCGCAACAGCGCGCATATCTCCAACTCGCCACCCCAGCGGCACTGTTGGAGGGAATCGCTGTCATTTCCGTGCCCAACGCGCGCACCAAAGACTTAATCGAGCATGACCTTGGCGAACCGATCCGCCAGGCACTGAGCAACGTGCTCGGAAAGCCCATGAGTGTTGCGGTTTCTATTACCACCACGAGCACAACACACACGGAACCGTCGTCAATTCCAACTCCAACACCGGAACCTGCACCAGCACCGGCACCGGCCTTCGAACCCCAGCACCAACCCCAGCCGGAACAGGACCCAGATCCAGAACCACCAGCACAAGCCCCGGCACCAGCACCAACTCCAGCACCGGCATCGGAGAACTCCTGGGAGCAGCGCTGGCGTGTGGATCATGCGAATGACCAGCCGGTGGGCGGGTACCGCAGGGAGATGCCAGCGCATAATCCCAATAGGGTTATGCTGCTGAACCCCGCGTACACGTTTGATAATTACGTGGTTTCAGATAGCAACAAGTTGCCGTTTTCCGCAGCTATTGCCGTTGCTGAGAAGCCTGCGCGATCCTACAACCCGTTGTTCATTTGGGGTGATTCGGGCCTTGGCAAGACGCACCTTATGCACGCAATTGGAAACTATGCTCAGCAGTTGGATCCAAGTTTGCGGATTAAGTACGTCTCCAGTGAGGAATTTACGAACGACTACATCAATTCCGTGCGCGATGATCGCCAGGAATCCTTCAAGCGCCGCTACCGCGACCTAGACATCCTCATGGTTGATGACATCCAGTTCCTCCAAGGCAAAGAGGGTACCCAGGAGGAGTTCTTCCACACGTTCAACGCGTTGCAGCAGGCCAACAAGCAAATTGTGCTCTCCTCTGACCGCCCGCCGAAGCAGCTCACCACGCTGGAGGACCGCCTGCGCACCCGCTTCCAGTCGGGTCTGATCGCGGATATTTACCCGCCGGACCTGGAGACGCGCATCGCGATTTTGAGCAAGAAGGCCCAGGCAGAAGGTCTGCAGCCGGACCGCGAGGTGATGGAACTCATCGCGTCGCGCTTCAACACTTCCATCCGCGAGCTCGAGGGTGCGTTCATCCGCGTCTCCGCCTATGCCTCCCTGAACAAGCAGCCGATTAACTTGGAAAATGCCCAGGTTGCGCTGCGGGACATGATGCCGGAGCAGGCGGCGGTGGCGGTGACGGTGGAGTCGATCATGGAGGTGACCGCGGAATACTTCAAGGTCACGCTCGCGGATCTCAAGGGAACTTCCAAGAAGCGAGCGATTGCCCACGCCCGGCAGCTCGCCATGTACCTCTGCCGCGAACTCACGGACTTCTCCTTGCCGCGTATCGGTGAATACTTTGACAAGGACCACACCACCGTCATTTACTCCGACCGCAAGATCCGCACGGAGATCAAGGAGCGCCGCGACACCTACAACGAGATCCAGCAGATCACGCAGCGCATCAAGTCTGCGAACGTCCGCTAGGAGGGGCATTTCCGACGCCACCCCTCTCCACCCCAATCCGCATCCAAAACCCCAGCTTTCAGCGTTTTTCACAACCTGAACTGGGGTTTTACTAGTTGCTCACAGGGTTATCCACAAGGCTGTAATTACACAATTGTTATTTGGTGAATTGCCACACAGTTGGCTCGCCCCTAGGAGCACAACTGCCGCGCCGCGCCGCATCACCAGCCCTGTGCAAAACCGCACTCAACCTGTGCACAGCAACGCGGAATTTTGTGGAAGCAATGTGTACAAAAAAGCGGCCCGCTGCGTTCTCCACAATGTGGCAGGGTTATCCACAGACAACCAACACTGCTATGCACAGCGTGAAAATGGGGCGCCACGAGCGGATTTTCGGTGAATTACACAAATTCACAGGACTTACTGTAGTTACCAACTATTTCTCTTAAAACTAAAAGGGAGAAATGGGCCTTGGGGAAAACCTGCGCCGCGTGCGGTCGAACGACTCACCCTGAACCGCGGCAACGAAAGCTGGGCGACCGGGAGACTGGGAGAAAGGTGCCATTCCAAGTTTCTTTGCCGGCAAAATACAGGTACGTTAGGCAGTGAACTTTTTGTGATTACAGCTTTTGGGGCATCTGGCTGAAAACCAACGTCCAATCGCCGGAACACCGGCATCTACCTGCATGAATCACAAAAACTGGAAGGCAAAAGGAGTACGAAGGCAAGCATGGAACACCAAGAACTGTCATTCCGCGTGGAAAAAGATGAGCTTGCGTCTGCCGTGGCTTGGGTTGCCCGCAGCCTGCCTACCAACCCCACGCAACCGGTACTTCGAGGAATGTTGATCACCGCTACCTTTGACGGCCTTGAGCTCGCGGGTTTTGACTACGAAGTTTCCACCAAAGTCACAATTCCCGCCGAGGTGAAAGAAGCTGGCCAGGTGGCCGTGGGCGGTAAGTTGCTTGCGGAAATCGTTGCAGTGCTGCCTTCCAAGCCGGTGGAGTTTTCCGTGAACGGCCAAACTCTGCTGCTGGTGTGTGGCTCTGCTCGCTTTGAACTTCCTGTAATTCCACTGGATGACTACCCACCGCTGCCTAAGCTGCCTGCGGTGACTGGCGCCGTGGACCCCAGTTTGTTCAACGCAGCCGTCAGCCAGGTGGCCGTTGCGGCTGGCCGCGATGACACCCTGCAGATGCTCACCGGCATTCACATCGAAATTGATGGTGAGCAAGTGACGCTTACCGCCACGGACCGTTTCCGTTTGGCAACGCGCAAGTTCCAGTGGGTGCCTGCGGTCCCAGACGCCAAGGCAAACCTGCTGGTCCCAGCGAAGAATCTGGCGGAAAGCGCACGCAGCCTGAACTCCTCTGAGCCCGTGGAAATTGCGGTGGGCAGCGGTGATTCCATTGGCAGCGAGGGCTTGTTTGGCCTCCATGTGGATGCGCGCCAGACCACTGCTCGCATGCTGGATGCAGATTTCCCCAACGTCGCTCCGCTGTTCCCTAAGCACCACACCTCCATGGCAACCGTGGAAATTTCAGCTTTGGTGGATGCTATCCGGCGCGTCTCCTTGGTTGCAGGGCGCAATTCCCACATCCGCATGCAATTCAACGCCGGAGAGCTCATCCTTTCCGCCACTGGCCAGGATGCTGGTCACGCTGAAGAGTACGTTCCTTGTGCGTACACCGGCCAGGATGATTTCATCATCGCGTTCAACCCTTCCTACCTGCGCGATGGCTTGAGCGTTATTCCAACGGACCGCGTGGTCTTTGGCTTCACCGAGTCCTCCCGCCCAGCGATCCTCATCCCAGAGCCGGAGGAATTGCCGCAGGCCTTGGAGGATGGCACGTTCCCAGCGCCGGAGACGGATTACTCCTACCTGCTGATGTCCGTGCGCCTGCCTGGCTAATACTTGCTTCATTCACAAATCATGCAAAAGGGGTGACTGCCTTATGTTTATTCGGCAGCTCCAATTGCGTGATTTTCGATCTTGGCCGGAGTGCACCATCGCGTTGGAACCTGGCGTTACCGTGTTTGTGGGGCGCAACGGTTATGGAAAAACCAACATTATTGAGGCGATTGGATATACCGCCCACCTCGGATCACACAGGGTGTCCCAGGATGCCCCGCTGGTGAGGATGGGTGCGGAGGCGGCCAGGGTATCCGTGACCGCGGTAAATGAGGGGCGCGAACTCACCACGCATCTGCTGATCAAGCCGCAGGGCTCCAACCTGGCGCAGATCAACCGGACGAGGTTGAAAAGCCCGCGCGAGTTGCTCGGCGTGGTGCGCACCGTGTTGTTTTCCCCCGAGGACCTGGCATTGGTTCGCGGGGAGCCAGCGGAGCGCCGCCGCTACATAGATGACCTGCTCATTGCCCAAAAACCGCGCTACGCAGGGGTGAAGGCGGACTATGAAAAGGTGCTGCGTCAGCGCAATTCTTTGCTGAAAACGGCAAGTTCCTCCCTGCGCCGTGGCTACGGCCATGATGATGGCGCGCTGGCAACGCTCGACGTGTGGGACGGTCAACTTGCACATTTTGGTGGGCAGTTGTTGGCCGGGCGCCTCGAGTTGTGCGAGCAGCTCAATCCCTTGGTCCATGAGGCCTACGCGCAGATCGCCCCGGAGTCTAGGCCTGCCTCGATTGCCTATAACTCCACTGTAGACACGCACGAGTCCACCACCGCGGAACTACTGGAGGCAGCGATGCTTGCAAACCTGGGCGCCGTGCGTTCCAAGGAGATTGAGCGTGGGCTGAGTCTGATCGGCCCACACCGCGATGACCTGGACGTTCTCCTGGGCAGCTACCCGGCGAAGGGCTTTGCTTCCCACGGCGAGACGTGGTCGATGGCCCTGGCACTGCGCCTTGCCTCCTTCCAACTCCTGCGCCAAATGGGCACAGACCCGGTGCTTATCTTGGATGACGTATTCGCCGAACTGGACGCCAAGCGCCGCGAAAAGCTCGTGGCCGTTGCCAAAGATGCGCAGCAGGTGCTTATCACTGCGGCCGTGGATAGCGACCTCCCCGAAAACCTCCAATCCACCGTGGGCAAGAAGTTCCAGGTGAGCGTGGAACAACAAGAAACCGGCCGTATCTCACTGCTGGAGGAACTTCCATGAGCGACCTCGTCTCAGATGCCTTTCACACCATCCAAAAAGAGGCTTCCCGACGCGGCCTCGCGCCAAAGTCCCAGCAGATCACACGCGCGGCGAGCAAGCAGGAAAGCAACCTGAACTCCCCAGCAGACGCCGGGAGCAAGGCGTCCGGTGGGCGTCGGAAAGGCATTCCTACCGGCCCTGATGGGCGCCGCCTGCCCAAAAAAGACAACTTGGAGTCCGTGAATGCAGTGCTCCAACGCGAGATTTCACGGCGTGGGTGGGGCAGAGAAATCGCAGGTGGATGGGTCCAGAACAACTGGGAGGAACTCGTGGGGGCGCAGGTGGCTGCGCACACCAAGGTGGAAATGTTCAAAGGGGAGGCACTGTTTATTTCCTGTGATTCCACCGCCTGGGCCACGAACTTGCGCATGATGCAGCGCAACATTTTGGCGGCGATCGCGCGGCAAGTGGGGCAGGGGATCATCACCGAGCTGAAGATTTTTGGGCCAAAGACTCCGAGTTGGCGGCACGGGCCTTTGCATGTGAAGGGTCGGGGTCCACGAGACACCTACGGATAAACCCGATTGCCCAAATCGGTGCCTCATTGCCCTCCCACGCGCACGAACTGCCTTAGCAGTAGGGGAGTAGGCAGTGTAGAATGGGTGAGTCTGTAGAAAAATACGCAAGGAGTCCAAGCCTCGTGGCTAATGCTGAACACGAATACGGCGCCTCATCCATCACCATCCTCGAGGGCCTTGAAGCTGTGCGGAAGCGCCCCGGCATGTACATTGGCTCAACCGGTGAGCGCGGCCTTCACCACCTGGTGTGGGAGGTTGTGGACAACTCCGTAGATGAGGCAATGGCTGGCTACGCTGACCGCGTTGATGTCACCATTCTTGCCGATGGCGGTATTGAAGTGATTGACAACGGCCGTGGCATTCCGGTGGAGATGCACCCCTCGGGCGCCCCAACCGTCCAGGTGGTCATGACCCAGCTCCACGCCGGCGGTAAGTTCGATTCCGATTCCTACGCTGTTTCCGGTGGTCTCCACGGCGTGGGTATTTCCGTGGTGAACGCCCTCTCCACCCGCGTAGAGGCGGACATCAAGCGCGACGGCAAGCACTGGTACCAAAACTTTGACAACGCCGTGCCATTCCCGCTGGAAGAAGGCGGCAATGCCCGCGGCACCGGCACCACCATCCGCTTCTGGCCGGACGCGGAAATTTTTGAAACCACCACCTTTGACTTTGATACGATCGCTCGCCGCCTCCAGGAAATGGCGTTCCTGAACAAGGGCCTCACCATAACCCTCAAGGACCTACGGGCAACCGAGGAAGAGATCGAGCTCGAGGCGATCGCGGAAGAGGGAGACACCGCCGAGGGCATTTCGTTGGAGTCCCTTGATAGCGATGCTCCAGAGGTGGATGCCGCTGAACAGGCAGGAACCGGCAAGAAGAAGGAAAAGAAAAAGACCTTCTACTACCCCAATGGCCTTGAGGACTACGTTGCGCACCTGAACAAGTCCAAGCAGGTGATCCACCCCTCCATCATCTCTTTCGATGCCAAGGGTGAGGACCACGAGGTTGAGGTGGCAATGCAGTGGAATGGTGGCTATTCCCAAAGCGTGCATACTTTTGCCAACACCATTAACACCTTTGAGGGTGGCACCCACGAGGAAGGTTTCCGCGCGGCGCTGACCTCCCTGATGAACCGCTACGCCCGCGAGCACAAGCTGCTTAAGGACAAAGACGCAAACCTCACCGGTGATGATTGCCGTGAAGGCCTTGCCGCGGTGATTTCCGTGCGCGTTGGCGACCCTCAGTTTGAGGGCCAGACCAAGACCAAGCTGGGCAATACCGAGGTCAAGGGCTTTGTGCAGCGCATGGTCAACGAGCATGTGTCTGACTGGTTGGATGCCAACCCTGCGGAAGCAAAGACGATCATCTCCAAGGCCGTTTCCTCCGCGCACGCCCGCGTTGCTGCCCGCAAGGCCCGTGACCTGGTGCGCCGAAAGAGTGCCAATGACCTAGGCGGCCTGCCCGGTAAGCTGGCCGACTGCCGCTCCAAGGACCCGGTGAAGTCCGAGCTCTACATCGTGGAGGGTGACTCCGCAGGTGGTTCCGCAAAGGGCGGCCGCGACTCCCTCTACCAGGCAATTCTTCCGCTGCGCGGCAAGATCCTGAACGTGGAGAAGGCGCGCCTGGACAAGGTGTTGAAGAACAACGAGGTCCAGGCCATCATCACGGCGCTGGGCACCGGTATCCACGAAGAATTCGACATCAAGAAGCTGCGCTACCACAAGATCGTGCTCATGGCGGATGCCGACGTGGACGGCCAGCACATCGCAACGCTGCTGCTCACCTTGCTGTTCCGCTTCATGCCGCAACTCATTGAGGAAGGCCACGTCTACCTGGCACAACCACCGCTCTACAAGCTCAAGTGGGCCAAGGGTGAGCCGGGCTTTGCATACTCCGACGCGGAACGCGACCAGCAGCTCGCCGAGGGTCTGGCCGCCGGCCGCAAGATCAACAAGGATGACGGCATCCAGCGCTACAAGGGCCTGGGTGAGATGAACGCCTCCGAGCTGTGGGAAACCACCCTCGATCCAAGCGTGCGTATCCTGCGCCGCGTGGACATCGAAGACGCACAACGTGCCGACGAGCTGTTCTCCATCCTCATGGGTGACGACGTCTCCGCGCGCCGCAGCTTCATCACCCGCCGCGCCAAGGACGTTCGCTTCCTCGACGTTTAAGGCGACGTTGAAGGTGCCGCTTACGGTGCTGTCTCGTTGGCATATGCCAGCGGATCGTGCTGGAACCCGTTGAGCGCCACCTGCATGGCGGCGCGCTGCACAATGTTGCGCTCCGCCTGCTGAATCTGCAGGTGGGCGGCACTGTGGTGGTCCGCCTGCAGAATCGATTTGGTGGTCTCTAGCGTTTGCGAGTCTAGGGTGAAGGCCTCGCCGGCGCAGACCACAACCTCCGGGTCCACAAAATCCACCGCAGCGGCGATTGCCTGGCCCATCGCTTCCGCCCGCTCGTGAAACATTGTGCGCAATTGTTCTGAATTCTTGGCCGCTTCCACCAGTTCAGCAAAGGTTTTTACCTCAAATCCCAATTCCGCGGCTCTGCCCAAAATCGGCTTGACACTCAGTGGGGCCAATCCATGAGGGCCAGGTCCTGGCCGCAGCGCACTTGGCTTACGCCCAGTATGTGGGTAATGCACAATGCCATTAAAAATCCACGCGTGGCTTACCACTTCGCGGGCGTAAAAGTACAGCGTAGAGGGCCAATGCTCGCCAGCAATCGGGGTTGCGGCGATCTCGGCGCCGGCCATCGCGAGCACACCCGTGGCTACCGTGACGCGCCTACCAAACGCCTCATGGAGCAACGTGGCAACGTCGGCACCCTTCCAGCCATACTCCGAAGAATCGATACATCCCTGCCGATCCACATGGGAAGAAAATGCAATGCCGACGTCCACAGGTTCCGGGAGGCCCACGGCGAGCGCCTGGAGTGCGGTGGCCAGTGCGAAAAGGTGTTCTTTGGGATGGAGGTGTTTGGCGGCGAGTGGCAGGCGGCGCTGGCGGATGATGCGGCCGGAGACGTCGCAGATCACGATTTCCGCGCTGGACACACCAACGTGCGCGCCCCACACCAAAAGGTGGCTGCCGTCAACGCGCAGTGTGATGCGTGGGCGGCCGGCCTTGGTGGAGTCGGCGGTGTTGAATTGTTCTTCTACCAGTCCCGCATCCAGCAGCGCGGCAACGTATCTGGTGGCACTTGCCTGGGACAGCCCGAGCTGAGTGTGGAGCAGGGTGCGATCGGATTGGGTGGTACGGATTTGGTGCAGCACGCGAGCAAGCGGGGAAGTGGGCAGGCCAAATCTCGCTGTGACCTGCTGTTGTGATGCCATGGGGTGAAAGTATAGCGCCCTATTTCTGCCTTCTGGGCTTAAAAGAGTGCCTCGGGCAGCGCGCCTTCCAAGTTCAGCAGGTGGCGCTTGCGTTCCAGCCCGCCGGCGTACCCCGTGAGGGAGCCGTCCGCTCCCACAACGCGGTGGCAGGGGACGATGATACTGAGTGGGTTAGCTCCAACCACCTGGCCCACGCGCTGCGCGAAGTGCCTGTTTCCCAACTTGCTCGCCAGCTCGCCGTAAGTGGTGGTGGAGCCGTAGGGAATGTCCTGCAGCAGCGCCCAGGTGTGGAGGGCAAACTCGCTGCCCTCAAGGTGGATGGGCAGGGAGAATTCCCGCAGCTCACCGGCAAGGTACTGGGTCAGTTGCTCAGCGGCTAATGCGAGGGTGGTGTGCTGGGAAGGCTCGATGAGGGAGCCCAGAGTGGCCTTGGATTCGGCCAGGGGACGGTTTTTGTGTTGCGCAAAATACACCCCAACCAGATTTTCATTGCGCACAATCAAAGTGATGGGGCCGAGCTCAGAAGAAATCACCGCATGGTGTGTTGTGTGCGAAGGTTCCATGGCTCGGCCTCTCCGTGTTTTTGAGCTAGCCTGCGTGGCGTTCCAACAGGTCACCGAGCGCCGAGATGTGTGGCGCCACCAGCTTGTTGGCCTTGCTGCGCAGCGTGGAGTAGGCCTTCTGTACCGCGGAGTTGTTGACCTTTTCTGCGTTGCGATCCACGACCGCGAGGACGTCATTCACCACGTTCTCACTATTTGCATCCAGGTAGGCGCCAAATCCGGTGCTGCCGTTGGCCTGGTAGTTGCTCCAATACGGGTCCAGGGTGCTCAGAATCTCTGGGAGGAGCTTGTTAGTGGCTTTTTGCACGATGTCTGCGTTGACCTTCTTGGCAGCGCCCAGCGCACCCTTGAGGGCCATGCCGCTGATACCGGAGGAGGATTCAACGGACGCGTCGATCAGCGCGGCGAGGTCTGTCACCACAACCTCGCGCTTGGTGTTCAAAAGGTCTTGGAGTGAAGTCATGCGCTCCAGTATGCCGAAAGACTGAAGCCCTCGTTTTTGGGCAGCCGCCGCTATGCCCCGGTGGCCTTCTTCACCAATTGCTTCATCCGCTCTTTCACGCCTTCGGTGAGGGCGGGGATGGCGTAGTGGGTTGGCCACATTTCGCCGTCGTCAAGCGTTGCGGAAGGGTTGAAGCCCAGGGTGGTGTAGCGGGTGTCGAACTTGCTTGTGACCTGCAGGAATACCACAACATCTTGTTCGTTTTCGTAGGCGGGCATGCCGTACCAGGTGCGTGGGTAGAGCTGTGGCGCTACCTCGCTCATCACCTGATGCAGGGCGATCGCGATTTCTTTGTCCCCGGCGGGCATCGCCTCAATTGCCTGCTCAAGGGCCTCGAGGTTCTTTGCGCGCTTGTTGCCGCCTTTTTGGGTGCGCAGTTCCTCCGCGCGTGCCTTCATGGCCTCGCGCTCAGCTTTGCTAAAACTGCTCATCATGTGCCCTTTCGTGGAAAGAAAAAGCCGCGAGCGGATGGGGGCTCGCGGTGTTGTCACTCTTCCGCCGCAGTCCCAAGCAAACAACACCAGTCACTGCAGTCACAACAGCCTCAAATGTTACACCAGTCTGTGAGTATCAACGCAAATTCCATTGCGTAAAAGCATTCACGACGAACCCAGCGAAGCGCTCATTCAAGCCGCTTAAGGGGCTTATGGTGCGCACGTGCCGGGAGAGATAGCACGCAGCCGCGGAAGGATTGGGGAACACCTCAACCGTGTGCAGCTTCGGATTGCTCACTGCCGCGATGGAGACGAGCGCAGCGTAATCGCGGATCTGGCAACCGAACTCCGCGCAGAACTCATCGGCCAAAATGAGCACCTGCTCTGGCGTGAAGCCCCTCATGAAAGCCTATGGTGCATGGCGCGCACCTCCGGAAGAAGCTCTGCTGCAATGGAGCGCACTTCGGCGTCGGCAAGCAGCGTTGCAGCAGCACTGATGATGGCGCGCGTGGCCGCTTCCTGCTTGCTCACGCCGGAGGCCTCGGCGAGCAGGGTGAGGGCGCGGTCTTGGGCGGGGGAGAGGCGAAGGGTCATTGCCATACCCTCAGTGATACCACTTTGATACCGTTTTGCGCGAAAAATTGCGCTCACAGGCCTCCAGAGGTGTTTGGGGAGCAAAATCCTGCAGTAGAATTGGCCAGCGAATGCAAAAAATCCACCAGAAAGGTGAGTTGTGAGCGACGACAATCAAGGCGGAGAGAGCCTGTTTGACCGCGTGAAGCCCATCGACCTCAATGAGGAGATGCAGACCAGCTACATCGACTATGCGATGAGCGTGATCGTGGGCCGCGCGCTGCCGGAGGTCCGCGACGGCCTCAAGCCAGTGCACCGCCGCATCCTTTATGCGATGTTCGACAACGGCTACCGCCCCGAGCGCAGCTATGTGAAGTCTGCCCGCCCCGTTGCAGACACCATGGGTAACTTCCACCCACACGGCGACATCGCTATCTACGACACCCTGGTCCGCATGGCTCAGGACTGGAACATGCGCTACCCGCTGGTAGACGGCCAAGGTAACTTTGGCTCCCGCGGTAACGACGGCCCCGCCGCCATGCGTTACACCGAGTGCCGCATGACCCCGCTGGCAATGGAGATGGTGCGAGACATCCGCGAAAACACCGTGGACTTTGCACCAAACTACGACGGCAAGACTCAAGAGCCGCTCATCCTGCCATCCCGCGTACCCAACCTGCTGATGAATGGTTCCTCCGGCATCGCCGTGGGTATGGCCACCAACATTCCACCGCACAACCTCGGCGAGCTGGCGGAAGCCATCTACTGGCTGCTGGAAAACCCCGAGGCAGACGAGGCCTCCGCGCTGGAAGCCTGCATGCAGTTTGTGAAAGGCCCGGACTTCCCAACCGCCGGCCTGATCGTGGGCACCCAGGGCATCAAGGACGCCTACACCACTGGTCGTGGCTCCATCCGCATGCGCGGTGTGACCTCCATTGAGGAGGAGGGCAGCCGCCAGACCATCGTGATCACCGAGCTGCCATACCAGGTCAACCCGGACAACCTGATCCACAACATCGCTGAGCAGGTCCGCGACGGCAAGCTCGCAGGAATCTCGCGCATTGACGACGAGTCTTCCGACCGCGTTGGTATGCGCATCGTGGTAACGCTCAAGCGTGACGCAGTGCCCCGCGTGGTGCTCAACAACCTCTATAAGCACTCCCAGCTTCAAACCAACTTCAGCGCGAACATGCTCTCCATCGTGGATGGTGTGCCGCGCACCCTGCGCCTTGACCAGATGCTGCGCTACTACGTGGCGCACCAGATTGACGTCATTGTCCGCCGCACCCAGCACCGCCTGGACGAGGCGGAAAAGCGCGCCCACATCCTGCGCGGCCTCGTGAAGGCCCTGGATATGTTGGATGAAGTCATCGCGCTGATCCGCGCTTCCGCAACGGTGGAAGTTGCCCGCGCCGGCCTGATTGAACTGCTGGACATCGATGAAATCCAAGCAGACAACATCCTGGCCATGCAGCTTCGCCGCCTGGCCGCCCTGGAGCGCCAGAAGATCATTGACGAGCTGGCCGAAATCGAGCTGGAAATCGAGGAATACAAGGACATCCTGGCCCGCCCAGAGCGCCAGCGCGCAATCGTGCGTGATGAACTCAAGGAGATTGTGGACAAGTACGGCGATGAGCGCCGCTCCCAGATCACCGCGGCAACCGGCGACGTCACCGAAGAAGACCTCATCGCGCGTGAGAACGTGGTGGTCACCATCACCTCCACCGGCTACGCGAAGCGCACCAAGGTGGACGCGTACAAGTCCCAGCGTCGCGGCGGCAAGGGCGTGCGCGGTGCCGAGCTGAAGCAAGAGGACGTGGTGCGTCACTTCTTCGTGAGTTCCACCCACGACTGGATCTTGTTCTTCACCAACTTCGGCCGCGTGTACCGCCTCAAGGCCTACGAGCTGCCGGAGGCATCGCGCACCGCCCGCGGCCAGCATGTGGCAAACCTGCTGGAGTTCCAGCCGGAGGAGAAGATCGCTCAGGTTATCCAGATCCAGTCTTACGAGGACGCCCCATACTTGGTCCTGGCAACGGAGAAGGGCCGTGTGAAGAAGTCACGCCTGTCCGATTACGAGTCCAACCGCTCCGGCGGCCTCATTGCAATCAACCTCAACGAGGATGACACCCTCATTGGCGCAGCCCTGTGCTCCGATGAAGATGACCTCCTGCTGGTCTCTGAGGAAGGCCAGTCCATCCGCTTCAGCGCCAATGATGACCAACTGCGTCCAATGGGCCGCTCGACGGCCGGTGTGAAGGGCATGCGTTTCCGTGGCGAAGACAAGCTGTTGTCCATGACCGTGGTCCGTCCCGATGCCTTCCTGCTGGTGGCCACCACCGGAGGCTATGGCAAGCGCACCAGCCTGGAGGAATACTCCCAGCAGGGCCGCGGCGGCGTGGGTGTGGTCACCTTCAAGTACACCCCGAAGCGCGGCAAGCTTGTAGGCGCGATCGTGGTGGATGAGGATGATGAGATATTTGCAATCACCTCCGCAGGTGGCGTGATCCGCACCGAGGTCAACCAGATCCGACCAAGTTCCCGTGCCACCATGGGCGTGCGCCTGGTCAACCTGCCAGACGGCGTGGAGCTTCTGGCGATCGACCGCAACGTGGAAGGCGAAGGCGAAGAAGAGGCCGAGGCCGTGGCAACCGGCGCAAAGACCGGCCCGAAGGAGCAGGCCGAGCTTGGGCTTGATGCACCAGATGGTGAGGAGAGCTAATGGCAGCGAGGACCGTAACCGTCACCCGCATCTCCCCGCTTTCGGCGTTTCGCACCATGCTCGCCCTTTCCCTGGTGGGGTTGGCGGTGTGGGTGCTGTGCGTAGCGCTGTTGTACTTGGGCCTCGATGCCGTGGGAATCTGGGAGCAGGTCAATCAGATCATCGGTGGCGTGGGTGGTGAACAGCTCATCACCTTCGGCCTCGTGCTGAGCATCGCAAGCCTCATTGGCGCGATCCTGGCAATCGGCCTCACCGTGCTCACTCCATTGGCAGTGGTGGTGTACAACGCCATCGTGGACCTGTTCGGCGGCATCACCCTCACCCTCCGGGAGGAGCGGGACTAGAGCCGGTAGTGGTTCCTGGGAGCGTTTTTAGGCCCTGAACTGGCGATTTGTTTTTGTTCGCTAAAGTGGATAAAGTTCTATTTCGTTCCCAGGGCCTATAGCTCAGTCGGTTAGAGCGCATCGCTGATAACGATGAGGTCGCAAGTTCGATTCTTGCTAGGCCCACCAGGAACAACGGGGCATTAGCTCAATTGGTAGAGCATCTGCTTTGCAAGCAGAAGGTCAGGAGTTCGATTCTCCTATGCTCCACAGCGTGGCTGGGAAACTTTCGGGTTTCCCAGCCTTATCTGTTTTCCACCTGTTCTTTCCGGTGCAGTTGTGGTTCAATGCAACAAGTACTTTCCAACCTATTTTCAGGAGCACAATTATGCTGACCTCCCTTTCCTCCGCAATCACCGGCCTGGGCATCAACTGGAGCACCATCTCCTCCATCCTGAGCATCCTGCGTCTGGTGCTGCGCTTCGTGGCATAAGGCCACACCTTTTTACTACCACTACTCGCGGACCCAAATTGCTGGCCGAAAGCACCTTGCTCTGGCCAGCACTGGGGGATTTGTTTCCTCCAAACGAGCTAGGGTAAAGTATGTGGGCACTGGGGCATTAGCTCAATTGGTAGAGCATCTGCTTTGCAAGCAGAAGGTCAGGAGTTCGATTCTCCTATGCTCCACAAATCAACCCAGGCAAAGGCCTTGCAAGATCACTTCCTTGCAAGGTCTTTGTTGTGTTTGAGGGTCCGTCGAGGGGTGGAATGGGGGCTGCGGTGTGACCTGGGAAAATGACGGATTGCAGACTTCAGGCATGACGGATTATCAATTTCGGGAATGACGGATTACGGACTTCAAGAATGACGGATTGTAGATTTCAGCAATGACGGATTGTAGACTTCAGGCATGACGGATTACAGACCTCGAGTGGTGGACGCTGAGTTAGGCCTGTGTATGGCAGCAATGGGGGCTGTATTTATTGATGGCCCCAAGGCGGTCGGCAAAACGCGAACTGCGGTTCAGGTGGCAAGGTCGGTGTTTAGGATGGACGTTGATGAGGCGGCTCGAGCGGCGCTCGAAGTTGCTCCTGAACAGTTATTTTCTTCCCCAACGCCGATCGTCTTTGATGAGTGGCAGGAGGCTCCGCGCCTGTGGAATCTGGTTCGTCGCGCGGTTGATGATCACACAGAAAAAGGTCTCTATCTCCTTACCGGCTCCTCGCGTCCGCGTGACGAGGTGCGGGTTCATTCTGGGGCTGGACGGATCGCCCGACTGCGAATGAGGCCGATGACCTTGTTTGAGACTGGGCACTCTACGGGTGAGGTGAGTCTTCAACGTCTCCTTGAAGGTGGCGATCCAGAAGGCACAAGTTCTGGCTTGACCATCGTCGAATTGCTAGAGCGTTTGGTGGTTGGTGGGTGGCCCGACTTGCTCAATGCCGGAGAAAGGGAGGCGGCATTGTGGCTCAGCGACTATTTGCGAACCGTTGTAGAAGTGGATGTACCAGGGATAGGACCTAGGCGGAACCCGGGCAATATCACGAGACTGCTCTCCTCCCTGGGAAGGTCTGTAGCGGCTCCACTGAATCTATCTTCGTTGGCGCAAGATGTTGGTGGAGCAGACGGGCCAATCGCGCAGGAGACCATGAAGAACTACATGGATGCTCTGGAGCGCCTCATGCTCATTGAGCCCATACCAGCATGGCGGCCACACATGCGTTCTCGGACTCGGTTGCGTGCCTCCGCGGTTCACCACTTTGTTGACCCTTCGCTAGGGACAGCGGCTTTGGGCGTTGGGACCCATCAGCTCTTGCAAGATCTGAACGCTGCGGGTCTCCATTTTGAGTCGTTGGTTATGCGTGACCTGCGGGTCTATGGGCAACCATTGGGTGCTACTTTGGCCTCTTGGCGTGATACCCAAACTGGTCATGAAATTGATGCGGTGCTCGAACTCCCTGATGGTAGATGGGCCGGGATCGAGGTCAAGCTGGGCGAGTCTGCAGCAGATGCCGCTGCGGATTCGCTTCTGCGGATGGCAAGCAAAATCGACCAAGACAGGCACGGTGCGCCGGCAGCGCTCATTGTGGTCACCGGGGGTCGCTTCAGCTACCGGCGCCCCGACGGCGTATGCGTTGTGCCCATCACGGCACTCGGACCCTAAGCGCCGCCAGCTAGCTGTGGGTGAACTTCACCGGCGTGGCGTGCTCAACGGTGCGGGAGACGGTGCAGTCCACTTCCTTGGAGAGTTGGATCAGCCGCGGAATCATGGCTTGGGCTTGGCGGCCTTCCGGGGTGTCGGGGAAGGAGACGTCAAAATGCACCCGAATTTCGCCCAGGCGTGAGGCGCCGGATTCATTGATGCGGTCGCCCTGTGCCCGCACGGTGAAGCGCTCGGGTTCGCTGCGCCGGGAGGTCACCACGTCTACGTCGATCGCCGAGCAACCCATGATTGCCGCCAGCAGCACCTCCACGGGACTCATGAGGCCCTCGCCTTGGCCAAATTCAATGCTTGCCCCGCTGGCATTCGAGGCCCGGTAATGCCGTGAGTGGACGCGGGACATGGAGACGTCGTATTGCTTTTCAACTTCAGTCATGGCCCTATTATGCGCGATTGATGGGATGTTGCTGTGAACCCTCTGTGATCTAGTGGACATGTCACCTTTTGGTGTTAGGGTGGGGCACACTTGAAAGGAGATTTATGCAAAAAAAGACCATCATGATCGTGGCGGCAATCGTGGCCGTAGCACTTCTCGCGTTTGCCGTCCCCAGGTTCTACGCGGCGCGCGAATCCAGTGATGTTGCCGCACCCACCGTCTCCGCGGCGCCTGCCGACGTCACCAATGCGCCCATCACCGGGTCCTGGGCCGTGGCCGAAGGGTCCACCGCGGGCTACCGTCTTGATGAGGTACTTAATGGCGCTGATGTCACAGTGGTGGGGCGCACGGAGGAGGTCAGCGGTTCCGCGCAGGTGGAGGTCCAGGAGCTAGTGGCCGCCGAAATCCAAGTAGATCTCGCGAGCGTGGCTACCGATAGCGAGCGCCGCGACAATTACTTCCGCACCCAGGCGATTGATACCTCTGTCCATCCTTCTGCAACCTTTGTGCTCACGCAGCCCGTGACGCTGGGGGAGAGTTGGCCGCAGCAGGTGAGCTTGACCGGCGACATGCAGATCAACGGCGTGACCCAACAAGTGGTGCTGGACGCCGAGGTCACTCAGGTTTCGGGGCAGCTCCAGGTGGCTGGTACGGTGCCGGTGACGTGGGCTGACTTTGAAGTGCAGGCACCGAACTTGGGCTTTGTGAGCGTAGAGGACCAGGGCAGCGTGGAGTTCTTGGTTGTGTTGGAGCGCACATAACCTAAGAATTTCCGTTCCTTAACACCCTGCTTAACACTACTTAATCGATAAACATGCAGGCCAGCGAGCTTGACCCCCGGGCCTCGCCTGCGCAACGATGCATTGGTGAATACTTCCCAGACATCAATCAAAGCCGCACTGAAGGCCCCCGCCCTGGCCGCCTTGGCCGCGGTGGCCATCGTGCTCAGTGCCTGTTCTGCTACGGGCGGCGCCCCGCGTGCAACGGAGTCTGGGGGTAGCGCTGGCGGCGTCGATACGCCCCGATATGTGGTTGCCATGGTGACCCACGGCGCGCCGGGCGATACCTTCTGGGACCTGGTGCGCAAGGGTGCTGAGGACGCAGCGCGCAAAAACAACATTGAGCTGCGCTATTCCTCGGACCCGGAGGCGCCGAATCAAGCGAATCTGATTCAGTCGGCGATCGACGCCAACGTTGATGGGGTGGCCGTGACGCTCCCCAACGCCCAGGCGCTTGGCCCTGCGGCCCAGCGGGCGGTTGCTGCAGGGATCCCCACCGTGGCGCTCAACGCTGGGATGGATGCCTACCAGGACTATGACATTTCCGCATTCTTTGGCCAAGAAGAGCGCGTGGCGGGAACGCTCGCCGGTGAGCGCCTGGCGGAGCAGGGGGCACAACATGCGCTCTGCGTGATTCACGAGCAGGGCAACTCCTCCCAAGAGGCGCGCTGCGCAGGCCTTCAGGAGGGCATGGGCGGCAACGTGGAACTGTTGTACGTGAACGGCCGCGATTTGCCGAGCGTGCAGTCCACCATCCAGGCAAAGCTGGCGCAGGATCGGTCGATCGACTGGATCATGGGCCTCGTTGCCCCCGTTGCCCTGAGCGCGGTGGATGCCGTTGCGGCAAGTGGGTCCCAGGCGCAAATTGCTACCTTTGACACCAACGCGGAGCTAGTCACCGCGATCACCAACGGTGAGATCCAGTGGGCAGTGGACCAGCAGCCCTACCTGCAGGGATACATGGCTGTGGATGCGCTGTGGCTGGCTAAGCGTAATGGCTCCACGGTGGGCGGCAACCGGCCGGTGTACACGGGGCCGAGCTTCGTGGATTCCAGCAACGTAAACACCATCGCTGACGCGGCAAAGCAGGGCCTGCGATGAGCACGGAAACTCTTCATAACCGACGTTCCACGTGGTTGCGCCGCCCCGAATTGGCCAGCCTGCTCGGAGCGGTGGTGATTTTCACGCTGTTCATGGTGTTCGCCCCGGCGTTTCGCTCGCCCGATGCCTTCTCCACGGTGCTCTACGCCAGCTCCACTTTGGGGATTGTGGCACTTGCGGTGGGCCTACTCATGATCGGTGATGAATTCGACCTCTCCTCAGGCGTCGCCGTGACCACCGCCGCGCTCGCCGCCACGATGCTCAACTACAACTTCCACCTCAACTCCTGGGTGGGCGCGGGAATCTCCCTGTTCATCGCATTGAGTATTGGTGCGTTGAACGGCTTTTTGGTCACCAGAACCGGCATCCCGAGCTTCCTCATCACCCTGGCGGCGTTCCTCATGCTGCAGGGCCTCAATCTTGCGGTGACCAAGCTGGTCACCGGCCAAGTGGCCACGCCCACTATCGCGGACATGGAAGGATTCCCCAGCGCCCAGGTGGTCTTTGCGGGCTCGGTGGAAATGTTCGGCGTGAGCGTGCGCGTGACCGTGTTCTGGTGGATCTTCTTCGTGGCCCTGGCCTCCTACCTGCTGTTCTACACCAAGTTCGGCAACTGGATCTTCGCGGTTGGCGGGGATCAAGCCTCGGCGCGCGCAGTTGGTGTGCCCGTGCGCCGCGTCAAGATTGTGCTGTTCATGTTCGTGGGCTTTGCCGCCTGGTTTGTGGGCATGCACAACCTCTTTGCTTTCGACTCCATCCAGGCCGGCCAGGGCGTAGGCAACGAGTTCCTTTACATCATCGCCGCTGTGATCGGCGGCTGCGCGCTCACCGGCGGCAGGGGCACCGCCGTGGGCACTGCTATCGGCGCGCTGATTTTTGGCATGACCAACCAGGGCATCGTCTACGCGGGCTGGAACCCGGACTGGTTCAAGTTCTTCCTTGGCGCCATGCTTCTGTTTGCCGTATTCACCAACACCTCGTTTAGCAAGTACGCAAAGGCCCGCTCATGAACGCCATTATTTCTTTGGAAAACATCCAAAAGTCCTACGGTGCCTTTGACGCCCTGCACGGTGTGAACCTGGACGTCCGCGCCGGGGAAGTGCTGTGCGTGCTGGGCGATAACGGTGCGGGCAAGTCCACCCTCATCAAGATCCTCGCGGGGCTGCACCAGCCAAGCGGCGGGGTGATGCGCATCGACGGCAACGAGGTCATCCTGGATTCCCCGCGCGCCGCCCTGGACCTAGGCATTGCCACCGTGTATCAAAACCTCGCCGTGGTGGGGCAGATGTCCGTGTGGCGCAACTTCTTCCTGGGCCAGGAACTCACTGGACCGCTCGGCCGGCTGCGTAGCGCCGAAATGCGCGAGATCACCGCCCAGGCGCTCAAAGACATGGGTATCAATCTGCCCAGTGTGGACGTGGAAATCGACGCGCTCTCCGGCGGCCAGCGCCAGGTGGTAGCGATCGCGCGCGCCATGCACTTCGGCGCGCGAGTACTGATTCTCGACGAGCCCACCGCCGCACTGGGCGTCAAGCAGTCCGGCATGGTGCTGAAGATGGTGGCCACCGCAAGGAAGCGAGGCGTTGCCGTGGTGCTCATTACGCACAATCCCCACCACGCCTACCTAGTTGGGGATCACTTCACCGTGCTTGGCCTCGGCAGGCAGATTTTGGATGCGCCGCGTGCGGAAATCGCCCTTGAGGAACTCACGCGGCAAATGGCTGGCGGCGGCCAGTTGGAGGCCTTGAGCCACGAACTGGAACGCTAAAAAAGCAATGTTTCACGTGAAACATTGCTTTTTTCTTACTTCTTGTCTTCGGAATCCAAGTCCTTGAGTTGTTCCTCGAGGGCGTTGAGCAGTTCCTCATCGCGCTCTGGTACACCCTCGGTTGGGGTCTGGGTGGAGTACACCAGCACAGACTCCGCCTCCTGGGCCTCGTCGTCCTCGTACTCCTCCACCACTGGCGGCTCGGTATCCACTTCCTCCTTACGGAAGAAGAAGTAGTACACACCACCTGCTACTGCCGCCAACACTGCGAATACTCCAGTGGCGGTAGCAACTCGTCGGAAAGCGGATGGCTTGGGGGAGACGTGCTGCTCCACGCGCTTTTCTACGTGCTTGCGGGCGTCCTGAGCTGCTTCCGTTGCTTCCTGTCCGATCTCACGGAGTGCCTCGTAGGCCTCCCGGGCCTTGCGGTCGCGGTACTCGGCGTAGCTTGCGTAAGCCTTCTTGCCTACGGTGTACGCCGTGCGAAGAGCGACGGGGTTCATATTGCCTCCTGTACGGTGAAAAAGATCTGTTCCCCAACAGCGTAGCGGGTTTGTCTATGATGGTGGGCATGAAAACTTCGACTGCAATTCTGCACACCAATCACGGCGACATCACCATCGAGCTCTTTGGCAACCACGCCCCAAACACTGTGGAAAACTTTGTGGGCTTGGCCCAGGGCACCAAGGAGTACTCCGAGAAGAACGCTTCCGGTGAAGCTACCGGCCCCTTCTACGACGGCGTGATTTTCCACCGCGTGATTGACGGCTTCATGATCCAGGGCGGCGACCCAACCGGCACCGGCATGGGCGGCCCAGGCTACCGCTTTGCTGACGAGTTCCACCCAGAGCTGCAGTTCGACCGCCCATTCCTGCTGGCCATGGCAAACGCTGGCCCAGGCACCAACGGCTCCCAGTTCTTCATCACCGTTGTGCCAACTCCACACCTGAACAACCGCCACACCATCTTCGGTGAGGTCACCGACCCAGCATCCCAGAAGGTTGTGCTGGAGATCGCCGGAACCGCCACCGACCGCATGGATCGCCCCGTCGAGCCAGTGGTTGTGGAATCCGTAGAGATTCAATAAACCCTTTTCAGACCGCATGGTTGAGCTCCTGAGGAAATACTTCGCCGGCGCCCCGGTGACCTTCCTTCTCAGTGCAGCCATCCTTGCGGTCTATCTTGTTACTGCAGTACAAAGCGGATCTCTTGAGCGCAATTGGGTGGACTCCACCCTGGCGCAAGACTGGATCCTGTTCGCCCCGGAGATGCATGACCCGGTGGCGATGCTTCGCGCCGTGGGCTCAATGTTTATCCACCTTGGCGCAACCCACATGGCGCTCAACCTCTTCATGCTGGGGCTGCTTGGCCCCGAGCTGGAGCGCGCCATCGGCAGCAGGCAGTTCGCCGCTGGATACTTCATCGCGGGGCTGGGGGGCTCCCTGGCGGTGATGCTCATGGACACGCTCGCGCCCACCGCGGGGGCCTCGGGCGCCCTCTACGGCCTCATGGCCTTCCTCGTGGCGCTCGCTGTGCGCCGAAAAATGGACCTCCGCGCCCCACTCGTGTTGGTGGCTGTGAACGTGGTCTTCTCACTCGTCTCCGGCAACGTTTCCCTGTGGGGGCACCTAGGTGGGCTGATCGCCGGCGCGATCGTGGCCTGGCCGCTCGTGGCGTGGAGAAAGGGCACGGCGCCGCTCCTTCTAGGCGTGCTGGTGGTGGAGTGCGTGCTCATTTGGGTTGTGGGCACCAGCATCGGCCCAACTGCGTAGCACGCCCATCCCAGCAGATTTTCCACACCCTCAGGGAAGTTTTCCACAATTTTGTTCATGAGGGGGTTTTCCACAATGTTAGTAACACTGTGGAAAATAACATCGCTGTGGTTCCTCGAACATCGCTCGAATACGCCTCGTGTTCGAATGCAGTAACCTGGGCTTTTAGAGTTTGATTCGAAAAAACACAAAGGTAAACAGTGGTGGAACAACTTTTTCCACAGGCTGTGGAATGTGCTGTGAAGAACCTCGTTTTCCACAGGTGTGAAAAAGCCGCGGCTGGGGAGTTAATCCCACAGCCGCGGCTTTGCGGTGTAAAGAGCCTGTTAGCGCCAGCCCATGGTCATGAGCAGACCCACGATGAACAGGCCGAAGCCAATGGCGTAATTCCAGGCGCCAAGTTGAACCATGAAGTCGATCTGAGGGCCCGCCAGGTAGTTCACCACGAGCCATGCCAGACCGGCCAGGAGCAGGGCAAACATGATGACTTTGTACCACACTGGGGTGCCGCTGGCGTTGATCTTCACTGGGGTGCGGTTCGTGGTGGAACTCTGGGGAACCGCGTTGGTTGTAATCTTTGACTTTGGCATGGTTTCTCTCAATAGTTGTGGTCGCTCGGCGGTGGAGCGGAACTTCTCACCAAGATTACCTTCCTAGGACTGAAAGGTCGAAGTTATACACGCTAATCGGGATGTCGGCGTCCTTGCGCACCAACGCGCCCTGTTCTGGGCTTTGGGTGGCAATGAGGCCTTGGTCCACCAGCGCGGCGGTGGGGATCGGATTGCCTTGGCGCAGTTGGGCGGGGTCGCCGGTCCAGCCGGCGGCGCGGAGGGCACCCACGGCTGCGGCGGGTTCCAGGCGCGTGATGCTCGGCATCCTCATGAGCATGCCGTTGGAAACCTGCACGGTAATGGTGGCGCCCTCGCTGGCTTGGGAGCCTTCGCCGTTGACTGCCACCACGCGACCCTCAGGCTCAATGGAATCCACGTATTGCGCCACCGGGTTGAAGCCCAGCGACGCCAAGTTCTCCTGCGCCTGCTGCCACGTCTGGCCCACGAGCAGCGGCACGCGTTCGGTGGGCAGGCCGGTGGAAACGGTGATCACCACGCGTGAGCCCCTGGAAACTTGGGAACCCGCGCTCGGCTGCTGTTGCGTAATTTGACCCTCGGCTACGGTCTCCGAGGCCTCCTCGCGCACCACCGGGTCCAGTTCAAGACCTGCGTCTGCAAGCGCCTTGGCTGCGTCGGCAGTGTTCAGCCCCGCGAGATCCGGAACCTCCGTGACTTCCCGCCCGCTGGACACCGTGAGCTGCACCGTTGTGCCTTCCCGCACGCTGGAGCCGGGGGTCGGGTTTGTGCCCAGGGCGATGCCGCGCGGCACGCTCGGGCTTGGCTGCTCCACCACGTTGACCTGCAGTGAAAGCTCTTCGAGGGCACGGACTGCGCCTTCCTCAGTTTGGCCGGTGACGTCCGGGATTTCCACCATCTGCCTGTTGATGGAACTGCCGTTGAAATATTCGTAAGCAAACGCGCCGCCCACACCCAAAATGATGAGGCTGAGCACCGCAGCAACCGCCTTCAGCCCACGGTTGGAGCTGCGTTCCGACGCCCGATGGCGCGCGCGCGGCTCGGCGGCTGGGTCCGGCTCGGGATTCGCTGCCGGGGCGTCATGCTGTGCGCCGGCACCGGGTTCAATGTAGTGCCGCGCTGCCTCCGTGACCGCACTGCGCTCCAGACGCTCGAGGTCTTCCTCCATGGCACGGGCGGTTTGGTAGCGATCCGCCGGGTGCTTGGCCATGGCGGTGAGTACCACTGCGTCCAGGTTGATTGCCGCGGTTGGGCTGATGTCTGCGATGAACTCACTCGGGCGCGTGGGCTCCTCTTGGACGTGCTGGTATGCCACGGCGAAGGGGGTATCGCCTTCAAAAGGAGGCCGGCCGGTCAGCGTTTCATACAGGACGCAGCCCAAGGCGTAGACGTCGGAACGCGCATCAGCGAGCTTGCCCCTGGCCTGCTCTGGGGAGAGGTACTGCGCCGTGCCGATCACGGCGGAGGTTTGGGTCATGGCGCTGGTGGCGTCGTCGAGGGCGCGAGCGATGCCGAAATCCATCACCTTGACCGAACCGGTGTTGGTGATCATCACGTTTGCGGGTTTGATGTCGCGGTGGATGATGCCGGCGTCATGGCTGGCTTGGAGTGCCTGGGCCACGGGGATAAGCGTGCGGGCGGCCTCGGCGGGTGCCATGGGGCCGGATTCGCGGACGATGTCCCGCAACGTGCGGCCGTGGACGCGCTCCATCACGATGTATGGCGTGTTCAGGGCGTCAATTTCCTGCTCACCCGTATCAAACACGGCAACGATCGCGGGGTGGTTGAGCTTGCCGGAGTTCTGCGCCTCGCGGCGGAAACGCTCACGGAAGTTGATGTCCCGCGCCAAATCGCGGCGCAGCATCTTCACCGCAACATCGCGGCCGAGCACGGTGTCCGTAGCCGCGTACACCTCAGACATACCGCCTGAGCCGATGATCTCGCCCAGCGCATAGCGGCCGGCGATCAGTTCGGGCGCATCGGTCACTGCGTACCTCCAAGAAGATCTTCAATAAGGTTAGGTACCGACGGCTCCAGGGTCACCGTTGGCAACTCGCTTGGAACATCAGTGGGTGGGAGCGGCACCAGCGGGTCCTGTTGAGGGGTGCGGGTGAGCGTTTCCACCGTTGGGGTGGGCTCCTCCTCCGGGGTAGTTGGCTCAACCGTTGGGGTTTGGAAGACCGTGGTGGCGCTTTGTTGCTCGGTCACGGTCACGGTTTCCGGTGTCGGGGTGCTGGTTTCCGTGCTGTCATTGCCCAGTAGGCCATCGAACAACCCCGTGCTGGCCGCCCACACTGCGGCGGCGGCAACCGCAACGAGCAGCAGCGCCACCGCCACTCCGGTGCCAAAGCCGCCGCCGGACTGCTTCTGCTGCGAACTCCCAGTGGGCGCAGCGGCTGGAATCGCGGTAGGTGCCGGGCGTACACCTGTGGCAGCGGGGCTCAGCGTGGTGGGCTGCGCCACCTGCCCCAACATCTGCGTGGAGGCCGTGGGGGTTGGCTGCGGTGCAACGCGCTGCATGCTCGCCGTGGCGGGCGCTGGCGGGCGCTGGCCCGCGCGCACTGCCGCGACGGCAAGGGTGAACTCGTTGCCGTCTGCAAAACGGTTGCTTGGGTCTTTGCGCAGGGCAATGCCAATCAACTCACGGGCCTGGGCACTGATGGAGGTAGGCAGGGCAGGTGGGGCTTGGTTGATGTGTGCGATGGCCACGGAAACGGAGGAATCGCCGCTGAAAGGCCGCTTGCCAGCCAACATCTCATAGCCCACAACGCCAAGCGAGTAGACGTCCGAAGCAGCGGTCACATCCTGGCCCTGCGCCTGCTCAGGGGAAACGTACTGGGCGGTGCCCACCACCATGCCAGTGCGGGTGAGCGGCACTGCCGCCGCGGCCTTGGCAATGCCAAAGTCTGTGATCTTCACCTTGCCGTTTTCCGTGATCAGCAGATTACCCGGCTTGATGTCGCGGTGCACGAGGCCCATGCGGTGAATGATGGACAAGCCATGGCCAGCCTGTTCCAACACGTCCAGCGCCAGCGCTTCCTCCAGTGAGCCCTTGCGTGCCAGCATGTCCGCCAAGGATTCTCCGCGCACGAACTCCATCACAATGAAGCACAGGGTGCGCCCGGTTTGGTCGGTGGTTTCGCGGTAGTCGTAGGTGCGCACCACGTTTTCAGAGATAATGTTCTCGCTGGCCAGCGCTTCATTGCGGAAGCGAGAGAGGAACTCGTTGTTGTCTGAGAACTCGGGGCGCAGCACCTTGATGGCTACTTCGCGGTCATTGTGAACGTCGTCAGCCAGCCACACGGTAGACATGCCGCCGTTGCCCACCACCCACTGCAGGCGGTAGTCGGAGCCGATTAGGGCTTGCATTTGTTCATGATTCATGAGTCTTCCTTCCCTAACCTCTGCCTAACCCTGCGAACCTACTGCCGCGGCGATCACTGCCCGGCCGATCGGCGCTGCCACGGAACCGCCGGTTGCGGCCTGGCCTGCGGAGCCGCCGTTTTTCACCACTACGGCCACCGCGACGTCGGAAGATGGGCTGAAGGCGATGTACCAGGCGTGCGGATTGGAGTTCCGCGAATCCTCGCCGTGCTCCGCCGTGCCGGTCTTGGAGGCGATGTCCTGCCCCGCGTAGCCGGCGGTATTGCGCTCAGAGGCGCGCATCAGTTCCGTGAGCGTGCCGGCTACCTCGGGGGAAACGGCCTGAGTGAGTTCGCGGGGTTCGGTCTGGCTGATTGTGCTGCCGCTTGGGCTGGTCACGCGGGCCACCAGGTGTGGCTCCATTCGCAGGCCGCCGTTTGCCACGGTGGCGGCAATCACGGCGTTCTGCAGGACGGAGAGGGCAACGTCGCGCTGGCCAATGCTGGATTGGCCAAGGGCTGCGTCATCCGGGATGTCGCCCACGGTGCCGGCCACCATTGGCAGGCCCAAGTTGTAGGTCTCGCCCACACCAAAGGCTGCGGCGGTATCCCGCATCGCGTCCGCTCCGGCACCAATGCCCATTTCCACAAAGGCGGTGTTGCAAGAGAGCTGGAAAGCGGTGGCCAGGGAAACCTGCTGCTGCCCAGCACACACCTGCCCACCGTAGTTCTCCAGGGTGGTGTTGGTACCCGGCAAAGTGATGTTGTTCGCGCCGGTGAGCTGGGAATCAGGGGTGTAGCCCTGGGCCAGGCCAGCCGCCGTGGTGATTACCTTGAAAGTGGAGCCGGGCGGCAGGATCTCCTGCGTAGCGTGGTTCAGCAGCGGGCTGCCGGGATCCGCGTTCAACGCTGCCCAGGTGGCCTCAGACGTGTTCGGGTCCACGATCTCCTGGGCGTTGTAGCTGGGGGAGGAGGCCATGGTGAGGATCTCGCCGGTTGATGGCCGGATTGCCACCACAGCACCCTCGTAGCCAGACTCCGCCATGAAGTCGTGAGCCACCTGCTGCATGCCCGGGTTCAACGTGAGCTCCACGTTGCCCACGGGGGTCGACTCACCGAGGATAGTGGACCACACGCTACGCACCGCCATGGTTTCGTCGGTACCGTTGAGCACCTCGTTGTAGCTTGCCTCCAAGCCCGCAGCGCCGTACACCTGGGAAAGGTAGCCGGTCACGGGGCCGTAGATCTGCGGGTTGTTGAGGTATTGACGCTGGTAGAAGCCATCCTCATCTTGGATGGACTCCGCCAACACCACACCTGCGGTGGAGATTGAGCCACGAGGTTGCTGCGCCATCTCCAGGTAGGCGCGGCGGTTGAGGGGGTTGTCCGCGTACTCCTCGGTGCGAAACGCCTGGATCACCGTGAGGTTGATCAGCAGCACCAAAATGAGCAGCAGGGAGAAGATACTTACCATGCGGATTGAGCGGTTCATGCGCGCACCTCCTGTGCCAGCGGAGCCGCACCCGCACCCGGGCCAGCGCCCACTCCCGTGCCCATGCTGAGCGCTTGGCGGTGAGCGGCGTCGGAAATGCGCAGGATGAGGCCCAACAGGATGTAGTTCGCCATGAGGCTGGAACCACCCTGAGACATGAATGGCGTGGTCAGGCCGGTCATGGGCAGCAGGGCGCTGATGCCGGCGGTGACCACGAACACCTGGATGGCAATGGTCAAGGAGAGACCGGATGCCACGAGCTTGCCGTAGGAATCACGGGTGAGAAGCGCGGTGCGCATGCCACGGGTGACAAAAATGGCAAAGAGCACCAGGACTGCGGAAAGGCCGATGAGACCGAGTTCCTCACCGATCGCAGCCAGAATGAAGTCCGACTCCGCCACCGGCACAAGCTGCGGATGACCAGCGCCGATGCCCGTTCCGGAAATGCCGCCGGTGGACATGCCGAACAGTGCCTGGGAGAGCTGGTAGCCGGTGGTGTCATAGTTGCCCACCGGGTCCTGGAAGTTGCTGAAGCGGGCCTGGATCTTATCGGAAACCTGGTACACCGCGGTACCGCCGAGCGCTACCAGGAAAGCGCCGATCATCAGCCACGAGGCGCGGCCAGTGGCCAGGTAAATCATGCCCAGCACCGTGCTAAACAGCAGCAGGGCAGGGCCGAAGTCATTCTCCCCGGCCATGATCAAAATGGCGAAGCCCCACACGCCGATAATCGGTGCGAGGTCGCGTAGACGCGGAAACTCCAAGCCTAGGAAACGGTAGCCAGCCACGGTAAATAGCGCGCGCTTGGTCACCAGGAGCTGGGCAAAGAACAGCAGCAGGAGGATCTTTGAGAACTCGCCGGGCTGCACAGAAAACGGCCCAATGGAAATCCAAATGCGGGCATCCGCGTTCACCGCACTCGCCGGCCACACCAACGGCAGGGCTAGCAGGACCAGGCCGATCAGCCCGAGCACATAGGAATAGCGGGTGAGCACGCGGTGGTCGCGAATAATCACCAGCACAGCCACCATCAGCGCCACCGCCACCAGCGACCACATCACCTGCCGATTCGCGAGTGCCGTCCCCTCAGCGAGGTCCAGGCGATACACCATCACCAGGCCCAAACCATTGAGCACACTAGCCACCGGCAGCATCACTTGGTCAGCGTGCGGCGCGGTGAAACACAGCGCCAGGTGGGCGATGGTGAACACCACCAAAAACCCACCGATCACCCAAAACATCTCTTGCGTGAGCGCCTGCCCCTGCGCAAGGTTCAGACTCACCAGAGTCACGGCAATAATCAGCGCGGCACACACCAGCAGCCCAAACTCCAGGCGGCGAGTAGCTAGGCGTTGCGTCACCGTCATTTAATCCACCTCCCGGCAGTTCAACCCAGGGCTCGTGAGGTCACCGAGGGCAGTACTGCTTGCTGTGCTTGCTGTGCTTGCTCTGCCTTCCGACGCGGCCACGGAGGCAGCGGAAGAGGAAGCAGGCGCCGCAGCGGCCGTGCTGCTTTGGGCCGCCTGGCGGGTGCTCGTCGGCACCGCACTCGCTGTTGCTGAGGAAGCTGGCTCACGGCCTTGCGCTGTACTCCCACTTCCTTCGCGGGTAACGCACAGCGGCAGGGCCTTGCTGGCCAGGGTTTGCATCTGCTGCAAGGCTTGGTCGTAGTCGCCGCGGGGGAGGGTGGACACTTCCGCGCGAGCCGATTCATCCAGGTCAGTGAGCGTGAAGTGGTGGCACGGCGCCGTGGAATCCACCGGGATCATGGTGAGCTCATCGGTGGGGCTCAGGCAGGCACGCTGGTACGTGGAGTGCAGCTCGCGCCCCAGGAGGTTCATGTTCACGCCCTGCTCGATCACCAGCTCATTGCTCAGCGGGCTGGTGGTCACATAAAAACTGTTCTGCAGACGGCTAAAGCCCCACCAACCAGCGCCGATAAGGGCAATCAGGAGGGTGAGGGCAACAATGAGCACGAGGAATTTTCCCCGTTTGGGACTCGTGTCTAAGGCTTCCGGTTCAGCTTCCCCCTCCGCCTGATTGGGCACCTGGGGCGCAATGGCCTGCGGTTGACGCTTCTGGATGAGCATCGCGGCTCGGCCAGCGGCGGTATCCGGGCGCGGGTCCTCCTCAATGGCACCCAGCAACGCCCCGCCGAGCAGCGGCTCCGGGGGAAGGGTACGTTCGGAGGAACCCTCCACCACGTCCGCAACCACAACGGTGACGTTGTCCGGGCCGCCGGAACGAAGCGCCAGCTCCACGAGGCGCTGCGCGGCCTGTGCTGGGGTGCCCTCCAGCAGGGTGGTCTCTATGGTGGAGGCCGCCACGGGGTCCGAGAGTCCATCGGAGCACAGGAGTACGCGGTCGCCTACCTGCAGAGGGATGATCTCCAGGGTCGGCTCAACGGGGGTGCCGCTGTAGGCCTTGAGGATCATGGAGCGCATGGGGTGCATGAACACGTCTTCGGGGTCCAGCTTGCCCTCATGGACAAGGGACTGGACGTAGGTGTCATCCACCGTGATTTGGCGCAGCTTGCCGTCACGCAACAGGTAGCCGCGGCTATCGCCCACATGGCACATGCCAAACTCAGTGCCGTTGAACATCAAGGCGGTCAGCGTGGTGCCCATGCCTTGGGTTTCGGGAGCCTCAACGATCGCCTCAGCAATCTTGCTGTTTGCCTCATCGGCGCCGGAGCCGAGCAGCGCAAGCATGTCATTATCCTGCGGGTCCTGATCCAGAGAGCGCAGGAAGTTGATCATGATTTGCGAGGCGATCTCGCCGGCGGCGTGTCCACCCATGCCGTCGGCAAGCGCGAGTAGGTGCGGGCCCGCGTAGGCGGAATCCTCGTTGTTGTCCCGCACGAGGCCGCGGTCGGAGGCTACTGCGTAATCAAGTTTGAACATTAAGGAACCAACCTCACCGTGGTACGACCCACCTTCACATCCGTACCAACCGACACCTTTTCAGGCTGGTCAATGCGCATGCCGCTGACAAACGTGCCGTTGCGGGAATCCAAATCCTCCACAAACCACTCGTTGCCGCGCTTGATGAGCTTCGCGTGGCGCGCCGACGCAAAATCATCGCCCACCACAAAATCACAATCCGGAGAACGCCCCACGGTAATCTCCGTGAGCTGACCCAATTCCATCCGTGAGCCCGTCAACGGCCCATCCACAATAGTGATCAGGCGCGGCTTCCCCCCGCGTTTCGACGCGGCCAGGGGCGCCACCACAGCAGGCACCAGCGCGGCGTTCCCGCCCGCAGACGATGAGGCGGTGGCGTTCTTGGTGTCTTTGCGCTGCACATTCAAGGCGAACAGGATGAACAGCCACAGCAGCACCAACAGTGCTACCCGGAGGCCGAAGAGGATCATCGTATCCATGTGGTCTCCTTATTGATCCTGCGTGGGTTGGGTGATGCGGACTTCAATGTTGGAATGGCCGATGGTGATCACGTCACCGTCGGCAAGCAGCCAGTTCTCCACGCGCATGTCATTGACCGTGGTGCCGTTGGTGGAGTGCAGGTCTGTCAGCACTGCGGCCTCGCCGTCCCAAGTGACCTCGGCGTGCTGCCTTGACACCCCGGTGTCCGGCAGGCGAAGGTCGGCCTCGTTGGCGCGGCCAATGATGTTGGAGCCTTCCTGGACCACATAGGTGCGCGAAGAGCCGTCCTGCAGGAGGAGGTTTACTACTGGTTGTGATTCCTGCACGGCGGGTTCTCCTGTGGGTTCTGGGGTGGGCGGTTGGGGTGCTGGTGGTTCTTGAGGTTCTTGAGGTTTGCTTTGGCGCGCGAAGCTGCTCTGCATGGTGGGGGAGGGATCCACTGCGGATTGCGCGCGCAATTGGCCGGTGCGCATGGAGGTGTCTTCCTCAATCACCACTACTACGGGGCCCACGCTGACCCAGCCGTTGTTGCGGTGAAAACGAGTGAGTTGGTCCGCAAAGTCTGTTGCCAACTTGGGATTTTGGGCCTCAAGGTTGCTTGCATCTTTTGGTGATACGCGCACGCGGTACACATTGGGGGCTTCCACGCCACCTTCGTAGGCGTGAACCAGGTTGTCCTCGGTTTCCTGCTTGAGAAGTTCCTCGATTTCCGCAGGCACCACCTTGCCGCCAAAGACACGGGCAAAGCCGTTGTCTAAGCCGCGCTGCATCGCGCTGTCTAGCTTGGCAATCCGATCCATTAAAGACACGCCCGCCTCCTTTGTGTGTACCAGTAGTGTTTCTGGGCATGCCGGGGCATGCCGGGGCATACCTGGGCATGCCGGGGTATATGACGTCCACCAGTATAGATGTCAACTTCAGGTAAGGACTAAGCAGTGTGCTGGGAATTTGTGGTGTCGATTCGCTATGACCTGCGAAAACGTGCAGCTTTTGGGGGGTTGAGTGGGATTTGCAGTAATTGCGCGTTGGTGGTGTTGCTGGTCACAAAAGTCGCAGGTTCGATGCTGTGCGTGTGTAGCTGTTTGGTGTGGTGTTTGCGGTGTGGGTAAGGGCCTCTACCTTGGTATTTGCGCTAGAACGCGGTGTGCGTGCTACAGTAATCAAGTCGATCACACGACCGACCACCTGCCCAGGTGGCGGAATTGGCAGACGCGCTGGCTTCAGGTGCCAGTGTTCGCAAGGACGTGGGGGTTCAAGTCCCCCCCTGGGCACATTGTTCAAATCTCGGGACGCCGTTTTCTACGGAGTCCCGAGATTTTTGTTTGGAGTGGTTTGGGCCTGTGGGTTCGGGCGCGTTGGTCGATAGGGCGCGTAGGTCGATAACTAAAAGTCGATAGGACCCGATTTCCCCCGAAAATCACCCTCCTATCGACCAACGCGGTGAGCTATCGACTTTTAGCTATCTACCAACGCCCGCAAGGACCCCAAAAAAGGGTTCAGGAGCGCAATGCGCACCGCACTCAATAACGCAGTGCCCGCTGAGGAAGGGGAGGAAAGCGGCCAATGGTGCTTGTGGTTCTCCTGTGAATCCAGTAAACTTTTGAGCGTTTTTGAATCGAAGCTCACCCGTTTTCACAGCTCATGAGGCCTGCCACCTTACAGCCCAAGGAAGGACCAAGGACCTCCGTAATGCAGCACAGCCCTACCCAGAGGCTCGCGTGGCCGGACGTTGCAAAAGGCATCAGCATATTAGGCGTTATTTTGTTGCATGCCACGATTTCCGTGCCTGGCGATGAGGAAACTCTGTTCACCCTCATCAATGACTTCCTCTACCCACTGCGCATGCCACTCTTCTTCGTAGTCAGCGGCATCTTTTCGGTGAAGGTACTGCAGATGACCTTCGCGGAGCTCTACTGCCGCAGGCTGTGGTTCTTGATTGTGCCCTATGTGGTGTGGGCGCCAATTGAGATGTTCACCTACCGCTATGAACTCCACTTGGCGTTGGAAACCCGCATGCCGGAGGCGAAGCACTACCTCACCAAGATGTTCTACGCCACCAACATGTACTGGTTCTTGTGGTTGCTGGTGGTATTCACAGTGGTGCTATGGGCTACCAAGTTCATTCCCGAGCGATTCCGGCCAATCGCCCTGCTCGTGGTACTGGCGCTGAGTACCGTTGCGGTGCAGGGTCAGACTTCCTGGCGGATCTTTGAATATCTGCCCTGCTTCCTTTTCGGCGCCTACTTCAGGGTTCTGCTGTTGGAGGTGGGTAAGCGCGCCACCTCTTGGCAAATGCTGAGCCTTGCGGCGCTGGCTGCGTTGGTGGGCTGGACGCTGCGCGGCGTCGTCACGCCTGATGCCCTTCTTACTGCTCGCGACGCGCTGAGCTCGATGTTGCTGATTGTGCCGATGGTGGTGGCGTCGGTGTATCTTGCTGTGCTGCCTGGGATTGGGTGGCTGCTGCAATGGGTGGGGCGCAACACACTGGCGCTGTATATCAGCCATGCGCTGACCATCACGTTCCTGTTTAAAATGCCGTTTGGCCTGGAACTTTTCAAGGGCACGTTGCCGCCTTCGCTCATGGAGCTGCCCACTGAGGCGTGGATTGGATACATAGTGTTGGCGTGCCTGGCCGTAGGATGGGTAACCACTTGGGTGATGAAACTGCCGGTTATCGGTTGGACGTTCCACCCGCCGGCGCTACTGCCACAAAAGCAGCCAACCCAGGCAGCGCTGAAGCGCCAAGCCGTGCGAGCTTCCTAGGAGAACATTGACAACACAGCCCATCCAACCCGCCCAGCCAATTCAACCCACAGCCAAGGCCCTCGCACTCGTGCTCACCTTGGTGGGGCTCTTTGAGGGCGTGCGTGCCACCGTGGCACAGATCCTGGCTTTCCAATACCCGCTTGACATGGTGATTTACCGGGAGGGCGTGCGTGCTTTCCTGGAGGGGCGGGCCATGTACTCCGAGCCGATGCCGGCCGGCGACATCGCGCTGCCGTTCATCTACCCGCCGTTCGGCGCGTTGGTGATGGTGCCGCTTTCTGGGCAGGGCCTTAGCCACGATGCCGCCGGCAACATCATGATCGCGCTGTCCAATCTTTTGTTGTTCCTGTGCTTGTGGCTGATCGTGCGGGCGTTGAGTGCACCCCTCGGCACCCAGGCCTGGTACACGCACTTTTCGCGCCAGTGGGTATGGGCGGCGGCTGCGCTGGCGTGGGGCGTGGTGTGCAATATCGAACCGGTGCGGTTGAATAACTCATTTGCGCAGATCAACATGGTGATCATGGCGCTTGTGGTGCTCGACCTCGTGCCGCGCAAGCGCACGCTGCCCCAGGGCTGGCTGATTGGCGTGGCGGCTGCCATCAAACTTTCGCCGCTGGCGATGCTGCTGTATTTCCTTCTGCGCAAGGATTTCAAGGCGATTGTCACCGCGGGGGTCTCGGCAGTGATTGCCACCGCGATCGCGGCCTTGGTGCGCTGGGACGCCACTTGGGAGTTCTTCAGCGTGAAGCTGCTCAGCATGGGCGGCGGCGGTGAGATTGGTGTGAACACTTCTTATCAGTCGAACAGTTCCATCAAGGCCGTGATTCAGCGCGCGTTTGGCTCGCAGGAGGCACTGGATGCCTCGAGCACGCTGGTCAATGCGTTGTGGCTGGTGCTGGCTTTGGTAACGATCGCCGCGGGTTCCTGGTTGATGCTGCGCCTGATCCGCCAGGATCTGCACATCGAGGCCTGGCTGGTGGGCTCCATGGTGATGCTGCTGATCTCCCCAATTTCGTGGTCGCATCACTGGGTGTGGCTCGCGTTGATTTTGCCGGTGTTCTTGTACCGGGCCTACCAATGGCGCCCCTACACCTCATGGGCAAATGTGCTACTCGGGGTGCTGGTGGTCTGGTTGGTGCTGGTGCTGGCGGTGCCGCCAAAGTGGTGGTTCGGCGATTCCATCGACATCTTTGCCAAAGCCTTTTGGGTGAAATTCTTGGTCAGCGACTTCGTCTGGTTCGCCGCCGCTACCTTCGCCCTGCTCGGGGTGTGCTTGAGCAAGCTGCCAGCGCCCCCAGCGCCCCCAGCACCCCCGGCACCCTCAGCGCTGCCGACGCCCCCAGCGCCGAAGCAATCCAGCGCTTCCTAGGGTGTCACCGTAGGATAGTGAACATGGTTGCTGCTATCCCACGGCTGATCCCTCACAGGGCGCGGGGCTGACATGACGCGCAAGGTGCTGGCGCAGTTCCAAGCGCGCCTGAACGGCCCCATTTTTTGGCTGGCATTCGTGGCCATGGGGGCGGTGGCGATCAGCACCATTCCCACGTTCGCTGGTGCGCCCCTGGGGCCGAAGTTCGTTGTGGTGGCCTTTATGGCCTTGGGCATCGCATTGATGTTCATGAACGTGCGCCTCACGTTGTACCCGGAGCATCTGGAAATCAGGATGCTCGGCAACCTCATCCAAGAAGACGTGCCGTATCGGCGCATTAAATCCGTAGGCATTGGCCCGATCACGGGCATCCGCTTTGGTGCGGGTCTTCGCGTCCTGCCTAAGGGTGGGATCGGCTACCTGGTGGGAGGCCCTAGCATTGAACTGCACACTGCTGCGGGTAAGCTGCTCGTCTCTGTTCCGGATGCCCAGGAGGCGAAGCTGGCTATCCTGCGCGCCAGGCGTTCAGCTACTGGGGCGCATTAGGCGTAGAAGTTGCGCAGCAGGGCAAGGTAGCCCTGGACTGTGAGCTCAAAGTCTTCTAGGTAAAGGTGTTCGTCGTGTGCGTGGAGCTGGGAGAACACCTCGCCTAGGGTGCGGCTGGGAGCGTGGATTGCAAAGCCGTAGCCCACCCCGCCAGCGCGCCGGGCAAAGCGCAGGTCAGATCCTCCGGAGGAGAGGATAGGCACGGCGGTGGAGTTCGGGAATGCGTCGCGGAGGGTGGCCTCTATGGCGCGGTACAGACGGTGATCGGTGGGGGAGACGCTGGCTGGCTCCGAGATCAGGTGCTCGATTTCCACTTCGCCCGCGAGCTCGCCGAGCGCGGCGGTGATGAGGGCATCCACGTCTTCGTCGCTTTGCCCAGGCAGGGTTCGGATGTCACATTCCAGGTAGGCGTGGCTGGGCAGCACATTGATGGCTTTGCCCGCGCGCAGCACGGTTTGGGCGATCGTGAGGTGGGAAACGGCATGTCCGTAGCCCGCGAGCTCACCGAGGTGCTCGTAGCCCTCCCCGCGCAGCAGGGCAGCCTCAGTATCAGGGTCAAAGCGGAACGCGCCGACGAAGCCGCCCCAGATCGGGTCCTGGGTCACTTCCGGTGCGGCGTGGGCTAACCGACGCGCAACCTCCCCGATTTTCACCACCGCGGAGTCCTTGCCATAGGGAGCTGAGCCGTGGCCGGCACTGCCGTGGACGTGCAGGCGGCGTTGAGCCGCGCCCTTTTCCCCCACGGTGATGGTCACGCTGTCATGGCCGTCTTGGCCGTGGATGTGCGCACCACCGGTTTCGGAGACGCAGTTTTCCCAAGAGAATGCGTCCGGTGCGTGGTCGCGCAGCCACTTGGCTCCCAGGCCGCCGCGTGCCTCCTCATCAGCAAGCGCCACGAACGTCACCTCGCCGTGCCGCGGTGCGGGGGCTGGGGGGTTGGCGGCGTCGGAAATGCGAGCGAGCTGCCTGAGAGCTGTGGCCATGGCGGCGGTGATGAAGAGCATGTCTATGGTGCCGCGGCCGTAGATTTTGCCGTCTTCGATGTGGGCGTCGAAGGCGGGGCGGGTCCATTTGGCGGGGTCAATGGGGACTACGTCCGTGTGGCCGAGGAAGGTCAGCGGTGCTTCCGGTGCGTTGGCGGGGAGGGTAAACGCAATGCTCACGCGGCCCGGGTGCGGTTCAAAGCGCGTGGCTCGGATGAGGCCAGCTTGAATTTCTGCGTGGAAGAAACGCTCCAGAGTATTTGCGTTGCGGACCTCTTGGCCGGAGTTCGCGGTGAGGTCATTCACACAGGCGTTGCGCACGAGTTCTTTGAGCAGGCCCAGGGCGTCTGCGTGGAGGTCTTTGCTGGCGTGCATGGGGTTAAGTGTAGCCCCGGTTTCCCTTAACAGTGTTCAAGATGTGGTTAGAATGCTGTATTGACCACTTGAACACTGTTTAGATTTGTGCTGCTCTCGCTGCGAGGGCTGGTGCGAACGGATGGAGAACCATGACGGACATTCTTGAACTCGCCCGCGAAAAAGTCCTGGGCCGTGGCATTGGCTTGGACAAGGATGAAGTGCTGGCGGTGCTCCAGCTCGAGGAGGAGCGGATTCCCGAACTGCTGGAGCTTGCCCATGAGGTGCGCGTGAAGTGGTGCGGTGAGGAGATTGAGGTAGAGGGCATCATTTCCCTGAAAACCGGCGGCTGCCCAGAGGACTGCCACTTCTGCTCCCAATCCGGGCTGTTTGAATCTCCGGTTCGCTCCGCATGGCTGGACATCGCGGGCCTCGTGGAAGCGGCGAAGCAGACGCAGAAATCCGGCGCTACGGAGTTTTGCATCGTTGCGGCTGTGAAGGGCCCAGACGAGCGCCTCATGAGCCAGCTTGAGGAAGCCGTGGCGGCTATTAAGGCTGAGGTAGATATCGAGGTGGCGGCGTCGGTAGGCATCCTGACCCAGGAGCAAGTGGACCGCCTTAAGGCTGCCGGTGTGCACCGTTACAACCACAACCTGGAAACCGCACGATCCTACTTCCCGAACGTGGTGACCACCCACACCTGGGAGTCGCGGCGTGAGACGCTGCGCATGATTGGCGAGGCCGGCATGGAAGTTTGCTCCGGCGGCATCCTCGGCATGGGGGAGAGCCTGGAGCAACGCGCAGAGTTTGCCACAGACCTTGCCGAGCTCAACCCCACCGAGGTGCCCATGAACTTCCTTGACCCGCGCCCCGGCACACCTTTTGCCGACCGCGAAGTGATGGAAACCAAAGATGCGCTGCGGGCCATCGGCGCGTTCCGCCTGGCACTGCCCAAGACCATCCTGCGCTTCGCCGGCGGGCGCGAGCTGACCCTAGGCGACCTCGGCACCGAACAAGGCCTGCTCGGCGGCATTAACGCTGTGATCGTGGGCAACTACCTGACCACCTTGGGTCGGCCAATGGAACAAGACCTGGACATGCTGGGCAAACTGCGCCTGCCCATCAAAGCACTGAACACGAGCGTGTGATGGCTACTGAATCCCGTGTAGTGGCTGGGGCGCGCCGTGGGGTGGCTGGCGAGCGCCGTGCAGTGGGCGCTGAATCCCAAGAGCTCCTCGCCGCGATCCTGGCTGGTGAGGCACCTATATTCCACCCCAACACCGGGCAAGAAATCGCGGCCGGGGAAGAAATTCATCTCTCGCCATCCGCGCGCGCCGGGCTGGAGGCACCCCGTTATTGCCAGCTCTGTGGCCGGCGGATGGTTGTGCAAGTGCGCCCCGACGGCTGGGAGGCAACCTGCTCCCGGCACGGGGTGGTGGATTCCGTGTACCTGGGGCGGCGGTAGTCGTTAGTGGTAGATGTTAGGGGCGGTTGGCGTTAGGGGCGGTTGAGTTCGCCTTTTCTGAATTTCCTCGAGATAGTGAGGCCCAGCAACGCCGTAAGGCCACCCGCGATCAAGAGAAACGACCAGCCACCCCAATGGAATGCTGTCACCGCGAGGATGAGCACAATGGCCAGGGCGATGATTCCCAATTTTGCTGCTAGTGAGCCAAAGGCTTGGTTCACTGAGTAGACCAAGGCTAGGAGGCTCAGAAGCAGGAATAGTCCAAACAGGATGCTATCGGAGCCGGCTATCAGCCCTTCGGCATCGCGCAGCCGACTGGACGAAGCCCCCAAGGCACCCCAAAACAGCCATGGAGCTGCGACAATAATGAACTGTGAACCTGGACTACGCATGGCTCATTCTCCTGATCGGGTGGCCTGGATTTTGAGGGGTTAGTGGGACCGAATTTTACCCATTGGTTAAAATTCTGTCTCGAGATAGTGCTTTTGGCGGGGAGGGGTTGGTGGGCTTGAATGCGTTAGTCGATAGCTCAAAGTTGAAGCGGCCTGGGTTGGTCGGAGACTAGGTTTTACCCTAGGAGGACGATCAGCATGGCACGACCCAGTCAGTACGACGCAGCCACGCAGGAGCGCGCGGTGCGCATGTACTTCGAGCGCCTCGAGG
>NZ_JANIKD010000011.1 GCF_024580955.1 Corynebacterium sp. 122RC1 | reverse complement strand
ACACCAAAAGGCGTCACTCCTGGTGTGGATACCTGTCACCAAAAGAGTTTGAAGCCAAGACCGCGTGAGCTAACATAATCCCATCATATTGACCACCCGATGTGTCTACTTTCCGGGGGTCGGCCCCGGGATCAGGCCGTTCATCACGGCGAACACGCCGGTCATGGTGAGCAACGTGGTGAGCAGCAGGGCCCAGGTGCGGCGCTGACGCATGTACTCCACCGTGACCAGAGGGTGCGCCACCTTCTTCTCTACGTTCCAGAACACCACAAAGCCCACCGCCGCAACTGCGAATAGTGCGATCATCAGGGCGGGCCGGCCCAGCAAGTTGAAGGCGAGCAGCAGGGCGCCGAGCGCAATTGCCAGTGGTGCAACGCCCTTCCAATCCATTGGGGCCGTGACGGGGGCGGTGGATTCCTTGGTGAACAGCTTCACGGTGAGTGCGCCGAGCACGCAGACCACTGCCATGGTCCAGAACACCGAGCGGAACCCAAAGTTGCCTGCGAGCCAGCCGCCCGCCAGGGCATCCACGCCCGCAATGCCACCATTTACCGAGGTGACGATACCCAACAGCAGCGCATACTGCTTCTCATTGGGTACTTGCTGGCGCAGCATAATCAGCGCGAGCGGCACCGTGGGGCCCGCAACACCCTGAATTACGCGGCCGATGAACAGCACCGTCACGTTTGGCGCCAGTGCGGAAATCACACAACCGAGTGCGGTGAGTACCAACATGCCCACCAACACTTTGCGGCGGCCAATCAAATCGCCCCAGCGGGGCAAAAAGAGGGAAAAGAGCGCTGCGGCGGTAAAGAACGCGGTCTGCGACACACCAATCTGCGCCGCAGTTGTATTCAACTCGCGCTCCATCGTGGCCAGCGCTGGCGAAAGCATTGACGCATTGAGCTGAAACGCGAACACCGCCATCAGCAGGGCGAGCATCAAGGGGAGTACCTGGCCGATGGGGAGTGTTGTTTGGGTGTTTGTTTGTGTGTTTGGTTGGGGTGGGGGGGGGGGTGAGGTTTGCATTCTGGGGCCTTTCTGGGGTTGGTTTGGTGGCTTCGTTGTGGGTGTGACACACGGCGTGGGTGTGACACACGGCGCTGATATTTACTTTAGTTACCAGCGTCTCTCGAGATAGGCGATTTGTGCAACCGATTGCGTAAATTCGGGGGTGGGGGCGTGCGTGGTTGTGGTGGTCTGTGGGGTTGAAGGAGGCCTGTGTGGTTGAAGGAGGCCTGCGTGTGTGCTCTGTGGGCGGTCTGTAGGTGGCCTGCGGGCGTAGGTCGATAGCTAAAAGTCGATAGGACGCGTTTTCCCCCGAAATCGCCCGCCCTATCGACCAACGCAACGTCCTATCGACTTTTAGCTATCTACCAACGCGTCCTATCGACCAACGTGAAAGGGTGCAAGGGCCGTGCTCGGTCCCCACCTGAACTGTTCACCGAACCCCCAGGCCAATCCCCAAAAAGCAAAAACTCGAGACACTGCTGAGGTGCGATGTCTCGAGAAATGAAAGTTGTGCGCCATCAGGGAAATGTTTGGTCTGCCTTGTATCTTTTGCCATCCGGCCCTGTGTACCTTGCTTGCACCCTGCCCGAAGGCAGGTGCCGAAGGGAACCAAAACCGCGTGCCCAATTTGTGCCCAATGGATGCCTAAAACTTCCCACCCGAAGCGGCACAGACAGAGATGCCGCGCCGGGTGCTGTGATAGTCTGAAAACTGTCCTAAGCAGGGCTAACTACCAAAAAAGACCAGGTTCAAAACAGTAAAAATACTGTCTGACCTGGCCTTATTGTGCGCCATCAGGGACTCGAACCCCGAACCCACTGATTAAGAGTCAGTTGCTCTACCAATTGAGCTAATGGCGCAGCTTGTCAAGCAGGAATACTGCCGCTTGGCAACGGAAGAAAATATAACTCATCCTGCGTATCAAAGTAAAATCGCCTGGTCAGAGCCGTAGATTTCGCGTACTACCGTTCTGCCGGCGAGCACAACCCAACCCGTTCCCGTTGTTGCACCAGAAATAACAAGCCCGCAACGATCTCCTCCAATTGCTTGGTTGGGTTTTGGGCCAGGACTAGCATGGGAGACTTAAGGCGGCTCGAATCAGGCCAGCAAATCTCAAGCCAGCCCGAACCTATTCAACTCCGCCACCAGCTCAAACGGGGCTACAACTCCATTTCCACGGCAGTTTTCGTAAGTCTTTAAGGAACGTTCAAGAGATGCGCATGCGCGGCAGGCTCACCAGATCGACCACCCAACAAACCCACCACACCCGACAAACCCACCACACCCAACCCACTTCCACAGTCCTCCGGCTCGCATCAATCCTCGCGGCCGCAGCTTTGGCTACCGGCATGGCTGCCTGCACGATTGACACTAGCGCGCGCGAAACGAACGGCAACAACCAAGCCCAAAACCAAGCCCAAAACCAAGCCCAAATCGCCGAGCCCAAGGCCCCGGCGGTGAGCGTCAAGGACGGCGCCACCGGCGTGAATCCTGCGGACCGGGTGGTGGTGAAATCGCTGGGCGAGGGCTTAACAAAAGTGACCATGACCAATGAGGCGGGCAAGCAAGTGGAGGGCAAGCTTGCGGAAGATAAGCGCTCGTGGTCCACGGCGGAAGACCTAGGGTTCAACCGCACGTACAAAGTGGTTGCGGCTGATGTGAATGGGGAAACCAGCACGGTGAGTTTCTCTACTGTGGCGCCCGCAGCTACGTCGTTCGCGTCCCTCGCCCCACTTGACGGCGCCACGGTTGGTGTGGCGCAGGTGGTCGCCTTGCGCTTTGATACCGCAATCAAGAACCGCCAAGAGGTGCAGAACGCCATCAAGGTGACCACCACCCCCGAGGTAGAGGGCGCGTTTCACTGGGTGAGCAACCAGGAGGTGCGGTGGCGCCCCGCGCAGTTCTGGCAGCCCGGCACACACGTGACCGTGGAGGCGGATCTTTATGGCCTTAACCTCGGCGGGGGAGTGTATGGCGAAAACGATAACGGCGCCAGTTTCACCATCGGCGACCGAGTGGAAGCCATCGCCGACGACGCCACCAAACAGATGGTCATCCTCAAAAACGGCGAAACCGTAAAAACAATGCCAATCTCCATGGGCACCGACCGCTGGGCCACCCCCAACGGCGTCTACACTATCGGCGACGAATACGAGACCCTCCTCATGGACTCAACCACCTACGGCCTCGCTCTGGACGCCGGCGGCTACCAAACCAACGTCAAGTACGCCACGCAGATGAGCTACTCCGGCATCTTCGTCCACGCCGCCCCCTGGTCCGAGTGGGCGCAGGGTCACTCGAACCAATCCCACGGCTGCATCAACGTCTCCACGGAAAACGCCCGCTGGTTCCAGGAGTTTTTCAAACGCGGTGACATCGTGACCGTGAAAAACACCGTCGGCGGCACCCTCTCCCCATACGACGGCCTGGGCGACTGGAACATGGACTGGGCCACCTGGAAAGCCGGCAACGCCGACGCCTAGCGCAGTTCAAAAAGCAGCATTTCCGACGCCCCCAAGGCCGCACCCCGCTCCGGCACCCAGTCACGCGTGCTGGGGCACCAGGTCCGAGGGCTCAGCGAGGCGGCCCCCAACAGGCCATCGCGGGCTTTGATGGCTACAAATGAAGGCTGCAAAACCACAACCTAGCTTGTGAAACCTTCCTTGAGGATGACAGCGCGCCGCTTGCGGAACATGTTGTTTAACACCGGAACCAGGTGGTCATTGAAGTCGTGTACGGTGGCGCGGCGCTGGTTGGCGTCGCCGATGTTGGCATCGCGGGTGATGCGTCCCACCTGCTGGATGATATTTCCCTTGAACCGGGCTGGCGCGGCCAGGACCAAGGTGTCGAGCGTCGGGAGGTCGAATCCCTCGCCCGCAACCTTATCGATTGCCACAAGGCAAAAATGGCTCGTGTGAGCAAGCTCTTCGCGCGTGGCCTGGCGCTCCTTCGGCTTTTGTCCGCCGTGCAGCACAAAAGTGGTGATGCCCCGGCTTCGAAGCGCTTGTGCCATGGATTTGAGGTGATCAACGCGATTGGTCAAAACTAGGCAGTTTTCGCCGTTGGCGTAGGCTTCAGCAGTCACCTTGGCTAGAAGCTCGTTGCGGGATTCGTCGAGGGCAAGGCGGGTATATACTCCGGTGATTCCTTCCTCGCTCATCACATTGTCATTGATGGTGAACTCGGTTGGATGGACCCGATAGCGGCGCTCCAATGCTGCATCCTCACGCTCAAGACTGGTGCGAACTGGCCCGCAGAGCATGGTGATCAGCGGGTCGAGCCCATCAGAGCGATATGGGGTGGCCGTGAGACCGTAAAGATTACGCACGTTGACCTGAGATAGGGCGGCTTCCATTCCTGGGGCGCCCGCGTTGTGGCATTCATCGACGATGAGCAGCCCGTAGGAATCTAGAAATTCCAAGTCAGCATCCTTGCGAGCAATGGATTGGTTCATCACCAGGTCGATCTTCCCACCAGGGTTGCGCTTGCCAGCACCTATCTGGCCAATATCCGCTTCTTCGAGGTCCAAGAACTCCAGCAGCCGCTCACGCCACTGAGTGAGAAGCTCCTTCTTGGGCACCAGGATGGCAGTGCGCACCCCCAACTCTGCGATAATCTGGCAAGCCATCACGGTCTTGCCCAGCCCTGGGGCGGCTTTGAGCACTCCAGTTTTCTTAGCCACCATGGCTTCCACTGCTTTGGATTGCTGTGGCCTAAGCGACCCACGGAACGCCACATCGATACCGGTGGGCTTGGGGGTCAGTGAGCGACGCTGCACTTTGTAGCCTGCGGTTTTCAGCAGCGCGATCGCATCATCGAGGCACCCTCGTGGCAGCTTCAGTTGCGTGCCTTCGCTTTCGTAGCGGATAACGAGCCGTGGCGTCCCAAACGTAGAGAGGCGTTGCGCCTGTTTGCGGTAGAACTCCGGGTTATGGATAGCCGCCAAACGTTTCAGCGCTATTAATGTGGTGCTGTCTACGTCCGCAATGTCAATGCTCACCTTAGCCCCGTGGTTGACCCGCACCGTTGTGCCGGCATTTTCTGTAGCCAGGCGTCGCAGTTTTGCCTTGCTGGGAGCTGCGGGAAGCCCCACTTCGTCGGTGGTCTGGTGAAACTCCGCATACAACGTGCGGAGCACCTCGGGGGTGCTGGGAGCTACCTCCGCGAGTGCCGCAAATTGATCGGGGTGGGGCTCAAAAGTATCCACATCAACGAATACCGTTCGGCCTTCACGGCGCCTGTCACCCTGCAGGGGCAACGCTATGAGATTGCCAAAGCTGGCCTTGCCATTTGCGTGGCTGGGGACGGTGTCTTGCGCAGGGAAGAATCGGTCAAAGCTTGAAAAATCCAGGTGAGAGGCCTTCATCGCTTCCTGGAGAATCCCCATCCCCACTACGCGAGCCTGGTGGGCAGGCACAGCGTCGGTAAAGAAGATCCAAACGTGGGCTCCGTCACCAGAACGGGAGATTTCGATCAGAGGATCGAGGCCGTGATTGACCGCGGCGCGCGCGTAGCTCCGGGCATTTTCCTGCCAGTGCTTGTCATCGAAGTCACAGGCTAGGAGCCTGCAGGTATCGTCGGGCAGCATGACATACAAGCCAGCGTGCAGTGGAATGTTGCCGCCGCCGGTCAGATGCCTTGAGATCACGGAGTCGGTGAGTGGGACGGGGCGCTTGTCGATGAGCTTCGGCGACCACCCCTTCTTTTGCTTCTCCGGCCACTCCCAGGCGTAGGCGTACACGTCGCTCCGGCCGGAAAAACGACTGCGAAACAGGGAAATCTTCTCCGCGCTCGACGAATGTGAATTGACCAGCGCCATGGGATCGTTAGTCGGGGATTCCGCCGGTTTCACAGCGGGGGAAGGTACCGACGCAACCGCGTGTGCAGAATGGGCACTGGTACTAGCCGGCCTGGGCTCGGTGGCTAGGCCTTGCTCCAGGGCCTGAATGCGCTGTTCGAGCTCCACTTGCCGGAGCTTGAGTAGATCGAGTTCCGCTCGAACCTGAGCAATCTCACTCCTCAGTGCGTCTCCGGCGACCATGAGCCGAGTATAGCCGCCGAGTGTGTCTGCGCCTTAGGTGGCTGGCGGGGTGCTGGGGTGCTGGAATTGACACAGCAATTCATAGAAATCACAAAACTCATAGCAATTCATAAGCTGTCCGCTAAAGCTACGAGGTATGCGCACCGCAGCAAACCCCTTTAAGGCAACCTTTGGCACAACGCCACCGTTGCTCGTCGGACGCGATGACGTGATTCGAGTGTTCGTTTTGCCCTCGACGACGGTCCATGAACCCACGAACGTACTTCTTTGATGGTTGGAACTTAGGGGTATAGGCAAGACGGTGCATTCTTAATGCCTTTGAAGATGTGGCGGTGCAATCAGAACCGAAAAACGGTGACGGGGCTTAACCTCACAATTTTCACCTTAGGAATCGGCCTCGAATGGAAGGATCATGATCCCCGGACTCATTCTTCCTATACCTTGCGAGAAGCGCTTAACGACCTCCTGGACTTTCAGAAGTCCACCGATGCGACTGTGGGTGGAGCTCCGACGGGTGTCCCCATCACCCTTGATGAAATGCATCAACACCTTTTCCGCGAAGTGTTTGAGTTTAGGGCTATAGTGCAGCATCTTCAGCGGGAAAATAGAGAGATCGCCGTGGCTATGGCTGGGATACCTTCTTCCATCAAACCATTGTTGGCCAGCAACCCTCGGGGAGCATTGAGGCGAACCCCGCAACCTCCCTGAGCCTGTTGGCTGTGGCGTCAAGCTCTCTGCCGTAGGGTGAAAATGTGTTGTATTTAGTTCCGGGCATCCTGGCTGGCTTTGTTATTTATTTTTTCCTTTCTGCAATAATCCTGTTTGTTAACAAAATATGGTCAACTCAATTGCGGCTGCGAGCGCATAGTCTCCTAGTTATTTTTTGCCTTATAGCTATTACGTACAGCATCTTTCTCGTTTTATATGGTGGAGGCGGAAACTGGGCTACTCACCTGCAGATCAGTGGCTTCCTGCTGGTTGGCTGCATCTTGAGCTGCATAACGTCAGGCCGGCAATCTTCAACTTCGATGATCAATGGGCCAGATGCTAGTGAGGCTAGTGAGACGGAGGCAACAGCCTTTGAGTAATGCGCAAAAATGTGCTCAAGTTGGGGCACGTGGAATGCTAACAAGTGGGGAAGTACCCGGTGTGTGCTGGATTTCTTCAGGATTCTTCTAATAAGGCCGGCTTAACAGGAGTTTTTACGTTGAGCTTCTGGGCTTATAGTGGGTTTTCAACTTCAAAGGTGGGCTATGGGGGCTGAAAATCGAGACCAGATTTCCGGAATTTTAAACATAAGCTGAATATTGTTTGTAGTTTGAAATGCGCGCGGGAATTGTATGGTTGGAGATGATAATTTCCCCTGGTAAAAAATCTGCTGCATGGTTAACGTGGAAACATGGTGAACTTATAAGCAGAGAAGGGATCAAAAGTGGATGGCTTTACGCGCTTTGCACTGGCAATGAACTTTGGGGCGGCGATTGGCGTGGTCATTGGCGTGATCACCGGGAATCTTGGCCTCTGGCTTTCTATAGGCGCGGCCCTCGGAATCTTTGGCGCCATCGCCCTTGGAGGATTTGACGGCGAAGAATAAGCCAAATTTGAGGGCTGCGGTCTTTACCTGTTACTCGGTAGCCATTCCTGGAAATCCGCCCCCCGGCGGCCCGGACTCGAGTTTTGAAGCTAGGGTTTTGGTCCTGAATTGGGTGTTGGTAGAAAGCTAAAAGTCGATAGGACGGCGCGTTGGTCGATAGCACGGCCGATTTTGGGGAAATCCGCGTCCTATCGACTTTAAGCTATCGACTACCGCGAAACCCGGCACTGCGCGACACTGAGCAAGGGCGGCACCCCGCCACCCCCAAACACACACAGCAAAAAAGAACAGGCCGGAGAATGAAATTCATTCTCCGGCCTGCTCCTGTTCGGGGTGGCTGACGGGGCTCGAACCCGCGACACCCAGGATCACAACCTGGTGCTCTACCAGCTGAACTACAGCCACCATTGCTGCCGTGAAGCAGCGAGAACTATCCTAACGCAAAATGGCTTTTTTACAAAAACTGCTGGTAGGCCTCGGTGGCCTCGCGCTGCGCAGCTTTGGCGTCCTCGGTGGAGGGGGCTGGCACAAACATGGCCTTGCGGTAGTAAGCCAGCTCCTGGATGGATTCCACGATGTCCGCAAGCGCCCGGTGTGCCAAGCCTTTTTCGGGCTGGTTGAAGTACACCTTGGGGGCCCAGCGGCGGGCGAGTTCTTTGACGGTGGAGACGTCGATCATTCGGTAGTGCAGCGCCGCATCCAGGCGCGGCATTTGAGCGCGGATAAACATCCGGTCGGTGGCAATCGAGTTGCCCGCCAGCAGTGGCGGCTGTTCGGAGTCGCAGTGCTCCGCAATGAGGTCCAGCATGGCCTGTTCGGCTTCCTCCACAGTCACTGCGGATGCGCGGATGGCTTCGGTGAGCCCCGATGAGCCGTGCATGTTCTGCACGAACTCATCCATCTCCGCGAGCTCGGCCTCAGAGGCGTGCACAACCAAGTCAACGCCTTCACCGATCACGTTAAGGTCTGCGTCGGTAATGATTGCGGCAACCTCCACGATCACGTGGCGCGAAGTATCCAAGCCGGTCATCTCAAGGTCAACCCAGACTAGGCGATCATTCTTCTGCATTATGCGTCTCCCATCTTTGCGTAGAACCAGCCCATGATCGGGGAGAGCGCGGCGGTTGGGGCCACGGCGGACACCGCGTTCATCGCCTTGGACAGCGGCCCTGGCACCACGCGGCGTTTGCCCGCGGCCATCGCCTGCAACGTTTCCTCGGAGCAGGACTCGTAGGTGGTCCACAAAAATCCCGGCACAGCCTTGTCCACAATGCTCGGATCATTCACGACGGCATCACGCACCGGCCCCGGAGCCAACAACGTGCAGCTCACACCAGTGCCCTTGAGTTCGTAGTGCAGTGCCTCCGTGAAGGCATTCACACCAGCCTTGGTGAACACATACGTTGCGTTGTTGGGGATGGGAACGTTGCCGGCGGCGGAACCCACATTGCAAATTGCGCCCTCGCCGCGGCTCACCATGCCGGGAAGCACCGCATGCGTGAGCTCAAACACCGCGGTGGCGTTGAGCTCAAACTGGGAGGTCTCGTAATCCCAATCGGCCTTCAGGAACGGCCCGAAGCTCGCGATGCCGGCCGAATTCACGGCGATGTTGATCGTCCTTTCCCCCAGGCGCTCAATGAGGCCCTTGCGCTGAGCAGGGTCGGCGAGGTCCACCGCCTCAACCTCCACCACCACGGAATGCTTCGCCTCAAGTTCGGCCTTGAGTTCTTCAAGCACCTGTTCGCGGCGAGCCACCACAATGAGGTTGTGGCCCATCGCCGCCAGATCCTTTGCCATTGCGCGGCCGATGCCCTGGCTGGCGCCAGTGACCAACGCAAAGGAATCGATCGCGGGGGAGGGGAGAGTCATAAAATACAAAGCCTTTCTTGCCTTGCCCATGGAACCTGAACCAGCAAGTTTACCCCGTTTCGCGAATCTCGCCCCGCTGGAGGCGGTTCTAACTTGGGTGCTAGCTTGGGTTGCTCAGCTCGCCGCGCATCCCTTACCCAGTTGCGAGCCACACCCCGCGCACCCTGCACACGCGGCCAGGCCGCTGCTCACTGAGAGGAGTTCCAGTCCGGCTCCGCGTTGTAAGTGGTGGAGGATTGCCTGCACCAGGGTGGTGCGTAAGCCGGTGGTAGCGGCTATGTCTACTGCATTGTTCGCGCCGGCCTCAATCGCGCTGCGGACCTGCTGCAATGGGCCCACAGCCACACCTGCGTTCGCTGCCGTTGCGTTTGGTGGCAACGGGGGAGTTGGGGGAGATGGTGGCGTCGGACGGTTTGCCCCGAGCCCCAAGGCTGCGCGAAGTTTCATAGGAACACCTTGAGCACCTGGAACACGGCCACTGCCAGTGCCCACGCTGTGAGGAGCTGCACGCCTACGCCGATGAGGGTCCACTTCAGGCCGATCTCGCGTTTTTGGGCTGCGAGGGTGGCTACACAGGGGGTGTACGCCAGGAGGAACACCATGAACGCCCAGACAGCGGCAATGCCATGGCCGTTTGAGGCCTGGTTGAAGTCGGTGCGAATGGCTTCAGAGAGATCCTCGGATTCCTCTTCGAGCGCGTAGGTTTGCGCCCAGGTGGAGATCACGGCCTCCTTGGCAACGAAGCCGGTGAGCAGTGTGCCGGAGATAGACCAAGAACCAAAGCCGGCGGGCTCGAACACCGGGGCGATGCCCTCGGAGATGCGGCCGTACACGCTGTCCTGGGGCGGCAGGTCCTCGCTGCCAAAACCGTAACCACTCACTGCCGGAGTGGATTGCAGGAGAAACACCACCGCAACCGTGGCCACGATGATGCCACCGGCCGTGCGCAGGAAGCCCTTGAGGCGAATCCACATCACCTGCAGCGCAAGGCGCGGGCCAGGCCACTGGTATTCAGGCAGGTCAATCACCAGGGGCTCGCGCCCGAACTTGCGCCACAGGGTGTGCTTCATGGCAAAACCCACTGCCACCACCAGGCCAATGGAGATCAGATACATAGCAAACACAACAGTGCCCGCCATGTTGGGGAAGAAGGTGGCCGCCAGCATCACATACACAGTTAGGCGTGCTGAGCAGGAAGTAAAGGGAATCAGGAGAGCGGTAAGCAGGCGTTCGCGTGGCTTTGCCAGCACCCTCGTGGCGGCGATCGCGGGCACATTGCAACCAAAGCCCACGATCAGTGGGATGAAAGCTTTGCCAGGCAGGCCAATTGCCTGCATCACGCGATCAGTCACCACCGCGGCACGCGCCATGTACCCAGAATCCTCCAAAACCGCGAGGCACAGGAACATCAGCGCCATGAGCGGGGCAAAGGTTAGCACCATGCCCACGCCCCCGATGAGCCCGTCTACCAGCAACGCCTGCAGGATGCCAGCGGGAATGACGGCGCGGGCAGCGTCGGTAAGTGGGCCTGTGAATAGGGCATCCAGCCCGTCCTGCAGTGGCGCGGCAACGGTGGTGGTGATTTGGAACACCAGCCACATCGCGGCAAGAAATGTCAGTGGACCCATCACCGGATGCAGCGCAACGCGATCGAGTTTCTCGCTGAAGCTGGTTCCCGGATGCTCACCCGGCCGCAACACCGCCTGCGCTGCCTGGGCAACCCAGGTAAAGCGTTCCGCGATGGGGTCACCCTTGATACAGCAAGTGGGGCGCAGAGCGGCGGCGGGTTGTTCGAGTGCGCGCTCCACGCCGCTGTGCAGGGCGCCAAGGTTGGCTTTCCGACGCGGGTCAATCGCCACAACAGGCACGCCCAACGCCGCCTCCAGGGCAGTGGGGTCCACAGATTCGCCGCGGGACTGTGCAACATCATTTTTGGTCAGTGCCACTATGACGCGCAGAGGGTGCTCCAACAACTGCGCCACCATGTAGAGACTGCGCTCCAAATTGGAGGCGTCTACGGCGACCATCACCAGGTCGGGTGGCTCATGCGTGGTGATCACCAGGTCTCGGGTGAGCTGCTCGTCGGGGCTGTTTGGGTCTAGTGAGTACGCGCCGGGGAAGTCGATGACGTCGAAGGTGTGCGATTGCGCCTCCCAGCCGCCGCGCGACACCTCCACCGTGGTGCCCGGCCAGTTGCCCATCTGCGCCTTCGCCCCGGTGAGAGCATTGAACAGGGTGGACTTGCCCGAGTTCGGGCAGCCAACCAACGCAATTACCGGCCCACCCGTGCTGGGGCGGCCAGGGGTGGAGCAGTGACACGTTGCCGCGACCATCCCTTACGCTCCCTGCGCAGCGAGGGTGTTGGCGGTGAGGCCGTCGATCGCATAGCGAGTGGAGCCGAACGCCACCACGCGTCCACCGCCCGCCGTCTTCTGGGTCACGCGAAACGCCATGCCTTCACGAAAGCCAAGCTCCTGCAACCTGCGGGTTTGCTCTTGAGGCAGTGGTGGAAGTGCAGAAAGCACACATTCTTGGTGCAGTGGGAGGTGAGCAAGTGAGGTTGCCATGTGAGCGCTCCTCTATCTACGTGTATGTGAGTGTGAGGTTTTCTGGCTTGAGGATTTGAACCTCGTCGGCCGGTGTTTATACATGAATAGGCTAACCTAAGTTTTTGTGGTGGGAAAGGCTTACCTAAGCAAACGTGATATTTCTCCTATTGCTGCGATAGCTCGCTGAGGAGAGTGGGTGGGATGGGGTGTTTGGGGTGGGGTGTGGTGGGGTGTTTGGGGCCGTTATTGGCGTTGGTCGAGAGCTTAAAGTCGATAGGCCGTGGCGTAGGTCGATAGGGCGGGAATTTTCGGGGATTTTCGGGTGGTATCGACCTTGAGCTATCGACCTCCGCGTGCTATCGACCAACGCGATATGGCCCAACCACCGGACCCCGAAAATGCAAATCTCGAGACACCGTGTGAGTAACGATGTCTCGAGACATGAGAAAATGCGCCCCCAGAGGGACTCGAACCCCCGACCAATCGGGTAGAAGCCGACTGCTCTAATCCGCTGAGCTATGGAGGCATCGCTTTGTCAGGTTAGTCTGATAGCCATGTGGAGACAACATCAGGTGCGTCCAACTTGGCCTTTGTATCTTGCAGTCCTGCTCACCGCTGGTGCGGTGGCTGCTGGATTTGCCTGGAGCTTCCTTGGTGAATCTCTCGCAGCGCTGGGTATTCCAGACCCTGGGCCCTTAACCACCGCGGGGTTGCCGTTCTTGCGAGCGAGCGCGTGGGTGCTCGCTGCGCTGGCGTTGGGTTCGTTCATGGTGTCGGCGTTCTACTTGGACCCAGCTCACGACCCAGCCCAAGACCCGCAAACGGACCGCAACAAACAGCGCACACAAACCCTCACGGTAGACGCCCACATTGCAGCGCGAACGGGTGCTTACGCCGCGCTAGGGTTTGCGATGATCGCACTGATCATGGTGCCGATGGTGCTTTCAGATGTTTCGGGCCAGCCGTTTTCGCAGGCAGTGCAGTTCTTTACGATGGCCCTCGATAGGGTGGCTGCGGCGAAGGCTTGGTTGGTGAGCGCGGTGATTGCGGTGCTGGTTGGCGTGGCTGCGCTGGTGGCCCGGTCGTGGCGGGCGCAGCCAATTCTGGCAGTGGGTGCGTTTGCTATGGTGTTGCCGCTCGGTTTGGAGGGCCACTCGGCGGCTGGCGGCGACCATGACTATGGCACCAATTCGCTGCTGTGGCATTTGCTGTTCATGATGATTTGGGTCGGCGGACTGGTGGGGTTGATTGCGCACGCCAGGCGGTTGGGACCACAGTTGGGTACGGCGGTGCGTCGGTACTCTGCGTTGGCCCTGTGGGCCGTGGTGGTGATGAGTATCTCGGGTGTGATTAATGCCGCCATTCGGGTGCGTCTGGGGGACCTGTTCACCTCTGATTATGGTCGCATGATTGTGCTGAAAGCCGTGCTGGTGTTGGTGCTTGCAGCATTGGGTTTTGCGCATCGTCGTGTGACCTTGCCGCGCCTGGATACAGGGGATTGGGCGGCGTTTGTGCGCGTCGGCACTGTGGAGGTGCTGGTCATGGCGGTGATCGTGGGCGTGAGTGTGTCTTTGGGTCGCACCCCGCCTCCGCCGCCGCGGGTGACTGAACTGACGCAGATGCAGGTGCAGATGGGTTACTCGTTGGAGCAGGCGCCAACGCTGTGGAACGTGTGGACCATCTGGCGTTTCGACATCATGTTTAGCCTCTTCGCCCTCATCATCAGTGCCTTCTACCTGCGTGGATTGTTGAAGCTGCGCAGCCAGTCCAAGCCGTGGCCAGTGGCGCGCAGTTTCTGGTTCTTCCTGGGAACCGCCACGTTGGCGCTCACGATGAGCAGCGGCGTTGGCCTGTATATGCCTGCGATGTTCTCCATGCACATGGTGGCGCACATGATTTTGTCCATGGTGGTGCCAGTATTCCTGGTGCTGGGTGCACCACTGACACTCGTGCTGGAGGCGGCCGAGCCGAACTCAGTGTGGCGCAGGTGGATTCAGGCGCTGTTGGACTCGCGGATTCTGAGGGTGATGATGCACCCGGCGTTCAATACGATCCAGTTCATCACCATCTTCTACCTGCTGTATGTGACCCCTTGGTACACGCTCATGGTGTCTGAGCATGCGGGACACCTCATCATGAACTGGGTGTTCCTGGCCTCGGGCTACCTCTATTACTGGGAGATGATCGGTGCTGATCCGAAGCCGCGGGACAATTCGGTGATTAAGCGCCTGGCATGGCTGGTGTTTTCCATGCCTTTCCATCTGTACTTCGGCGTGTACCTCATGCAGTTGCAGCAGGTGCTGGCCGAGGATTTCTATCTTTCGCTGGACTTGCCGTGGGACATCGACCTGAAGCGGGACCAGGGTATTGGCGGAGGAATCGCGTGGGCGTCGGGCTCGTTCCCGCTGGTAGTGGTGTTTGGCACGCTGTTTCTGCAGTGGCTGCGCGAGGACCGCAAGGCCGAGCGCGAATACGAGCAAGCCGCCGAAGCAAACGACGACGCCGAGCTCGCCGCTTACAACGAAATGCTTGCCCGCATGCAACGCAAGCCTTGATCCCACGGTTGTGGATAACTCGCCCCAAAAACCCCTTCGTTTCGCCCCAAATTCCACAGGCGCGGCGGAGGGGGTTTTGCATGTGTGCCGGGGGCGGCATGCTGGGGATTGGCCGCGCGCAAAGGAGATGCCACAGAGATGCCAAAGCCAAACGTGTAAGCATTTCCGACGTCCTAAGGACCCGCACCTCCGCCTGCTCCAAGGGGGAGGGCGCTACCAAAGGCGTGCCGCGGCCAGGCTTCAACGCCTCTAGAAAACCGCAGGAAAACATGCATGAAAGGCACGCACATGACCAACCAAATCACCTTGATGGGCAACCTTGCTTCCGCCCCGGAAATGCGAAAGTTCCCCAGCGAAGCCCACTTGACCACGTTCCGCCTGGTGAGCTCGCGCAGCCGCCTGGGCCAGGACGGCAAGTGGGAAAACTATGACAAATTGTTCATCGACGTTGAATGTTGGGGCAACCTCGCCCTCAACGTGCGCACCTCACTGGTAAAAGGCCGGCCGGTGGTGTGCACTGGCTACCTGATCACCAAAGAATGGAAGCAGGACGGCAAAATCCAGGGGCAGAAAATCGTGCTGAAGGCCACCTCCGTGGCGCTGGACCTTAACCGGTACATCGCCGCCAGCAAGAAATCCACGGACAGTTCAGTGGAAGTGGGGGACCTCAAAGCGCCCGAGGGGCAGGCGGTGGTGGACTTCGATTACAGTGCGCCTGACGGCTCAGGCACGAGCACGGATTCGGGTTCTGCTGCGCAGCTGCGGGCGAGTGCGGGGAGCGCTCGGAACGAGGGTGACGACGCTGCAGATCCCGGTGCTCGTGAGTCAAGCCCAGCCAAGGAGCTTGTGGGTGCGGGTGTTGCCAGCTCCAGTTCCGGAGGTGGGGGTGGAGCGGCGCTGGACGGCGAGGGCGAGCCACCCTTCTAGGCCGTCTTGCCGCTCGATCAAGGGCTCTCCAATCCGGATGGAAACTCCGCGCTCTGAAGAGTAATGCTTGCGCTTGTACGTCGGCTTGACGCTGTGAGCGAGAGCTCTTCTCGAACTTTGCGGTGCTTCGGCGCCCACGATCAACTTGCAAATCGTGGGCGTCCGTAAGTGCGAATTACTTCAACGTCAGATTCACAATGCCTCCTGGCGGCACAATCGTGTTCACCACGGTTGGTCCTTAGAGGTTCGCCTTCACGGTATCAGCGGCGAGTGCGGTGGCGGTGATGTCATCCTCGGAGGCATCGGTGGCGACGATGAAGCGGGTGCGCTCCACATAATCCTTTCTATCGGCGTTGCCGGTTGCCTTTGCGTACAGCCCCGTGATGGTTTCACTTCCACCGCAGGTCATGGCACCGAACAGCCGGTGAAGAGGCCGTTATTTCATCAACGGTCGTGAAATCATCCAATTATGTTTTCATCATCGCTCATCCCCCAACAATGATTGAAAGCATCGTGCATCCTTAACCCTTCTATGCTCTGACACCCCACCACTAAGTCGGAATGCTAAATGCCTTGGTCAGAAGCGGGTTTCCGCAGAGTGAATGCATCCCACGAGAGCCGAGCGCAGGGCCGGCCCCAAAAGAGATCACTCACTCAAGGCTTCTCCGCGGGGGTGCGAGAACTTACCGCATTTCATCTACTTTCCATCATTCTCGCCCCTCATATCCCCACCGAGAAATTAGCTTGACCTCGTACTTCCCTCAAACATCTCATCAGCAATGAGGAAATGATTTAATCATTCTGGAACCCCTCCACATTGATTAAATCATTTTGTACACCATGATCCTCATGGTTATGTCTGTAGCCGAGATCAAACAACGCATCCTCGCAGGTGAGGATATCTTCACCGAGTTTAAACAACGTGACAGGCCGGATGCCCTCACCAAAGAAGACATGGTAAGAAACCTCGTTGCCTTAGCTAACACCGCTGCAACTGGGCCGACAATGCCGCGCGCGCTGTTTATCTGCGTCAGTGATAGAGGTCGGCCAACCGGCTATACCCCATTTCAAGAGTTCAGATCAACGAATGACTTGGTTGCCTATGTTCAAGACACGACGCTTCCCCCATTGATCGTTGAAGCTACCGAGCATGTCATCGATGGCAACAGCGTTCTCGTGACTTTCCCATTCACATCGAAGGGAACGAGGTACGAGGTATCGGGGTGAGGCCGGACCCCTGATTGGTGGGGCCCAATCTCAGCTCAATCGGGATCGGGTTAGGGAAAGGGGCTCACTACCGTCGCTGTCAGCGAAACGCTTAGACGAAAAGTTTGAGATGGACGTTGTTGTCCGTTACGAGAACCCTTTACGAGGATGTAGGGCCGTCTTGGGCTTTCTATGCCGTCTGAGACCCTTCAGGCCCGCTAGGCCACCGTTTGCTCTGCTTCACGCTATGATGGTTCCCTGACATTTCTCTCACACCATTAAAGGGGACCATTACAGTGGGCGAGTTCATCTACACGATGAAGAACGTGCGCAAGGCCATCGGTGACAAAGTCATTTTGGACAACGTCACCATGGCCTTTTATCCAGGCGCAAAGATCGGTGTTGTCGGCCCAAACGGTGCCGGTAAGTCCTCGATCCTGAAGATCATGGCTGGCCTTGACCAGCCTTCCAACGGCGAGGCATTCCTCGATCCAGGTGCCACCGTGGGCATCCTGCTGCAGGAGCCACCGCTGAATGAGGAAAAGACCGTCCGCGAGAACGTGGAGGAGGGTCTTGGCGAGATCTTTGAGAAGAAGAAGCGCTTTGAGGCCATCGCGGAAGAGATGGCCACCAACTACACCGACGAGCTGATGGAGGAGATGGGCAAGCTCCAGGAAGAGCTTGACCACGCCGACGCCTGGGAGGTGGATTCCAAGATCGAGCAGGCTATGGAGGCGCTGCGCTGCCCGCCTTCCGACGAGCCAGTGACCCACCTGTCCGGAGGTGAGCGCCGCCGCGTCGCCTTGGCAAAGCTGCTGCTCTCTGAGCCGGACCTGTTGCTGCTCGACGAGCCCACCAACCACCTGGACGCAGAAAGCGTGCAGTGGCTGGAGAAGCACCTGGCAGACTACAAGGGCGCCGTTTTGGCCGTGACTCACGACCGCTACTTCTTGGACCACGTTGCGCAGTGGATCTGTGAGGTGGACCGCGGCAAGCTCTACCCATATGAGGGCAACTACTCCACCTACCTGGAAACCAAGGCGCAACGCCTTGAGGTTGCGGGCAAGAAGGACCAGAAGCTGCAAAAGCGCCTGAAGGAAGAGCTCGCCTGGGTGCGTTCCGGTGCAAAGGCCCGCCAGGCAAAGAATAAGGCTCGTCTGCAGCGTTACGAGGAAATGGTTGCGGAGGCCGAGCAGTACAAGAAGCTCGACTTTGAAGAAATCCAGATCCCAACCCCACCACGCCTGGGCAACCAGGTGGTGGAGGTCAACAACCTCACCAAGGGTTTCGATGGCCGCGTGCTCATCAAGGACCTCTCCTTCACCCTGCCGCGCAACGGCATCGTGGGCGTGATCGGTCCAAACGGTGTGGGTAAGTCCACCCTGTTCAAGACCATCGTGGGCTTGGAGGAGCCGGATTCCGGTGAGGTGAACGTTGGCCAAACGGTGAAACTTTCCTACGTGGACCAGGGCCGTGAAAACATCGACCCAGAAAAGACCGTGTGGGAAGTGGTTTCTGACGGCCTGGATTACATCCACGTTGGCCAAAACGAAATGCCTTCGCGCGCATACCTCTCCGCGTTCGGCTTCAAGGGCCCAGACCAGCAGAAGCCTTCCAAGGTGCTCTCCGGTGGTGAGCGCAACCGCCTGAACCTGGCGCTCACCTTGAAACAGGGCGGCAACCTGATCCTGCTTGATGAGCCCACCAACGACCTCGACGTGGAAACCCTCGGCTCGCTGGAAAATGCGCTGCAAAACTTCCCAGGTTGTGCAGTGGTGATTTCCCACGACCGTTGGTTCCTGGACCGCACCTGTACCCACATCCTTGCCTGGGAGGGCAACGTGGCGGAAGGCCAGTGGTTCTGGTTCGAGGGCAACTTTGAGGATTATGAGAAGAACAAGGTGGAGCGCCTCGGCCCAGAGGCCGCACGCCCATCACGCGTGACGCACCGCAAGCTCACCCGCTAAACCTCAGCCCATCCGAGACTAAAGGTTAAAAGCCTATCGCCCGGGTGCTGGAACCAAATGCCAGCGCCGGGCGTTTTCCATGATGCCTCCCTGAACTCCCCGTGCTCGCGTTGGGGTGTGGGGCGCTGGGGGCGTCGTTACTGCTGAACTGAACTGCACGGCATTTGAAGTTTTGAGGATTCCATGAGTGACCACATCACTACCATCCCCCTGCGCTGGGGCGACTTTGATCGCTTTGGCCATGTGACGAACACCGCCTACCTTGAGTTGGCGCAAGAGGCGCGCACCTTGTGGGCGCGGGACCGCTTTGACACGAAGGGCCATGAGATTCCCGCCGTGTTCATCCGCAAGCTTGAGGTGGAGTACCTGCGCCCGGTGATGCCTTCGCAGAGCGAGGTTGAGGTGCGTACTCGGGTGAGTCATGTGGGCAAGACGTCGTTTAGCACCACGCAGGATATTGTTGCAGGTGGGGAGGTTGCCGCTACCGTGACCACCGTTGCCGTCGCGGTGGACTTCAAGACTGCTACCCCGCGCGCTATTACCGCCCGTGAGGCAAAAATCCTCATGCCACCGGCAGAAAAGTAGTCCTCATGGATACCCAGGGAGCACTCCACATTGGCGCAGGTGAACGCGGACTCGAGGCGATGCTGCAGCGCGCGGTCCGCCTAGATGCGCAGGCCAAGCTACGGCTCCAGCAGGCGGGCGAGGCGGTGAATGTGTATGTGACCACGCCTTTCGAGGTTCTCGCGTGCCGACGCGTCCAAGGCAGTGCCCACGACGCATCCCCGCGCCTCGCCGCCACCTGGGCGCCAGCAACGAGCTGGCCTGGGGCGCTGCCGCCCGCGCGGGGTTTCCAACTGCTGGACACCGTGCCCGTGGACGTGGCCCATGACCTGGCAGAGCAGGGGCGGGGCCTGGCCAGGCAGTTTTCGGGTCCGCTCGGCCCGCCGGCGAGCCTGCTTAATCAAAGCGTGCTCACCGTTGAAGCCAGCGAGGCCACCGCGGAGATCTCCATGCGCATGATTTTCGCCTGCACCGCCATGGGCTTCATCCCGCCTGCGTTCACCGCAGCAGAGGATATGCCGCGCACCTTGAGGGTTTCCACCGCGGGAAGCTGGGTGCGCATCGATGCGCCGTTTGGCAGCGTCTACCACGCCAAGCGGCTCAACCTGCTCACTCTTGGTTAATCATCATGGCGGCGGCGCGCTGCATGTGATCCCAAATCGCTGCGCGCTGTTCCTCAGTGAGTTCCACCTGGTCCAAGGCCTGGTTCATGAGGTCGAGCCAGCGCTGGGCCTCTTTCTCTCCAATGGCAAAGGGCATGTGGCGCATTCTCAGGCGAGGGTGTCCGCGCTGCTCACCATAGGTTTTGGGGCCACCCCAATATTGCTCTAGGAACCAGCGCAGGCGGTCCTCGGAACCCTCCCAGTCATCCTGCGGATACATTGGGCCGATCAGGTCATCTTCGCGCATCAAGGCGTAAAAGTGCGCCACGAAGGTGCGAAACGTTTCCTCGCCGCCCACTTCTTCATACAAGCTCATTGTTCTCAGTGTAGGCGAACCCTTCCGTGTGTGGACAGACGGTGGGCGGCCCAATCAGAGTGGACATGCGGACGAAAAATGGGTGGATCATCATTGTGAAAGCAGCCCACTGAAGAAGCATCAATGATACTTTTCGGGGACTATCAATGATAGGGGAAAGGTCTTTGTACTGGCCTTTATTGTTTATCATTGTGAATGTTCATGAGAAGTATCATTGATGCTTTGAAGTATCAATGATAGTGTTCGGGCATGAATGATGCAGAAGTGATGGAACTGATTCAAATCCTACGAGAGTCAGGAAATGACAACTACCGAGTTGAAGCAAAAGATGCTTCATCTGGGATCCCTAGGTCATTGGACGCCACTTTTTCTGCATTTGGCAATATGCCAGAGGGTGGATTGATTCTGTTGGGGGTAGCAGAGCAAGGCGGCACTTTTGAAGTCACGGGGGTTTCTGACCCGAAAGCGGCCTTGGATGCACTCGGAAGCAAGGCGCGCCAGAAGATTGTCCCACCACTTCAATTGGGGGCAGTGGATACACATTTGATAGATGGAAAAACGGTGATTAGCTGCGTGATCCCCCCGCAGCCAAATCAGTTCAAGCCATTTAAAGTAGGCAGTTTCGGCCCTGCATACACACGTGCAGCAGACGGCGACTACCGACTTTCGCCGCAAGAGGAACAATATCTGGTGGGTTTGGGGGGACAACCTTTCTATGACCGCATGCCTGTGGCCGGGGCGTCGGTGGAGAAGGATCTCGCTCCTGACTTAGTGGATCAGTACCTCGACGTGTACCTCAAAGGTAGTGTGCGATTGCGAAATTCGAGCCGCGATGAGCAACTCCTGCGTTCCAATGTGGTGGCAAATGATTCCGGAGAACCTACATTGGCGGCGATATACGCACTTGGTGTCCATCCACAGCAGTTTCTCCCGCACCTCTCAGTGAAGGTTCATGTAAAACCGGAGAACCCGGACGTAACGGCGCTGCGTTTGATTGACGCAGACCAGTTTTACGGGCCTGTCCCTGATTTGTTGTCTCAGTCTTTTGAGTGGGTGAATAAGCAGCTCAGGACTGCTGTTGTGTTTGAAGATGGTCAAGGTAGGGATTTGCCTGAGCTTCCCGCAGTGGCAATCCGGGAACTGATAGCGAACGCGCTTGTCCACCGAGATTTGTCCAGCGCTAGCTTTGGTACCTATGTGCAGGTGGTGAAGACTGCAACCAAGCTCATCATTTCCAGTCCAGGGGGCTTGTGGGGCATTACCCAACGTCAACTCGGTTCAACAAGCCCACGGGCGCGAAATCCTGTCCTCTATGCAATGTGCTCGGCTATCAAAACTAGTGACGACAAACGGGTGATCGAGGGTCATGCCACTGGCATCCCAGCAACACGACGCGCCCTGAGTCAGGCCTTCTTGCCGGAGCCGTACTTCAAAGATGGTGTTATCCGGTTTCAGGCGGTTCTTTCATCGGCAACAGTACTCAGTTCGGAACAGATGCGTTGGCTCGGAGGGCTTGCCGGGGCGGGAACGCTTTCTGTGGCGCAAAAACATGCCTTGGTGAGGATGAAAGCGGGGCAAGCGATGACGAACAGTTCGTACCGTGAGTTTTTCCCAATGGATTCCGTGCATGCTCGAAATGAGCTTCAAGAGCTCGTCCAGTTCGGGCTTGCAAAGACGGTAGGTTCTGGCCGCGCAATTGAATATCTGCTCAACGAAGCCGTACAAGCCGCTGATGAACTCAACAAGCTAATCTCGGAGCCTGATGGGGCCAAGGAGGCGCAGGAAGCCAAGGTGCAAGATCTTGAGCATGTCTGCAGAGAGCGCGAAGAGGATGACACCGCAGGTCTAGTACACCCAGTAAGCCCAGTAAATCGGGTGAATCCGGTGAATCCGGGCAGGTTCAAGCGTTTGACGATGGCGGAAAGGCAAGGCCAGATCCTCGTAGCGTTGAAAGCTGCGGGTGAGCCGTTATCCAAAGAGCAGCTACGCCAGGTCACCGGGTTCACCCCAGGGCAAATTACTCCTGCGATTCAAACCATGTTGAAGGAAGGCACAATTAGGTTTACGGAACCGCAGAGAAGTAGATTCCAGCGCTATGCGATCGCTTAGTGGAGCCGAATATTTCTGCAGATCAGGGATCATCATTGTGAAAGCAGCCCACTGAAAAAGTATCAATGATACTTCTCCGGGACTATTAATGATGTAGAAACAGGCCTTGTACTGGCCTTTATTGTCCGTCATTGTGAATGCTCATGAGAAGTATCATTGATACTTTGAAGTATCAATGATGAACCGTGAAGGATTGTGAGGGACTGCGTCAAGGGTACTGGGTGACGTCGGCAGCGTAGATCTATAGCAGCCGCATTACTGCCACGCCGCTGAGAATGGTGAGCACGCCGATGATTTGCCTGCGCCGGATGCGTTTGCCAAATGCCCGGTCCACGGCCAGCGAGCCGCCCATGAGGCCCGCCAGGCCCGCCATCACGGTGAGACCCGTGCCTATCACCGGCGCAAGCGCCGCATTGGTCCCCACGAACGCCGCGCCGATGAGCCCGCCAAGCCACATCCACCACGGGTTCGCGAGCTGCGGATCCACGCGATTCACTCGCGGACGCCATCGCAGCACCACGTTGATCAGCACCAAGAGTGCTGTGCCCACGCTGAAGGAAATCAGCGCAGCCACCAGCCAGGTCCCAACCGCCTTGCCGAGCTGGCCGTTGATCGCAGACTGGCTCGCCAGCAGCGCGCCAAATATCACGCCCGCGAGGCGCCATTTCCACAGCGCCTCTCCACCAGCAGAGGTGGACGCGGAAGGGGCAGGGGGCTTGCCGACGGTCACCAGCACCCCAGCCATCACCACCGCAGCGCCCAACGCGCGCAGGGGAGTGAGGTGGCTTTCCGGCGCTTGGAACCACCCGAACTGGTCGATGAACAGGCCCATGAGGATTTGGCCAGCCGTAGGCAGCACAACCGTTTCCACTGCTCCGAGCCGGGGAAACAGCAAGATGTTGCCCGTCAGTGCCACTACACCTAAGGCGCCGCCGAGCCACATCCATGCTGGCAATTGCACTGCGCTGCTCAGTGCGCCCAGGGACCCTGCGGCCAACGTTGCCAGCAGGAGCCCGAGGGTGCCCACTGCGAAGGAAATCATGGAGGCGGAAAACGGGGTGCCCGTGGACATACGCAGGCGGTTGTTGGCCACCGTTTGCCAGGGGATAAGGAACCCCGCAACCACTCCGATGAGTACCCAGGCCATACACACTCCTTAGCGTTGGTTTGCATTGCCCATGCCCATTGCCTGACCATTACCCATGCCCACGGCACGGTCCGCGGGCAACCTTGAGCTGTTTCACAGCCTAACGCGCGCGGATGGGGTGGCTGGGAAGGCTGGGGGAGGTGTGCAGTGGTGTCGCCGCCGGCCGCATGAGCAATTTTATTCAATACCCGCTATAGTGCCTAGTCCAAGTGAACAGCTTGGTCTACTATGTGTGCTAATTGTGCCCGCGGACCACGGGCCCTCAAACCGCCTACGTGCAAAGGAGCCGGCTACCACTATGAGCGCTGCAAAAGATCAAGGATTCTCCACCGCCAGCATTCACGCAGGCTACGAGCCAGATTCCCTCTATGGTTCCATCAACACCCCAATTTATGCCTCTACTACGTTCGCGCAAAATGGGTTGAATGAGCTGCGTGGCGGCTATGAATACACCCGCTGTGGCAACCCCACCATCACCGCTCTAGAAAAGACCGTGGCGGCGCTCGAGGGAGCAGAGTTTGGCCGCGCGTTCTCCTCCGGCATGGCAGCAACCGACGTGCTCCTGCGCATCTTCCTGCGCCCCGGCAGCCACTTGGTGTTCGGCCACGACGCCTACGGCGGCACGTTCCGCCTCATTGACCAGGTGTTTACTCAGTGGGGCGTGGAATACACCGTGGTGGACACCACCGATGCTCAGGCCGTGGGCCAGGCGGTGCAGGAAAACACCGCGCTGGTGTGGTTGGAAACCCCCTCCAACCCCGGCCTTTCCATCACAGACATCCAGGCCGTGGCAGACGCCGTTGCCGGCCGCGCGCCGCTGGTTGTGGACAACACCTTTGCCTCCCCATACCTGCAAAACCCCCTCAAGCTGGGTGCCGCGGCGGTGCTGCACTCCACCACGAAGTACATCGGTGGGCATTCTGACGTTGTGGGTGGTCTCGTGGTCACCAATGACGCCAAGCTGGACGAGGACCTGCTGTTCTACCAGGGCGGCACTGGTGCCATCCCATCCGTGTTTGATGCTTACCTCACCGCGCGTGGCCTGAAGACCCTCGCGGTGCGCATGGACCGCCACTGCGATAACGCTGAGGCCATTGCCAAGCACCTCAACGCCAGCGAGAAGGTTGCCACCGTGCTCTACCCAGGCCTGGAAACCCACCCAGGCCACGAGGTTGCCGCCCGCCAGATGCGCCGCTTCGGCGCCATGATCTCCGTTCGCTTCCACTCAGAGGAAGCTGCCCGCGCGTTCTGCCTGAACACCAAGGTGATTGCGCTGGCGGAGTCGCTCGGCGGGGTGGAGTCCTTGGTGGAGCACCCGGCCTCCATGACCCACCAATCAGTGACCGACTCCGTGCTTGAGGTGCCACGCGACCTCGTGCGTATCTCCGTGGGTATTGAAGACATTGAGGACTTGATCGCAGACGTCGATGCAGCCCTCGCCGCCATCAACTAGCCATCAACTAGCCATTTAGGAGCGGTCAAACGCGCGGTTGCGCAGCGCACGCTCCTGCTCGGCTTTGCCTTCTAGGATCACGCGGCGCAAGCCGCCCGGCAGGTTGTCCTGCTCTAGGAAGGCCGCGGCACGCTCCACACCTTCTTGGGAAATGTCCCAGCTCGGGTAGATGCCGCCCAAGGTCACTAGGGCAACTTCGCTGCTCAGGTTTTCCCACAGGGGCAGCGCCAACTCAAAGGCCGCGGAGTTGTGCGCCTGCAACAGCGGGCCAGCACCAGGTGCGCGCAGGCCCTCCAGTTTGTGGCGCAGTTGCAGGTTGGACAAGGTGTTGTCCAGCGCGGTGATCTCCGCAAACACCGCGTCTTTGGTTTCCTGGGTTGGCAGCGCAGCCTCAGCACGCAACGCCGCAAGACCACTGGCCGCGGTGCGGTATTCGGCGCTGAGGGCGTCGATACACTCCTTTGCATCCTCCTGCTTGCCCGCCGCGATGCGTGCGGTAAGTGCGGCCCAGCGCAGGTCCTCGTCTACTTCGAGGCCTGGCAATGGGGATTCACCGGCTGCGATCTGCGCGAACAGTTCCAGAGCCTCGGGGCTTTCAGCCAGCGGGGTGCGCGAAAGGGCCTGGACGAAGGCCAGTTGGATGTCGCCGGTGGTTTCCTTCGCACCTGCGAGCAGCAGCTCCGCCAGCGCAACGTTGTGGCCCTCCCAGCTCGGGTCCACAAAACGGCTGTTCGCAGAGGTGGCCTGGAGCAGCACGCGCTCCAGCACGGCAATCTCCGTTTCATGCTTGGCGCCGCGGGCGACCAGCGCGATGAAGTCCCGGGCGCGCATGGTGCCGGCGCGAGTCATCTCCCAGGCAGCGGACCAGCACAGGGAACGTGCCATCGGGTCCTCAATGCGGTCAATGTTGGCCAGCGCGAACTCCAAAGAAGCGGGGTCCAGCTCGAGCAGGGCATAGGTGAGGTCTTCATCGTTGACCAAAATCAGATCAGCCTCTTGGCCCGCAAACTCCGGGATCTCTGTGAGAGAGCCGGTGACGTCCAGCTCCACCCGGTTGGTGCGGCGCACCACGACGTCTGGTGCTAGGGAGTACAGGCCCACTGCCACGCGGTGGTCGCGCAATTCACCCGCGCCGGGCTGGGCACCGCGCTGCTCGATGGCAAGGCGCGTGATGCGTCGGCCATCCTTGTCCACCTTGGTGGCCAGTGTGTTTACACCTGTGGTCTTGAGCCACTGCTGTGCCCAGCCGGAGAGGTCGCGCCCGGAAGCCTCCGCGAGCGCCGCCAGGAGGTCATCAAAGGTGGCATTGCCAAACGCGTGGGTGGCAAAGTGCTTGCGTACCCCGGCAAAGAAAGCTTCGCGGCCCACGTAGGCCTGGAGTTGCTTGAGCACGGATGCGCCCTTGGCGTAGGTGATGCCGTCAAAGTTCTGCTCTACCGTTTCAATATCTGTGGCATCCGCCGTGATTGGGTGGGTAGAGGGAAGCTGATCTTGCTGGTACGCCCATGACTTCTCCACGGAAGCAAACGTCACCCAAGCCGTGTCAAACTCCGTTGCCTCGGCCTGGGAAATAGCGGCGGCCCAGGTGGCAAAGGACTCGTTGAGCCAGAGGTCGCCCCACCACTGCATGGTCACCAGGTCGCCGAACCACATGTGAGCCATCTCGTGCAGGATGGTGTCACACCTGCGCTCGTAGCGGTAGCGGGTAACCTTGGAGGAAAACACGTACTCGTCGCGGAATGTCACCGCACCAGCGTTTTCCATGGCACCCATGTTGAACTCGGGCACAAACAACTGGTCGTATTTGCCAAAGGGGTAGGCGTAGCCAAAGTTGGCGTGGTAGAAGTCAAAGCCCTGCTTGGTTTGGGTAAACAGGGTGTCTGCATCCAGGTGCTTGGCCAGGGACTGCCGGCAGTAGATCGCCATGGGGATCTCCACCTCATGCGGTTGGTCAGCCGGGGTTTCCGCATGGTGGGTGAGGGAGCCGCGGTACGTATCGGTGACCTCAAAGTAATTACCCGCGCAGAAGGCCACAAGGTAGGTGGAAAGGGGCGTATCGACGGCCCCCGTATGCAAGCTGGCCGCCTTCCCATCTGCACCGGTGGTGTCCGTGACCTCCATGGTTGCGTTAGTGATCACCTTCCATTGCTGTGGTGCGGTGATAGCAAAGGAGTAGGTGGCTTTCAGATCTGGCTGGTCAAAGCACGCGAATACGCGCTTGGCGTCCGCGGTTTCAAACTGGCTGTAGAGGTACACCTCGCCGTCAGCGGGGTCCACAAACCGGTGCAGGCCCTGGCCGGTGCGGGAGTAGGAGCAGAGCGCCTCAATACGCAGCTCGTGGTGACCCTCAGTGATGGTCAGGGGGATCCCGCTCTTCTCCAGCTCCGCAGCCTGCCCCAGCTCCAAAGGGACGCCGTCGAGCGTCGCTACGCTAATTGAGTGTGCCCGCAGGTCAATGAAGGTTTCCCCCTGACCCAACCCGTCAAACGTGATGGTAGTGGTGGAGCCGAACTCCGATTCCCCGCGCGTGAGATCAAGCTCAATGGCATAATGATGCACCTTGAGCAGGCTGGCGCGTGCCTCGGCTTCGAGCTGGGTCAAGTTAATGGAACTCATCTCACATCCGTTTCATGTTTTGGTGGGTAGTTGGGGGTACGAATACCACAACGATACACCCGAGGGTGAACACGCTCACACGTCCTCCGGCACGGCCGTGCAAAAGCACCTATGGTGGGACCCATGACTACTCACACAACTGATTCCTCCAATTCCGCGCAGGAAGTGCGCTTCTACTTTGATGTCACCTGCCCCTTCGCCTGGGTCACTTCCCGCTGGATCAAAGAGGTGGAAAAGGTACGAAACATCAAGGTCACCTGGGTGCCCATGAGCCTGTGGGTGCTCAACGAAGGTCGCGAAGAACTCCCCACCGACTACAAAGAGAAAATGAAAGCCGCCCGCCTCCCAGCGCTGGTCATGGCGCAAATCGCCACCGAGGCTCCCGAAAAGCTCGGCGACTTCTACACTGCCCTCGGCACCAAGATCCACAACGAGGGAAACAAGGATTTCCCAGCGCTTATCGACGCTACCAAGGCCGAACTCGGCATCGAAGCTGGTGGGGATCCAGATGCTTGGGAAAAGGCACTGCGCACGTTCCACCAGGGAGCAATCGACGCAGTGGGGGACGAGGTAGGCACACCCGTGGTGCAATTCGGAGACACCGCCTTCTTTGGCCCCGTAATCACCCGCATCCCACGCGGCGAGGACGCCGGCGAACTTTTTGACGCCTCCGTGCGCCTTGCACAAAACCCCTACTTCTTTGAGCTCAAGCGCACCCGCACGGAATCACCGCAGTTCGACGCCTAGTGAGGGAGCGGGCTTAGGGTTCGTGCTTGGATCTGTACTCGTGTGTGCCCTGTGGGGGTGCCTAGGGGATTCAGCTCACCCCGCATCCCCTAACCGGCATCCGCTAAGGTGTGGGGTATGCGTGTTTACCTAGGTGCGGACCATGCTGGGTTCGAAACAAAAAATGCAATTGCTGAACACCTCAAAGCTCAGGGCCACGAGGTTATTGACTGCGGTGCCCACACTTATGATGCCGAAGATGACTACCCTGCCTTCTGCATTGAAGCCGCAAGCCGTGTGGTAAACGACCCAGGCTCCTTGGGTATTGTCCTCGGCGGTTCCGGCAACGGCGAGCAGATCGCCGCGAACAAGGTCAAGGGCGCGCGCTGCGCCTTGGCGTGGTCTGAGGAAACTGCCCGCCTGGCGCGCGAGCACAACAATGCGCAGCTCATCGGTATCGGCGGCCGCATGCACACTCAAGAGGAAGCGCTGAAGATCGTGGACGCCTTCCTGGGCCAAGAGTGGAGCAAGGCAGAGCGCCACCAGCGCCGTATTGACATCCTCAGTGAATACGAGCGCACCGGCATCGCCCCTGAACTCCCTGCTGAATAGGCCCCTGGTAGCGAATTTGTTGCGGTACTACGAGAGCCGCTCCCCACAATCGAAACTGAGTAATCAGTTGCCGGAAGTGGGGAGCGGTTTTTCTGTTCAGGTGCGGGCTGAATAAGGGTTAGAAGTCAAAGCCACCAAAGTCGCCGAAGTCAAAGCCGCCGCCGTCGCCGCCAAAGTCGCCGAAGTCAAAGCCGCCTTCGCCACCGGCATCGGCGTCAACCGCACCCATGTCTCCCATGTCTCCCATGTCGCCTGAATCTGCGGCGTCGGTGCCCGCTGCCTCCAGGCCGTCTTGGTAGCCATCCCCGTAGCCTTGTTCGAAGGCCGCCGCGGAGTAGCCAACGCCGCTCATGCCACTGAACAGGGCAGAGAACAGGAACACGGAACCCGCGGTCCACATGCCGGTACGCAGTGCCTGCTGCCACCAGGGTTCGGAGTACCAGCCTGCAGGGACGGGGCGCCCCGCCACCATGCCGCCTGGGTAGTAGTTCGGGGTCTGTGAGGTGGCGTGCGGGGACGCGGAGACTTGGCGCCCTTCCACATCAATGGTGCGGGATTCGGTCACTTTGCCGGCTTGGCGCTGGCCCTCAAGAGGTGGGATTTCGGGGCCGATTGGCATGCCCATGATTTCCCGGGCTGCATTGATGTAGTGCAGGCCTTCGAGTGCCGATTCGCGGGCAAGCTGAGCCTGGCGCACGGTCTGGGCGGTGGAGATTTGCGAGGACGCTGCGTTGTAGCGCTCGGAGGCGTCGGCGATGGCTTGGGTGGAGGCGGCGTCACTACCAGCCAGGCTCAATACCTGGGAGCCTAGGCGGTCGATCCAGCGGCGGGCGTCTGCGATTGCGTCTTCGAGTTGTGCGGTTTCTTGTTTCTTGGAATTGCCGCCTGCGCGGGACACCAAGAACACCAGACCGCCAACTACGAGGGCGATCAGTAGCAAGCCTTCCATGGCGCTTCATCCTTCATCTTGATATTGGGGAGGGTGGCAAATTGTGCCATCACAGTGCCTAACGGGCCGGCGAAAGAATTAGTTCCATCGAAAAAGTGCAGTGGCCAAGAGTTGAGCTGAACAACTCTTAGCCACTGCCTATAAAGGGCTTGATGTTTGAGCGCTTGTGTCTTTAGGACTGTGGTTGGAACTGCTTATTGCTGCGCGCATCCACCCACTGCTTTACCTCCTCGGAGTCCCACAACGTTAAGCCGTGGAACTTTCCAACGGGGGAGGGAGCTCGTCCGCGGCCGGCGTAACTGGTGAACGTGCCGCGAGCGGTGCCAGAGAATGCTGCACAATCGACGGCCGTCCAGAGTTCACGCCCAGTTTCTGAGTCAATGATTTTCGGCGTCATACCTTTCATTCTAAAGGTGAGGGGGTGGTGCAGCACACTTTGCGCAAGGTGAAAAGCCAGAATCGGGGGTAGGGAAAGCCGTGATAGTGGGTGTGCAATTGATTGCTTCTAGGGGTAATTGGACCGATTTAGTAGGTGTTCAGTAAGTGTCAAGAAGCAATCATGCCAACGCCGAAGCAAATGTCCGATTTGCTTTATAGCGGTGAGATTGTCTAAACTTGGTAAGTCGTCATTAGGGCATGGGAATGTCGTATAGTGGCTAATACCTCAGCCTTCCAAGCTGAAGACGCGGGTTCGATTCCCGTCATTCCCTCTGGTCAAAGGCTCGTCTCGTGGAAACGTGGCGGGCCTTTTGCGTTGCTTGGAATTGATTTCGTCTGTTTGTGTATCAGTTGGATTTTGCACCGATTGCGTGGATATGCCACATGTCAGATCTCCCGTGAAGCCTCTTGAGCTGCAACTTTGCTATGAAAAACTTTTTCAACGGGGGTAGCGCTTCTGTGTCCAAACGTGCCGTAAAGGGTGTGTCACCATCCTGACTCCCATTCTCAACCGACTCCGACAAGAGGTGAGAGCCGGAAGCAGACGCCGGGGCGTCGGTACGCGCAGCGTTGTCCTTGAATACCCTCACTGTGCTGCGGGTTTTGAATTCTTTTGCCGTCTCCGTATAGTTATCGCTCGGAAGGTGCCAAGGCCCTGGTCCCGAAGGCCCTTCCGGCAGTGTGATTACGGTTTGTTCAGAGCGCGTTTTTCCAAAACGGCTGGCAATATGTAAACTGCTTACGAGCCCCAACGAGGGATCGGAAACGGGACGTGGCGCAGTTTGGTAGCGCACCTGCTTTGGGAGCAGGGGGTCGCAGGTTCAAATCCTGTCGTCCCGACGAATGTCCCTCCACTTTGGAAAGTTTCTTTCAGGTGGAGGGATACGTCATTTCTACGCCAATTATTGATTAGACCAGGAGAAATACTCGTGAAGAGTTCTGTCGAGAAGCTGAACGATACCCGCGTGAAGCTCATCATCACCGTGCCTTTCGATGAGCTGCAGGGTGACATCAACAATGCGTACGCGGCCATCGCCCAGCAAGTCTCCATCCCAGGATTCCGCCGAGGCAAGGCTCCACGCCAGCTTATCGACGCCCGCTTCGGCCGCGGCGCCGTACTGGATCAGGTCATCAATGACATCCTCCCTTCGCGCTACCAGGCAGCCGTTGAGGAGAACAAGCTCGCCGTGATCGGCCAGCCGCAGATCGACGTCACCAAGTTGGAAGACAACGAGCTTGTTGAATTCACCGCTGAGGTAGACGTTCGCCCAGAGATCACCATCCCAGACTTCTCCAAGATCGCAGTTGAGGTGCCCGAGCTCAAGGCTGACGACGAGGCCGTAGACGCAGAGATCGACCGCCTCCGCGAGCGCTTCTCCGAACTGAAGGACACCAAGCGCAAGCTCAAGACTGGCGACTTCGCCATCATCAACCTCTCCGCTGCAATCGACGGCAAGGAGATCGAGGAGTCCAAGGCCGAGGGCCTTTCCTACCAGGTTGGTGCCGGTGACCTCATCGACGGCCTGGACACCGCCCTTCGCGGTCTGAAGACCGGCGAGTCCGCAGACTTCGAGGCTGAGCTGCAGTTCGGCGAGCACGCCGGCGAGAAGGCAACCGTCACCGTGACCGTTGAGCAGACCAAGGAGCGCAAGCTTCCTGAGCTCGATGACGACTTTGTGCAGGAAGCCTCCGAGTTTGACACCGTTGAGGAGCTGCGCGAATCCGTGACCGAGCAGGTCAAGGAGCAGGCAAAGGCTGACCAAGCTGCCGCCATCCGCGACGAGGTCCTCAAGGCTGCCCTCGAGCAGGCCGAGTTCCCACTCCCAGAAGGCCTGGTGGACGAGCAAGCTCACGCACAGCTCCACCAGATCTACGGCGAGCTGGCTCACAACGACGACCAGATCGACACCCTCCTCGCAGCCCAGGGCACCAACCGTGCTGATTTTGAGGCAGAGAACCGCGAGAACGCCGAGAAGGCCATCCGCAACCAGCTCTTCCTCGACGCTCTGGCCGAGCAGGAGGAGCCCGAGGTTTCCCAGCAGGAGCTCACTGACCACATCCTGTTCACCGCCCAGTCTTACGGCATGGACCCCAACACCTTCATCGCGCAGGTGTCCCAGTCCGGTCAGATCGCTCAGCTCTTCGCCGACGTCCGCCGCGGCAAGGCCCTGGCCATCGCCATCACCCGCACCTCCGTGAAGGACGAGGCCGGCAACAAGGTTGATCCAGCCGAGTACTTCGGTGAGGAAGAAGTGGAAGAGGGTACTGATTCCGCTGAGACCACTTCTGAGGCAACTTCTGAGACCAAGGAGTCTTAAACCTCAGATCTCCGCAAAGGAGCCCTTCGGGGCTCCTTTTTGCTTTTCGCGCTGGTTATGGTGCCCATGCTGCTCATGCTGCGGGGCGCTTGTGTGGGCGAGATTGTTGGGCGTGGCTTTGGGCCAACCGGGTGAACGTCGGCAGCGCGAACGCTGAGAGCGAACAGGGCGGTAGCCGGGAAGCTCTAGGCGGTAATCTGGGTTGCATTGATGGCAGGCGGGCAACCATGCTGTTGAGGAGTTTCGGCACCAGGCCAGGACCCCAACCCCAGCGATTGCCCGCAGTGCCATAGAAATCAACGGCAAATATTTAGGAGCACCATGACTGACAAGATCTTGATGCAGGCTGGCTCAGGTATGAACCTGAGCGACTCCGTGTATGAGCGCCTGTTGCGCGAACGCATTATTTTCCTGGGGACCCAGGTTGATGATGAGATCGCGAATAAGCTCTGCGCGCAGATCCTGCTGCTTTCCGCCGAGGATCCAACGCGTGACATTTCGCTTTACATCAACTCCCCAGGCGGCTCCGTGACTGCCGGCATGGCTATTTATGACACCATGCGTTACTCCCCATGTGACATCGCAACCTATGGCATGGGTTTGGCGGCGTCGATGGGCCAGTTCCTGCTCTCCGGCGGCACCAAAGGCAAACGCTATGCTCTGCCGCACGCTCGCATTATGATGCACCAGCCTTCCGCAGGCGTTGGCGGTACTGCGGCAGACATCGCCATTCAGGCTGAGCAGTTTGCGCAGACTAAGCGCGAGATGGCTGAGCTGATCGCTGAGCACACCGGTCAGACCTTCGAGCAGATCACCAAGGACTCCGACCGTGACCGCTGGTTCACCGCCCAGCAGGCCAAGGAGTATGGCATCGTTGACCACGTTATCGAGTCCGCTCGCGGCCCGCTGTCCAACTAAGCACACTGCCTAACCAGGAGGAACTCCCACAATGCAAATGCCATCCGCACGCTATGTGCTGCCATCCTTCATTGAGCAGTCTGCATACGGCACCAAAGAAACCAACCCTTACGCCAAGCTCTTCGAGGAGCGCATCATCTTCCTGGGCACCCAGGTGGATGACACCTCGGCAAACGACATCATGGCGCAGTTGCTCGTACTCGAGGGCCTCGACCCAGACCGCGACATCACCATGTACATCAATTCCCCAGGTGGCTCCTTCACCTCGCTCATGGCAATCTATGACACCATGCAGTACGTGCGTCCCGACGTGCGCACCGTCTGCCTCGGCCAGGCTGCTTCCGCCGCTGCGGTGCTGCTTGCCGCAGGTGCACCGGGCAAGCGCGCGGCCCTGCCAAATGCGCGCGTCCTGATCCACCAGCCTGCCACCCAGGGCACTCAAGGCCAGGTGTCTGACCTGGAGATTCAGGCGGCCGAAATCCAGCGTATGCGTACCTTGATGGAGCAAACGCTTTCCCGCCACACCGGCCGCAGCGCCGAGCAGATCGCCATTGACACCGACCGTGACAAGATCCTCACCGCCGAAGAGGCAGTGGAGTACGGCATCATTGACCAGGTGTTTGATTACCGCAAGCTCAACGGCTAACACTTCGGATGAGCTGGAGGCGCCTCGCACAGTGAGTTGTGCGAGGCGCCTTTGCGGGTTCCGGGCCAGTGGTGGGCGGGTGTGCAAGCGTTGGTCGATAGCTCAAAGTCGATAGGCCGTGGCGTTGGTCGATAGGGCGGCGGGTTTTGGGGAAAATCGGGTCCTATCGACTTTTAGCTATCTACCAACGCGCCCCTGACCCCAATTCCAACCCTTCACCTTCGCCAAATGTACGGGGTTGTAGTGGTGATCCGCACCAAACCTGACTGTTGAAGGATCGGGCGGGAAAGTTCGGCGCAGTCGGCATACAACAAGGCATGGCTCGACGGTTTACTCGGCATGGGAACACTTTAGACCACAGCCACTAAGGTGACTTGTGTGATCCTCGTTGTTGATAACCATGATTCTTTTACCTTTAACCTGGTGGAGCTTCTGCGGGGGCTGGGCGAGCAGCCACATGTGATTGCCAACAACGATCCTCTCCCAGACCTCAGCCGTTACACCGCCGCGATCCTCTCACCGGGGCCCGGCCGCCCGGAGCACCCCGAAGATATCGGCATCAGCACCGCCGTCCTCGCCTCCGGGATTCCCGTGCTGGGCGTCTGCCTGGGCTTTCAAGCGATCGCGCATTTCCATGGTGGCACGGTGGAGCTCGCCCCAACCCCGGTGCATGGCTTTGTGGATACCATCACGCACACGGGTTCGCCGCTGTTCGCCGGCATCCCGCAGAGTTACGAGGTGGTTCGCTACCACTCGCTCGTCGTGGGCCGCACAGACATGGAAGTGCTAGCCACCAACGGCGAAGGCATCATCATGGCTGGGGTGATCGGCAATCATTGGGGCGTGCAATTCCACCCCGAGTCGATCTGTTCCACATTCGGCGAGCAGCTCATTGCCAATTTCCTCGCGCTCGCCACCCCCACCTGGCACCGCGAGCGCCGCAACACCCACGCGGACCCGCTGAGTGTGTTCCGGGCGGCGTCGGAAGGCAAAGAAAACGCAGTGCTCCTGGAGTTCGGGGGAGAGGCGATCATCGCAGTTTCCGACGCCCCCAGCGTCACCTTGGACGCAGTGCAGGTGCGGGCGGCGAGGTCCGAGGCGGAGAGAGGAGTGGGGCCTGGTTGGTTTGGCTGTAAGGAATATGAGGGGAGCGAGCGCTTCTTCTATGCCGCAGAAGTGATCGTGATCCGTGAGAGTGAGGTGGAGCTGATCGCCACGCAGGCAGGGCCCTGGTTTACACAGGCCTGGGCAATGATCGATCACGTAGCGGGCACCAAGTTGGCGTTGGGGCATCTGCGCTTTGGCGCGCTGGAGATGCGGGACACGCATGAGCGCTACCTGGAGATGATCGAGCAATGCCAGGAGCTAATCCGCCAAGGGGAAACCTACGAGGTGTGCTTGACTACGCAACTATCCTGCACCGTTGAGGGCGACCCGCTGGCGGTGTACGCGAAACTGCGAAACGTCACCCCGGCACCGATGCGCAGCTTCCTCCGCCTGGGTGATTTCGCGGTGGCGAGCGTTTCACCCGAGCGTTACCTCAGTATTCGTTGTGGCGCTGGTGGTGGCGTTACTGGCCGAGTGATTTCCAGCGAGCCCATCAAGGGGACCCGGCCGCGCGGGAATACACCGGGAGAAGACGCGCGCCTCGCCGAAGATCTGGGCAGCAACCCCAAGGATCGGGCGGAGAACCTGATGGTGGTGGACTTGGTGCGCCATGACCTCGCGCAGGTGGGCCGCAACGTGCGCGTGCCCGAACTCTTCGCGGTACGCACCTTCCCAGGGGTGCACCAGCTGGTAAGCACCATCGAGGCAGACCTGGTGGCGCCCATCCAGCAGTCGGTGCGCGTGCCGTTTCCCGGTGGGTCCATGACCGGCGCGCCGAAACAGCGCACCATGGAGATCATCAACGAATTGGAATCCGGCCCGAGGGGTGTGTATTCGGGATGCATTGGCTGGGTGAGTGAGTTGGGAGAGGCAGACCTCGCCATGGCCATTCGCACCGCCGTCATTCACAATGGGCGCCTGAGCTACGGAGTGGGTGGGGCGATCATCGCGCTCTCGGAGCCAGCCAAGGAATACCAAGAGCTGCACACCAAGGCCCGCCCGCTGCTCGAACTCGTGGGCCAACCCTTCCCCGGAGTGGAGGTAGTGGAATCCTTCATTGTGCGAGAAGGGGCGGTGCAGGGCTGGGACCTGCACATTCAACGACTGCGACGCGGATGCGCCCTCATGGGCATTCCCATCGGTGAGGAAGCTGAGCAGGCGCTGCGCACGCTGCGGTTTCCCGAAGGCACCTGGTGGCCGCGGCTATCCATGAGCGCTGGCGGATTGCAGGTGACGCTGCGGGAAGTGCCACAATTGCGCGAGGAAACTGTGTTGGGAGCAGTGGAGTGCGAGATCGCACACCCCGAGGTGAAGGGGCCGGAGTTTGCATTGCTCACCAGGTTGCGTCGGAAAGGCGAGCAAGTGTTACTGCGGCGGCGCGCCGGGCTGGAGAGTCGAGGGGTGGAGCTGATCGCCGCGGAGACAACCTCCGGAAGCCTAGTTGCCTTTGACTCCCAGGGGATGGTGGTCATGGATGCGCCGCGGTTGGCGTCGGTGACCGAGGCCCTGGTGCGGGAGATCGCGCAGGCGATGGAAATCCCCGTGCGTGCGGAGGCGCTGACCCTTGGACAGTTGCAGCAAAAGGAGGTGTGGGTGCTGAATGCGGTGCATGGAATCACCCCTGCGCGCTGGGCCGACGGCACCCCGAATCCTGTGAATGCGCAGCGGCTTGCGCAGTTTCGGCGGCGCCTCGAACACTCCGGTTGGCAAGCCGTGTAAAGTACGTATGATTGCTTTGGGGTGATCACGAATAACACCGGGAACAAATCGTGCCTTGACGCGTTGCAGCGATGGAGCGCGTTGGGGAATGGGTATCCGGTGTGGCACAGCTTCGCCGTCCAGAACGCAACCGCGGCCCCAATAAGCCCAAGAAATGGCAGCACACCACACGCCAACAGTGGCAGAAAGATAGGCATAGCACACATGCAGGAAACCGCTGATCTGCTCAAATGCTCATTTTGTGGCAAGAGCCAGAAGCAGGTGAAAAAGCTCATCGCCGGTGGCGGCGTGTACATCTGCGACGAATGCATTGAGCTGTGCAACGAGATCATCGAGGAAGAGTTCTCCAAGGCGGAGCAAGAGACCAAAGATACCGGCACGAAGCTCCCCAAACCTTCAGAGATTTCGGCGTTCCTGGACACCTATGTGATTGGCCAAGAGGCGGCGAAGCGCACTCTCGCCGTTGCGGTGTACAACCACTACAAGCGCGTGCGCACTGAGGAGGCCCGCGCGGCGTCCGGCCGAAAGCCCAAAGAGGATGAGGCGGAGCTGCAGAAGTCCAACATTTTGCTGCTCGGCCCAACCGGCTCCGGCAAAACTTACCTCGCGCAAACTCTTGCGCGCCTGCTGGACGTGCCTTTCGCCATTGCTGACGCAACCAGCCTCACCGAAGCGGGCTATGTGGGTGAGGACGTGGAAAACATCCTGCTCAAACTGCTGCAGGCCGCAGATTTTGACGTTGCTCGTGCGCAGCGCGGCATCATCTACGTTGATGAGGTAGACAAGATCTCCCGCAAGTCTGACAACCCCTCTATCACTCGCGACGTTTCCGGCGAAGGCGTGCAGCAAGCCCTACTGAAAATCCTTGAGGGAACCGTGGCTTCTATCCCGCCGCAAGGTGGACGCAAGCACCCCAACCAGGAGTTCATCCAGCTGGATACCTCCAACATCCTGTTCATCGTGGCCGGCGCTTTCGCTGGCCTGGAGAAGGTGATCGAGGAGCGCCGCGGCAAGAAAGGCCTCGGCTTCGGTGCTGAGCTCACCACCAAGCAGGAGCGCGACGAGGTAGACATCTTCAAGGAAGTCCGCCCCGAGGACCTGGTGAAATTCGGCCTGATCCCAGAGTTCATCGGCCGCCTACCGATCGTTGCCACCGTTAGCAACCTGGACCAGGCATCGCTGGTGAAGGTGCTTACCGAACCGAAGAACTCCCTGGTGCGCCAGTACCAGCGCCTGTTTGAAATGGATGGCGTGGAGCTGGTCATCGAGCAAGATGCCCTCGAGGTAATCGCTGACCAAGCTCTTGAGCGTGGCACCGGCGCCCGTGGTCTTCGCGCCATCGTGGAGGAGCTGCTCCTGCCGGTGATGTATGACATCCCGGACCGTGAGGACGTCGCCCAGGTTGTGATCAATGCGGCCGTAGCCCGCGGCGAGGCCGAGCCGCAGCTCGTGGAGTTTGAAGAAAAGAGCGCGTAACCACGCCCCAAGGCTCCCGTAATTCACCAGGTGAAGGATGGGGCGCGGTGGGAGGGGCTGAAAAAGAGATCCTCCGGGCTTTCGCCCGGAGGATGACGTTTATTCAAATGGGTCCGCGCCGATTTCGTAGAAGCCGTCGCCGTCGTGAGATAGCGAATCCTCGGTGACGTCGCGGGTGACCAGATAGCTTACGCTTTCTGTGGACTTCAGGTTGCTGGTGAGAAACGCCAGGACGGTGTCCACCACCAGGCGCTTCATGCCCTCGGTGTTTTCCTCATCCATGTAGTCCATGCCGTAGAGGTGCATGGTGGTGTAGCGGGCGTTGATGCGGAAGTGCGCTAGGGAAGCGATCAGGGTGAAAATGTCTTGGGCGGCAATACCTGGGCGGAAGGCGCCTGAGTCCTGACCAACCATGAGCAGCTTGTCGAGCTGGAGGAACGTGGGGGACTGGTCGAGGAGCGAGTTGGCGTCGCTCATCGTGCCGTGGTGGTAGATGTTTTCGATAGCCAGCAGGCGGGCTGCCTGTGGATGATCTACGTAGCAACCGAACACTGCTTCCACAACCTTGCGGATGCCTTCCACTGGCACGTTGGAGTCAATTTGCATCTCCAATGCGGTGGGGCGCAGAAGCTGGATAGCACGGATGATGCACTGGTTATATAGGCCGCGCTTGTCCCCAAAGTGGTAGTGAATCATGCGCTTAGACATCCCAGATTCCCGCGCGATCTCCTCCAGACGCGTCTTTGCAAACCCCAAGGTGGCAAACGACTGCAGCGCGGTTTCCAACACTGCTTCCCGGGTTGCCTCAGAGGGTGCGTCATCCATGCCGGTCTGGGCACTGCCCTTGGCTCCAAACGCAGCAGAGGAATTCTCCTGCCCCTCAAAGTCAGCGGGGAACACGGATCCAGTCCCGGATTCGGACTCGGGGTTTGAGTTTGGGTCTACCCGTTGTTCTGAAAAGCGCACGGATCAATCAATCCTTTTCAATCAAGAGCTTTCTATCTTTGGTTGTTGCGGTGTGCTTGCCGGAGCTGAGGTAGGAACCTTAAGGGCTGCGTTGAGCGAAAAGCGTGAACTGCGAAACCCTTGTGACCTACCGTGTGAAGTTTTGATGGGAACATTCCCGGATTTGCTGCACGCTCGGTGGAGCGCGCAGTACCTTGATGGCCTTGACTTTGGAAAAAGAGGCGCAGGAACCACAACGCCAACCATAGACGAATTTTTGCCTTGCACCTACAAAGGGCATCTATCCGTGCCCCACTGGCGCCTTTTGGGGGTGAAGCGGCATGGAATTTCAGTAAAAAAGTCACAACACTTTTGGAAAAGTTTGTTTTGTGTCCGAATGAGAGGGGATTCACATGTGATTTTTCTCCTTATCGTTTCTACCTGCAAAAATGCATACTTGTGCGGCAAAGAAACGTGAGGCACGATACCCTAGGGGCAACGCTTTGACGCGGCTCACTCAGCAACATGGCGTGCGCTTTGTGCGGGCGTTTGCGTGAAAAACACCACACGCACACTTCCCCCAAAAGTGCATAAAAATTCGCGCAGTGAATACCTACACGGTGGCTCCCGAAGTGAACCTTGCAGGGAGCCGCAGTGAACTACGGTGGACCACGGTGGACTGCGGTGGACTGCGGTGAGCCACAGTGAAGCAGGAACTACATCAGCTAGGCGCCCACAATCCCGGGGGCCAGAACACACAAAGGTTGGAACATGACTGAAGTTGCCAAGAAGGTTGTTGTTACCGGCGCCGCCGGCCAGATTGCTTACTCCCTGCTGTGGCGTATTGCTAACGGTGACGTCTACGGCAAGAACGTTCCCGTCGAGCTTGAACTCCTTGAGATCCCCGCTGCCACCCAGGCTGCTGAGGGCGTGGCCATGGAGCTGCTGGACTCCGCATTCCCGCTGCTGCGCGGCATTAACGTGACTGACTCCGCAGACAAGGCTTTCGACGGCGCCAACGCTGCTTTCTTGGTCGGTGCGAAGCCGCGCGGCAAGGGCGAGGAGCGCGCTGACCTGTTGGCTGCGAACGGCAAGATCTTTGGTCCACAGGGCAAGGCAATCAACGACCATGCTGCGGACGACATCCGCGTGCTCGTGGTGGGCAACCCTGCGAACACCAACGCGCTGATCGCAATGCACGCAGCACCTGACGTACCAAATGAGCGCTTCAACGCCATGATGCGCCTGGATCACAACCGCGCGCTCAGCCAACTGGCCACCAAGCTTGGCCGCGCAACTACCGAGTTCGAGCAGGTTGTGGTGTGGGGTAACCACTCCGCAACCCAGTTCCCAGACATCACCTACGCCACTGTTGGCGGCGATAAGGTTGCTGACCTGGTGGATCAGGACTGGTACCTCAACGAGTTCATCCCACGCGTTGCAAAGCGCGGCGCTGAGATCATCGAGGTCCGCGGAAAGTCCTCCGCAGCTTCCGCAGCCTCTGCCGCTATCGACCACATGCATGACTGGATCAACGGCACCGAGCAGTGGGTCTCCGCGGCTATCCCATCCGACGGCTCCTACGGCATCCCAGAGGGCATCATCGTGGGTCTGCCAACTGTCTCCCGCGCTGGCCGCTGGGAAGTTGTCCAGGGCCTCGAGGTTTCCGACTTCCAGCGTGAGCGCATCGACGCCAACGTCAAGGAGCTCCAAGAAGAGCGCGAGGCCGTTGCTGACCTGCTGAAGTAGGCCAATCAGGCCGTGATTGGGCCTGTGAGCAATGGGGCGTCCCCTGAGGGGCGCCCCCTTTTTGCGTCGGTTGTGAAATCCTCGTATCCCAACGGCGCCGACGTGCTGGGCTTGGGCGCTTGGGCTTGGGTGCTGGGCTCCATCCCCAGGCCGCCCCATCACCGCCGAGCTCGATCCTGAGCCCGATCCCGACCCCACCGAACCTGAACCCGAACCTGATTTGCCCAGCCGGTTAAGATGGGACGCATGACTGTTGAAAACCGTGCGGATCGTTTGCCAGCTAGTTGGGACCCTCAGGCCCACGAGTCCACTTTGTATGAAAACTGGGTGGCCAAGGGCTATTTCCATGCTGACCCTACGAGCGAGAAGCCGGCTTTTTCCATTGTGCTCCCTCCGCCGAATGTGACGGGCCAGCTCCACATGGGCCATGCTTTGGACCACACGTTGATGGATGCGATTGCGCGCCGGAAGCGTATGCAGGGCTATGAGGTGCTGTGGTTGCCTGGTATGGATCACGCGGGTATTGCCACCCAAACCAAGGTGGAGGCGATGCTCAAGGAGACCGAGGGTAAGAGCCGTTGGGATTATGAGCGTGATGAGTTCATTGCCAAGGTGTGGCAGTGGAAGCAGGAGTACGGCGGCACCATCGGCAGCCAGATGCGCGCCATCGGTGATTCCGTGGATTGGGAGCGCGAGCGCTTCACCCTGGATGAGGGCCTTTCCCGTGCGGTGCAGACCATCTTCAAGATGCTTTATGACCGTGGGTTGATTTACCAGGCGAATCGCTTGGTGAACTGGTCGCCTGTCCTGGAGACCGCGGTGTCCGACATTGAGGTGGTCTACAAGGACGTTGAAGGTGAGCTGGTTTCTATCCGTTACGGCTCCCTCAACGATGATGAGCCCCACGTCATCGTGGCCACCACCCGCGTGGAGACAATGCTCGGCGACGTTGCGGTGGCTGTGCACCCTGAGGATGAGCGTTACAAGGACCTGGTGGGCACCACCTTGCCGCACCCGTTCCTGCCCGATCGGCAGATGGTTGTGGTCGCGGATGATTATGTGGACCCGGAGTTCGGCACGGGCGCCGTGAAGATCACCCCGGCGCATGACCCCAATGACTATGCCCTCGGCCTGCGTCACAACTTGGAAATGCCAACCATCATGGACTCCAAGGGCCGCATTGCAGGCACCGGCACCGAGTTTGACGGCATGGACCGCTTCGAGGCCCGCGTGAAGATCCGCGAGGCGCTGGCAGAGCAGGGCCGCATCGTTGCGGAAAAGCGCCCCTACGTGCACTCCGTCGGCCACTCCGAACGCTCCGGCGAGCCTATCGAGCCGCGACTTTCCCTGCAGTGGTGGGTCAAAGTTGAAGAGCTGGCAAAGATGTCCGGCGATGCCGTCCGCGAGGGCGACACGGTGATCCACCCCAAGGCCTCCGAGCCGCGCTACTTCGAGTGGGTGGACGATATGCATGACTGGTGCATTTCCCGCCAGTTGTGGTGGGGCCACCGCATCCCAATCTGGTACGGCCCGGACGGCGAAGTGGTGTGCGTTGGCCCGGACGAGCAGCCACCGGCGGGCTACACCCAGGACGAAGACGTGCTGGACACCTGGTTCTCCTCTGCGTTGTGGCCGTTTTCCACCATGGGCTGGCCGGATGCCACCCCTGAGCTGGAGAAGTTCTACCCCACGAGCGTACTGATGACGGGCTATGACATCCTCTTCTTCTGGGTTGCCCGCATGATGATGTTCGGCACGTTCGCGGCAAAGGAGACCCCTGAGCTGCTGGGGCAGGGCAATGACGGCCGCCCGCAGATTCCGTTTACCGACGTTTTCCTGCATGGCTTGGTCCGCGACGAGCACGGGCGAAAGATGAGTAAGTCCCTGGGCAATGGCATTGATCCCATGGACTGGGTGCGCGAATATGGCGCCGACGCCCTGCGTTTCACCTTGGCCCGCGGTGCGAACCCCGGCGTCGACCTGCCGGTGGGTCCAGATGCCGCACAGAGCTCGCGTAACTTTGCCACCAAGCTGTTCAACGCAACGAAGTTTGCACTGATGAACGGCGCGCACACGGGGCAGTTGCCGCCGCGGGAGGAGCTTACCGACGCCGACCGGTGGATCCTCGACCGTCTGGAGCAGGTGCGCGTGCAAGTGGATGACTACTTGGATCGCTACCAATTTGCCAAGGCTAACGAGGCTTTGTATCACTTCACCTGGGGCGAGTTCTGCGACTGGTACTTGGAGATCGCCAAGGTGCAGATCCCACGCGAAGGCCACAGCGCCACCGGTGCGAATACCCAGATTGTGCTGGGCAATGTGTTGGACACGGTATTGCGCCTGCTCCACCCCTCAATGCCATTCGTCACCGAGGTCTTGTGGACGGCGCTCACCGATGGAGAGTCGCTCAACCTTGCACAGTGGCCAGGCGTGGCCAATGGTGATGCAGACACCGAAGTGGATGAGGTTGCCGCGCGCCGCATGGAGGACCTGGAGAAGCTCGTCACCGAGATTCGCCGCTTCCGCTCGGACCAAGGCGTGAAGCCCTCCCAAAAAGTGCCCGCGAGCTTGGACTTTATTGCCTGCGATCTGGGCGCGCAGGAGGAGACCATCCGCTCGCTCGCGCGCATCGACGCCCCTGGTGCGGACTTTGCCGCGTCGGCAAGCATTGAAGTGCGCCTGAGCCAAGCAACCGTGACCATCGCACTGGACACCTCCGGCACCGTGGACAAGGAGGCTGAGCGCAAGCGCCTGGAGAAAGACCTCGCGGCGGCGAACAAGGAGCTGGAGACCACCGGCAAAAAGCTGGGCAACGAGTCCTTCCTGGCCAAAGCGCCGGAGGCCGTTGTGGCCAAGATCCGCGAGCGCCAGCAGGTTGCGCAAGAAGAGGTGGCGCGCATCAGCGCTCGCCTTGAGGAGCTGAGCTAAGTGGACCGCGTGCGGTTGAGTGAAGAAGGCCTCTCCCTGGATCTGGCAATGCCTACCGACGCCCCCGAGGCGGCACAGGAGGCGGTGTCTCGGGAGGTGACGTCGGAGGATTTAGCAGCGCTCGCCAAGGTTGAGGCGGAGCTGGATCAACGCTGGGCGGAGACCAAGATCGACCCTTCGCTAGAGCGGATTGAGCTGCTAATGGACCTGTTGGGCTCGCCAAACCGGGCGTTCCCCGCGATCCATGTGGCGGGGACAAACGGCAAGACGTCCACGGTTCGCATGATCGAGGCACTGCTGCGTGCTTTCCACCGGCGCACCGGCCGCACCACCAGCCCGCACCTGCAGTTGGTCACGGAGCGCATCGCCATCGATGGCCTGCCCATTCACCCGCGCGACTACGTGCGTACCTGGGAGGAAATCAAGCCCTACGTTGAGATGGTGGACGCCCGCAGCGACGTGGCGATGAGCAAATTCGAGGTGCTCACCGCCATGGCCTACGCGGCGTTTGCCGACGCCCCCGTGGACGTTGCCGTGGTTGAGGTGGGCATGGGTGGCAAGTGGGATGCCACAAATGTGATCAACGCCGATGTTTCCGTGATTACCCCAATTGGCCTGGATCACACCGACTACCTGGGGGACACCATCGAGCAGATCGCCGCGGAAAAGGCGGGCATCATCAAGTCGCGCTGGGATGCCGACGACCTACTCACCCCACCGGACAACGTGGCCATCATCGCTGAGCAAACCCCCGAGGCTATGCGTGTGGTCCTCGAGCAGGCCATCGCGGTGGATGCATCCGTGGCCCGAGCGGGCCAGGAGTTCGGCGTGGTAGAGGCCACCGTGGCCGTGGGGGGTCAGCAGCTGACGCTTCGCGGTTTGGGTGGTGAGTACACTGACATCTTCCTCCCGCTTTCCGGCGCGCACCAGGCTGCGAATGCCGCGGTGGCGCTTGCCGCAGTGGAGGCGTTTTTTGGCGCCGGTGCCGGCCGCCAGTTGGACCAAGACACCGTCCGTGCGGGCTTTGCACAGGTGAGCTCGCCGGGCCGCCTGGAGCGCGTGCGCACCGCACCCACGGTGTTCATTGATGCCGCCCATAACCCCCACGGCGCGAAGGCCTTGGGTGAGGCCCTGGAGCGCGACTTTGAGTTCACCAAGCTTATCGGCGTGGTTGGGGTACTTGGGGACAAAGATGCCCAAGGCATCCTGAACGCGCTTGAGCCGCACCTTGCGGACATCGTGTGCACCCAAACCTCCTCCCCGCGCGCCCTGGAGGCGGAAGCGCTGGCGGAATACGCCCGTGACATCTTTGGTGAGGAGCGCGTCCACGTGGAGCCCTACCTGCCTTCCGCCGTGGAGCTGGCTGTGGAGTTGGCCGAAGACACAGATGTTCAATCCGGCGCCGGCGTTGTCATCACCGGCTCTGTGGTGACAGCGGGCGAGGCCCGCACCCTATTTGGAAAGGAACCCGCATGAGCCATGGAAATAGTGCCCGCGACGAAGTGGAATACGGTCCACTCGGCCCGGGCCACGCTCCCGTCAAAGACCCAATGAAGGGCCTCGTTGGCGTGATGAGTGCCACCATGATGATGGAGGCGATCACCTTCTATCTGGTGCTCACGGTGATCCTGCGGGTGGAAAACGGCGCGCTGTGGACTCCACTGAACTGGGGTTACGTCACCGTGCTGGCCACCGTGATGCTGGTGATGAGCTTCCTGCAGCGCAAGCCCTGGGCAATCCCAGTGAACATCGCCCTACAGGTGTTCGCTCTTGGCGGGGTGTTCATCCACTCGTCAATGGCCGTCATGGCAATCCTGTTCATCGTGGTGTGGGTGTACCTGTTCTACCTGCGCCGCAACCTTATCGAGCGTATGAAGCGAGGGCTGCTTACCACCCAGCACATGTAGGCCAATTCGAGGCAGGCTTTCTTGCGCACACGGTAACAATCCCGAGTCCTTTGCGCATGATTGCACTGAAACGTGCTCTAAGTCACGTCCGGTGCGCGATAGTGGAACAATCCCTCAATACATGGGCTCCCGGGCAGCGCTGCACGTTGGTCTGCGCGGTGGGTCTTGGGCCCTGGGGCCTGGATATTGGGTCTTGGATCTTGGGCCGTGGATATTGGGGGACCGGTGTTGCCATGAGGGAAGGAGTTTGCCTGTGCGGGATCGCTCGCCTCAATCTGCAGCCTTGCTCCCCGTGTATGTGGGCGGGTTCGTGGGGCCGTTTTCAGCGCAAGCAACCTCTGCAATTCTGCCCACGGTGGCTACCACGTTTGGCATTGGCGTGCATCAGGCGGGCCTGGCAATCACTGTCTACTTGGTGCCTTTCGCGGTCCTCATGCTTATTAGCGCAAGGATCGTGCGCGGGTTCGAGCCCCGAAACGTGGTAAACCTTGCGTATGTGGTGACGTTCCTCGGCGCGCTCATCGCGCTGTTGAGCCCCTGGTGGCCCATGTTCCTGGTGGGCCTGGCGATTATGGGAACGGCAAACGCATTCACCATGCCATTGCTGCAAAACATCCTGCAGGCAATGGTGCCACCCCACCAGCTCGCACCCAGCCTGGGCACCTATGCGGCCGCCCAGGCTTTTGGCATGTTCACCTCGCCGCTGCTCGCCGGCTTTGCCGCCAAAGTGAATTGGCAACTCACCTACCTGGTGGTGATCGCCGCCGTGCTGTTTATCCTGTTCAAGGGCCTACCCAAGGTGGGCCCGGCAACTCCATCGGGTGAGCACGGATTGCCTGAACCCGAGTCAAAGGTCCCCGTACTGGGCACGATCATCCATATCCTGGCTACCTCGATTTGGGGCTTTTGTACCCTCGGCATCGGTGCTCTGGTGGGGCTGAACGCCGCGACGCGCTTCAACCTGGACACCGGGGCAACAGGCGCAGTGGTGATGTCCGGCGGGCTAGCCACCTTCATCCTGGGCCGGCCCAACGGTGTACTCATCAACCGGCTCGGGGCGAGGAGCACGCTGATTGTGAGTGCGGTGGGCTCCTCAGTAGGCATCTGGGGAATCGACCACGCTCCGAACGTCTGGGTTCTCGTAGCCATGTGGGCCATCGCGCTCGTCTCTGCGCAGGCAGCCATGCTGGCGGTGATCATCACGGTCCTTGGTGCGCCTGGCGGCAAATCGCTCAACGCTACCGTACAGGCCTTCCGCTTCTTCTCCTCAGCGGCGGCGCCGTTGGTGTTGCTCCCGCTCTATCTTTCCGGCGGGGACCAATCACACCTGGCGTTCAGTATTCCCGCGGTTTGTGTGCTGGTCGCGGGCGCCTTGGAAGCCTGCAACCCGGTGCTTCGCCGCCGAAAGTAGCGCGAAACCCCCAAAGCCACGGTGCTGGGTGGGGCCTTGGGGGCGTCGGAAATCACTGGAAATCCCTGCTTTAGCGCTTGCGATTGAACTTGCCGCCGCGCAGCTTGAGGCGGGCGTTCGGCATCACGGGTGCGGGCAGGGGATCAGGACCACCGCCGACGTAACCGTGTGTGGTGCCAAAGCGATCCCCGTGCGCCATCCACTCTTCGCGGTACAGTTCGATTTCCTCATGCGTGCGCCCAATGAAGTTCCACCACATGATGAACTCTTCCTCAAACGGAGTGCCGCCGAGCACCACAACGCGGGCGCGGTCCGGGCCGGGATTCTCCAGCACAACCTCGGTGGGGCCGGGGGCGATGTAGCCGAGGTCGTGGCGGTTGAGCTCGGTGCCACCTTGGCCGTCCACCAGCACCGGGCCGGCATCCACCAAAATGCCGTGCTCATAGGTGGGGTCCAGGTCCAGGGTGATCGAGGCACCCGGATCGATGCGAACCTCCGCGCCCAGCAGCGGGGTGTGGGTTTCCACCGGGGAAGTGACACCCAGCATGGAGCCCAGGAACACCAGGGCCTCGCCGCCTTCAACCTCGGTGGTTGGCGTATGGAACACATCGAGGCGGCGTTCCATGTGGCGTGCGTGTTCCGGCAGTACCACCCAAAGCTGTACTCCGTGGAGGCGCTCGGACTGGGATACTTCGGAGTGGCAGATGCCGGAGCCGGCGGTCATGATGACGAGGTCGCCGGGGCGGACCATTTCATGGCGATCACCGGAATCGTCATGCTTGATGGAACCCTCCAGCAACCAACTCACGGTTTGTAGCCCCGTGTGGGGGTGTGGTGGGACGTCCATCTTGGTCTCCTCCGGGCCATAATGGTCCGCAAAACACCAAGCGCCGATCGTTGCGCGGTCGCGGTGAGGCAACGTGCGCTGCACATCCATTGCTCGCTGGCCACCCAAAGGAACGGTGCGCGGGCTGATAATCTCCACTGCAGTCATACCCACCATTGTTCCACCAAGCTCGGAATGTTGTGGCGGAGGTGTTGGGGTGGGGGTGTTTGCTTGGCGTTGCTGGGATTGCTTCGTGCGCGTGATTGGAGGAGCCGTGAACAAACTTTGGATGCTCTACGCTGGTTTTGCCGTGCTCTTTTTGGTGTTGAGCGTGGCTACCGTGCTCACCGGCAGGCCACTGTGGTGGATTGGGTTGTTTCTTTCCTCCGCGATCGGGTGTGCGGTGTGGGCATTTCTCATCCGACGCATGCGCTAGGCGCCAGTGCTTCGGGGGTGCGGCGGGGGATATACGGGGTTTGGGGGAGGGGTGCGGGAAGTGGGATGCGTTAGAGTAAGAAACTATGACTGAACGCACACTCATTCTCATTAAGCCAGACGGTGTTGAGCGCGGCCTCATCGGTGAAATCATCGCCCGGATTGAACGCAAGGGCCTGAAGTTTGCCGCCCTTGACCTGCGCCTCACCGACCGCGAGACCGCTGAGAAGCACTACGCCGAGCACGCTGACAAGCCATTCTTCGGCGAGCTGGTTGAGTTCATCACCTCCGCACCACTGATCGCTGGCGTTGTTGAGGGGCCACGCGCAATCGAGGCATGGCGCCAGCTCGCCGGCGGCACCGACCCTGTCTCCAAGGCGACCCCAGGCACCATCCGTGGTGACTTTGCACTCGAGGTAGCAGAAAACGTGGTTCACGGTTCTGACTCCCCAGAGTCCGCTGAGCGCGAGATCTCTATCTGGTTCCCTAACCTCTAAGAACGTAATCGCTGGTGGTGCACCACCACGGTAGTGTTTCAGCCTCCTGAGCTTGCATTATTGCGGCTCGGGAGGTTTTTGGCGTCTGTGCCCTTTGCTGTGCCCTGCGTTGTGCCCCACAACTGGCCCGTTTAAAAATTTTCCCTAAGAGAATGCGCAATTACCTCAGGTGCAGGGGCTCATGGGCGGTTGTTTGTGCCACAATAGAAGGCAGCGTGCGCGCCTCAGGCTGCGGACACGCGAACAGACTTAACCAGAACAACTCAATAACCTGCACAAACGCGCCTGTGTGGCGGCGGTGACCAATGCTTGCATTTCAAGCACGCTCGTTGAGAGCCCCAATTTTTGGCAGCCAGCGCCCGGGTGTAAGCAAGTTTGCGAGGCAGAAACTTCAAAGGAGAGATGCAGTGGCTGCATCAACCAATACACGTCGTCGTGCCGTGCGGAAGGGGCCCCAAACCCCTGAAACCCAAACCCCTGAAACTGGGACTGCTGAAGTCGCCGCTGTCCCAGCAGACGCCCCCGCCAAGAAGACCGCTGCGAAGAAGACCGCTGCAAAAAAGTCCGCCGCGAAAAAGACCGCAGCAAAGAAGGCAACGAAAGCAGCGAAACCCAGCGCCGCTACATCAGCCATATCCATTGACCGCGGCGAGTTTGGCACCAAGACCCGCGTCTACCAAGCTGCGAAAATGCTCAATTTGAGCTCCAAGGAACTCCTGGCCACACTCGCCGAGCTTGGCATCACCAAGGCGGCTACCTCCTCACTCGACCTCGCCGAGGTCCACCGCCTCATCGACTTCCTCGAATCCGGCAAACCTACAACAAGCACAGAGGCTCCTGAAGCCGCCGAAGCAACCGCAACCCCCAAATCATCCGAATCACCCGAGGCACCCGAGGCGCCCAAGGCCAAGACCAAGAAGAAGGCCGCCAAGCGTGCCGCAAAAGCTCCCGCTGCTGAAACGGGTTCCGACGCCGCCAGCGCCGCAGATGAGGACGCCCAACTGCGGCATCGGGTGGAAAAGAATGTAGAAAACGAGATCAGCCAGATCGAGCAGAAGGTTGAGCGCGAGCTCGCCCAGCGCACCGAAAGCACCGAAAGCACCGAAAGCACTGAAAGTGCCGAAAGCGCAGACGCCGTGGAGACGAGTGCAGTGGAGGTGGTGGCCTCGTCGGAACGCATTGCTTCTGAGGAGGAGGCGCAACTGCGGCATCGGGTGGAAAAGAACGTGGAAAATGAGATCCACCAGATTGAGGAGAAGGTCGAGCGCGAGCTTGCCGAGCGTGCGGGCAGCCAGGAAGCTGCGGGGGAGCCTTTTGCGCTGGCGGTCGAGGAAGAGCTGGACGCGGAGCCGCTTGAGGACGTCACTCCAGAGATCACTCTTGCGCCGGTAGCGGAGCAAGTTGCGCAGCCGGTGTTTGCCACCCCGCTGTTTGTAGCGCCTGATCTGGAGGCGATCGCCGAGAACTGGGAGGGCGAAGACACCGAGGACGCTGAGTTTGCCGGTGGCGCTGGGGACGCTGAGGACACCGAAGATACTGAGGAAAAGGCAACGCGGGGGCGGCGTCGGGGCAAGCGTGGCACCGGTAGGGGAAGGGGCCGCGGCCGCGATCGCTCGGATTCAGAAGTCACCTCCGATGAAGAAGATGCCGAAGACGAGGATTCCCTGATCTCCGAGCCGAAGGCAATCCGCGGATCGACTCGCTTGGAGGCACAGCGTCGGCGCCGGGCGGAAATGCGTGAAGAGCAACGCAAGAAGCGCCACATCGTTTCCGAGGCCGAGTTCTTGGCGCGCCGCGAGTCCGTGACCCGCACGATGGTGGTGCGGGAGCGCGAACGCCTGGATGCGCCGGGATCCGTCACGCAGGTTGGTGTGCTGGAAGATGACATGCTGGTGGAGCACTTTGTCACCTCGGACACGCAGGCGTCCATGGTGGGCAACATCTACCTCGGACGTGTGCAAAACGTGCTGCCAAGCATGGAGGCGGCGTTTATTGACATCGGCAAGGGCCGCAACGGCGTGCTTTATGCCGGTGAAGTGGACTGGCGCGCCAAGGGCCTTGGTGGGCGCAACCGCAAGATTGAACAGGCCCTCAAGCCCGGGGACGCCGTCCTGGTGCAGGTGAGCAAAGACCCCATTGGCCACAAGGGCGCGCGCCTGACCACCCAGATTTCCCTGGCCGGGCGCTACCTGGTGTATGTGCCGGGCGGGCGCACCGCGGGTATTTCCCGCAAACTGCCGGCGCCGGAACGCAACCGCCTAAAGAGCATCCTCAAAGAGGTGGTGCCGCAGGACGGTGGCGTGATCATCCGCACCGCTGCGGAAGGCGTGCCCGCTGAAGCGATTGCCGCGGACGTGCAGCGCCTGCATACCCAGTGGGAGCAGATCCAAGAGCGTACCAAGGAGCAAAAAGAGGCTAAGTCAGCCAAGCCGCAAACGCTGTACGAAGAGCCAAACATGCTGGTGAAGGTGGTTCGGGACATCTTCAATGAAGATTTCACCACCTTGGTGATCGATGGTCGCCGCGCCTGGAACACCGTGCACGCCTACGTCTCCTCCGTGGCCCCTGAGCTGGTGGATCGCCTGGTGCGCTACGACCGCGATGAGCACGACGGCGTGGATGCCTTCGAGGAATACCGCGTGGAAGAGCAGCTCAAGAAGGCGCTTTCCCGCAAGGTGTGGCTACCCTCCGGCGGCACGCTGGTGATCGACCGCACCGAGGCCATGACCGTCATTGACGTCAATACCGGCAAGTTCACCGGTGCCGGCGGCAACCTGGAAGAAACGGTGACCCGCAACAACCTGGAGGCCGCTGAGGAAATCGTGCGCCAGATGCGCCTGCGTGACCTGGGCGGCATGATTGTGGTGGACTTCATTGACATGGTGCTGCCTGAAAACCAGGACCTCGTGCTGCGCCGCCTCACCGAGGCGTTGGGCCGCGACCGAACCCGCCACCAGATCTCCGAGGTTACCTCCCTGGGCCTGGTGCAGATGACCCGTAAGCGCCTGGGCACCGGCCTTTTGGAAACCTTTGCCACCGAGTGTGAGCACTGCCAGGGCCGCGGCGTGATTATCCACGACGATCCGGTGGAGCATCGCGACCCAGAAGCCAAGGTCAGGGAGCATAAACGACGTCCAGCTCCAGCGCATGACCCCGCGCAACACCCTGCCGCTGTGGCCATGCATGAGCACCAGCAGCACCAGCAGACGAGCAAACGCACGAGCGATGAGGAGCTCGCCGAGGCCGTGTTGGGCAGCGAGTTGTTCACGGAGGAAGAGCCGCAGGACTTGGAAGAGCGGCAGGTTGAGGCTGCCCAGGCCACTCAGCCTGAGAGTGACGAGTCTGAATCCGGTGTGCGGAGGACCAGGCGACGTCGCTCCCGCCGAAGCACCCGCGAGCAGACCCCGCAGGCCGCAGACGTGCTGGACATCGTGGATGCCGCCTTGGAGCGTGCGGAGGAGGAAGAACCGGACGAGCCATCCGGGCGCGACCACCTGCCGATTGGGGCCGCGGACAAGAACCTACAGCCCACCACCTATGAGGAGGCCAAAGCCGCTTTCGACTCCTCGCCGCGCCGGCGCCGCAAGGTGCGCGGAAACTCGGTGTCCGACGTGGAGCCAAAGCCGGAGGACTTCCAGAAACCAGCTTCCGAACCAGCTTCCGAAACGGTGGGCGAGCAGCTTTCGGCAGAGGTGGCCGAACGCGAGCCCGCCGCAGGTAAGGGCCGCCGACGCCGCCGCGTGAGCACCGCTGCGAAGAAGCCAAAGGTTGAGGTTGGGTCTGAGCTTGCGGCCCAGGACGCTACCGACGACAACCTGGCAGCACCCCAAAGCGCTCCCGCGAGCTCGGGGCGCGAACGAGGCCGACGCCGCGCCGTCCGCAAGACAAGCCGCAGCAGCCAGGGCTCAAGCCTGAAACAGGGCACTGCAGACAGCACTGCCGCCACCGCCACTGATGATGGGGCCGCTCCCGCGGACCGCAAAGCGAAGGAAGCCACAGCGCCCCGCGCCACGGGGAGCGCTCGGGGATCGCGTGCGGCAGGGGGTCGTCGGCGGGCAGTGCGGCGCAGCTAATGCCGTGAGTAGCCTGCAGTCGGATCCTTGCGCGGGAGCTGCGCGTGAGGGCCGCTGGCAAAGTTTTGCCCCGTAGGGCTGGTTTGTCTTTTCCAACCTTACGGGGTAGTCTTTGAAAGTCGCTGTTTTCACCTGCGTGTGCCCCGCCATGTGCGGAAGGCGCTGCGAGTGAGAACGCCAAACTTTTTCTTTTCAGTAATCATCAATCAAATGTTTCAGGTAAACGGTGCGTTGTTGCCGGACCTGAGCCGAGTAACAGATAAGGGGTAGCCCTCGTATGTACGCGATCGTCAAGACCGGCGGCAAGCAGTACAAGGTTGCCGAAGGTGACCTCGTCAAGGTCGAGAAGATCGAGGGTGAGCCAGGTTCGTCCGTGGCTCTCACCCCGGTTCTGCTCGTGGATGGCGCAAACGTAACTTCCAAGGCTGAAGAGCTCGCTAAGGTGAGCGTTGCAGCCGAGATCGTCGAGCACACCAAGGGCCCGAAGATCAAGATCCTGAAGTACAAGAACAAGACCGGCTACAAGAAGCGCCAGGGTCACCGTCAGAAGCTGACCGTGGTCAAGGTCACCGGCATCAAGTAAGGCTCACCGGGCCGCAATTTTCCTGTAAGGAGGGAAACCGAAATGGCACACAAGAAGGGTGCATCTAGCTCCAACAACGGTCGCGATTCCGAGGCAAAGCGCCTTGGCGTGAAGCGATTCGGTGGCCAGAAGGTCAACGCCGGCGAGATCCTCGTTCGCCAGCGTGGCACCAAGTTCCACCCAGGCGAGAACGTCGGTCGCGGTGGCGACGACACTCTGTTCGCCCTCAAGGCAGGCGCTGTGGAGTTCACCACCAAGCGCAACCGCCGCACGGTCAACATCGTGGAAAACGTTGTGGAGACCGCAAGCGCATAAGCTGCACAACTTGAAAACCGACCCGGCCGTTGCACACCCGCACGGCCGGGTCGATTTCATTCCACTCACATTCCACTAGGCTGAAAACACCTGAAAACACCTGAAAACATTCAGCCTTCGCGCAATATCGCACTCCAAAATTTTCGGCCCTAGGAGGCACAACCAATGGCACGTTTCATCGACCGCGTGGTCTTGCACCTCAAAGCAGGCGACGGTGGCAACGGCTGCGCCTCCATCCACCGTGAAAAGTTCAAGCCCCTCGGCGGCCCGGATGGCGGCAACGGCGGCCACGGCGGAGACATCATCCTCGAAGTCTCCTCCCAGGTCCACACCCTGCTTGACCTGCACTACCGCCCCCACATCAAAGCCGGGCGCGGCGCCAACGGCGCAGGTGATCACCGTAACGGCGCACGCGGCGAAGACCTCGTGCTCGAGGTGCCCCCTGGAACAGTAGTCCTCTCCGAGACCGGTGAGACACTGGCCGACCTTACGAGCGTCGGCATGCGATTCGTCGCCGCCGAAGGTGGCTACGGTGGCCTCGGCAACGCAGCGCTCGCGTCCAAGGCACGCAAGGCGCCGGGCTTCGCGCTCAAAGGGGAGCCAGGCGAGGAACACGATGTGGTGCTGGAGCTAAAATCCATGGCCGACGTTGGCCTGGTTGGCTTCCCCTCCGCCGGCAAATCCTCGCTGATTTCCGTGCTCAGCGCCGCCCGCCCCAAGATCGGCGACTACCCATTCACCACCCTGCAACCCAACCTCGGCGTGGTGGAAGTGGGAAACGAGACTTTCACCATCGCAGACGTCCCCGGGTTGATCCCCGGTGCTTCAGAGGGCAAGGGCCTGGGCCTGGACTTCCTGCGTCACATTGAGCGCACCGCCGTGCTGGCGCACATCGTGGACACCGCCTCCTTGGAACCCGGCCGCGACCCGGCAAGTGATATTGAAGCGTTGGAAAACGAGCTCGCCGCGTACCAATCCGCGCTGGATGAAGACACCGGCCTGGGTGACCTCATGAAGCGCCCGCGCATCATCGTGCTCAACAAAGCCGACGTCCCAGAGGCCCTCGAGCTCGCCGAGTTTGTGAAAGCTGACCTGGAGGAGCAATTCGGGTGGCCGGTGTTTATCATCTCAGCGGTTGCCCGCAAAGGCCTGGACCCGCTGCGCTACAAGCTTCTGGAACTGGTCCAGGAGCACCGCGCAGCGCAACCTGCGGCCGCGGTGGAGGAGCGGGTGATCGTGCGGCCAAAGGCAGTAGATGCGAGGTCGAAGAAGAACCGCAAAGACTTTGAGATCAAGGCCGATCCTGAGATCGAGGGTGGCTTTGTGGTGCTCGGCGAGAAGCCGGAGCGCTGGATCATCCAGACGGACTTTGAAAATGACGAAGCCGTGGGCTACCTCGCGGACCGCCTGGCCCGCATGGGCGTGGAGGAAGAACTTTTCAAGATGGGTGCTCGCGCCGGCTGTACCGTGACCATTGGCCCCGTGACCTTTGAGTGGGAGCCCACCACCGCCGCAGGCGTGGACCCCACCCTCACTGGCCGCGGCACCGACATCCGCCTGGAGCACACCGGCCGTATGTCCGCCGAGGAACGCAAGCGCGCCTCCCAGGTGCGCCGCGGTTTGATCGACGAATACGACTACGGCGATGGCCAAGTAGCAGATCGCGAACGCTGGAACGGCTAGCCACAGCTCCGAGAGGCCGTGAAGCGGCGGTGATTTCCGGTTTATCGCTGGCCCGGATGGTGAATACAATGGTGCCTTATGGAAACCCAGTCCACGCATTCGCCCGCAGCCTCAGATTCCGCGAGCATTCTGCCGGCGGCGCCCTACACCGGTGCCGCCCAACAGCCTCAACCTGAGTTTGCGCAGGGCGAACCGCAGTTTGCCTCCCCAATCCGCGAGGTGATTGCCGGCGCGAAGAGGGTAGTGGTGAAAATCGGTTCCTCCTCACTTACGGATGAAAACTTTGCCGTGAGCCAGGAGGCGATTGACAACATCGTGGACGCCCTACAAGCCCGCATGGCGCGTGGCTCCGACGTCATCGTGGTCTCCTCAGGCGCGGTCGCCTCTGGGATGGCCCCACTGGGACTCAGCAAGCGCCCCACCGACCTTGCCACGAAGCAGGCGGCGGCGTCGGTAGGGCAGGTCTACCTTGCGAATTCCTGGGGCCGCAGCTTCGCTCGATACGGGCGTGTGATCGGCCAGGTGCTGCTCACGGCTTCCGACGCCGGCGCGCGGGATCGTGCACGCAATGCTCAACGAACCATCGATAAGTTGCGGCAACTGCGGGCGGTGCCCATCGTCAACGAAAATGACACGGTGGCAACCTCCGAAATGCACTTTGGGGATAACGACAGGCTCGCGGCGATCGTAGCCCACCTCACCTATGCCGATGCCCTCATCCTGCTGTCTGACGTAGACGGGCTCTACGACAAGAACCCAAACGCCGCGGACGCCAAGTTCGTTCCGGAAGTCCGCGATGGCAACGACCTCAAGGGTGTTGTTGCAGGTGAAGGCGGTGCGGTTGGTACTGGTGGCATGGCCTCCAAAGTCTCAGCGGCGCGCCTGGCTTCACGCGGCGGTATCCCGGTGCTGCTCACCAGCGCGGAAAACATCGGCGCGGCCTTGGACCACGCAGGGGTGGGAACGGTGTTCCACCCGAAGGAAAACCGCCTCTCCGCGTGGAAGTTCTGGGTCCTCTATGCCGCCGACGTGGGCGGGCGCCTCCGGATTGACCAAGGTGCGGTACAGGCGGTAACTTCCGGCGGAAACTCCCTGCTTGCGGTGGGTATCACCGAGGTAGTTGGCGACTTCCACTCAGGGGAAATCGTGGAAATCTGTGGCCCTGAAGGCGAGCTCATTGGCCGCGGGGAAGTGGCCTATGATTCGGAGACGCTCGTGGGGATGCTCGGTAAGCAGACCTCCGAGCTGCCGGAGGGCATGCAGCGCCCGGTGGTCCACGCGGACTACCTCTCTGATTACGCGTCGAGGGCTTGAGCTGTCGGGAGTCGCCGCGGCGTTGGCGTGGGCCTTTGTGCCCGCGTTGGCGTTTGCGTCCGCGTGTCGGGGCGAGGGGCTATGCTAGCCAGAAACGTTTAGCAACACATCAACCATTAACGCTCCGCGCGCGCTGCGTGAGAGCCCGTGAAGAAAACTGCGATACAACATGGCAACCGATTCCAACACCACTACGTCCACCGAAGCCGCTTCTGCCGTAGCCGCCTCTGAGCGCGAACAGGTGCTTGCCCTCGCCCGGGCAGCCAAGAGCGTTGCCCCAGCGATTGCAAAGCTGCCAGACGGGCAAAAAGCCGAGGTGCTGATTGCCTGCGGAAATACCCTCATCGAGCGCACTGCAGAGATTTTGGCAGCCAATGCTGAGGACCTCACTGCCGCCAAGGCTTCAGGCATTCAGGAACACCTGATTGACCGCCTCGCGCTTGATGAGCAGCGCGTGGCCGGCATTGCGGGCGGTTTGTTCCAGGTGGCGGCACTCACCGACCCTGTTGGCGAGGTAGTTTCCGGCCACGTGATGCCAAACGGCATCCAGATGCGCCAGGTCCGCGTGCCACTCGGCGTGATTGGCATGGTGTATGAAGCCCGCCCCAACGTCACCGTGGATGCCTTCGGTTTGGCGTTGAAGTCGGGCAATGTGGTGCTCCTGCGTGGTTCCAAGTCAGCGAAGCGTTCCAACGCCAAGCTCGTGGACATTCTCCAAGAAGTCCTCCAAGAACACGGCCTGCCCCGTGAAGCTGTGCAGCTCTTGCCCTGCGAAACTCACGACTCCGTGCAGGACCTCATCACCGCCCGCGGCCTAGTAGATGTGGTGATCCCTCGCGGCGGCGCGGGGCTCATCAACGCGGTGGTCACCGGCGCCACCGTACCCACCATTGAAACTGGAACCGGCAACTGCCACCTCTACATTGACCGCGACGCCGACCTCGAGCTTGCCATCAATATCCTCATTAACGGCAAAACCCGCAGGCCATCGGTGTGCAACACCACGGAGACGGTGCTTCTCGACGCCGCCCTGCCGCCTGCTTCCGTTGCGGCGGTGCTGGCGGCCTTGCGCCAGGCAGGGGTGACCATCCATGGCGACGCTGCCCAGTTGGGCGATGTGGACGTCGTTGAGCTCACGCAGTGGGACCTGGAAAACGAGTACCTTTCCCTGGACATCGCTGCCGTGAAGGTGGATGGCATCGACGCCGCGCTGGAGCACATCCGCACCTACAGCACCGGCCACACTGAGGCGATTGCCACTAACAACATTGTGACCGCGCAGCGCTTTGCCGATGAAGTGGATGCCGCAGCGGTGATGATTAACGCTTCCACTGCATTTACCGACGGTGAGCAGTACGGAATGGGCGCAGAGATCGGCGTATCTACCCAGAAACTACACGCGCGCGGACCATTTGCCCTGGCGGAACTCACTTCAACCAAGTGGATTTTGCAGGGCACCGGGCAGGTTCGTCCGTGACCGCGCAGTCCGTCACTGAGGGTGGGGCAGCAGCCCAGAAATCCGCCCAGCGTATTGGCATTATGGGCGGCACCTTTGACCCGATCCACCATGGCCACCTGGTTGCCGCGAGTGAGGTGGCGGCGAAGTTTGACATGGACCTGGTGGTCTTCGTACCCACCGGCCAGCCTTACCAAAAGGCGGACCGCGTCGTCTCGGAGGCGGAGGACCGCTACCTCATGACCGTGATCGCTACCGCCTCCAACCCGCGGTTCAGCGTGAGCCGTGTGGACATTGACCGCCCTGGTCCCACCTACACGGTGGACACGCTGCGTGATCTCCGCCAGCAATTCCCAGACGCCGAGCTGTTTTTTATCACCGGTGCGGATGCTTTGCAGTCCATCCTTTCGTGGCGGGATTGGGAGAAGGCGCTGCAACTCGCGGAGTTCGTTGGGGTGACCCGCCCCGGCTATGAACTGGTAGACAAGGTGGTCCCGGAGGAATACCAGGACCGCGTGCACCTCATTGAGATCCCGGCGATGGCGATCAGTTCCACTGGTTGCAGACAGCGAGCCCATGAGGGGCTGCCGGTGTGGTACTTGGTGCCGGATGGGGTGGTGCAGTACATCGGCAAGCGCCGCCTGTATAGCCCTTGCGGTTCAGATGCCCGCAGAGATCCAACCCCAGCGATCACTCGTGGGGCTCAAGGGCCTGGCGAAGCTGAAACGCCTGAAGGGGCTAGCGCGGCTGGCAACGCGTAGGACTGTTCGTTCTCCAGTGAGTTCATCCTGCGTCCGGCGTGCCGTCCTGTTTGGTGGTCGTGCAGTTTCGTGGAACACTGGGTAAGGATTGCTTTCACCCTGTTTCCGCCTGATGTTGGCTTGTCCACACTGAGGTTGCGGGCGTGCGCCTTGGGTGAAAAGCGCATGTGCTGGCGCACGATCCTCAGCGGACTGGCTGGGGGAGCAAAACGGAACAAAGAAGAGGATTGTCTTGGCTGCAACACAAGAAACTATTGAATTTGCATCTGCGGCGGCGTTGGCTGCGCAGGAGAAGTTGGCTACCAATATCGCGGTGATCGACGTCTCCGATGTTATGGCGATCAGCGAGGTGTTCGTCCTTGCTTCCGCAGATAACGAACGCCAGGTGCGTGCGATCGTTGAAGAGATCGAGGACGCACTCACCGCCCTGGGCCAGGAGCCGAAGCGCCGCGAGGGCAACCGCGAAAACCGCTGGGTGCTGCTGGATTACGGCATGCTGATCATCCACGTTCAGCGCAATGTGGAGCGTGATTTCTACGGTTTGGACCGCCTGTACCGCGACTGCCCCCTCATCGAGGTTGAGGGCGTGGAAACCCAGGAGCGCCCGGCAGCGTGGGCTGAGGATGTGGACGTGCGCCAGGTGGAGTCTTTGGACGAGATTCCTCTGGCTCAGCAGGAGCCGGAAGAATAACCACGGGTCACACAAAGAGGGGCTGGCAATGACGAGGCGACTCATCCTTTTGCGGCACGGCCAAACCGAGTACAACGCCACTGGCCGCATGCAGGGGCATCTGGATACGCATCTTTCCGACGTAGGCATCCAGCAAGCCAAGGCCGTAGCAAAGGTCCTGGCTGACTTCGGCGTGGGGCGGATCGTGAGTTCGGATCTGACCCGCGCAAAAGACACCGCCGAAGTGATTGCCGAACAGTTGGCACTTCCCATCACCACGGATGCCCGGTTGCGGGAAACCAACCTGGGTGACTGGCAGGGAAAGAGCCACGGCGAGGTGGATGTTGCCCACCCTGGTGCGCGTGCTGTGTGGCGCCATGATGCCTCCTGGGCGCCACCGCAGGGGGAGTCCCGCCTGGACGTTGCCCGCCGTGCTCGGGCTGTGATTGATGAGCAAATGCGCAGCTACGAGAGCTGGGATGATGAAACCCTGCTGATAGTGGCTCACGGCGGCACGATTTCCGCCTTAACCTCCAATTTGTTGGGCTTGGACGTGTCCCAATACCCACTGCTGTCCGGTTTGGGGAACACCTGCTGGTCCCAACTCACCGGGCGTCCCGTGTTTGACCGAGAAGACCCACACGCACCGATGCGTTTTACCGCGGAGGATCCGCAGCCTGCGCAGTGGTACCTGGATGCTTGGAACCGCGGAGTGCTCTAACCATGGCGGTTCGGGTGGTGGTTGATTCTTCTGCAGGACTTCCGCAGCGAATCGTTGAGGACTTAGACATCACGGTGCTTGACCTGCACCTGATGCGGGATGCCCAGGAGGAGAGCACCTCTGGGCTGTCCGCGTTGGAGCTGGCAGCCGGCTATGCGCGCCAATTGGAACGCGGCGCGGTTGATGGGGTGGACCAGGGTGTGGTTGCCCTGCACATCTCCAAGTTCCTTTCCTCCACCTGGAATGCGGGGGTCACTGCCTCCGCGGTGTTCGATGACGCGGTGGAGGTCATTGACACCCAAAATGTGGGCATGGCGGTTGGTGCCGCCGCGATGGCAAGCGCACGGATCGCCGCCCAGGGCGGTTCCTTGGCGGAGTGCGCGGACATGGCGCGGGACACCCTGGCCCGCTCAGAAACCTGGCTGTACCTGCACCGTATCGATGAAATCCGCCGCTCCGGGCGGATCACCGCCGCCACCGCGGTAGTGTCCACAGCGCTGGCCACCAAGCCAATCATGCGGATCAACGAGGGTCGTTTGGAGCTCGCCGCGCGTACTCGAACCCAGGCAAAGGCCTTTGCCCGCTTGGTGGACCTGGTGCTCACTCGCGCCGGGGGCAGCCCAGCCTTTGTAGCCATCCAGCAGTGTGAGGCCCTCGAGGCAGCCCACACCCTTGAGGAGCAATTGCGCGCCGCCCTGCCGGTGGATTCCACGATCATGATCACTGAGATGGCGGAGATCCTCGCCGTACACTGTGGCCCTGGCTCCCTGGGTGTTTCCGCAGTGTTTCGTGACCACCCCCATGAGCAACCTGCAGCAGATCCCCAAGCAGAGCCGCGGGAGGCGTCCGGCGCTGGGGGCGTCGGTACGCCCTAGTTTTTCGCGTTTTCCACAGCCGAGCCCGCGAAACGTGAGTTTTCCACAAGCGCTGTTGGGCGTGCTTGTTGGTGGGGTGGGCGTGCGGCAGCATCGGCGGCATGGGACACGCAATTTCACGTTTAGAATCCGTTGCCACCAACGAACTCAAGGTGGCCCTCCCCACGCACAGGTTCGGCATTTCCGCACGTCAGGGGGTTGCCGGTGCGGCTTTAGCAGCGGCCGTGTGTGCATTGTTGTGGTTCAAGCAACCCGACCCGCCGCCGCCAATCCACCAACCCAGCACCGCACCGGTGGCAGCCGCAACACCCAGTGAACTGGTGGTTTCCATTCAAGGTGCCGTGGAGCGGCCCGGGCTCTATACCTTCGCGCCAGGTGCGCGCATTGCAGACGCCCTCAGTGCCGCTGTCCCCACCGGGGACACCATGGGGCTCAACCATGCGCAACTGCTTGCCGACGCCACCCAGATCATCATTCCCGACCCGGGCGCCGGTGGCGTTGCGGAGCCGAGTTCGAGTTCGGGTTCGAGTTCGGGGACGTGGATGGGGGAGGGGGTGTCATTGAATCAGGCCTCGGTGGAGGAGCTGATGACCCTGCCTGGGGTGGGGCAGAAGACGGCACAGGCGATTGTGGATTACCGCGATCAGATTGGGGCGTTTCAGTCGATAGAGCAGCTCCAGGAAGTCAAGGGGATTGGCCCGGCGAAGTTCGCCGCCATCGCCGCCGAGGTGCGGTTGTGAGCGAGGTGCGGTTGTGAGTGAACTGCGTTTGCTCCCCGCGGCGCTGTGCTGTTGGTGCGGCACGTTCCTGGCGGTGCACCTGGGGCAGTGGTGGGTGTTGCTGTTCAGCGCGGCGGTGGGGGTGGTGCTTGCGGTGAAGTCACCGGCTCAAGGCATTTTCACCGCGGCGTGGGGCCTGAGTGCTCAAGCACAAGGGGTGTTATACGCGCAGCGGGCGGCGCTGCAGCGTGACGTGGTGGAGGGCCGGGTGTATGCACTCAGGGAGAAGTGGATTCAGGTTGGTGGGGCGCGTGTGCAACTCCCCGAAGGGGCGGAACTGGATGTGGAGTTCGGTCAGATGCTGCGCGTTGAGGGCAGCGGCACCCTGGAGTGGTTCCGGGCACGGCGCATTGAGCCAATTGAGTTGCACAGCATCTGGAACACCCCCTACGCCCTTGCCGCGGAGATCCGCGCGGAGTTCCACCACAGTGCGCTGGGGCTGCTCGATTCTCCGGCGCGCGGGCTGATACCGGCGATGACCTTGGGTGATACTTCCCTTCAAACCGCCGAGGAACAGCAGTGGTACCTGGACACGGGGCTGGCACACTTGAGCGCGGTGTCCGGTGGCAACGTTGCCATTGTGGCCGGTTGCGTGGTGGTGCTTGCCGCGCTGCTTCGCGCGCCTCCGCGGTGGCAGACCATGTGCGCGCTGCTGACGCTCGGCATGTATGTGCTGGTAGTGGGGCCCGAGCCCTCAGTGCTGCGCGCGGGGATCATGGGAAGCGTGGGATTGGTGGCGGTGCTCGCGAATACCCGCACCCCGCCGATGCATGCGCTGTGTATCGCGGTGATCGCCATGATGGTGTTGCAACCGCAGATGGCAACGTCTTACGGCTTTGCGCTCTCAGCCGCAGCAACCGCGGGAATCGTGGCATTGAGCCCGATCCTCGCCGGGTTTTTCATGCACCCGAAGATCCCGGAGGTGGGCAGCAGGGCAATTGCGGTGACACTCGCCGCACAACTTTCCACGGCACCGCTTCTTGCCGCAATGTCGGGGCAACTCTCCCTCGCGGCGGTAGGGGCAAACCTCCTGGCCGCGCCGGTGGTGCCACTGATTACCGTCCTCGGTCTGGTGGCTGCGATTCTCGGCGTGCTGCCCTTTGGGCTGGAGTGGGTGCCGTTGGCATTGGCTCAGCCTGCCGCGTGGTGGATCGGGCAGGTGGCGCGCATCGGGGCGCAGATCCCGGGGGCGGTGGTTGATGTGCCAGAAACCGCGCCCGTGGCGTGGGTGGCCCTCGGGTGTTGTTGGACGTTCTACCTCCTCGCCCGCGCCAAGTTGGCGGGTCTGGGCTGGTTCAGTGTTGGGTTGGTAGTGGTGATGCTTTGGATAGGCATGGGCGCGGGGTAGCAGCGCCGCGCACCGTCCGCGGTGGCACCATCTAGTGGCACGATAGTGTGCGTGCAGCTACATGAGATCGGGGATCTGGTGCACAGCGAAAGCCCCACCGGGAAGACCTGGAGGAAAACCGGCGGGGCTGGCTGTGGCGAATGTGTTGTTAGGCGCTCAGCGTCTCCTTCGCGGCGTCAGCAGTACTGACGTCTGCCTTGTCCTTGTCCTCCTTCAGGGTGGGGCGCAGCAGCAGCATGGCGATCGCGATGACGATCAGGACGCTAGCTTCGTGGACGAGCATGCCAATCGACATGGTCACCCCACCGAGCAGCACACCGGCCAACAGGATCGCCACGGTGGCTAGGGCAATGGCGATATTGACCCGCATGGTGCGTACCGTGCGCTGGGCCAGACCCAGGGCGTACGGCAGGCGGGGGAGCTTGTCGGCCATCAGGGCGATGTCGGCTGTCTCGATGGCGGCAGGTGAGCCAGCAGCCCCCATCGCCACGCCGATGTCGGCCTGAGCGAGTGCCGGGGTGTCGTTGACACCGTCGCCAATCATGGCCACGGTGCGGCCCTGGGCCTGCAGGTCCTTGACGATAGTGAGCTTGTCCTCGGGCATGAGTTCGGCCCGGACCTCGTCGACCCCGAGTTCGGCGGCGACGTTGCGGGCCACCCGCTTCGCGTCACCGGTGGCCATGATCACGCGCACACCCTTGTCATGCAGCGATTGGATAGCGGCCGGTGCGTCGTCACGGATGGTGTCGGCCACGGCGACGATGCCGATGGCGCGTCCGTCGACACCGACGTACATGGCGGTCTTGCCCTGGTCATTGAGTTCAAGGATGCGGGTGGTATCCAGGGCGTGGTCGAGCAGGTCGGCGGAACCGACGGCGACGGTATGGTCGTCGACCTTTGCGATGATGCCCTTGCCGGTGACCGGTTTGGCCTTCTCGACCATTTCGATGGTCAGTCCCTTGTTCTCCGCGCCGCGGATGATCGCATTGGCCAGGGGGTGCTCGGAGGCTGTTTCGGCACGGGCGGCCAGGGTGAGCACCTCATCGTCCGAGTAGGCCGGGTCGAGGACGTCGACGTTGGTCAGCTCGGGGCGGCCGTTGGTCAGGGTGCCGGTCTTGTCGACGACCACGGTGTCGACCTTCGCGGAGGTCTCCAGGTATTCGCCACCCTTGATGAGCACCCCGTCCTTAGCGGAGCGTCCGATACCGGCGACAATCGAGACCGGGATGGAGATGACCAGTGCCCCGGGGCAGGCGATGACCAGCAGGGTCAAGGCCAGTTCCACATTGAGGGTGATCAGGCCAACGGCGAGGGCGGCGACCATCACACCGGGGGTGTAGTATTTCGAGAATTTTTCCAGGAACGTCTGGGTCTTGGCCTTATCGTCCTGGGCGTCTTCCACGCGGTGGATGATCTTGGCCAGTGTGGAGTCCGAGCCGATGCCAATCGCCTCGATGCGCAGCACCCCGGAGCGCAGCCAAGTACCGGCGAAAACCTCCGAGCCCTCGGCCTTCTCGGCGGGTACGGATTCCCCGGTGATAGTGGCCTCGTCGACACCGCCGTGACCGGAGAGCACGCGTCCATCGACGGGGATCTGCTCGCCGTTCTTCACGAGCACGACGTCACCGGGGGCCAGTTCCCAGATCTCAACGGTTTCGGGCTCACCGTCGCGCAGCACGGTGGCGGTCTCGGGGGCAGCGTCCACAAGGTCCGACAGTGCCTTGCGGGTGCGGTTCATCGTGGCCTTCTCCAGGGTCTTGCCCAGGGCGAAGAGGAAGGTGACGGCGGCGGATTCCCAGTAGTTGTTGATGAACAGCGCGCCGATGGCGGCGACGATGACCAGCAGGTCAATCGAGATCATCCTAATGTGCAGGGCCTGGACGGCGGAGACGGCGATCTGCCAGCCGGCGACCACCGCGGCGGCGATCATGAATCCGTCTGACAGCCACCCAACGGGGGTGAGCCAGGACAGGATAATCAACAGTCCTGAGACGGCGACCACGCCCCAGGTTTTCCAGGTCTTCATGATGGGTCTCCTTTACCTTTGAGGTTCTTTTTCCTTTGACACTCATGAAGTTAAGACGATTCCGGAGAAACTTCCTTGACCTGGATCAATCACGCACAGATCTCCGACCTGACGAGGTAGAGCAGAAGAACATGCCACTTGGCCTGTCGACGCTAGGAACCCACCAGCACCGTACGGTGCTGGTGGGTTCCTAGCGTGGAGATGACGCGGTGCCGATCATGCTCCTTTCCTGGGTACTCGGATAAGGGGGTGTTTCGTAGGCCGAGGGTTTGGCGGTACAGCCGGCGTCCATGAGAGGGCCGGTGTGAGTGCTCAGCCATTCCCGGATCGGGTGGCGGCCTTGTGGGGTCGGGAGTGCGTCAGATCGCCGACGGCTTGGCGGTGTAACCGACCTCGGCTACCGCGGTGACCAGGTCACGTACGGAGACCTTCTGTGGGTCGTGGCTGACCAGGATGCGTCCGGAGGAGAACTTCACCTCCGCATTCTCCACGCCCTCCAAACCATTCAGCTTGTTTTCGATCTTGGCGACACAGCTCGGACAGGTGAACTCATCTGAGCGCAAGGTGGTGTTCTTCAGTGTGGCCGGGGCGGTCATCGTAACCAGCTCCTTTCATCTTTTATCGTCATGTTCCTGTGCTTGCACCCTTGAAGATACGGTCCTTTCCGGGGTAATTCCTTGACCTGGATCAAACAACGAAAAATCTCTCCTACCATGAAATTGTCCTGGAAAAGAGAGAGGGATGTGGGCGTTTAGAGGCCGGCGACCAGGTCGGCCAGGGCCTGGCGGTTGGTAATGGCGATCCATTCGCGGCCGGAGTCAATGACACCGGTTTTCTTCATCCGCGCCATTGCCCGGGAGGCTGACTCGACGGTGGTGCCGGCCATGCCGGCCACGTCGTCGCGGCGTAGGCGGACCTGCAGCAGGCTGGATCCGTCTTGTCGGATTTGCCCGAGCTTGGCGTCCAGGTGTTGGAGGGTGGCGGCCACGCGCTGCTCGACAGTCGAGGTGGTCTGTGCGGTCTCGCGTTCCCGGGACCGGACCAATTGGTCCTGCTGCATCCGTATGATCGCCAACGCCATTTGCGGGTAGGCGTCCACGACCTCGGCCAGGGCCTCGGCGGGCAGGAAGAGCGCGCAGGTGGTCTCAATCGCCCAGGCGGAGTCGGTGGCTGGGGAGCTATGGGTGTGCAGTGGGCCGATGACATCCCCAGGGGCGGCGATGTCGACGGTGATTTCTCGGCCATCGATGGTGTCCCGGGTGATCCGGGCCCGACCGGCGGCGACCATATAGCTGCCCTGGGCCTGCTCGCCGGCTAGGAGGATGGGATCACCTGCGGCCCAGGCCCAGGAGGTCAGATGCTGGTCGAGTTCCCTGTGTTGTTGCGGGTTCAGCATCTTGGTCAGCGGGGAACGGGCCATGACCTGCATGCGCACGTCCAGGGAGCACTGGTGGGGTTGGGCGCAGTTGTGGCGGACGGGATTGCGGGCCATAAGCCCCATGCTATCAAGCCCGGAGAGCAATGACCGCGGAGGCGGAGGAACAAAAGCCTCCGACACAACCGACAGTCACGCCCCCTTGGCACTCGCTGCCTGAGGAGTGGACATCGCGCGCGTCAAGCTCGCAAGCCCGGGGTGGTTTGTTGCTTGGTTGGTAACTGTGATGCTCTGGATCGGCAAGGGCGCGAGCTAGCGGCGGTATGGGGCGAGCGGCGCGGGGCAGGCGGCCGCAGTAGCTGCTTCTTGTGGCACGATAGTGTGCGTGCAGGTTCATTTGATCGTCGGTGAAAACGAGTTCCTCGCCGAACGCGCGCGTGAGGCAGTGGTGGCGCAGGTTCGCGCTGAGCAGTCCCCAGACGTGGTTGTGTCCACCCTGCGCGCCGGGGACGTCACTGAGCACGAGCTCATTGACTTGTTTAGCCCTTCCTTGTTTGGTGAGGACCGCCTGGTGGTGCTCACCAACACCGAGGATGCTGGCAAAGAACCGGCAGCGCTCATCCTCGATGCCGCTATGAACCCCGCGCCTGGGATCACGCTGATCATTTCCCACTCTGGGGGTGGGCGCCAAAAGCAGTTGGCAACCAAGCTGCGCAAGATCGCCACGGTCCATGAGGTAGCCAACCTCAAGCCAAGCGAGCGTCCACGGTGGGTCACCGATGAGTTCCGACGCCACGGTGTGCGCGTCACACCGGACGTTGTGCAAGCGGTGTTGGAGGGTGTGGGCTCTGACCTCCGGGAGCTTGCCAGTGCAATCAGCCAGTTGGTGGCGGATAACGCCGGCAACGTTACGGAAGCAGCCGTGCGTGAGTACTACGTTGGCGTGGCGGAGGTTTCCGGCTTTGACATCGCGGACCTCGCCTGCAGCGGCCAAACCCAGCGGGCCGTTGCAAGCACCCGCAGGGCCCTGCAATTAGGGACGTCCCCGGTGGCGCTTGCCGCGGCGTTGAGTATGAAAGTCAGCGCGATCGCCCGCCTTTATTCCACCATGCGCGTGGATGCTCATGCCCTGGCTGGCCAGTTGGGGATGGCGCCCTTCGTGGTGGAAAAGACCGCTAAAATTGCCCGCCGCTGGTCAAGCAGTGCTGTGAGTGAAGCGGTGATCGTGATGGCGGACCTCGATGCCACGGTAAAAGGCCAAGGCGGTGACCCCGAATACGCCATTGAGCAGGCCGTGGCCCGCATTAGCCAACTTGCTGGTTAGAATAATTCAGGTGACGAACGAACTCCCCGAAGACGTACAAGCCTTAGTAACCAAAATTTTCGCGCTGTCCCGCGACCCACAGGCGGCCGAAGAACTCGCCAGTTACATCGACGCCGGCGTTGACGTCAACCTCACCAACCAAGACGGCAACACCTTGCTCATGCTTGCTGCATACAACGGCAACGAGCCCGCTGTGCGTGCACTCATCGAGCGCGGTGCCGACGTCAACCGGGTCAACGACCGAGGTCAAACCCCAATAGCCGGCGTGCTGTTTAAGAAAGAATTGGAGATCGCCCGTATCCTCGTCCAAGCCGGTGCGGACCTGGATGCAGGGCACCCAACCGCGCGGGACACTGCGGCGTTGTTCGGCGTAGACATCTCGGACCTCAGCGCGTAGCGGCAATGGGGTTGCATCAGCTCGGCACCATTTTGCTGCTCAACCTCGCCGGAATGCTCACCCCCGGCCCTGATATCTTCCTCATCACGCGTCTGGCTACCCGCTCCCGGATCCGTGGCCTCGCCGCGGCGGCGGGGATTGCAACCGGCCTGGTGGTTTGGGTGTCACTCACCGTGTTCGGCGCTGCTACATTGCTGACTGCATACCCGGACATTTTGGGCTGGGTGCAAATAGTAGGTGGCGCGTGGATTGTGTGGATGGGCATTGGGATGCTGCGCAGCGCGCGGGTCCAGTTTGCGATGGGTATCCCCGTTGCCAGCGAGGCGCAGATCTCTGAGATCTTCGGCACGGCGTGGGCATGCTACCGCCAGGGGCTGTTTACCAACTTGTCCAACCCCAAGGTGGTGCTGTACTTCGCCGCAATCATTGCCCCCTTGATGCCGCCGGAACCGAGCATTGCGGTGGCGCTGCTGGTGGTGGCGGCCATTTGTGCGTCGGCATTCGCAGGCTTCTCGCTCATCGCTCTGCTGATAAGTACAAATGTGTTGCGCCGCAGGTTCATGGCATTTGGCCCTTGGCTGGATCTCATAGCCGGCGTGTTCTTCTGCATTGCGGGCGTGGCGCTGGTACTCAACGGTATCGCGGAGCTGCACTAGCGCACATCAGGGAAAACAAAAACTCCACCGTTTCCCATGAGGGGAATCCGGTGGAGTTTTCAGCAACCAGCGTGGGTGTTAGCCGAGCTTGTTGAAAGCGGTTGCCATGCGGGACTTCTTGTTCGCCGCGTTGTTGCGGTGGAACACGCCCTTGGTCACAGCCTTGTCCAGAGCGCGGGAAGCAACGCGGAGCTGGGTTTCAGCAGCGGCTTTGTCGCCGGCCTCAACAGCCTCGCGGAACTTGCGGATCTCGGTGCGAACTGCAGAACGAACTGCCTGGTTACGCTGACGAGCCTTCTCGTTGGTGAGAATGCGCTTCTTCTGAGACTTGATGTTTGCCATGAAAAATACCTCTTGTGATATTGGTGTTGCCCAGCAGGGATGGCTCCCCAACAAGCACCTTTTGCAAAACAAAAGGCGTGCACCCACGGGCCCAAGGTCCTGCCCGCGTGGCTGCACACGCTTGATGCTTGGAACAACTGCAAATGTTGCTTGGAAAACACTACCAGAGCAGCACCTGAAACACCAAGTAGCGGTGGAGCCGCGAAGTAACCTGAGCAACTGGCACCTTGGCTGCGTCGGTAGTGCTTGGGGAGGTGCTAGAGCCAGCCGAAGTCTGTGCGCAGGCGGTTAGCGATTCGCTCGAAGCGGTGCTGGGGGAGTACCGCGCCTTCGCGGCGGATGGAGTACTCAGGGACCTGCACTACGCGGTCCACGCGAACCCAGGACTGGCGACCCTCCCCGTCCCAGGGGCCGGCGCCGATGTCGATCCAATTGTATTCCTCCCCGTGGTCGGGGTCGGTGCTGGTGACAAGGCCCAATACGTGCTCGCCGGTGCGGCCAATCACTACCATGGCGCGCTCGGTGAGTTCCTTCGTGCGGGAGTCGATGGGCGCCCAGAACCACACCACCTCGCCGGGGTCCACTTTGCCGTCCATGTCTGGGGCATAGACGATGTCGCGGGAAAGGGTTTGGGCATCGCAGACGATGCAGGCGTTTTCCAGGGCGCGGGCGGCGTCTTCGGAGGGGTTGCTGAGCCCCAGGCGTTCGCTGATGCGATCAAGCCCAATGGTGGCGGAGGTTTCCTCGTGCTTGCGGAAGAAATTGCGCAGCTTGTCCATGCCGCTGGCGTCCGTTTTGCTGCGGCGGCGAGTGAGGTGCAACCGGTTGGTGTGTGTGCCCATGGATTCGTCCTAAAGGAGGGGAGGATCCTGATCTACCTTCAACTGTGGAAATATCCCTCGATTCTAGCCCTAAAAATTGCCTCAGGAAATGAAAATGAATTGAAAATGCGTGCCCTGGGCGTGGGCAGTGGAGATGCGTTGGTTCAATTCTGCAATGTGGCATGGGATATGGTGGGGGAGACGTATAGCAGGTGTAAAGGAAGTTCATTGTCAGAGAAGTTTGCGGAAAAGACGTTCACGGATCCCTCCAAGATCCGCAATTTCTGCATCATTGCGCACATTGACCACGGCAAGTCCACCCTGGCGGACAGGATCTTGCAGTTGTCAAACGTGGTGGACGCGCGTGATATGCGTGACCAATACCTGGACAACATGGACATCGAGCGTGAGCGCGGCATCACCATTAAGGCGCAAAATGTGCGCTTGCCGTGGGTGCCCCGTTCCGGGCCTTTTAAGGGTGAACAGATCGTGATGCAGATGATCGACACCCCAGGCCACGTGGACTTCACCTATGAAGTTTCCCGGGCACTAGAAGCCTGTGAGGGCGCAATCCTGCTGGTGGACGCCGCGCAGGGCATTGAGGCGCAAACCCTGGCCAACCTGTACCTGGCAATGGAAAACGATCTTGAGATCATTCCCGTGCTCAACAAGATTGATCTGCCTGCCGCCGACCCGGAGAAGTATTCCCTGGAGATCGCCCACATCATTGGCTGCGAGCCGGAGGATGTGCTGCGGGTGTCCGGCAAAACTGGTGAGGGCGTAGAGGCCCTGTTGGACAAGGTTGCCGAGCTGGTTCCCGCCCCCACCACAGAGCAGCCCATGGAGGCGCCGGCACGCGCGATGATTTTTGACTCGGTGTATGACACCTACCGCGGTGTTGTGACCTACATCCGCATGATTGACGGCAAGCTCACCCCACGCCAAAAGATCAAGATGATGAGCTCCGGCGCGGTGCACGAGCTACTGGAAATCGGCATTGTTTCACCAACGCCGAAAAAGTGCGATGGCCTGGGCCCCGGTGAGGTGGGCTACCTGATCACCGGCGTGAAGGACGTACGCCAGTCCAAGGTGGGCGATACCGTCACCTGGGCCACCAAAGGCGCCGAGGAGCCGCTGCAGGGCTACGAGGAACCAAAGCCCATGGTGTACTCCGGCTTGTTCCCAATTTCCCAGGCCGACTTCCCAGACTTGCGCGATGCCCTGGAAAAACTCCAGCTCAATGACGCATCCCTCACCTACGAACCTGAGACCTCCGTGGCTTTGGGCTTCGGTTTCCGCTGTGGCTTCTTGGGCCTGCTGCACATGGAAATCACCCGCGACCGTTTGGAGCGCGAGTTCGATCTTGACCTCATCTCCACCGCACCTTCGGTGAGTTACCGCGTGGTTGCCGAGGACGGCTCCGAAACCCATGTGCACAACCCTTCGGACTGGCCTGGCGGCAAGCTGCGAGAGGTGTGGGAGCCGGTGGTGAAAACCACCATCATCGTCCCTTCGGAGTTCGTGGGCACCACCATGGAGCTGTGCCAATCCAAGCGCGGCCAGATGGGCGGCATGGACTACCTCTCCGAGGACCGCGTGGAGCTGCGCTACACCATGCCGCTCGGCGAGATCATCTTTGACTTCTTTGATGCCCTGAAGTCCCGCACCAAGGGTTACGCCTCCTTGAACTATGAGGAGGCCGGGGAGCAGGAGGCCAACCTGGTGAAGGTGGACATCCTACTCAACGGCGACCCCGTGGATGCCTTCTCTGCGATCGTCCACCGCGATTCCGCGCAGTGGTACGGCAACAAGATGACCAAGAAGCTCAAGGAACTGATCCCACGCCAGCAGTTTGAGGTCCCCATCCAGGCGGCCATTGGTTCCAAGGTCATTGCCCGCGAAAACATCCGGGCGATGCGCAAGGACGTGCTGGCAAAGTGCTATGGCGGCGACATCTCCCGTAAGCGCAAGCTGCTGGAAAAGCAGAAGGAAGGCAAGAAGCGCATGAAGTCCTTGGGTTCGGTTTCCGTACCTCAGGAGGCCTTTGTGGCAGCGCTTTCCACCGACGAAGATTAGCCTCTTCCGCCACCGGCCCCTTTCCGCCTCTAGCGGCCTTCGAGCGCGAATTGCCGCGGCGGCACCCGCTGCTGCCCAAGGTCTTGACGGTCCCCGGTTTCTTTCCCATGCCGGAAGGCGTGGGAATCCACCATGTCCACGCCCTTATTTGGGGCAACGTAACTCTCCGGGAAACACTCGTGGGCAGCTTGTTGGGCCTGCTCAAGATCGCTTTGCAGCACTAGCTCCCCGGAGCGACCTCCGCGGGCAAAGTGCTCTGTGTAGGCGTGCTCGATCGCCTGTAGCCGGGTGCCGATGGTGTGGGTGAACCCGATCATCCAGGAGCGCTTTGCTCTGCGCGTGTAGCCACCGTTCGGGAAGTCCCGGTGCCTGCGGTATTCCTGGGCACCGGTGAGCATGGTTGGGTTGAGCAGCTCAAACAGTGTTTGTACGCGGAAAAGATGCTGCGGCAGTCCGAACACGCTCACCACGTTGATCCGTTGCTTTCCAGCCATGGTGTGGCACACCACCACGCAGTGCAAACTCATGGCGATCACCGCGAGCAGCCGGCACTGCAAGTCTGTGTAGGCGCCGTACAGATATTGGTGGTGCGCCTGGGCACCCCTTGGTTGTTCTTCCTCTAGTTGGCTTACTTCTACGCCGTATTTGGCCATGAGTTCAAAGGCCTTTTCCTGAAACACCGCACCTTCTGGTGTCCCCTCCTGGTCGGCCGCCTGGCGTAGCAGCTTCGCAACTTTTTCTTTGATGTCTGCGATATGCATTTTCATCCCCCTGTATAGGCTTTGACGTGCACTTTTTGTGCACAGCCCGCAGTGTAGCAAGGGGGTCGGACACGCCCCTTTTTCTTTCCACAGCCCACCCGTGACGTTCCTCGGACCTGTGGAAAAGTGTCTTCCTACGCCCCAAACACCAAAGCGATCACCAGCATGGCGGGCAGCGCGAGGAAGGTGGTCAGCAGGATGGAGTCGCGGGCAACCACCTCGCCGCGCTGATAGGTGGCAGCATAGTTGTAGATGTTTTGTGCCGTGGGCAGCGCAGAGAGGATTACTGCTGCATACAACTCTGCGCCGGAGAGCTCAAACAGCCAGCCAATGAGGAACGCAACCAGCGGCATGCCTGCCGTTTTCAGCCAGGTAGCGGTGAGTGCTGCGGTGCGCTGGGCTGCGTCGGAAAGCGGCGACGCTGCGTGCAATGAAGCACCGAAGGACATCAGAATCACAGGGATCGAGGCGCCGCCCAGCAATGTAATTGGTTCCATGATGATGCTCGGCACCTGCGCCTGGGTGATGCACACGGCAAAGCCCGCGAAGGAACCCAGCACGATTGGGTTCACGATTGACTTGCCGATGGTGGCGAGCATTTGTAGCGCTTGGGAACGCCCGGCTTTGGACTGTGCGGGCTCTTGGCTGAGTGCCAGGATGAGCGGGGTGAGCACCACCATTTGCACCACGAGCAGCGGGGCAACATAGGCCGCGGAGCCTAGTACATAGATTCCCACGGGAAGCCCAATGTTGTTGGAGTTCACATAGCTGGAGGCGGCTGCACCGAAGACGGTTGAGGCGCGGTCGGCGGGAAACCACGCTCGGGAAGCGGCTACGAAAATGACCACCGTCACCAGGGAGGCAAGGGTGGTCACCGCGATGACCGGGGAAAATAGCTCCTCAGGGCGAGATTGCGCAACTACCGTAAACACGAGTGCCGGTGTTGCTGCGTAAAAGGACACGCGGTTGAGGACCAGGCGCTCACTCGCCTTAATCACCTGCGTGCGCGCCAGTGCGTAGCCCACCGCAATGATGAAGAAAATGATGGCAAAGCCGTGAAGGACACCGATCACAGGGGCAGCCTACTTAGGTTCGTGTGCGGAAGGTGAGTTTGGGTAGTTGCGCGCTCCAAAGATTGCGGAGCCGACGCGCACGCTTGTGGCTCCTTCCTCAACAGCCCATTGGTAATCACCGGACATCCCCATGGAGAGTTCCGCGCCGGGCAGGGTGGAATCACGCAGTTCACGCAGGGCTTGGAAGGCAGGGCGGACTACAGCAGGGTCCGTAGATGCGGCGGCCATGGTCATCAGGCCACGCACGTTGAGGCGGTCGAAGGGCGCGAGGGCTTCCAAAAATTGCCCGAGCTCACCTGCGGCGATCCCACCCTTTTGCTCCTCAAGTGAGGTGTTTACCTGAATGAATACATCCAAGGTGCGGTCAAAGCCGTCGAGGCGGCGTTGGAGGGCTTCGGCAACCTTGAGGGAATCGAGGGCGTGGAACTCGTGTGCATACTGCGCAATTTCGCGGGCTTTGTTGCGCTGCAGATGTCCGATGGCGCACCAGTGCACCTGCGCATCGCGGATGGCTTGGGCTTTTTCCGCGAGCTCTTGGGGTTTGTTCTCACCCAAGATGGTGATCCCCGCCGCCACGGCTGCTCGGACCTGCTCAATGGGGTGCGTTTTACTCACCGCAATCAGGCGCACTTCTTGGGGATCACGCCCCGCCCGTTCGGCGGCTTCGGCGATATGCTCCAACACGGCCTGGTAGTTCTGTGCGTATGTACGGGTGAGTTCTTCAGCCAACATGGTGGACATTCTACCGCTCCGCAAAGCGAGCACGGTCTGGGCATCGGGGCAGCCGGGGCGGTCGGGATGGTTGGGGTAGCCAGGGCGGTTGAGACTTTCGAGAATTTCGAGATTTTTGAGATTTTTGAGAAAACAAGAACCCAAGCCCCTAAACCCAAGCCCTTAGCCCCAAGCTCCCCATGCAGTAAGCGGCTCAAGCGCACCGTGCATGCCGGTATTCCAGGCGAAGCTAGTCAACCCTCCCCAGGGTGTCTGTGTTGTTGAGATATTCCCTCAGGTAGGGGAGGGTGAACCTGACCAGTCCGGTGCCGGCACTTTCAATGAGATCAGCGGCAATGAGTTTTTCCCTGGTGTCCGAAACTCCCTGCGGGCGTTTGCCTACAGTTGCCGCGATTGTGGAAATTGGAACGGCATCGTGGTCATGTTTGGCCATCGCGTCCAGGAATTGGCGCTGTGCTGGTGAAATGTTTCTTAGGGCCGGGCCGTGGACTTGCGTACCCATATTGCTCACGGTGGTGCGTTCCACTGCTGCAACGTCGGCTGCGGATACCTCAACTGCTCCTCTTCTGTGTGCTTGATTCCAGGCCAGTGCCCCAACAAGCTGCACCAGGAATGGATATCCCTTAGAAATTCGCACTCCCATGTCCACAGCCTCTGGGCTGAATGTTATCCCCGAGTCAAACGCAGTGGCCCGGAACCCTTCTGCTGCATTTTTGGGCGAAAATTCACCTAGGCTAAAACGCTGCGCACGCCTCATGAACGTGGTTCCTGGCAGTTGCAAGAGCTTTTCAATTCCTTGTGGAAGGCCCGTCATTACCAGGGCGATTTCCTGCTCGTCGCGCAGCAAGTCCTGGAATGCCACCGCGAGCTCGGTGAGTTCTGTAGGGTTGGCGTCTTGCACCTCGTCGACGGTGATGAGCACACCTGCTTCAGTAAGCAGCGCCAGCAGGTCGCGCAATCGGGTATTAAGGCTGGGTTTGTACGTTTCCGCCTGGGAGACATCGAAACCAACAGATCCCACAGAGCTCAGTCCCACGCTGGAAAGACGGCGCTGCTTCGGTGGATCAAGGTCGGCGATCGTCTTGGGGATCGTGGTTTCTACAAGTTCCTTGATGAAACTATTTCTTCCCGACGTCCGCAGTACTACCCATCCCTGCTGCTCAGCAATATCCTCTAGCTCGTTCAGGAGCGCAGTTTTTCCAATACCGCGGTTGCCACTGATGAGCATGCTTCGCCCAAAAGCACCTGGTCCAATTTCAAGCGCAGTCCGGAAATTCTCCAGTACATCAGCGCGGCCCACCCAGTACAGGGGAGCGATGCCAAAGGTTGGGCGGAAAGGATTCCTCAATTGCACAGTCATAGACTCAGTGTAGCCTGCTCGAGACTTTCGAGATTTTTGAGATTTTTGAGAACGCCGAGAATCTTTAGAACCCCAACTTCCACGCCCACGCTGACCACGGTGCCCACCCTGGCCGCGGTGGCTACGGTGGCTAAGGTGTCCACGTCACACCCACTGACTACACTGTTCGCTATGAACGCCACCCGACTTCGCACTGAAACTTCACGCCAGTTCGGCATGACCATCCGCGAGCATTTCCTGGAGGTCCCCTGGGATCACTTCAGCACACCCAACACCCCCAACTCCAACGAGCCCGCAGCGCAAGACACGTTTACGCTCTACGCCCGTGAGCTCGTTCCCAAGGGGGGCGAGGATCTTCCCGCGGTTGTGTACCTCCAAGGCGGCCCCGGGTTCCCCGCGCCGCGGCCCTTCGGGGCAAGCGGCATTATCGGCGCGGCGCTGCAGCATTACAGGGTGATTTTGCTGGACCAGCGAGGCACCGGCCGCTCCAACCGCATCGACGCCACCAACGCCTCCGCCCACTTCCAGCACCTGCACCTCCTGCGTCAGGAGCACATTGTGGAGGACGCCGAAGCTCTTCGTAAGGCCTTAGGCCTGGAAAAGTGGAGTCTGCTGGGTCAGTCTTTCGGCGGCTTCTGCATCACCTCCTACCTTTCTCGGCACCCTGAATCCGTGGAGCGCGCCTACCTCACTGGGGGACTGCCGGCGCTGGAAGCGTCGGTAGACGAGGTGTACCGCACCACCTTTGCCAAGCTGCGCAAACGCAACCTGGACTTCTATCAGCAGTTCCCCTGGGCGCAGGAGCGCCTGCGTGAGATCTGCCATCACCTGGAGCTTTCCGACGAGCGCCTGGCCAGCGGGGAGCGGCTGAGCGCGCGCCGCTTGCGCACCCTGGGGATCGGTCTTGGCCGAGGTGAGGGATTTGCGCACCTGGCTTACCTGTTGGAGGAGCCATTCCATACCGTCGCGGGCGAAAAGCGCCTCAAGGGTGACTTCCTTAGTCAAGTCAGCGCGGAACTCAGTTTCGCTGGCGGGCCGCTGTATGCAGTGATTCATGAGTCGATTTATGGCGGTGTAGCTGGCCAGGCCGCCACTGAGTGGGCGGCGCAGCGCATCCGCGAGGAAATCCCCGGATTCGAGGAGCAACTTGATCCGCGCACGGCGGAGCCCTTCTTCTTTACCGGTGAGCACATCTTCCCATGGCAATTCGAAGAAGACCCCGCATTGCAGGTGTTTGCGGATGCCGCCGAACAGCTCGCGCACCGCGAGTGGGAGCAGTCTCCGTACCACACGGAAACCTTGGCGTCTGCCCCCGTGACTGCCGCCGCGGCGGTGTATTTGGATGACATCTTTGTGCCCTTCGAGTACTCCATGCAGACCGCCCAAACCTACCTTGACCTGCGCCCACATGTGACTAACAAGTTCCAACACGATGGCATCCGGCATGACGGCGCCGGGATCTTCACTGAGCTGCATACCCTCATTGAGGATCACTGATTTGACCGAGGTGGGGCGAGCCGTGTTGGATGGTGTGCTGCAGCGCACAATCCGCGCGGTTGAGATGTAGACCTCACCAACGCCATCCGCCTTGCATACCTGGCCACCCACACCAGCATTGCAAGGGCGCCCCGTTGGAGAGGAAATCTAATCACGAAAGGGCACCCAAGACGTGTCTCAGCACACCGCGGGAAGTGGCCTTCCCCCACAATCAGCAGGGACCGGAACAGGCACCGGAACAGGGCAAGAGCACCAGCAAGCCAGCACGAAGAACAGTCTTTTTGAAGTGCTGGGTTTCCCAGCGTTCATCATTATCGGCTCCGCAATTGCGTTCATGTTCCCAGCGCCGTTCCAGCCGTTGAGCCAGTACATCACGTACTTCCTGATGATCATCATGTTCGGCATGGGCCTGACCTTGACCATCCCGGACTTTAAGGCGGTTGCAAAGCGCCCAATCCCAATCCTCATCGGTGTGGTGGCGCAGTTCGTGATCATGCCGCTGCTCGCCGTGGTTGTGGCCAAACTGCTGGGGCTCAACCCCGCGTTGGCGGTGGGTCTGCTGATGCTCGGTTCTGTGCCTGGCGGCACCTCCTCAAACGTGATTGCCTTCCTGTGCCGTGGTGATGTTGCTCTTTCTGTTGCCATGACTTCTGTCTCCACCCTCATCTCCCCGATCATGACTCCGCTGCTCATGCTGGCACTGGCTGACACCCGCACTGAGGTCAATGGTTGGGGTATGGCCTGGACGCTGTGCCAAACCGTGCTGCTGCCCGTGATCGGCGGCTTGGCAATTCGCTTCATCGCCAACAGCTTCATCGAGCGCATCCTGCCCGTGCTGCCATGGATTTCCATCTTGGGCATTGGCGGCGTGGTGTTCGGTGCGGTTGCCAACAACGCAGAGCGCCTGGCTACCGTGGGAATGATCGTGTTCGTTGCCGTGATCCTGCACAACGTGGGCGGATACGCCCTGGGCTATCTCACAGGCAAGCTCACCGGTCAGTCCACCGCCGCAAAGCGCACTCTTGCGGTGGAGGTGGGCACGCAGTCGGCAGGCCTTTCCTCCGGCATGGCGGCCAAGTTCTTCAGCCCTGAAGCCGCCCTGCCAGGTGCGGTGGCAGCGGTGATTCACAATATTTCAGGTGCGGTTTACGTTGCCATTTGCCGCAAGATGGATGAGCGCGGCCCTCGTCTGACAGCAGCACCGCAGGTGGCGGTGGGGGAGAAGGCCGCACACACGGCTTAACGCCTGACTTCAGGAACCCTCGGCACGGCCTCAATCAGGCTGCGGGTGTACGGGCTTTGCGGGTTGGTGAAAATCTCCTCGCAGGGCCCGTATTCCACTATTTGACCCTGGTTCATCACGGCCACGGTGCTGCACACCGAACGCACCACATGCAGATCATGGGACACAAAAATCATGGTCAGCCCATGTTCCGCCACGAGTTTGTCCATGAGGGAAAGCACCTTCTTGCGCACGGACACATCCAGCGCACTTACCGGCTCATCGGCCAGTAGCACGTCGGGGTTTCCCAGCAATGCGCGCGCGATGGAAATGCGCTGGCGCTGACCACCGGAAAACTCGTGTGGGAAGCGTTCGAGCATGTCTTCCGCCAGCCCCACCTCGTGCAGTGCCTGCGCCAGGCGCGCGTCGCTAAGCTGCCCCGCCTTCGGCCCCGCGCCTTCTTGGAGGATAGAGCGCACGTTCATACGTGGATCCAGTGAGCCCCTGGGGTCTTGGAACACCATGCGCGTGGTGGCGGCTACAGAAACGCGCCCTGAAGTGGGCGTTTCCAGCCCAGCGATCATCTTGAGCAGCGTGGTTTTGCCGCTGCCGGACCCACCCACGATGCCCAGACGCTCGCCGCGCGTCACCTTCAGACTCAGCGAATCCACGGCGCGGGTGGGGGCGCGGAAACGATGCGGATACACCTTGGATACAGCGTCCACCTCCACCAGCACCTCAGGGCTCGGGGTGTGCAGGCGGGCATGCGGCAGTTCCGACGCCTCTAGCAGGCGCTGCGTGTACGGGTGAGCAGGAGCGGCAAGGATGCTCGTGGTGTCACCGGATTCCACAATCTTGCCTTCTTGCAGCACCACAATGCGCTGGCACGTGTGCGCCACGAGTCCGAGGTCATGCGTGATGAATAGCAAGGCAGTGGCGCGGGATTGAACCTGGGCCAAAATGAGTTCCACGATGGCGCGCTGGCTGGTGACGTCCAGGGCGGTGGTGGGTTCGTCGCAGATCAACAGGTCGGGTTCGTGGGCAAGGGCCATCGCAATGAGTACCCGTTGCCGCTGTCCACCGGAGAGCTCATGGGGAAAGCGCCTACCGTGCGCCGGGGTGAGCCCCACCTGCTCGAGCATTTCTGGAACGCGGGCCTTTGCTGCATTGCGCGGCACACCATGGACCGTGAGCGCTTTGGCGATCTGCCGCTCCACCCTCATGAGAGGATCGAGGGCGCTCATCGGCTCCTGGAAGACCATCGCGATCTTCTTGCCGCGTACCTCACACATGCCGCGTTCACTGAGCGCGCGCAAATCCTGTTCATGTAGGCGGATCTCGCCTGTAGAATCCACCAGGCGCAGAATGGACAGCGCGGTCATGGTTTTGCCAGAGCCGGACTCGCCGATCAGACCCACCCGCTCGCCAGCGTTGATGTGGAGTGAGACGTCATCCAGAATGTCGGGGATGCGCAAATGTTCTACGCGAAGTGTGCTGCTGGTCATTTGGGCGTCCTCTCTGGAGTCTGCTTGGCGGTCTGTGGATCGCTGACTTTGCGCAGGGCATCGCCAAAGAGGTTGAAGCCCAGCACCGTCAGCGCAATTGCCAAGCCCGGCCACAGTGCGAGCCCCGGTGCGCTTGCCAGCGAGGCCTGCGCGGATTGCAGCATCCTGCCCCAGGAAGGGTCTGGTGGTGGGGTGCCTAGGCCGAGGAAGCTCAGGGCTGCTTCAGCGAGTATGGCCAGGGCAAAGGCCACGGAGGCTTGCACAATGATGAAGTTGCGGCAGTTGGGCAGCACGTGGTGCCAGGCGATGTGCCAGCTCGAGTGCCCGGCATCGCGGGCAGCGGCGATGAAATCTTGGCTCATGATTTGCAAGGTGGAGGCCCTGGCAACGCGCGCGAAGCTGGGAATGTTGGCCACGCCGATTGCCACCATCGCTGTAGTGGTGGTGGCGCCGAAAGCCGCTGTTGCCACAATGGCCAGCAGGAGTGCGGGGAACGCAAGGAGGATGTCCGCGCCTCGCATGATGACGGTCTCCAAGACGCCGCGGCGCATTCCCGCCGCGATGCCAAGGGGCACGCCGACGAGGGCAGCCACCGCCACCGCGACCACGCCCACCAGCAGGGAGATGCGGGAACCCACCATGATTTGCGAGGCCACGTCGCGTCCAAAGCGGTCCGTACCCAGCCAGTGTGCAACGCTCGGGCCCTGGAGGCGTTCGGTAGGGATGGCGTGCAGCGGATCAAAAGGAGTCCAGACCAGGGAGATGAGCGCCGTGGCGATCACCAGCACGATAATGGCCAGGCCGATCATTCCTCCTGCGCCGAGTGCCTTCAGTTGTGTTCGTGTGTGCTTCATGCGCGTGCCTCCACCTGTGAGCCCGGTGCTTCACTTTCACCGGCAGCAGCCTTGGGTGCTGCCCCTTCTGCAGCCCGCGAACCTGGCCGCGAGCCAGCCCGCGAGCCTGCTGCCTGCGCACGCGTGCGCGGGTCTACCACCAGGTAGGCAAAGTCCACCAATGCGTTCATGAGGATGGTGAACCCCACCAACACCATGGTGATGGTCTGCACGGTGGGCAGGTCGCGCGCGGAAACCGCATTGAGCAGCATGGTGCCCAGCCCAGGTAGTACAAACACTCGCTCTATCACCACGGCGCCAATGAGCAGCGAGGTCAACTGCAGCCCAGTCACTGTGAGCACTGGCAGGGCGGCGTTTCGCAGCCCATGGCTCAAAATTGCTCCCCAGCTTGTTTGCCCCATCGCGCGGGCGGTGCGCATGAAGTCTTGATGCAGCACATCCTGGATGGCGGAGGCAACGTAGCGGGTCATGATCGCCGCCTGCACGATGCCGAGGCTCACCACCGGCAGGATCAGGCGCGCGAGAAACCCACTGAAGTCCTGTGTGGGCACCGCCCACCCGTTCGGCGGCAGCCACCCGAGGCGCACCGCGAACACCGCCACCAGCAAAATGGCGGCAAGGAAGCTGGGCACCGCGATGCCCACTTGGCTGAGCGCCATAATCCACGCCGATCCGCGCTTCGCAGCCCACAGCCCCAGCGGCACCGCCAGGAGCAGAGCAAACAGGATCGAACTGCTCACAAGGATGAGGCTTACCTGCAGCCGGTCCCACACGATCGGCGAAATATCGGTGCCAGAGGTAATGGACACCCCAAAGTTACCCGTGAGCAGCCCTCCAATCCAGGTGAAGTACTGCTCCCACAGCGGCCGGTCTAGGCCCATCTGCGCGCTGAGTTCAGCAACACCCTCAGGGGTGGCGCTTACGCCCAAAGCGATCTCCGCCGGGTTGCCAGGAGCGATGCGCAGCAGCACGAACACCGCGATGCTCGCAACGAGCAGCGTGAGGGCGTACTTCGCCACAATTTGTATGATCCTGCTCGCCATTAGGGGTTTACCTCCCGCTTGGTGATCTCCGCGAGTCGCATGCCGTCGGCCACTAAATTGGTGGGCACCCCGCGAACTCCCTTGTGCACGATTACCACGTTTGGCAGGTTGTACAACGTGTTCGCACCCGCCTGCTCCACAATCCGGCCTACCGCCTGCTGCATGGTGGGCACATATTGCTCCGGCGCAACCGAATCTGCCTGTGCCAACAGTTCTTGGGCGGTGGCGTCCTGGAAACCGAGGTAATAATCCGGGGTGCCAAAAAGCGTGCCGACGTCCCGCGCCTCCACATGGGCCACGATGGACATGTCATAGTCCTTTTGCGTCAGCACCTTGGCAATCCACACCGCGGGGAACTCCACTGTTTCCAGTTGGACTTCAAAACCGATGTCGCGCAATTGGGAGTACAACAACTCAGACGCAGTGGTTGCATAGGTACGTGAAGGCACGGAGATGGTGATCGGGGTGCCCACCGCGCCGGCTTCCTCCATGAGGGCGCGGGCGCGCGCCGGGTCAAAGGGGTACTCGGCGTTCTGTGCCACTTGGGGATCAAACCAGGGGTCGGTTGGGGAGACTGGTGCGCCGCCGGTGTCAGTCCCGTAGCCTTCCCAGGTGGTAGCCATGATTGCTTGGCGGTCCACGCCGTACATCACAGCCTGGCGCACCCGGAGGTCATTGAATGGGGCGCGGGTGTTGTTCATGGACAAGATCACCTCGCCGTTGGTGGTGCCAACGGCCACCTCGAGGGTGTCCACTTGGCTCAGGCCGTCCAGGAGCTCGGGGGCCTGTACGTCGATGGCGGCGTCAATGTCACCCACGCGCACCGCATTGGCCAGGGCAACTTGGTCGCCAAAGTAGCGCAGGACTGCGCGTTGGTTGGCTGGTGCTTCACCCCAATAGTCCTCCCTCGCGTTGAGGGAGAGGGAAGTGCCCACGGCCCAGGCGTCCACCTCGTAGGGGCCAGTGCCCACGGGGGTGGTGGCCAGGTTGTCTACCCCGTTTGGGGTCATCATTGCACCTATAAGCGTGCCCATGCGCCACAGCCAAGAGTTCGATCGTTCTGCTAAGTCCACCTGCAGGGTGTAGGTATCCACCGCTTCCACAGCAACCACGTTGGCCATGCCCTTCTTCAGGCCGTTGGTCCACGCGTCGCTCAGCACCCGCTCGATGGAGAACTTCGCGGTGTCCGCGTTGAAAGCATCACCGTTGGAGAAGGTCACGCCCTGGCGCAGGTGGAAGGTGTATCTCCTGCCGTCTGGGGAGATGTCCCAGCTTGTGGCAAGGAGCGGCTGGATTTCGCCGTCTTGATCAATGCGCACCAACCCCTCGTACACATTGCCCATGAGGGCCTGAGGAATCGCGGCGCCGGACGTGGTGGTGAAGTCCAGGGAGGCGGGGGCGGCGGACAATCCCAGGGTGATCACGTCCGCGGCAGCTACAGTATCAACGGTCTGGGAGGCCGTGTAGCCCGCCTGGCAGGCGGTCAGGGTTCCGGCCATCGACGCCGCCAAAGCAACCTTGGTGGCAAGCCGTTTTGAATGCAACATGCACACAATGTAGTTGTTTTGCCCCGGGATGCCAACCCTTCCACAACCGCAGGCTAATGCTTATCGTGCACTTTGGGTGAGGTAGGATCCCAAGGTGTTATGAGCATTGAAGTTCGCACCTCGCCGGCAGCAATTGCGCGGTCCAAAGCCACTGTTTTGTGCATCGCATTTATTGTTGTCATGGCGCCGCTCGCATGGATGTTTCTTGCCGCGCGAAGCGGCAACGGCGGCGTGCTGGACACCTTGTTTACCTTTGCAGGTGTGCTCCCTTTGGTTGGCATTGCCATTGCGGTGATCTCATGGATAGTGCTGACTATCAAACGCCGTAAGCCGGTGCTGAAGATCGATGAACACGTGCGCATCCTGCACTCTGGCGTGCGCTTTCCCACTGAGCAACTGCGGGAGCTTCACCTATATTCGGAGCACGGCCGCTCGTACATGCGCCTGTTGCCCGAGCATGCGTTGGGGGAGCGCACGGGCCTTGCCCCGTACACCGTGGAGTTTCCGCAGGGCGCAGTGCCGCGTCCCTATGAGGTGGCGCAGGCGCTCGTCGTCAAGCATCCCGGGATCAGGGTGGACAAGATTGGGATCACCAAAGCCTAGGAACTGAGTGCTGAGTGTTCCAGAAGTGGGCACTTTTAGGTTGACTCCGCTAAAATTCTTTGGGTTTTTGTTCCCTATCTGGAATTGGATTTATGTCTTCCCCGAGTAGCTCGGATCAACAAAGCGAAAAGAATTCGGAAACCAGCAGCCCCGCGGGCGGGAGGGTGCTGATCGAAGAGGAACCTCAAGGGCGCAAGAAGGCGCTGTTCGGGATTCAGTCGGACCCCTTTATATTCTTGGCCTCGCTGGGGTTCATCGTGGCTTTCGTGGTGATTACGTCGATTTTGGGATCGACGGCGCGTGATGCCTTCACCAGCATTGCCGGCGGTTTGCTGCGCTACACAGGTTGGCTCTACATCGCCGGCGTTTCGGTGACCTTCATTTTCTTGCTGGCCATATTCGTGTCTCGGTACGGCCGGCTGCGCTTGGGTGATGACGACGATGACCCCGAGCACTCCCTCATCGCCTGGTTCTGCATGCTGTTCGCCGGCGGCATCGGTGCGGTGCTCATGTTCTGGGGTGTGGCGGAGCCGCTGAACCATGCGGTGAACCCGCCGATGCAAGACACCGAGCCGATGAGCCAGGAGGCGATGCGCGAGGCCTTCGCGTTCACCTTCTACCACTTTGGCATCCACATGTGGGCAATCATGTCCCTGCCCGGTCTGGCGCTCGGCTACTTCATTTACAAGCGCAAGTTGCCGCCGCGTGTGAGCTCGGTGTTTGCCCCTGTGCTCGGCTCGAAGGTGTACTCCACCCCTGGCAAGTTGATCGACGTCCTCTCCATCATCGGCACCGTGTTCGGCATCGCCGTGTCCGTGGGCCTGGGCGTGCTGCAGATCAACGCTGGTCTGAACCGCCTCTTCGGCGTGCCTGAGGTGAGTTGGGCACAGTTGGTGATTCTCCTGGTCATTACCGTGATCGCGGGGTTCTCCGTGGCATCCGGTTTGGACCGTGGCATCAAGATTCTTTCCAACATCAACATCGCCTTAGCCGTGTTGGTGATGCTGTTCGTGGTGATCGCCGGACCTACGCTGACCTTGCTGCGCTTCGTGGCGGAATCCTTTGGGCTTTACGCTGAGCGTCTGCCGGAGATCATGTTCTGGACTGATTCCTTTGGCAACAACCCTGGCTGGCAGGGCAAGTGGACCGTGTTCTACTGGGCGTGGTCCATCTGCTGGTCGCCATATGTTGGCATGTTCGTGGCCCGCATTTCCCGAGGGCGCACAGTTCGCGAATACATCGGTGGCGTGTTGGCGCTGCCCACGATTTTCACCGTGGTGTGGTTCGCGATCTTCGGCCGCGCAGGCTTGGAAATTGAGCTGGAAAACCCAGGGCGCCTTTCCATTCCGGTGGTTGAGCAGGGCGACGTCCCCTTCGCACTGTTTGGCTTCTTTGAGGAGTACCCCTTCACGATGCCAATGTCCATCCTGGCGCTGATCGTGGTGGTGGTGTTCTTTGTGACGTCCATGGACTCCGCTGGCATGGTCACGGACATGTTCGCCACCGGCGAGGAGGAACTCACCCCTACCTGGTACCGCATCCTGTGGACCGTGGCCATCGGCGCCGTGGCCGGTTCGCTGCTGGTGCTCAGCCCTGAAACGGGAATTGCCACGTTGCAGGAAGTGGTGATCATTGTTGCCTTCCCGTTCTTCCTCACCCAACTCGTCATGATGTATTCCCTTGTGAAAGGCATGACCGACGACTCCGCGGCGCAGCGCCGCGTGGAAACTCGCCGTTGGGAGAAAACGGACACCGCAGAAAAGCTGGAAGCCCATGAGGCGCTTCCTGCGCCGGGGTATGACGAAGAAGGCAATGAGCTCCCAGTGGTTGCCCTCGAACAGGACGAAGATGGCAACATCGTGATCCCCGGCAACGTGGTGATCGAAGGCGACCTCGGCGTTGCCGGCGACGTGGTGGATCCAGAAGAGGTAGACCTCGGAGGCCTCAGCCAAGGACAGGTGAAGATCGTGGAGCAGTCCTCGCCGAAATCCCGCGAGGACCTGTAGACCCCCTCGTTCCCCGCGGGCAGGCGGGGGAGGGGGTCTACAGG
>NZ_JANIKD010000010.1 GCF_024580955.1 Corynebacterium sp. 122RC1 | reverse complement strand
CCCCCCACCAACCCCACAAAACTAAAAAGGGACCCCGGCGCACGGCCAAGGCCCCTTTCAAGGCGTGTTGCTATACGGTGACGGCTTCACGCTCGGACTTGCGGAAGGTGTACTTCTCTGGGTTGAACACGCCGTTGTGGTCGCGGAAGTACTGGGCGGAGTTCGGGTAGATGGTGGTCAGGCGGCCGAACTTGTGGTCGAAGTACCAGGACTTGCAGCCGCCGGAAAGCCAGATGGTCTCTTCTGCCTCGGCATCCATCTCGGCGATGTAACGGTCCTCTTCTTCCTGGGTTGCCTCGAAGACGTCGTAGCCGGATTCCTCCAGGTAGTCCAGGGTGTCCAGGACAAAGTCGGCCTGGGATTCCACGATGTGCACCGTGGAGTTGTGGCCCAGGGAGGTATTGGGGCCGTTGATGATGAAAAGGTTCGGGAAGCCGGCAACCGTGATGGAGTCCAGGGCCTTCATGCCGGCAACGTTCCAGTGGTCCTCCAGGGAGGTGCCGGAGCCGTTGTGGATGTATGGGGCGAATGGGGCGGTGGTGGCGTCGAAGCCGGTTGCGAACACAACGGCGTCTACCTCGTAGGATTCGCCGGAAGCAGCGGTGACGGTGTTGCCATCCATGCTCACCAGAGCGGAGGTTTCCAGCGTAACCTTTGGGTCCTGGATTGCAGGGTAGAAGTTGTTGGAGAGCAGCACGCGCTTGCAGCCGATCTCGTAGTCAGGGGTGAGCTTTGCGCGCAGCTCTGGGTCCTCCACCTGGTTGTGCAGGTGGTTCAGGGCCTCCTGCGTGGCGGTTGCCTTGTAGGTGGCTACGTTCCTGCGGGCCGCGAAGCCCTGCTCGAGGTACCAGTAGATGTTCTCGCGGTGGCGCTCAAGTGCCTCGTGGTCGCGGGCAAACGCGCGCTTCGTCGTCTCGGAGTAAACGTAGTCGGGGCGTGGGCGAATCCAAGACGGGGTGCGCTGGAACACCACTACCTCGGAACCGATCTTCACCATCTCAGGAATCACCTGGATAGCGGAGGCGCCGGTGCCTACCACTGCGATGCGCTTGCCGGTGAGGTCCACGGTGTGATCCCACTTCGCGGTGTGCATCTTGTCCCCGGTGAAGGTATCAATGCCTGGGATGTCTGGCAGCGTTGGCACGGTGAGGCTGCCCACTGCGGAAATGTAGTACTTGCAGGTGTATTCGCCCTGAGCGGTGGTGATGTGCCACAGGGATTCGGCCTCATTCCACTCGGCGTGCTTGAGCTCGTTGAACTGGCGGATGTGGGGCTCAATGCCTTCCTCGCGGATTACGTCCAGCATGTACTGCTGAATCTCCTCGCCTGGGGCGAAGAACTTGGACCAGTTTGGGTTCAGGTGGAAGGAGAAGGAGTAGACGTGGGATGGGATGTCGCAGGCAACGCCTGGGTAGGTGTTGTCTCGCCAGGTGCCGCCTGGGCCCTCCGCGCGGTCCAAGACAACAAAGTTGTCCTCGCCACGGCGCTTGAGCTTGCAAGCCATGGAGATGCCGGAGAAGCCGGTGCCAACAATGATGTAGTCAAAATGCTCAGACATGGGGTGCTCCTGTAAGTAGAAAAGTTGGGAAGGGTGCGGGGGTGGAAGTGTTGTCAGTGTTGTCAAGGCAGCGGGGTCAAGGTACCGACGCCCACCGCCTCAGCGAAACGGCCTGCAACTTAAGGCTTTGGCGTCGGAATGATTGAGCCTGCCTCGAAGCGCTCTGGCTTCTCGGTGAACTCGAGGATGTGGTGGACCAGTTCGGGCGCGCGCTCGTTGACGCACATGTGGCCGGAGTTCACTCGGGTGAGGCGGGCGTTATCAATGCCGCCGAAGAGTTGGCGCTGGTGGTGCGGCGGAATCATGATGTCTTCCTGCGCGGAGATAATCAGCGTTGGAGCGGTAATGTTGCCGAGCTCATCAAAGATGTCAATGCGCGTATTCAGTTCCATTTGTTTGTGGGAGAACTCGGTCTTCACAATGGTTTCCTGCGCCTTATCCAGCGCCTGTGGCGATTGCATGAGCAGGAAGTCTGGGGAGTACGCGGAGAACATGGTCCATGCGCGCAGTGCGGAAGGGTCCTCTTGGGCTGCGAGGGTGTTGTACACCCGGTTGCGCAGCTTCTGTACGTAATCGGTACGAGCCCATCCCGCGATCAGCACGAGGTTGCCAATCAGATCCTGGTGGCGCGCTGCGGTGGCTGCTGCGGTCACGGCACCGAGGGAGAAGCCAACCAGGGTGACCTTGGTGTTTGGTGCCACCTGGCGGATTACTTCTGCGGTCTGGGCTACGAGGTCTTCCAGCTCAAGCGGCTGATCGCCGGTGGTGGGGTTTGCCCAGTCAAAGCCGATCACGCGGTACTTGGTGGAAAGAATTGGGTAAAGGAACCCGAAGTGGGTTGGTGCGGTACCGGAGGTGCCGTGGACCAGGACGATTGCCTCGCCTGGGTGCTCGCGCTCATTCTCGGAGTCGTAGTAGGTGATCTCCAGGCCATCTGCGGTGATGGTCTTTGGGACGAAAGTGCCGGTGGTTGTCATGGCTAATGTCCTTTCTGGGGTGCTTTCGCTTGCGATGAGCGCGGTGTGCAATGTGCGTGCTAGAGCTGCTTGGCTTGTGTTGTTCATTTGTAAAACGTTTTGGCCAAGTTTCTCAGCGCGCATATTCGGGTCAAAGATGGCACCGATCATGCTTGCGGGAAGAATGTGATGTAACGCACTTTGTACGTTCTGGGGTACAACCTAGCACGGGGTTGGCGCATGTAAACCCTCCAGCCGATTTATTACTGATCTGCAATTAATCTACTGCATTTTTCTTACAATTCTCCCAAATATAGCAAATCCACTACCGCGGAAAACCCCTGATAAGCCCACATATCCACAACGACGGCACACAGGCGGTGCATCGCCGATGGGCACCATTGCTTGGGTCCAGATAATTAGCCCCACCGGGGGTGGAAATGCCAAATCCGGCCGCCACTCCTCGTTGGATCAACAAGCGTTGTACGTGAAGTGGGCAGCCGGATATGGGGTGAAAGGGGGCACCAAACGCTTAATCCTCGTTTGGCTTCACCAAGATGCGGATCGGGTTGCCAACCTTGTTCTCCAGGGCGGCGATGCCGCGCTCAACTTCATCGAGGGGCACCACCTCGGAGATGGATTGGCTCAAATCAATACGCCCGTAGCGCACCAGTTGTGTCAGCGCGCCCACGTCTTCGGTGCGGTAGCCATAGTGGCCAAACAGCTTCTTGCGGCCGCGAGCCAGGTCAATCGACGTACCTGCCGCGAGCTCCTGGGAGGACATTCCCACCACCACGGTGCGGCCCAAGTGGTTGAGTGCCTCCATTGCGCTGCGGCTGGTGGATTCAATGCCCACCGCATCAAAGGCAACGTCCACGCCCTTGCCTTGAGTGAGCTCAAAGATCTTGGATTGCAAATCGGGGTCGTCGGAACGCAGTGTGTAATCCGCACCGAGCTGCTTTGCCCGTTCCAGGACTTCGTCGTTGATGTCAATCGCAATCACTGGCACCGCGCCGGCGACTTTCGCGAGCTGCATGATGTGCGTGCCCACGCCGCCCACGCCCCACACGGCTACGGACTCGCCGATTTGCAGTTGGGCGGTGCGCATGACGGCGCCGAATGGGGTGGCAACGGCGTCGGCGAGGATTGCCGCCTGATCCATAGGGACACCCTCGGGGACCGCGGTGAGGCCAACGGCCGGGACGGCAACGTACTGTGCCCAGCCACCGTCGTAATCAAACGCCATGACCTGCTTTTTTACGCAGGCGATGCTATCGCCCACCAGGCACTTGTTGCATTTGCCGCAGGGGCGGCCGGCGGAAGCGATCACGCGCGCACCCACATTCCAGTGCGAAACCTTCTCACCTACCTGCACAATCGTTCCTGAAACCTCATGGCCCTGCGTCACCACATCCACACGCGGGGTAAAGGTGCCGTTGATCAAGGAAAGGTCCGAGTGGCAAATACCGCAATACGCCACCTTGAGGAGCACCTCATCGGCCTTAATGGTGGGAACCGGCACCTCCTCAATGGTGATGCGCTTGTCCGCTGTATATAGGCGCTGCGCCTTCATGGTTGCGGGGACCTGGAAGCTCTCTGCAGTTTGGGTGGTCATGATGAGTCCTTTCCTGTGAAGGCCAATGGTGAATTTGTATTGCGCCCTACCTTTTCCAATTGCTGGGGCGCGAGTGTTGCTGGCCCTTGGAGTGCGGTGCATTTCCGACGCAACCAGGTGGCCGCCCGGCCATTCGGTTCACCTGAACCTGAACCGGGATGAAGTTCTCCTGCCGTGGGCGTGCGTCTGACGGGCTGGTCTGTTTTCCTCTGGTCTGCTGTTTTACTGCTTGCGTACCCAAGGTTGGTTTCAGCTTAGGGCTTATGAGGTGCTGTTGGGCAGGGTTTATGCAGGGGCGCTTGAGGTGCCCGAAGATCAGTAAGAACTGCGCGAAACTTCCTCAAACGGGGGTAGCGTACTTGCCGTCTATAAGCCTTGGCCTGAGGATATTCCAAATATTCGGGCACTGGAAAATACCCCCGTGGCGGACGTGGTGCCGCGGTTTTACCTCCCTATTTATACTGCAGCGGTATTAGGTTTATGCGCCCATTGACCGCATCCCTGACCTGCGATGATGTGCAAAGTTGCAGGTCGCGGCGCCGCTATTTGGCCGAGATCAAGATTGTTTCCTGCGGGAAAGCAGCAATAATTGATGTGCCGTTTGGTATCAATCCGTTTTTGTATGGTGTTTCACATTTCGCCTCTTTATGATTGCCCCAACGCTTTCAACGTGACCCGCGTTACATTCTTTAGATTGGAGGGGCAATGGTTACTTCTCGGCCAATGTCTAGGCGCCGTTTTCTGCAGGGAGTGGCTGCAACGTTCGCCGCAACTGCTCTCGCATCCTGTGCCCGTGATGAACAAACAAGGGAAGCTGGATTCCCCAAGAACATGGTGTGGAGCACCTTCGCAGTTGGTTCATCCACCTACGCCGTTGTTGCTTCCTTGGGCAATGTGATCTCCCGCAGCACGGGCACCCAGGTTCGTTTGATGACTGGCGATACCGGCATTGCGCGTATGGCGCCGCTGTTTTCTGGCGTTGCCAACTACGCCCGCGTTGGCGATGAATCCCTGCAGGTGTTTGAAGGCAGCGGCGAGTTTGCCTCTGAGGCCTGGGGCCCCAAGCCCGTGCGCCTGCTGTGGACTCCCTCCACCAAGTTTGGCATGGCCGTCAAGGCGGACTCGGACATCTACACCCTGGATGATCTACGAGGAAAGAAGGTGCCGCGCTTTGTTGCAATGGCGCCGACCAACAAGAAGATGTCTGGCTTCCTCAACATCGCCGGCATGGACTGGGAAGACGTCCAGCCAATCACCATCACCGGCATGGAACAGTTCGAGGCGCTCAAGACCGGCCAAATTGACGTGATTTACGCCAACGTGGTTGGCGCCTCTATTGAAGAGGTGGCCTCCCGCTATGACCTGCGCTGGTTGGACATGGGCGCCTACCCGCCGGAGAACTACACCCAGTTGGTAGATAAGTTCCCCATGGGCCGAGTGGTCCGCGCCAAGAACCTCCCGGGCCAAGACCCCGAGCAGGAGGCCGGCGTGATGGAGACCTCCCTCCCGATGGTGGTCCGCGAGGACCTCTCTGAAGAAGAGGTGTACGCGGTGACCAACCTTTTTGTGGATCGCTTTGACGAATACAAGAACGTCACCACGGAAAGCCCCGCGATGAGCATCGACCAACTCGTGATGACCCCGCTGTTCATCCCATTCCACAAAGGCGTGGTTCGTGTTCTCAAAGAGCGCGGCAAGTGGACTGATGCCCTTGACGTGCGTAACCAAGCACTCCTCGAACGCGAGCGCATCATGCAGGAAGCCTGGCCCGGATTCTGGGCGGAACATGGCTCCAAGCCGCACGCTGAAACCTCCGCAATGTGGGACCAATGGCGTGCTGAAAACCTTCCTGAGCTGCCAAAAGCTGAGGCTCGTACCTAACACACTCTCAACAACACTCACAGCACCAACAGAAAGGAGGAGCCGTGACTACTGCAACTTCAAACGGCGCTCAGGGTCAGGCTTCAGGAGAGCAGCTCCCCGGCGGCTTGGATAGGAACGCACTCATTGACAAGGCTGAGTCCATTGACTTTGAGCACAATGACTCGGTGTGGGAGAACCCGCGCTTGACCAAGTTCTGGGGAATCGTGGTGGGCATTTTGTCCGCCGCGGGTATCTTGCTCACCATCAACCAGGTGTTCTACCTCGGTGTGGGCGGAGTGTTCATTGCTACCAATGCATTCCTCTACATCATCATGGCGCTGTTCATTCCGATCGCATTCATTGTGGTGCCTTTCCGTAAGGAAGAAGCACCGCGCCCGGGTGTGCCTTGGTATGACGTCGTGATGATCGTCGTCTTCTTTGCCACCAACATGTGGTTGGCATTCAACGCGGAAAACATCTCTTTGTTCGGTTGGTCCATGATCGCGCCTACGCGCGCAACTGTGGTGGCCATCATCGTGTGGGCCCTCATTCTGGAGGCGCTGCGCCGTGCGGCGGGCTGGATCGTCGCTTTGCTCGCAGCTTTGGTTTCACTGTATCCGCTGATCGCGGAAAGTATCCCATCACCAGTGCTTTCCGGTATTCAATATGACTTTGGCACCCTTGCCCAGGTGCATGTGATGGGCGCCGATTCCATCGTGGGACTGCCAATGCAGACCGCCGGCCAACTGCTCATCGGTTTCATGGCCTTCGGCGTGGTGCTGCAGCACACCGGTGGTGCGCGATTCTTCAACGACCTCGCAATGTCCATCTTTGGCAAGTACCGCGGCGGTACGGCAAAGGTCTCGGTTGCCTCCTCGGCTGCGCTGGGCATGATGTCCGGTTCCGCGGTGTCCAACGTGCTCACCACCGGCCCGATGACCATCCCGGCGATGATCAAGAACGGCTTTAGCCGCAAGACCGCGGGTGCCGTTGAGGCCACCGCCTCCTCCGGCGGTTCCATCACGCCACCGATCATGGGCGCGGCTGCCTTCCTCATGGTGTCCTTCGCCGGCGTTCCGTACACCCAAATCCTGATCGCGGCGTCCATCCCTGCATTCCTCTACTTCTTTGGCATCTACATGCAGTTGGACGGCTACTCCGCAAAGAACCGTCTGCGTGGCGTGCCCAAGGAAATGCTGCCGGTATTCGGCAAGACCCTGGTGGGCGGCTGGCCGTTCATCCTGGCCCTGGGCCTGCTCACGGTCCTGCTGGTGGTGAGCCCCTCTGAGGCGCAGATTCCTTACTGGGTTGTGCTCACACTGCTGATCATCGCCTTCGTGCGCAAGAAGGACCGCATGACGCTGAAAGACCTCTACTCAATGCACATTGACCTCGCAGTTTCCATGGGCAAGCTGTTTGCCACCGTTGCGGGCGTCGGTTTGATCCTGGGTGGGCTTAGCGCAACGGGCGTGGCGCTCAGTATGTCCAGCGACCTCATCGCCATGGTCGGCGACAACGTCATCCTCCTCCTCATCACCGGCGCGCTCGCCTGTTTTGTGCTCGGCATGGGCCTCACGATCTCCGCAGCGTATGTATTCCTGGCCATCATCATGGCGCCGGCGCTGCTGGAACTCGGCGTGAACGTGTACGCGGCGCACTTGTTCATCATCTACTGGGCTTCCGTTTCTTACATCACCCCGCCGGTGGGCTTGGCGGCCTTCGCGGCGGCGGGCATTGCAAAGTCCAGGCCGATGGAAACATCCGTGGAGGCCATGCGCTTGGGTGCGGTGAAATACATCGTCCCGTTTGGCTTCGCCCTCAACCCCGCCTTGGTTGCGCAGGCGAGCTTCCCAGTGGTCCTCGCGGCAGCGGTCCTCTCCATCATCGGCGTATTTGCGCTGGCAGCAGGCTTCTCCGGCTTCCTCCAAATCGCCGACGCCAAGATCGACCCCGTCACCCGCATCATCCTGGTGGTCGCTGGCTTCGCGGTGTTCCTCCCGCAGTGGAGCATTTCCATCGCTGGTGCGGTGGTGATCGCAGGTCTCATCGTGCTGCACCGCCTGCGCCGGGGTTCCAGGAAGGGGAGCGAAGGTTCCGACGTCACCAGCACCCCAGTTCCCGCCGCGGTCGCTGCTCCCTAAGGATTCTTCTGTCAGGTGAAATAATCTCACCCAAATTGGGTATCTGCCCGCAGTAATTGATGCGCGTCTCCTAGTATAAAGAGACGCGCATCACATTTTAGGTCACTACATAGGCCACAACTTTTTCAAGAAAGGTGCTTTCCATGGCTGCTGGAAACACGGACCTCATTGGTATTGAGGCGCTGCTTCAACCCTCCGAAATTGAAACCCGCAACCGCGTCCGCGCGCTTGTGGACGAGCACATCAAGCCCCACGTAGGCCAGTGGTTCGAAAACGCCGAGCTACCCACCCATCTCTTCCCGATCCTCGCCGAGGCAGGCCTGTTCGGTATGCATATCAAGGGCTATGGCTGCGCCGGCAAGTCCGCGGTGGAATACGGCCTGGCCATGCAGGAATTGGAGGCTGGCGATTCCGGCATCCGCACGGTGGTTTCCGTGCAGGGCTCGCTGGCAATGTCTGCCATCTACAAGCACGGCTCCGAGGAGCAAAAGGAACACTGGCTGCCACGGATGGCAAAAGGCGAGGTGATCGGTTGTTTTGCGCTGACCGAACCCACCGCCGGTTCCGACCCCTCCAGCATGGCTACCCACGCTCAGTGGGTGGATGGCCAGTGGCGCCTGAGCGGCGCGAAGCGCTGGATTGGCCTCGCGAGCGTGGCGCAGGTGGCGATCGTGTGGGCAAAGGTTTCCGACGCAGACGTGGTTGCTTCCGGCAACACCTTGGAAAAAGAATCCGCTGGCGGCGCAACGGTGCGCGGCTTCATTGTGCCCACCGATCTTGAGGGTTTCACCGCTACCCCGATCACCAACAAGTTGTCCATGAGGGCTTCCATCCAATGCGACATTGAGATGGACCAAGTAGCCCTCCCCGCGGACGCTCTGCTGCCCAAAAACCCTGGCCTGAAGGCCCCGTTCATGTGCCTCAACGAGGCCCGCTTTGGCATCGCCTTTGGTGCGATGGGCGCTGCGCGCGACGCACTGGAGTGCGCCCTTGAGTACAGCGCCGAGCGCCTTCAGTTTGAGCGCCCGCTCTCCTCTTTCCAGCTCACTCAGCAGAAGCTGGCCAACATGGCGGTGGAGCTCAACAAGGGGCAGTTGCTCGCCTTGACCATCGGCCGTGCGAAAGACGCCGGCACGCTGCAAACCCACCAGATCTCGGTGGGCAAGCTTTCCAATTGCCGCACCGCCATTGAAATCTGCCAGTTGGCACGCACCATTTTGGGCGGCAACGGCATCACCACCGAATACTCACCGATGCGGCACGCCGCCAACTTGGAGTCGGTGCGCACCTATGAGGGCACGGACGAAGTTCATACCCTCATCCTCGGCCAGGTGCTTACCGGGGAAAACGCATTCCGGTGAGGGAATGAAGAAGCGGCCCGCTAGCTTTTGCTCGCGGGCCGCTTTTGCGGTTGTGCACTGCGCCCTTAAGTGCGGTCCTCAAAGGGAGCGTCGGTGGCGGCGCGCACCTGGTCTACGGTGACCCCAGGTGCGAGTTCCACGAGCCTCAGCCCTTGGTCGGTAACGTCAAACACGCCCATCGAAGTGATAATGCGATCTACCACGCGTTTTCCGGTGAGTGGGTAGGTGCATTCGCGCTTGATGCGGGAGTTGCCCTCGGGGTCCAGGTGCTCCATGATCACCACTACGCGCTGTGCACCTTGGACCAGGTCCATGGCTCCGCCCATGCCGCGCAGCAGCTTGCCGGGCACGGCCCAGTTGGCAAGGTCGCCGTATTCTGACACCTCGAAGGCACCCAGGATGACGGTGTTGATGTAGCCGCCGCGGATCATGCTGAAGCTCGTGGAGGAATCAAAGGTGGAGCCGCCGGGCTTGATGGTGACGGTCTCCTTTCCGGCGTTGCACACGTCTTGGTCTAGCTCCCAGGGCAGTGGGGCTGGGCCCATGTGGAGAATGCCGTTTTCACTTTGCAGGCGCACCTCCACTCCCTTGGGAACATAGTTGGCCACGAGGGTGGGCAGGCCAATACCGAGGTTCACGTACTCGCCATCGGAAAGTTCCTTGCCTGCGCGCTGCGCGATTTGCTGCCGCGACCACCCTCCTGCGGCGTTGCTGGACGCGGACGTGGGGGCGTCGGCATGCTCCTCGCTGCTCTCGGGGTCGGTGAGTTGCAGGATACCGAGCGGTTTGTAATCGCGTTCTTGTTTGGTCAGTGGGTAGACACGGTCCACGAAGATGCCGGGCAGGTGGATCTCGGAGGGGTCAAGGGATCCGACGGGAACAATATGCTCTGCTTCCACCACGGTGATCCGGGCCGCTTTGGCCATGTCCGGGTTGAAGTTGGTGGAGGACTTGCGGAAGACAACGTTGCCCTCGGCGTCGGCTTTCCAGGCGTGGACCATGGCGTAGTCCGGCTGAATCGCCTCCTCAAGGACGTACTCGCGCTCTTGGCCGTTGTGGGTGAAGGTGCGCACTTCTTTGGGCTGGGTGAACTCGATGGCCTCGCCTTGCTCGTTGTAGCGCGTGGGCACGCCGCCCTCCGCCACTGCCGTTCCCGCGCCCGTTGGGGTGAAGAATGCAGGAATGCCCGCGCCACCTGCGCGAAGACGCTCCGCGAAGGAACCCTGCGGGATCAGCTCCACAGACACTTTGCCGCCTAAGAACAGATCCTGGAAACCGCGGTTGAAGCCCAGGTGAGAGCCCACGAACTTGCGCACCTGGTTGTTTTCCACCACGAACGCCAGGCCGGTGAGGTTGCCCTCGCTGTCTGAACCGCCGGGGTTGTTGGAGTAAATGGTGAGGTTATCCACCGGTTCCTTGGCAAGCTGCGCAATGAGCGCATAGGGAACGCCGGAGGTGCCAAATCCGCCAAAGGCAATGGACATGCCGGATTGTATCCCGGCGAGAGCTTGTTGAACGTTGGGGAAGATCTTGGATTGCATGTGAGCTCTCCTCCTCAAGGTGGGCTCGTGTGGGGACGGTGGAATTGGGGATGTGGGTGCTACACGCGTTCGAGTGCCAGCGCCATGCCTTGGCCAAACCCCACGCACATGGTGGAGATGCCGGTGCTGAGGCCGAGCTGTTCCATTCGGTTCAACAAGGTGATGGTGATGCGCGAGCCAGATGAGCCGAGCGGGTGCCCGAGTGCGATGGCACCGCCCCAGGGGTTGACCTTCTCTGGGTCGAGGTCCAGCCTTCTGATGCTGGCTAGGGATTGGGTGGCAAATGCCTCGTTGATTTCAAAGGTGTCTACCGTTTGGTTGCTCCACCCGGTGCGGGCGTAGAGCTTTTCCACGGCGGGGACTGGGCCCATGCCCATAATCTCTGGGGCAAGGCCAACGTTGGCAAAGTCTACAATTCGTGCGCGCGGGGTCAGCCCGTAGCGCTTGATTGCCTCATCTGAGGCGATGATGAGGGCGGAGGCGCCGTCGTTGAGCGAGGAAGAATTGCCTGCCGTCACCACCGAGCCACCCTTGACCACCGGCTTGAGCTTGGCCAATCCCTCCACCGTGATGCCTTCGCGCGGGCCTTCGTCGGTGTCCACAACGTGGCTGTTGTTCTTGCGGTCCGTCACCGTGACCGGTGTGATCTCAGGAACAAAGCGCCCTTGGCTGATGGCCTCGAGTGCGCGGCGCTGGGATTCCACGGCAAAGGCGTCCGCGTCCTCGCGGGAAACACCTTCTACTTTGGCCACCTCTTCTGCGGTTTCCAGCATGGAGTAGTTGGTGGTGTCCGGCAGCGTTGGGTTGGTGAAACGCGGGCCGATGGTGGTGTCCCATACCGCGCTGGGGGAGGGGAATGCCTTTTCCGGCTTGGGCATGACCCAGGGGCCGCGCGACATTGACTCCACGCCGCCAGCCACGATGAGGTCCGCATGGCCCGCCTGAATCAGTGCCGTGGCCAGCCCAATGCTGGACATACCGGAGGCGCAGAGGCGGTTGACGGTGATGCCGGGCACCGCATTGGGGAACCCGGCGATCAGCCATGCCAGGCGAGCCACGTTGCGGGAGTCCTCACCAGCGCCGTTTGCGTTGCCAATGATCACATCATCAATCGCCTCTGGTGGGATGTCTACGGCCTCAACCACGGCCTTTAAGTTGTGTGCAATGAGATCATCGGCGCGGACGGAGGAAAGTGACCCGCCGAAGCGGCCCACCGGAGTGCGAAGTGCGGAAACGATGTAAGCGTTGCTCATGGTCACAGCCTTCAAGAGTTGGGGGACGGAGGTGGGCCTTGGGCCTTGGGGCTAGTCGGTGATCGCCCGGACTTTGCGGCCCTGGGCGTCGTACTCATACCAACCGCGGCCGGACTTCTTGCCGTAGCGCCCCTCGTTGTAGAGCTTTTCCACGGCGGGGGAGGGCAGGGAGGCGGGGTCGCCGGTCTGCTCGAACTCGGCCTTGCGGATCAGGTACACCACGTCCACGCCCACCAGGTCCATGAGCTCGAATGGTCCCATTGGGTGGTTGAGTGCAGACTTCGCGGCGAGGTCAATATCCTCAAAGGAAGCGTATCCACCCTGGTAGAGCTCCAGAGCTTCGCGTCGGAGTGCATTGAGTAGACGGTTTGCCACGAACCCAGGAATCTCCTTGTCCATGCGGATTACGTCACGATTCATCTTGCGCGCAAGCGTTTCCACCGCGTCCATGGTCTCGGCGGAGGTGTGCTCGTTGGACACGATCTCGCACGCCTTGAGGACGAGCACCGGGTTGAAGAAGTGCATGTTGCACACCTTGTCCGGCCGTTTGGTGGCTTCCACGAGCTGTGAAGACACAATGTTGGAGGAGTTGGTGGCCAAAATGGTGTGTTCTGGGGTTTGCTCATCGAGCTGCGTGAAGATCTTGCGCTTAATTTCCAGATCCTCAATGGCGGCCTCGATCACGATGTCCGCATCCTTGACCGCCTCAGCCTGGTCGGTGAGCAGGCGCAAGCGGGCAAACGCAGCGTCTACATCTTCTTGAGTGCGGCGCTGCTTTTCGACGTCACGCGCCATCCGTGAACGCAGCATGTCCTCTGCACGATCAAGGGCTTCCTGGGAAATGTCAACGATGGTGGTGTTGTATCCAGAAAGTGCGGCCACCATGCCGATCTGGGAACCCATCGTGCCGGAACCAATTACTACAACATTGTTGATGTCAGTCATGAGAACTCCTGAAGTGTGAAAGATTGTGTGCAATGAAAATGGTGTTTAGTTCTGGGGGAGGCCGTGCTCGCCGCGCACGGAGCGGAAGTCGGGGTGGCGCTTTTCCAGAAAAGCCTTGGTGCCCTCCTGCTTTTCAGCAGTTGCGTACAGCACGCCTTGGGCAAGGCGTTCCAGGAGCATGCCAGTTTGGTGATCCACCCTGGAGCCTCGCTGCAGGACCTCCCGGACGAGTGCTACGGCGGTGATGCCCTTGCGTCGGATGCGCTGGGCGATCTTGTGTGCCTCATCTAGGAGCTCGGATTGCTCCACCACATAGTTCACCAAGCCCCAGCGCAACGCCTCCTCCGCGTTGAGGCGGCGGCCGGTAATGATGATGTCCAAGGCAACGCCAACGCCAACCAGCTTTGCAAGGCGCTGGGTGCCACCGGCCGCGGGGAGGATACCTAGGCCTGTCTCGGGCAGGCCAAAGATGGCGTTGGGGGAGGCGATGCGGATGTCGCAGGCCATGGCCAGCTCATTGCCGCCACCGAGTGCATACCCGTTGACCGCCGCGATGGTTGGCTTGGGGAACTCCGCGATGCGGTCGTACAAACGCTGCATGTAGGACTCCAAAGCGTCCAGCGGCGCGCGCTTGGCGAGCTCATGAATATCCGCACCCGCAACAAACGAGGTATCGCCTTGGCCCGTGATAATGATGGCGTCCACATTTGAGTCCACCTCAATGTCATCCAGGTGTGCGGCGAGCGTCTCCAACACAGGCCGGCTCGCGGCATTGAGCTTTTCCGGCTGGTTAATGGTCAGAACTGCTACGCCGTCCTCATCCTGGCGCTGAACAAGCTGGCTGTGGGTGCTATCAGTCATGGTGCGTTCTTCCTTTGGATGTGCGGATTGATTCTGGTCTTGATCCTGGACGGTTAGGGTCCATTCCAGTTCAAAAATGTGATGCAGCTCATTCTAGGAATTCTGCGAAGAGCGCACTATATATTGCGCAAATTAATGCACCAACAGTATTAATTGAAGTCAATGTGTGGGGCAGTGGTGCGCATGGTTGCGGCTGCGCTGGGATTGCCCTCCTGCCGAATCATTCCGGCGCTGCCGGTGAAGAAATGAAAAACGCCCCAATCCACTTCAGGGATCGGGGCGCCTCCAGCGCCTCAGCGCAGTTCAACAAAGGTTCTGGTTAGGTGAGCTGTACGTCCACCTTGCCGGTGGCTGGGTCGAAGGTGATGTAGCCGCCTTCAAAGTCCACGCGGAGCTTGTTGTTGATTCGGTATTCCTGGTTGAGTGGCAGGCCGAGTGGACCGAAGTCGAAGCCCTGGGCTGCCCAGGTGTCGCCAATCTTGCCCCACAACGCGTTGGTGCCGGTGGAGCCTTCCACGATGATACCGTTGTCAAAGAGGGCAAAGTTGGTTGGCGAGCCATTGCCGCCGATGTAGGAGTGGGTGCCCGAGCGGGCATTGCCGAGCACTGGGCCGAGCTGACGGTTCACGTTCTGCCATGCGCGCGCAATGTTATCGTCACCCGTCAGCGCCACAACCTCATTGATCACGCCAGGGAGGTCGGAGAGCTTGAGGTTGTTCATTACCTGCACGTCACCAACATTGCTTACGCCACCTGGCAGCAGGCCCTGGGAAGCTGCGAGGCCCAGGCCTGCGGCAACGAGTGCGCCCAGGGTTGGGATGATCTCAGAGGAGCCAGCGCCAGCGATCGCAGCGGGAGCCACTGGAGCTGGTGCTGGACTCGGGCGTGTAGCAGGAGCCGGTGCGGGACGCTGAGTGGTGGTAGGCGCCGAGGCGGTGGTCGTCGGAACCGCACTTGGTGTTGCGGTTGGAGCCGCAGTGGCCGCAGCAGAAGCCGCTGCCGAAGCTGAGGCGCCAGTTGCCGTGGCGAAGGCGCCGGACTTGATGGCGTCGTACTTCGTCTTTGCGATGGTGCGGATGTTGCCCATCTGGGCGTAGCCGTACTGGCCTGGGCAGGCGGTATTGCCGACGTCGCGGTGCGCGAAGATGTTTGGCAAGCTCACGCGGGTGCCGCGGGCGTACTTGGCGTAGCTCGTGCCCTCGGAGATGTGGGTGCTGGTGCCGGTGGGATCAATGCCCGCGACTGCCGCGCGCCAACCAGCGATGTCGCCCACAGCCTGGATCATTTCCGGGGTGGTTGGGGCGGTGTCATAGTTGCCCAGCATGGAGATGGCCCAGGTGTTTTCATTGAAGCCGCCTGCGTGCGCGCCCCACACGTCCTTGTTCAGGCCACCCTTGCGGCCCTCGTAGAGGTTGCCGTACTTATCGGCAAGCACGTGGTATCCCACATCGCACCAGCCGAGCTGCTGCGCGTGGTATTGGTAAATGCCGCGCACAATGCCCGGTGCCTGGGCCTCGGAGTAGTTGTTCGAGCCGGCGGTGTGGTGGATGGTGATGCCGGAAACGCCGTCAAAGTACTGGCTATCGCGGCACTTCAGGGACTCATTCGCCCCCCAGCCCGCGCGGGAAATCACTCGTGGCATGCCGGCGGCGTCGTTGGTGAGCTGGATACCATTTTCGGGTAGCTCAGAGGTGCCGCCATCAATGAACACCACGTCGATGTTTTCGGCACTGCCAGCAGTGTCCTCCACGTCCGTGACCGGGCGAATCTCGCCGAAGTTTGAAGGCAGCGGGGCGGTAGCGCCGGAAGGTTGCTCAGCAGGAGCAGGTTCTTCAGCAGCAGGTTCCTCAGCGGGCGTTTCGACGAGCCCAGCGTCCTGCGTGGTCGCCGTCGCCTCGGCTGGTGCGGTGAGATCCACGCCAGAGATGGAAACCTGCACCTTCTGGGTTGGCTCAATGTAGATCAGCTCGGTGCCACGGACGGCGGTGTCGGAGGCGTCACCGAAGTTGTAGGCGTCGGTGTCATACCACTCGGACCAAGAGCCGTCTGGGCGCTCGGCGCGGACGAAGGCTGCGAGGTCGCGGTCGCCAGTCCAGGTCACCGCGAACTGGGAGAAGGGCTGATCCCTGGTGAACTCCTTAACGGTGCGGGGACCGGTGCCGTTCTCGCCTTGAGCTGCGATTGCGGCGTCGTCTACTACAACGCTGGCGCCGTCGGCAAGGCTTGAGGTGCCAACGGAGGCGGTCACCGGCTCGATTGCGGTGCCGTCGGTGCGCAGGATGTTATTCGTGGAAACACCAACTACTGCGGAGGCGAGCACTGCTACTGCGGAGATCATCGCGGTGACAGGTGCCTTTGGTGTGCTGGTGAGGCGTCGTCGTTGCTGCACTATCGGGGTCTCCTCAAAGGTTTCTTGCAACTGTGCCTAGTGGGGGCAAAGTTTATCCACGGATACTCTAGTGCAAGTTGAGGTGTTTGAAAACCCTTGTTGTCTAATGTGGTTAGTGTTGCGAATGTTATTTGTGGGATTTGGGGACGTCGGCCTGCAATCCCCCGCAACGCAAATGCCTGCGTTAGGCTTGATCCCATGACTGACTTTGACCTGATTGTTGTGGGTTCCGGCCTGTTTGGCCTCACCGTTGCGGAGCGCGCCGCGAGCCAACTGGGCAAAAAGGTGCTCATTGTGGAGCGCCGCAACCACCTGGGCGGAAACGCGTACTCGGAGGCAGAGCCGGAGACCGGCATTGAGATCCACAAGTACGGCGCCCACCTGTTCCACACCTCGAATGAGCGCGTGTGGGAATACGTCAATCAGTTCACCAGCTTCACCGGCTACCAGCATCGCGTGTTCGCAATGCACAAGGGCACCGCGTACCAATTCCCCATGGGCCTGGGCCTGATCAACCAGTTCTTTGGCCGCTACTACAGCCCCGACGAGGCACGCGCCCTCATCGCGGAGCAGGCCAGCGAAATCAACTCCGAGGACGCCACCAACCTGGAGGAAAAGGCAATCTCACTGATCGGCCGCCCGCTGTACGAGGCCTTCATCAGGGACTACACCGCCAAGCAGTGGCAGACCGACCCCAAGGAGCTGCCCGCCGGCAACATCACCCGCCTGCCGGTGCGCTACACCTTTGATAACCGCTACTTCAACGACACCTACGAAGGCCTCCCCGTGGACGGCTACGCCGCGTGGCTGGAGAACATGGCCGCGCACGAAAACATTGAGGTACGCCTGGACACGGACTGGTTTGAGGTCCGCGAAGAGCTGCGCGCAGCAAACCCCGACGCCCCCGTGGTCTACACCGGCCCTCTGGACCGCTACTTTGACTACGCCGAAGGGCACCTGGGTTGGCGCACCCTCGACTTTGAAACCGAGGTGCTCCCCACCGGCGACTTCCAGGGCACCCCGGTGATGAACTACAACGACGCCGAATACCCCTACACCCGCATCCACGAGTTCCGTCACTTCCACCCCGAGCGCGAAGACCGCCACCCCAAGGACAAGACGGTCATCATGAAGGAATACAGCCGCTTCGCGGAGGATAACGACGAGCCGTACTACCCAATCAACACCCCAGAAGACCGAACCAAACTGGAGGCCTACCGCAAACTCGCCGCCACCGAGGCGCGCGAGCACAAGGTGCTGTTCGGTGGACGCCTGGGCACCTACCAATACCTGGACATGCATATGGCCATCGCCGCTGCCTTGAGCCTGTTCGACAACAAACTCGCACCGTTCTGGACCGAGGGTGCCGCGCTTGAGCAGGAGCGCGGGCACTAGAGGTTTTGGCACTAGGGGTTTTGGTGCCAGGGATTTTGGAAGGGGTGCGTTGTGGAGATTTCACACGAGATGGCTTTTAGTACGCCCACGCCGCTGCTGGGCCGTTTTGTGCAGGTAGTGCCCCTTGTCCCCGAACACGCCCCGGCGTTGGCGGAGGCCGTGCAACCGGGAAGGCTGTGGGAAACCTGGTATACCCGGATTCCCGCGCCGGAGGAAATGGCTCAAGAAATCGCCGCGCGTTTGCAACGGCAGAGCGACGGCGAAATCGCAGCCTACACCATCACCTTGGCGGAAGACTCCCGGCCCATTGGAATGACAACCTACCTCCACCCTGACCCGCAAAACCTGCGGGTGGAAATCGGCTCAACCTGGATTGGCAAGCAGTACCAAGGTGGGCGCGTCAACGCAGAAACTAAGCTCCTCATGCTGCAACACGCATTTGAGCACCTTGAATGCCAAAGGGTGGAGCTGCGGGCGCATCACATGAACTTCCAGTCGCGTGCCGCAATCGAAAAGTTGGGGGCGCACTGCGACGGCATCCTACGCCGCCACGTGCTGCTGCCCAACGGAACGTGGCGCGACACCGTGGTGTACTCCATCCTCCGGGAAGAATGGCCCACGGTGCGCGCCGGGCTTGAGGCGAGGCTTTAGGGTTCTCGTGCCCAAGCTGGTGGGCCTGCCGCGATGAAGCAAAAATTCGGATCCACAGAAATGCAAGTGGTTGGCGGGCCTCACCTGGAAGCCCCGCCAACCACAAACCGCGCTGCTTAGCCGAATACCTCGGCCATGGCCTCCTCGATGATGCCTAGGCCACGGCGCAGTTCCTCCTCCGTAATGTTTAGTGGTGGAACAATGTGCATGCGGTTGAAGTGGGTAAATGGCCACAATCCACGCTTCTTGCACGCCGCCACGAGCGCCGCCATTGGGGCATTTTCCTCGGGAGAGGGGTTGAACGGCACCAATGGTTCGCGGGTGGATTTGTCTTTGACTAGCTCGATGGCCCAGAACATGCCGAGGCCGCGAACTTCGCCAACATTGGGGTGTGTTGAGGCGAGCTCATCGAGCCAAGGCTTGACCACCTGCTCACCCAGGCGGCGCACATGCTCAAGGATTCCTTCTTCCTCGAACACCTCAAAGGTGGCTACACCTGGGGCGCAGGCCAGCGGGTGGCCGGAGTAGGTGAGGCCGCCAGGGAAGGTGCGCTCGCCGAAGGTTTCGCGGATCGCGTGGCTCATCACCACACCACCCAGTGGCACATAGCCGGAGTTCACGCCCTTGGCAAAGGAGATCATGTCTGGCACCACGTTGAAGTTTTGGAAAGCAAAGAGCTCGCCGCAGCGGCCGAAGCCGGCCATGACTTCATCGGCAATATAGAGGATGCCGTACTTGTCACACAGTGCGCGCACACCAGGGAGGTATCCCGGCGGTGGGACCAGGATGCCGTTGGTGCCAACCACCGTTTCAATGATGATCGCGGCAATGGTTTCCGGCCCTTCCATTTGGATCTGGTGCTCCAAATGGGCCAGAGCACGCTCGCACTCTTGGCCCTCATCCTGCGCGTAGAACACTGAGCGGTAGGTGTAGGGGCCAAAGAAGTGAATTACAGAATTATCGGATGGCTCATTGGGCCAGCGGCGTGGGTCGCCGGTCAAACTAATGGCCGTGGATGTAGCCCCATGGTAGGAGCGGTACATGGACATGACCTTCCGACGGCCCGTGTGCAACCGAGCAAGGCGCACGGCATTCTCGTTGGCGTCGGCACCGCCATTGGTGAAGAACACATGGGAAAAGTGCTCCGAGCCGGCGCCCTCAACGATGAGCTTTGCGAGTTCACTGCGGACGTCGTTGGCAAAAGCTGGCGCGATGGTGGCGAGCTGCCCTGCCTGCTTCTGAATTGCCTCCACCAGTTTGGGGTGTTGGTGGCCCAAGTTCAGGTTCACCAGTTGGGAGGTGAAGTCCAGGTAGCGGTTGCCCTCGAAGTCCCAGAAGGTGGAGCCTTCACCGCCCGCTACCGGCAGGGGTGCAATCTTGTCCTGGGCGCTCCAGGAATGGAACACATGGGCTGCGTCTGCCGCCACAATGTCTGCGTTGGTAACCTTTTCGTTGGTAACCATCTCATCCTCCTCTTAGTTGGTGGGGAAGCCCAGGTTGATTTGGGACTCGCTCGGCAGCGGCCAGCGGGTGGTCACTACCTTACGGCGGGTGTAGAAGTTGAAGGATTCGGGGCCGTACATGTGGATGTCGCCGAACAGGGAGTTCTTCCAGCCGCCAAAGGAGAAGGAGCCGATTGGCACTGGGATAGGCACGTTAATGCCCACCATGCCCACCTCGATGTCAAACTCGAACTGGCGTGCCGTGCGGCCGTCGCGGGTGAACACCGCCGTGCCGTTGGCAAACTGGTTGGAGTTGATCAACTGAACCGCTTCTTCGTAGGAGTCAACGCGGGCGATGCAGAGTACGGGGCCAAAGATTTCCTCGTCGTATGCCGGCATACCGGGCGCCGCGTGGTCGATGATCGATGGGCCAATGAAGAAGCCTTCTGCGCCGTCTTCAATGTGGGAGAAGTCGTACTCACGGCCGTCCACCACCAGCTTGCCGCCGTTGGCCTCAGCGGAATCCAGGAAACCAACGATGCGGTCCAGGGAGGCCTTGGTGATCACTGGGCCCATTTCCGCGGTTGGGTCATCGTAGCGGCCAACCTTAAGCTTGCGGGTGCGCTCGGCGATTTTCTCCACCAGCTCGTCAGCAATGTTGCCCACGGCGACTACAACGGAGATGGCCATGCAGCGCTCACCTGCAGAGCCGTAACCAGCGGACACTGCGGCGTCGGCGGCTGCGTCGATGTCTGCGTCTGGCATCACGATCATGTGGTTCTTTGCGCCGCCCAGGGCCTGCACGCGCTTGCCGTTGGCTGCGGCCTCGGCGTAAATGTACTTGGCCACAGGGGTGGAACCCACAAAGCTGATTGCCTTTACTCGTGGGCTTTGCAGGAGGTAGTCAACGGCTTCCTTGTCACCGTGAACCACGTTCAGCACGCCGTCGGGCAGGCCTGCTTCCTTGAACGCCTGGGCTACCCAGTTTGCCGCGGAAGGGTCGCGCTCCGAAGGCTTGAGGATCACCGTGTTGCCTGCGGCGATGGCGGTGGTCACCATCCACAGGGGCACCATTGCGGGGAAGTTGAACGGGGTGATGCAGGCAACCACTCCCACCGGTTGACGGGTCTGGTGGACGTCAATGCCGCCGGCTGCCTGTTCCAGATGCTCACCTTTCATGTGGTGCACCAGGCCGGCGCAGAACTCCACGTTTTCTAGGCCGCGCACGATTTCACCTGCGGCGTCATCCAGCACCTTGCCGTGCTCCTCGGAGATCACTGCTGCGAGTTCACTGCGGCGGGCATTGATGATTTCGCGCAGGTTGAACATCACCTGTGCGCGCTTCTGTAGGCCAGTTGCACGCCAGCCGGGGAGGGCTGCCTCTGCGGCGGCGATGGCTTCCTCAAGCGTGCTGGTGCTGGCAACAGCCACCTCACGGATTTGCTTTCCGGTGGCGGGGTTGAAAACGGGGGCAGTGCGGTCCTCGCTGTTTTCTGCGGCCAGTTGCCCGTTGATGAAGTGTGAAACTCGCATTTAGACTCCACTCCTTACAATGTGTCCGAAGAATATGTGTAGAATGTGCTACATCATTGAACTGCGTGTTTGTGGCAGATCGCTGAATGCTCATTACTGTAATGGGGCAAATTGGCCCCTCAGTAATGAGAAATGTCCACTAAATTCACCTCTGGATTACAGACTGTAAAGGGAAGGGTGGTTGGCCTCATGGAATCGGTGCATTCTGGAACACCGGCGGAAGTGGCCGCTGAAATGACCGCTGAGCAGCTCGGTGAGATGGTGCCAAAGCTCACCCTCGGTGAAGTGCTCTCCCTGGAACCATTGGCCTCTGTACATGTGGAAACGTACTGTTCACAGGCTGATCTGCAACGCCCGGTGCGCTGGATCCACGTGGCGGACGCAACGCGTTCTGCTGACCTGCTTAAGGGCGGCGAAATACTGCTCACCACCGGCATCGCATGGAGCGAGCAACCCGCCGAGCGCGAGGCAATGGTGGCTTCTTTTGCGCGAAACGACGTTGCCGCCGTGGTGTTAGAACTTGGTTCCCGCTGGCACGCGATTCCGGAGGACGTGATTGCTGCCTGCACAAAGCACAGTCTGCCCCTGGTGGTGTTGCATGACGAAGTGAAGTTTGTGCAGGTAACAGAAAACGTGCACACACTGCTGTTGGAAAAGCACATGCGCCAAGTGGTGGCTATTCATAAAGTCACAGAATCCTTCAACGCGCTGATTGTGAATGGGGCACCAACCCTGCAAATCCTCGCCCATGCCAGCCGCCTGCTGAAAGCCCCCGTTGTGTTAGAGGACCTCAGCCACCAGGTGGTGGGCTACGCGGAGGGGCATACCTTGCCCAGCAAACTGCTCGCCGGATGGAGTAGGAAGTCGCGCCAGTGGACACACAGGGTGGGCCAGTACGGGGAGCTCACCCAGGCGGTGACAGTGGAAGATCTTGTCGCTGACCAGAGGTGGACCATGATCGACGTCCAAGCGCGCGGCATCGTGTGGGGCAGGCTGTTGTATCACGGGCATTCCCAATCTGAAGCCGGTGGCCACCACATTTTGGGTCAGGCAGCCACCGCACTGGCCATGGAACGCCTTGGCTCAGACAACCCCTATTCCTGGGTGGACCTCATTGAGAAGACCGCGCTGGACCGCCTGGTGGAAAACAAGTACACCACTGTTCAAGGAGCCGGTGAAGTGCTGCAGGCCTCGGGGTTCCGTATTGAGGATCGGGCGCTCATCGCGCTGCTCATCGAGCACACGGGGGAGTACATTGACCCCACGGTGTACCGCAAGCAGATCCGCAAGACGTTCCCAGGGGCAGACTTCCTTGCAGTTCCGCGTGAGTCCGATCCACGGCTGGTGACCGCCGCTCTCTCCGTACCGCTGGATGGATTTGATGCCCACCTCCTGGCCGGCAAGTTTGTGGCCATGGGAGAGAAGATTACAGGGAACTTTGACGCCAAGATTCGCGTGGTGTTCTCTGAGGCCACCACCCAAACTCTTGAGCTAGCAGGGCACATCCGGACCCTTTCCAGATTTGCTACCCCACCTATGCCGCGGGCAAAAGTCACTGCCACCCCACTTTCACGCAACCCGTTGGAGGGCCTACTCCTACAGCTCAGTAATGATGTGCGCGTCCAAGAGTTTGTGAACACCACCCTTGAAGCGTTGATTCGCCATGACGCCAAGAATGATTCAGACTTGGTGGATACCCTCACCGCGGTGCTGGCGCACCCAACCTCCCGCACCGCGGCAGCCGAGTGCCTACACCTTTCCCGCACTGCGCTCTACACCAGGATCGCCACCATCGAGCGCCTGCTGGGCGTAGACCTCAGCAACGGCGAGGAAGTGTTCGCGCTGAGCCTGGCGCTGAAGGCCTACCGCCCGAAAGGGGAGTAGCCCTCCAACAAACCGCTAGGTCAAGGCAGTTAGCGTTCGGCCATCACCAAGCTGCGGCTCACCACATTCCCCGCCAGCGCATCCACCAAAAACTCATGGGTGTGGGTGCGTACGCACCAATTGGGCTTCCACAGTGGTTCGGCCAAAGCGATCAGTGAAAGCTCAAACATAGAGGCCAGCTTCAGTTTGCCTAACAGCTTGGTGCTGAGGGCTTGCCTTGCAATGTTGATTGCCTCATCCGTGGTGCCCACTCGCGCCTTAGAGATCAGATCCTCCAAAAGGATTGCGCCTTCCGGGGTTGATTGTTCGCTGTTGGTCCAATCCTCCATTACAAGCGGCGTGCCGGAAACCAGATCGACAGCGGCAAACATGCGCGCACCTGCCACTTTTCGCGCCGGGCCGCGCCGGGCAACTACCTGAAAGGCAGTGCCTAGCAGCGGGTAATAGCTGAGCTTTGGCTCTTGGAGGGTGGCTTCATTGTGAAGATACCGTGCGTGCTGCGCAGCGAGGTTCAAGGCATCTTCGGCGCTCAGTGCTGGTGCAAGAGTGAAAGCCGGCATCTTAGTCACCTTAGGCACCTTGACCTGGGAATTGGTTGATGAGCGTGGGGTCGCTGCTCCGCTCTGCTTTCCGCGAGGCGGGGGTGACGCTGGCCGCGTCGGAAATTGCCTGCTGCACCTCCAGCGAGACAGGGTGCGATTTTTGCGTGGCCAAGGAGCCGAAGACCATGCCTGCGGTGGAGAGGATGAGGCCGGCGAGGAGGGGATCGATGCCCGTGGCGGTGGCAAAGTCCATGACCTGCCAAGACACCACGCCGGCCGTTCCCAGGATGATGGAGAGCGTGGCACCAACGCTGTTGCCCTTTGGCCACCAGACAGCGCACACGTATGCGGGCACGAAGGCGCCGCCGAGGATGGAGGTGGCAAACACCACCAGACCGAACACCGCTGGTGGCTGCCAAATTGCCAGCACAATGCCGCCAAAGCTCAGCAGGAGTACGGCGCAACGGGAGATCCACACCATGTGCTTTTCCGTCATGTCTTTGATGATGAACCGGCCGAAGATGTCTTTTGCAGCGATTGTGGAGGCTTGGAGGAGGAGGGCGTCGGCAGTGGACATGATCGCTGCCATCACCGCCGCCATCACGATGCCCACGGCGAAGGAGGGCAGGACAGTCTTGGCGGTTTCAAAAATGGCCTGTTGGGGGTCATCGAGCTGCGGGAGGACCAGCAGCGCGAAGATGCCGATGATGTACGGCGCCGGGATGAAGAAGAGGTTGAACAGCGTGGCGTACACGCCGGCCGAACGCGCCACGGAGGGCTGCTTCATAGCCATGTGGCTCACCACGACGTGCGGCCAACCCATGTAGCCGATGGAAAACAGCAGCAGCGCGCCGATAATCACGCCCCACTGGCCTTGGAACTCCAGGTTGGCGCCCCACATGGTGAGCAAGTTCGGGTTGATTTCCCCAATGCGCTCGTTGGCACTGCTGAACCCGCCGAGGTACTGCAGCGTTGCCACGAGGATCCACACCATGCCAATCACCATGATGATTGCCTGGACAAAGTCGGTGTAGGCCACGGCCAGGTATCCGCCCAGGAAGGTGTAGAGCACTATCACCCCAACGGCCACTAGGAGCGCGACGTTGAAGTTCAGGCCCGTGACCACGGCAAGGCCGGAGCCGCCGGCGATGAACTGGGAAAGCACGTAGAGAAACAGGCAGAACAGGGCCACGGGTGCTGCCACCAACCGCACCCACTTGGATTCGTAGCGGTGCTCCAGGTACTCAATTGATGTCAGTGATCCCAACTTTTGCGAAAGTTTGCGCATGCGCCGTCCAAGCACGGATAGGTTGATGATGCCGCCACCGATGTCACCCAAGGCGTACCACATGGAGTAGTAGCCCTGGGTATATGCCAGTGACCCGGCACCCAAGAACATGTATCCAGACATGGAACTGGATTGCAGACGAAGTGCGGTCACCGCCGGCCCGATGGAGCGATCCGCCAAAAGGTAACCTTCGGTGTTGTTTGAGCTGCGCTTCATGGTCCACACACCAATGCCGGCCATTGCCACAAAGTACACAATCAGGAAAATCAACGCGATGTTCATAGGCTATGCCACCCCCTCTTGAGCTGGAGTTTCATCTGCCAAGTGCCAGTCCTTGCTCACAACCCAGAACACAGCGGTATACACAATCCATAGCAGCGTGATCCCAATGATCACTGCTGCGGTAAACGTCGGAAGCCCTAACATGAGGAGTCCTTTCCAAAACACGTGCAGGCAAGGGGGATGTCCCGCCTGCAACAGTGGGCGAGCGCCTCATGAGCCCGCGATACGGTGGCCATGGCCGCTGCCGTTTTCAACTTGGACAAAGAGCAAGAAACGTTTCTTGGAAAACACTCAACCAGCCCGCGCAGGCAGCGGCAGCGCGCAAAATGTCTGTTTTGGGGGCAAAACCCAACAAAGTGTCTTGTTCCGCCGAGCGCGTGCCGAGCGCATGTCCATCGCATTCCGAGCGCATGCCGACGTCCCCAAGGCCGCATCCGGTGCTGTTGCCTGGGGGTTAAGGGTTGGGTGAGGGCTGGGGGGTTAAGGGTTGGGCGATGGTGATGCTGCTCGGCGGCGTACTCGATTCACCAAATGAAGCTACGTTTCGAAGGCGCGCTAAGCTCTAAGCCTTGCAGTGAAGAAGCATGGAGGGTTGAGGTGCACAGCATGAACAGCAGCAACAGCATTGACCAAGCGGTGTGGCGGTTTTTTATCGACAACCGAGTGGCCTGGCTTAATGAACCCCAGGTTTTTCTTAGCGATGCTTTCCAACCGCGCTGGGTCACATTGATGGCGGTGGTGCTCACCGTGGTGATTTTCTTGCGCTCCCGTCGATTGGATTCTGCCCTGCGTTGGGCGCGGATCCTGTATCCGGCCCTCACGTTGATCGTGGCAATCACCATCTCCTCAGCGCTGAAGCACCTCATTGGCCGCGAACGCCCATTGGAGGCCGCGCGGCTCGTGGTGGAGACAAACCCAAGCATGCCCTCCGGGCACGCCATCGCCGCCTTTGCTCTGGCCACCGTCCTCAGCGTGCTCACCCGCAGTTGGTGGACGGTAGCGGCCTGGATCGTTGCGGTGCTGGTTGCCATAAACCGCCTCTACGTAGGGGTGCATTGGCTCAGTGACGTCCTCGTGGGTGCCAGCATCGGCACAGCGGTAGCGCTGCTGATGTGGCAGCTCCTTCAACGCGCGGCGCGGAGTCAAACGGTGCGGAGTCAAACAGCACGGAGTCAAACGGCGCGGCGGCAAACTGCCGCCGCTCAGCCCCAGCGCTAGAACGACCCCGAACCGCCGGAACCGCTGAACCCACCGGAAAAGCTCGTGTTCGTTGAGCTTGATGTGTTGGCGGCGGCCACCGCGGAGTTGTGAGTGGAGAGCATGAGGTAGAAGGGCAGCACGCTGGTGGCGTTGAAGCCTGGGCGGTAGTTTTCACTGTCAAGGCCTGGCGCTTTGGTGGTATCCGCCTTCTTGAACTGGGTTTTGTTCAGTTCGCTGAGCACGATTTGATAGTCGGCAACCAGGCGGGCGTAATCCTCAAGCATGTGCTCATCGTTGAGGTTGCGTTGGAGGGCGCGACCGCGTTTGGCAAGGTCTGCGAGTGCGTGTTGGTGTGTTGATTTCTCGGCGTTGGCGTGGGCTTTGGTGATGTCATCTACCAGTCTGTTGAGCTGCCGTGCGCGCACGTTAGCGTCGCCGTTTTCCATGGCAAAGAGCATGTCAATGTTCTTTTCGGCATGCTGCACCTTCTGAAAGCGGGTGTGGATGCTCTTGATGTCCTCGCGGCGCTTGTGAAATTCCTTCAACTCCGAGTTGGGGGTGAGCCCTTCCAGCTTGTCAAAACCCGCGTGGGCATCGAGGAATCCTTGGCGGATTGTGTCCCACTCGGAACGCAGCTGGGCGTTCACCAGGGGGCTGCGGAGGCTGTTAGCACGCACATCAATTTGGTCCAGGCGTTGTGCGAGGTCGCCGTAGCCTTTGGAGATCACATCAAACTCCTTCTTGGCCTTTTCCCCGTTTGTCCGCTGCTCTTTGCGCACAATTGCAGCGAGCGCACCAATGATTAATGCAACGCCAGAAGCAACCAGGCCGCCGATTGTCCACTTCGTAGCAGTGCTCATCTCTTCATCACCAGAACCCGCGCTGGTCTCCTGTCCCGCTACCGCCCTGGCGCCGTCGGCAAGCCCCAGTGCCCAGTCGCCGTCCCGCAGCCCAGGGCGCATGGCTTCTAGATAGGAGTCCAGGTTGGCGTTGAGTGAGATTGCGCTTGCAACGTCCTCGCCGGCGTAGACGCCCATGTTTCGGTCCTCGGTGGCCAGTGAAAAGATGAGCTGGCCGTCACCGAAGGTCAGCTGGTCTTGGCTGAGTAGTTGGGGGTCGTTGGCTTTGGCGTAGTTCACCGTTGCATCGTTGAGGGATTCCGCGGTGCTGCGAAACACCAGGTAAGTGGTGTGGGTGATGCTGGGATCCAGGCCCACCTCAGCGGTTGTGCTGATGAGCTCCTGTTCCTGTTCGGAGGTGAGGAGGTCCGCGGGGTCCACGATGCGCACGTCTTCCGCCACCAGAGCTTCCGCAGTAGGAGCAGCGCCCAATGCGAGGCCCAGCGAGGTACCGAGCGTTCCGACGAGCGCCGCGCCGAAGATTCCGGAGAGACCGCGCGCGTGCGGCATGCGGGACAAAAGCCTGGGTGACAACTGGACTTCAAGCGCCTTCGGGTTCATGCCCGCCAGCATAGCGAGGTTGCAGCGGTGTGGCAGCGGGTGTGTGTCGGGGCACCCTACTACTGTGGTAGGGGACTTCTTCCTATAGAAAGGCATTCTTCGATGAACGAGCTTCAGCTCCAGCGATTCCTCATGCCAGTGGCGGGTGAGCCACATGACGTGCAATCGCTGTACCTTCTGGAAAATGAAAAAAACCACCGCCGGCCCGCGTGGGAGGACCGAACCAGCGTGCGGCTCCACGCGGGTGACGAGCTCAGCTTCCAAACCTACTTCAACGCCTTCCCCGCCAGCTACTGGCGCCGCTGGTCCCAGCTTGACCAAGTGAACCTGCAGGTCACGGTAGAGGGTCGGGCAAGAGTTGATGTGTACCGCTCCAAGATCGACGGCGCCCGCTTGGCCGTCACCGGCCGTGTGCTGGACAACGAGCAAGCCATCTTTGAGCTGCCACTTTCCACCTTTGAAGACGGCGGCTGGCTGTGGTTTGAGGTCACCGCGGAGACCGACATCCTGATTCACAACACCGGCTGGTTTGCCCCACATGCTGCAAAACCACAGGTCATGCCTGACGGCACCGAGGTAGGCCCCTTCGAGCCGCGCGTGACCGTGGGCATCCCCACGTTCAACCGCCCTGCCGACGCCGTCGCCGCACTCACTGCGCTGGGTTCGGATCCAGAGGTCAAAGAAGTCATCGATGCCGTGATTATGCCCGACCAAGGCAATCAACACCCCTCCGACCTACCCGGATATGAGGAGGCAACCAAGGCCTTTGAGGGGCGCTTCTTTGAGTTCCGCCAGGGCAACCTGGGTGGCTCCGGCGGCTACTCCCGCATTATGTACGAGGCCCTCGGTGACGGCGAGGCCGGTGCTGCGAAATCCCCATACATCCTCTACATGGATGATGACATCGCGATCGAGCCGGACTCCATCCTGCGCGCGCTCGCCGCTGCCCGCTACGCGAAGAGCCCGATGCTCATCGGTGGACAGATGCTGAACTTGCAGGAACGCTCCCACCTGCACTCCATGGGTGAGGTTGTGGGCCGCCATGACTTCATGTGGACCTCCGCACCGCACGTGCATTACGACCATGACTTCTACCGCCACCCACTGTCTGACCGAGGTAAGCCAGGAGACCTCCCCGGCACCCCCAACTCCGTGGACCTGCACCGCCGTATCGACGTTGATTACAACGGCTGGTGGATGTGCATGATCCCGCGCGTGGTGGCAGAACAGATTGGGCAGCCACTGCCGCTGTTCATCAAGTGGGATGATGCCGAATATGGGCTGCGTGCCGGCCAACACGGTTTCCCCACCGCCACCTGGCCAGGCATCGCGATCTGGCACATGGCGTGGAGTGACAAGGACGATGCCATTGACTGGCAGGCCTATTTCCACTTGCGCAACCGATTGATCGTTGCCGCTTTGCAGCACGATGGTCCAGTTGGCGGCATCATCCGCTCCATGCAGAAGGCCACCTTCAAACACCTGCTCAGCTTGGAATACTCCACCGTGGCCATCCAAAACGAGGCCATGAAAGACTTCCTCGCGGGCCCAGACCAACTCTTTGACATCCTGGAAACTTCCCTGCCGCGAATCAACGCCATGCGCAAGGAATACCCGGACGCCGTGGTGCTTCCCTCTGCCTCTGAGCTGCCAAAGCCAACCGGCATTCCGGGTGTACCCATCCGGGATATCGGCGGGCGCCTTGCGCCGGTGAAGAAGGCCGTGTGGCTGGCAAAGTCCATCAAGCACTCTCTTTCCAAGGAAGACCTGGCGCACCACGAGGTACCACAGGCGAACCTCGCCCCAGTGGAGGCGCGTTGGTTCAGCTTGTCCCGCCTTGATGGCGCCACCGTGACCACGGCGGATGGCCGCGGTGTGACCTACCGCAAGCGTGACCGTGAGCAGGCCAAGGCGCTGCTCAAAGAGTCCCGCAGGCTGCAAAAAGAGGTAGCTGAACAGTTTGATCGCTTGCGTGGTGAATACCGTGCGGCGCACAGTGAACTGACAAGCCGTGAAGGTTGGAGCAAGATCTTTGAACGTTAAAAAGCTACAGGCGCAGGTGGGTGCTCCGCTCCGCAGGGCCATTCAGGAGCCTCAGGCAGAAGCAGATCTCATTGTGCGGGTGCAGCAACTCATCGGTGCCAATGAGTCTGTATTTAAGGTGGCCCGGGGGCTCAGCCATTTCGGCGAGCACGCCCTCGGTTGGATGGCGCTCGGCGCGGTGGGTGCATTGGTGGACGCTAAGCGCCGTGAGGCCTGGGTGCGGCTTATCGCCGCCGCCTTTGTAAGCCATGCTGCAAGCGTGGTGATCAAGCGGATTGTGCGCCGCAAGCGCCCGCATGATCCCCGTATTGCCATCGGTGTGTCCACGCCAAGCAAGTTGAGCTTCCCAAGCTCGCACGCTACCTCCACCACCGCCGCGCTGGTGTGTTTGGCCAAGATTACGCGCAACCCACTGCCGCTGTTGGGTGTGCCAGTGATGATGCTTTCGCGTATTGTGCTCGGGGTGCATTATCCAACCGACGTCGCAGCCGGAGCCCTCGTGGGTGCGGCAACCGCAGCGGCCATTGGAGGAACAAAGTGACCGAACATCATCCTGTGATTGGCTCCGAGCCACACACCGAGGGTATTGACAACCTGAAGAAGCGCCAGCCACCCAAGAATTTGGCAGACGGCATGATCAAGGCGCTGCGCCCCAAGCAATGGGTGAAGAACGTGCTGGTGCTGGCCGCACCTCTGGCGGCCGGCCCAGAAGCTCTGTTCAACGGGCGCACGCTGGTAGACGTTGCAATTGCGTTCATTGTGTTCTGCATGGCGGCCTCCTCCATTTACCTCATCAATGATGCCCGTGACGTAGACGCAGACCGGGCCCACCCCACCAAACGCTTCCGCCCAATCGCGGCAGGGGTGTTGCCGGTGAACTTGGCCTACGGCATGGCGGTGGTGCTGATCGTAGCCTGCTTGGCAATCAGCTACTTTGCCTCTTCGGGTCACGGGCTGGCCATCGTGATGGCGGTCTACATTGCCCTGCAGTTGGGCTACTGCTTCGGCTGGAAGCATCAGCCGGTGATCGACATCGCCTTGGTTTCCTCCGGCTTTATGCTCCGCGCAATGGGCGGTGGCGTTGCTGCTGGCATTGACCTCTCCCAGTGGTTCCTCCTGGTGGCTGCCTTCGGCTCTCTGTTCATGGCGGCTGGTAAGCGCTACGCCGAGATCTTGCTTGCGGAGAAGTCTGGCGCGAAGATCCGCAAGGCCCTTGAGGGCTACACCCCCACCTACCTGCGCTTTGTGTGGACCCTTTCCGCCACTGCAGTGGTGATGGCCTACTCCCTGTGGGGCTTTGAAATGGCGGCCAGCGCAACCGGCGCGGCCAGCGTGTGGTACCAGGTTTCCATGGTGCCGTTCACCGTGGCTATCCTGCGTTACGCAGCAGACATTGACCGCGGCGCAGGCGGGGCACCGGATGAGATTGCGCTGCGCGACCGCACGCTGCAATTGCTGGCACTCGCTTGGGTGCTGTGCATTTCCATCGCGGCGTATGTGGTTCCTGCCATGTAAACACGAAGGTAGCTGATCTTCTACCCTGTGGATGCTAAGATCACTTCCCATGGTCAAAGGGCATAGGCGAGGGCGAACCGTGACTTCTGTTGCACAAAAGTCTGCACTGCTTTCAGCGGTGACGGTCGCCCTTTTGGCGTTCCTGGGGGCGTGGGAGCGCCGCTGGATGAGCGACGACGGCCTCATCGTCCTGCGCACCGTCCGCAACATCCTCGCCGGCAACGGCCCCGTGTTCAACGCCGGTGAACGAGTGGAGGCCAACACTTCCACCCTGTGGCAGTACTTGATTGCCCTGGTGGGATGGGTTTTGCCGGAGGTGCGCCTAGAATCCATTGCGCTATGGCTCGCTCTGCTGTTTAGCACTGCCGCGTTGGGTGTTGCCACCTGGGCCACCACCGGCCTGTGGCGCCACCGCACCGGAGTGCTGCTGCTTCCGCTCGGCGGGCTCATCTATATCGCCCTGCCGCCGGCGCGCGACTTTGCCACCTCCGGCCTTGAGTGGGGCCTGTCCATTTTCTGGATCGCAGTGCTCTGGCTCCTTTTGGTCCGCTGGGTGCGGCGCACTGGTGGCGCGCTTCCACTGGCGTTCTGGGCGGGCATGAGCTGGCTGATCCGTCCGGAATTGGCGCTTTACGGCGGCCTAGTGGGCCTCTTGCTGCTGCTCGCAGCCGGCAGTTGGCGCGCCCGCGCCGCAATTTTGGCGGTGGCACTGCCTCTTCCTGCCGCTTACCAGCTTTTCCGTATGGGCTACTACGGGCTGCTCGTCCCGCACACGGCGGTGGCAAAATCGGCCTCCGGCGCCCAGTGGGGCAGCGGTTGGGAATATCTCTTGGACCTCGCCTCTCCGTACTGGCTGTGGCTGCCTCTGCTCCTGGCTCTCGTTGCGGGGGTGCTCGTGAGCAGAAGCATTGACGACGCAGCCAGCGCCGACCCCACCCAAGGAGTCCTCGCGGGGCTGCGGCGCCCAGCAGTGGCGGTGCTGCTGGTGGAGCTCGCGGCACTATTGCACCTTCTCTATGTGATCCGCGTGGGCGGGGATTTCATGCACGGCCGCATGCTGCTGTTGCCGTTGTTTACCCTGCTGCTGCCGGTGGCGGTGCTTCCCGTGGCCCTCGCAGACGCTGAGGGGCTGACGCGGTGGCGTCGGTACGCTCCTGCTTTTGCCTGGTGCGCTGTTGCCGGTTGGGCCGCGCTGGTGACGCTCGGTGTGCATGGCCACAAGTGGGAACCCCCGAGTGACCTCGGTGAGCTGAGCGTTGTGGATGAGCGCGAGTTCTGGACGTGGAACACCGGGCGCGAGTCTGGCGACGCCCCCATGTTCGCGCAGGATTTCCTGGCGGTGCCGCTGGTGGCGGACTACCGCGAGCAGATCGCTGTGGGCCTGGAGGAGAACGCAGCGATGCTGCTTTCCGTGCGGGCCGAGCCAACGTTTACCCCTGTGGAAGGGCAGCGCGCGGACTTGGACGGCGTGCTCTACACCTGGCTGCCTGTGGAGCGCGGGTTCACTGGCCCGGATCTAGCGAACACCCCTCTGACGGTGAGCATGCTGAATCTGGGTGTGACCGGTATGAATGCGCCGTTGGACGTGCGCGTGCTGGACCCGATGGGCTTGGCCAACCCGCTCGCCGCGCGCCAACCTCGCATCGAAGGCGGGCGCATTGGGCATGACAAGCTTTTGCCCACTGAGTGGCAAATTGCGGACTCCGCAATGAACCTCGGCGTGCCGCTTCACTGGATTGACCAGGAGCAAGCGGTGCTGGCCCGCAATGCGCTCTACACCGAGGATGTGGTGGAGATGTTTGAAACCTACCGCGCTCCGCTGGATCCCCAACGAGTGCTCTCCAACATTAAGTTCTCCCTGACCCTCGGCCGCACGCTGGAGCTGGATCCCGACCCCACCACCTACTTTGACGATCCGCACGTGGACCCCGCAGTGTATCCCATTGCTTGGCCTATTGACGTTCATCTGGATACACCTCGCTAGACTACGGGGGTGGTGAGAAGCGTTTTCGGAAGATCTACGTGCTGCATTGTGGGGCAACGTTTGATAGGGTTTGTTACCAGTCTGTAACACTTTCGATTCATCACGCGAAAGTCCTTTAGGAAACGCTCGCGAAAATAGAGGAGAAAAATGAGTTTCGTAGCTAGCCTCAAGAACCTGGGGAAGAAGGTGACTGCCACCGCTGCAGCAGTGGTGACCGCCGGTGCCCTGGTAGTTGCCGGAACTGGTGAGGCTGCGGCCGCGAATCGTGACTGGCTGCGCCCAGACGCAACCGGTACCTGCGATTGGGATGCCGCTGCATACTGGGTTCAGCGTTGTGACGTGTGGTCCGACGCCATGGGCCGGAACATCCCCGTGCAGATCCAGCCAGCACTCAACGGCGGCAACGCGGGCCTGTACCTCCTCGACGGTGCCCGCGCCACCAACATTGCAAACGCCTGGACCGTGGACGCCCGCGCCCACGAGCTCTATGTGAACAACAACATCACCCTGGTGATGCCAGTGGGCGGCGCAGGTTCCTTCTACGCCAACTGGGCTGAACCAATCAACGCTCAGGGCGACCTCTACATGTGGGACACCTTCCTCTCCCAGGAGCTGCCCGCATACCTCGAGGGTAACTTTGGCGTTGCGCGCAACAACAACTCCGTGATTGGCCTCTCCATGGGTGGCACCGCCGCGATCAACCTCGCTGCCAACCACCCAGGCCAGTTCCGCCAGGCGATGAGCTACTCGGGCTACCTCAACCTCTCCGGCTACGCAATGAACGCAATGCTCGGCTTGGCACTGCTGGATATCGGCGGCCTGTCTATCAACTCTCTCTACGGCACCGCGGTAACTCCTTCGCGTAACCAGATCGACCCAATGTCCAACATCTCCCGCCTGAACCCAGGCCAGGACATCTACGTTTCCGCAGCTTCCGGCCTGTGGGGCCCAGGCGACGCCGGCTACGCCATCCAGGACGTCATTTCCGGCTCCATCCTGGAGTGGATCTCCAACGCCTCCACCCGCACTTGGGCAAACGCCGCCACCGGCGCTGGCCTCAACGTGACCACCAATTACCCAGGCAGCGGCCTACATAACTGGGTTCAGTGGAACTACCAGCTTGGCCAGACCCACCAGCGCGTACTCAACGTGATGAACGCTTGGTAATTGACCCACTGCTTCAGCAGGTTTTGTTGGCTTGGCTGACTTGGCTGGTTCAGCTTGAGTTTTGAACCCGGCCTTTACCGCATCCCCTTATACCTAGCGGGGTGCGGTTTTTGCATGTGTGGGGTGGGGTGCGGTTTGAGCAGTGCTGGTGCCGAAGCGATCATTGTTCGGGTGGTTCTGGCGTAGGTCGATAGCTTAAGGTCGATACCATCCAATTTTCCCCGGAATCGCGGCTCCTATCGACCAACGCGGCGGGCTATCGACTTTGGGCTATCGACCTACGCGTGGTTTCGACCTACGCAGCGGAGCTGCTGGCCAGCTTGCCCACGATCCTCTAGGAAATGAATCCCAAAACAGAGCAACGGGTGTGAAAATTGGGGTAATTGAAACCAATGTGACGGGCGTGTCTCTTCCCAAAGTCTAAAGTTCAACTTAAACTTGAGCGCAGTTTGCCCAAGCCCCAAGCAAGCCCCAAGCAACCAGTGCGAAGGAATACCAATCACGATGCGTTTCTCTAGAATCCCCTCCCAAAAGAACCGCGCCCTCAACGCCAACGCGAACACCACCGCGAACACCCCCAACCGCTCCAAGAAGTGGATCCTGCCAACCGCAGTGGCGTTGGGTGTGACTTTGGCGGTCCCCGCGATCTCTGATGCGCAGAGCTCCTTCGGAAGTTTTAGTGCGCCGGACACGGGCGTCTCGGACTACTTGGATAACCCGTCCACGCAGCGCTCGCCGGTTCGTACTGAGCGTATGGAGATCCAGGGTTTGCCGGAGGGCGTGAGCATTGATCGCGTGGAGTGGCTGACGAACCGCCGCGTGGCGGTGTTCATCAATTCGGCCGCCATGCCGGACGCGCCGGTGCAGGTGCAGTTGCTGTTGCCTCGTGATTGGTATTCACAGCCAAGCCGCACCTTCCCATCATTGTGGGCGTTGGATGGTTTGCGTGCGCGTGAGGATGAGAACGGTTGGACTATCAACACCAACATTGAGCAGCAGTTCGCGGATAAGAACGTGTTGGTGGTGCTTCCGGTAGGTGGCGAAAGCTCCTTCTATGCTGACTGGCTGGAGCCGGACAACGGTAAGCACTACAAGTGGGAGACGTTCCTGATGCAGGAGCTCGTCCCGGTTCTGGCAAATGGCTTCCGCGATAATGGTGAGCGTGCGGTGGTGGGCCTGTCCATGGGTGGTACCGCTGCAATGAACTTGGCGGAGCGCAATCCTGCGGAGTTCAACTTTGTGGGCTCCTTCTCTGGCTACCTGGACACTACTTCCGTTGGCATGCCTGCCGCGATTCGCGCAGCCCAGTGGGACGCCGGTAACTACACCACGGAGCGCATGTGGGGCCCGGACGGGTCCCAACAGTGGATCGACAATGACCCGAAGCTCGGCATCGCCGCGCTGAAGGACATGACGGTGTACGTCTCCGCAGGCTCCGGCGCTGATGATTATGGTCAGCCAACGTCTGTTGCTACCGAGCCAGCGAACTACGCCGGCGTGGGTCTGGAGATTATTTCCCGACGCACCTCTGAGACCTTTGTCCAGTACGCCAAGCAGGCCGGGGTGGAGGTGTTCACCCAATTCCGTCCTTCCGGTGTGCACAACTGGGCCTACTGGCAGTTCGAGCTGAACAACGCCAGCCCGCTGATCCAGAAGGCGCTGGGCTTGGGTGCGGAAGACTGGGGTGCGTCGTGCGCCGTCGGCACTGCAATCTCTGATGCCGCAGCGGCGGCGAACCTGGGTGCTTGTGTGTCTGATGAATACGACGTTGCAGGTGGCAAGGTTGCGGACTTTGCCAACGGCCGTGCGTACTTCCACCAGGACACCGGCGCGGTGGGCCTGCATGGTCGCATCGGTGCGCTGTACGCGAGCTTCGGCGGCCCCGACTCGTGGTTGGGCTTCCCGCTGCACGGCGAGCGCAGCATCAAGGGCGGCGCGTACGCGCGCTTCCAGCACGGTAACATCTACTGGACCCCTGAGACCGGTGCGGTGGCAGTGCCAACCGCCCTGCTGGACAAGTGGGGCACCCAGCAGTGGGAGAACGGCCCGTTGGGCTACCCACAAGCTGAGGCCGTGGCCATCGGCGAGGGCCTGATTCAGCAGTTCCGCACCGGCTACATCGCGCAAGCCCCGGGTGGTGAAACCTTCATCGTCCACGGTGAGATTGCCAAGAAGTACGGCGAGCTGTCCGTTGCCAACTCCAAGCTGGGCTACCCAACCTCCGATGAGATGCCACTGCGCGGCGGCGCGTTCCAACGCTTTGAGCACGGCAACATCTATTGGAGCCCACAAACCGGCGCGCACGTGATCTACTACGGCCCGATCTTTGACAAGTGGGGCGAGTCCGGCTGGGAGAACGGCCCATTCGGCTACCCAACTGAGGATCAGGCGCAGGTGGCCGGCGGTGAAGTGGTGCAGTTCCGCGGCGGCTCCATCACGCAGATTGGCGGCCAGGTGCGCGAGGTGAGGAACTAATGCAACGCCGGTGGGGGACCGCGGCCGCAGCAGTGTGCGCGGCAGTAATGCTGAGCGCCTGTTCAAGCACAGCGGTTGAGGAAAGCGTGCTGACGTCGATCGCCCCGCTCACCCGCGCCGCAGCGCCCTCAAGTGCCACTTCCGACGCCCCCACCTCCACCCCAACCCAGTCCGCATCACCAACCGCAAGCAGCCGTGCCACGCGCGAACCCCAAACAAGCGCGAGCCCGCAAACCTCTGATCGGGCCGTGGATTCCGCCGGTGAGGCTAGTGCCCCTCCCACGCAGAGCGTGCAGCTCAGTTTTGAGGACCAGCGCTACCTCCAAGCCCTCGGCAAGGGTGGCATTGAAACCCAGGGGATTGAAACGGAACTTATTGGCGTGGGCAAAGGGCTGTGTGTAGACAGTGAATCCAACTTTGGCCAAGCCGCAATTGAGGCGGTTTCTGGCCAGCTCATTGAACAAAACCGGGCTAGCGGCAGCTTTGAAGAAGTGAGCGCGCTTATTGCGGATGAAGCCCGCAGGACGTATTGCTAGAGGGTATGAAAAAACTCGTGACGGTACTGGCCGCGGTCTTGGTGATCGTGGTCATCCTGGTAGGTGTGGTGCAGTGGACCCAGAACCAAGAAGGCACCCCGCCAGGGGTTCCGGTGGAGGAGCCCACGGAAACGCTCAGCCAACCTGAGCATTGCGCGGACGTGGAGTTCATCTCCGCGCCGGGCACGTGGGAGTCTTCGGCCACGGACGATCCTTTTGCGCCTAGTGCAAACCCAAACTCCTTCATGTTGGCCATCACTGCTCCGCTGCAGGCTGAGGTGGATCCGGCGCGGGTGAAGGTGTGGACGCTGCCTTACACAGCGCAGTTCCGCAACATTAACGCCCAGCAGGAGATGAGCTATGACGACTCCCGCAATGAAGGCACCGCCCGCCTCGAGGAGGAGCTGCGGGCCACGCACGCAGAGTGCCCGCTCACGGACTTCATCTTGGCTGGGTTCAGTCAGGGTGCGGTGATTGTTGGTGACGTCGTTTCTGCAATCGGCAACGGCACCGGCGTGATCCCTGCGGAGCGCGTGCGCGGGGTGACGGTGATTGCCGACGGCCGCAGGCAGCCCGGCGTAGGGCAGGTAGTGGGCAACCCCGTCTCTGGTGTGGGCGCTGAGGTGGCGCTACAGCCGCTGAACCTGCTGGTGCAGCCGATCGTTCCGGGGGCAACCATGCGCGGTGGGCGCCCTGGCGGGTTTGGGGTGCTCAATGAAAAGGTGAATGATATTTGCGCGGCGAGCGATTCCATTTGTGACGCCCCGGAGGGCGTGGGCAATGCGCTCGCACGGGCGCAGGAGTTGGCGGCGGCCAATGGTGTGCATGCGTTGTATGCCTCGAACCCAAACGTCATTCCTGGGACCACTGCGGATCAGTGGACGCTCCAGTGGGCGCGGGATTTGATCGGTTAGCTGCAACTTTCTGTGCCAGCCTCACCACACCTGTAACAGTTTCGTGCTAAAAAGTAATTTAGTCTTTGAAAGAGCTTCCCCCTTGAAGCAAATCCCCAAAGGAGAAATATGGATCTGCATGCAGCAATGAGCCAGTTCATCAATGAGCGCGGAGAGATTGAACTCAAGCCGGAGCTCACCCTCGCTGGTTTGTGTGAGGTCCTGTATCAGGCCTCCGCAGCCGCTGGTGGTGGAGAAAAGGTGGTGCTGCGCCACTGGGATTACACCCAATCGCGTGAGGGGAAGGAAGTTACCTATACCCACACCCAGGTGAACACCCGCATCAAGGCGGTGGCGGCTCGTTTGCAGCAGGTTGGCCAGATTGGTGACCGCGTTGCCATCCTGGCAAACAACAGCCCTGAGTATCTGTTCAGCTTCTTGGGTTCCATGTACGCCGGAATGATCCCAGTACCGCTGTACGACCCCACGGAGCCAGGGCACTCCGGGCACCTTGAGGCCGTGTTCAATGACTCCAAGCCGGCGTTTGTGCTCACCAATGGGAACTCGGCGGCGTCGGTACGTGCGTTCTTTGCGCAGGTCCCTGGTGCGCAGCGCCCTCGTGTGATCGCCGTGGACTCCCTGCCGGACTCCACCGCGCAGGCGTTCGTGAACCCGCTCGCTACTGAAGCCGGGCAGGCGCTGATGGCGCAGGCACAGAAGGCGCCGGTGGATCTGGTGGCGTTCCTGCAGTACACCTCCGGTTCCACCCGCACCCCAGCGGGTGTGGTGCTGACTCACCGCTCCATCCTCACCAACATCCTGCAGATCTTCATCTCCGCGGAGCTGAAGACCCCGCTGCGTATTGTGAGCTGGCTGCCAATGCACCATGACATGGGCATTATCCTGGCTGCGTTCGTGCTCGTCATTGGTCAGGAAATTGACATCATGAGTCCGCGTGACTTCATCCAACGCCCAAGCCGCTGGTTGGAGCAGTTGTCCGCCCGCGAAAGTGACCAGAACGTGTACACAGTGGTGCCGAACTTCGCCTTTGAGCTCGCCGCCCGCTATGGCCAGCCCGAAGAAGGGAAGACCTACGATTTCTCTAAGGTCCAAGGCGTTGTGTCTGGCTCCGAGCCGGTGACCGAGAAGGCCGTGCAGGCCTTCATTGAGGCGTTTGAGCAGTACAACCTCAATGTTGGCGAAATCCGCCCATCCTACGGCCTGGCTGAGGCTTCCCTGCTGGTGACCACCCCGCAGCGCGCGCAGCGCCTCACCTATAAGTACCTGGACCGCGACGAGCTGGCCAACAACAAGGCTGTTGAGGTGGAAAAGGGCGCTCTCAACGCCGTGTCCGTGACCTCTGTGGGAGCTGTGGTGAAGTCCCAGCAACTGGTGATCGTGGACCCAGAGACTAAGGCTGAGCTCCCCGACGGCAGCGTGGGCGAAATTTGGTGCCACGGTGCAAACATGGCCGCAGGTTACCTGGATCGTGACGAAGAAACGGCCGCCACCTTCCGCAACCGCCTTGGTCAGCGGCTCAGCCTATCCCGTGCTGAGGGGGCGCCTGACGACGACTACTGGTTGGCTACCGGCGATCTTGGTGTGATCTTGGACGATGAGGTGTATATCACCGGCCGTCTCAAGGACCTGGTGATTATCGCTGGCCGCAACCACTACCCGCAGGACATTGAGTACACCGTGGACCACGCATCTGACCACGTGCGCCCAGCCGCGGTGGCTGCATTCGCTGTGGAGGGCGATGACGTGGAGCAGCTCATCATCTTTGCCGAGCGTGACCTTGATGCTGATCCTTCAGGCGATGCCGCCGCTATTGAGGCAATCCGCACCGCGGTATCTGAGGCCCACGGCGTGGTGCCTGCAGACATTCGCATTGTGGCACCGGATCAGATTGCCCGTTCCTCCGCAGGCAAGATTGCCCGCCGCGTCAACAAGGCGAACTACCTAGCGGAGCAGGGCTAAAACCTGGTCCTTGCTCTGAGTTTGAGGAATAATCCCCACGGCTGTTGTGTGCAGCCGTGGGGATACTTTTGTGATGGCTGTGAAAATTGTGGCGTTTTGGGGGTGCGCTCGGCCACGGCGGTATCTAAAGTAAACCTGAATTCATTTCTCTCTTGGAGTTTTCTCACTCAGAAATACCTGAAAGGTTTATTCAATAGTGCGTACTCTACGTTCAATCCTGAGCGCGGCGGCAGCCGCAACCATGCTCAGTGCGGTGCTTGTGCAGCCGGCACACGCGCAGCCAGATCCAAACCCAGCGCCAGCTCTGCCAACCGCCGCACAGTGTGCGCAGTGTCAGGTGGAACTTATTGGCCAGACCCGTTGGGATCAGGGTGATAGAGATATCAGCCAGCGGGATAAGTACTGGAATGGCCAGCTTGATACCGCTACCGGCGGCATGTTTGGTGAAGTGAACTCTGATGGCTGGTTTAGTGCCGGGGATGTTGGCGCCGATGGCTGGACTGAGGGTGAGGTTGCAACTATGCGCCACTACATCGCCACCCGCGAGGCGCTGGAGAACGTTACCTACACGATCGAAGCAGTGCAGGGTGCGACCTTCCAAAGCATTACTGCTGGTGACACCCCGGCGCACGGGCAGCTCCAAAACAATGGCTACACCAACAAGGTTGAAGGTGTGACCTCTGAACTCAGTGCGGATGGCAAGACCATCACCGTGAAGATTGCGTACATGCCCGCGATGTCCTCTTTCTCCCTGAATGCGAGTACGCAAAAAGACCAGAACCTGGACAGTATCTATGTGAACCACCACGCGTTGGGAACACAAATTGACTGTGTGCAGTACGGCAAGACTGCTGAGGTGATTCCTGCAGATACTTCGGAACAACCTCACCCAGGGCCTGCGAAGGACGGCGACACCGTGCGATACACCGTCACGCTCACCAACCCGCACAGCCGCCCAGCAGAAGCGGACTTTGTGGATGAGCTGGCTGACGTGCTAGACGATGCACCACAGCACGTTCGCGGTGACAGCATTGTGTCCAATGGCTTTGAGGGCACCCCGGTGGTTCAGGCTCGTGGTGAGCAGATGAACATCACCGGCGTTATTCCTGCCAATGGGACCGCAACCGTCACCTACGAGGTAGTGGTGCGTGAAGGTGGCAATGGCAAGTTGGTGAACTCCCTGCACCCTGTGTACGGAATGCAGCTTGAGCGTTGCAATCCTGCTGTTTCTGTGACCACCGAGGTGGAGGAGCCTCGCATTCCGATCATTCCAATCCCAGTGCCAGTCCCAGCGCCGGGAACCTCCACCCCTGATGTGCCAGCGCAAGAGGTAACTGCGCAGCCAACCACCACTTCCGCTGTGCCGACCAAGGGTGTGCAGCGCGGCATGCTGGCAAACACTGGCGTTTCCAGCATGGCTGCAGTTGCAGCTCTGGCAGCACTGCTGGTGGCCGCCGGTGCTGGTGTGGTAATCCTGCGCCGTCGTTCTAAGTAATTAGTTCCTCCGGGGACTTCGGGTAAAGCCCCTTGCCGTTGCTTACGGTGAGGGGCTTTTCCAATTGCTGCGTTTGTGAACAAAGTGGCCACAGTGCCCTAATGTGGAAAAAAGAAAAGTTTGTGAAAGTTGTGACAACTGTGGCGTGTTAAAACTTATGTTGCTAATGGTGTGGGTAGGTTGATCGGTGATAACAATGCTGCTTCCCCCTTTGTTGAAAGCGAATCCCCGAATGCGAAAATTGAACCGTTCCATGGCGGCCATTGCGGCCGCCGCGGCTCTCAGTGTCTCCTTGGCTGGCCCTGCATGGGCAACCAACACTGGCACCACTGACGGTAACGAAACCCAAATGGTTGGAGAGTGCGTGGTTGGTGGCGTGAGCTGGAAGAGCTCCGCCATGCTGACTGAAGACATCAATAAGATTCCAGAGAACCTTCGCACTGACCTTGCGGGAAACCCCGCCCACTTCAGCAATGCTGGTTACATCACTGAGGTTACCCACGCGCTGAACGGTTCCCCAGGAATCTTTGAGCTGAACCACTTCTTTATTGGTAACACGAACCCAAATTCTCTCACGAAGCAGCAGGTCTGGCGCATCCCAACCGCAACCAAGCACACCATTGAAAATGCGGTTGTAACCGTGACGCTCCCGGATAACCTGCCAGAGGGTGCAACGGTGGTGTTTGATGGCGTGTCTACCACCGACCGGATGACTGTCTGGGGTGGTGCCTATGCTGAGTACACCTGGGCGGAAACCCCTGCAGATGCTGCTGTGGACAATGGCGACGGCACCTGGACCGTCAACCTGGGCACCATTCCAGCCGGTGAGGCTCGCGTGTACCAGTTCTCAATTGACATGTCCGGTGCTGCGGAAGGTTGGGCCTCTGAGGTCTACACCGCGTCCGCATCTCTGAGTGGTACCTACGCCAAGGATGAGATTGCTCCGTGTATCATTCCGGTGCCAATCCCAGTGGGCGTTCCCAGCAGCAGCGTCCCTGCACCTCGTGGTGTTGAAGCAGAAACCGGTGTGGCTGACAACTCCGTTGCACCTGTCCTCGCTTCCATCGCGGTGATGACCACCGTCGCTGGCGCGGGTGCAGTTGCACTGCGTCGTCGCGCGTAGGCAAAGCACTGCGCCGCCGCGCCTAGGCAAGATACCGCGTCGCCGCGCGTCGTCACTTCGCTTGCCTGGTGCCTTGGCGGCGTCGTTAAGGTTCTGGTCAGGGGCCCTGCCTTCGGGCAGGGTTTTTGGCTTTTTGCTGCTGCCGCACCTTTGCGGCATGCGGCACGTTGTAACAAAATCGTGACCTTTGGCGATTAAGATAGGAGCATTGCTCCCAATCGCCTGGGGGTATGAATAAATCTCTAGCAAGGTGTGTGTTTATGGATTCAGGCCAGCAGAAAGCCCAGAAAGCCGTTGCAATGACCACGGAGCAGCTTCAAGAATGGCTGCGGAACTGGGTGATTGCGGCTACGGGGCTGCCGGCGGAGGAGATCACTGATGATCAACCGATGCAGGCGTTTGGGCTGTCTTCACGCGACGTGGTGTTGCTCTCCGGTGAGTTGGAAAACCTACTGGATACGCAGCTTGACGCCACCATTGCTTACGAGTATCCCACCATCGCGGCGCTCGCGAAGCGCCTGGTAGAGGGCGAGCCTGCGCCGCGCCTGGCTGCGGGGAATGCCCCAGCGCTGCGGTCGGTTTCCACGACCCCTGGCACGCACGACGTTGCCATCGTGGGCATCGCCGCAAAGTATCCAGGTGCGGAGAATGTGGAGCAGATGTGGAATCTGCTGGTTGAGGGGCGCGACGCCATCACGGAACCTCCGCTGGGGCGTTGGTCGGAATACGCGGCCGACGAGGTGATGTCCAAGCGCATGGCTGAGCAGCAGCTTCTGGGTGGCTACCTGGAGGATCTGGCCAGCTTTGACGCCGAGTTCTTTGGGCTCTCCCCATTGGAGGCCGTGAACATTGACCCGCAGCAGCGCCTGATGCTTGAGCTTTCCTGGGAGGCGCTGGAAAACGCCGGCATTCCGGCAAACACGCTGCGCGGGAAGTCCGTGGGCGTGTTCGTGGGTTCCACCAACAATGACTATGGAATGCTCATCTTCTCCGACCCCTCTGAGGCGCACCCCTATGCGCTGACCGGCAACTCCAGTGCCGTGGTGGCCAACCGAGTGAGCTACGCCTTTGACTTCCGTGGCCCCAGCATCCAGGTGGATACCGCCTGCTCATCCTCCTTGGTGTCCGTTCACCAAGCGGTGCGCGCCCTGCGTGACGGCGAGGCCGATGTTGCCCTGGCCGGCGGTGTGAACGTGATGGCCACCCCGGCGGTGACCACCTCCTTCGGTGAGCTCGGCGTGCTCAGCCCCACCGGCAAGATCCATGCATTCTCCGATGACGCAGACGGCTTTGTGCGTTCCGACGGCGCCGGCATGCTGGTACTCAAGCGCGTAGATGATGCGATTGCGGCGGGGGACAACATCCTGGCAGTGATCAAGGGCTCCGCCGTGAACTCTGACGGCCACTCCAACGGCATCACCGCACCCAACCCAGACGCACAGGTAGACGTGCTGCAGCGCGCCTATGCGGACGCTAACGTGGACCCCACCACCGTGGACTACGTTGAAGCGCACGGCACCGGCACCATTTTGGGTGACCCAATCGAGGCCTCCGCCATCGGTGCGGTGCTCGGCCGCGGCCGCGAGATCACCCGCCCAACGCTTCTGGGTAGTGCCAAGACAAACTTTGGCCACACGGAATCCGCAGCCGGTGCAGCGGGCCTCATCAAGGTGGTGCTGTCCATGCAGAACCGTACCCTGCCGCCATCACTGAACTACGTTGGGCCAAACCGCTACGTGGACTTTGACGCCGAGCGCCTAGAGGTTGTGGAGGACCCACGCGAGTGGCCGCAGTACTCGGGGCGCATGGTGGCTGGTGTTTCCGGCTTCGGCTTCGGCGGCACCAACGCCCACGTGGTGCTCAGCGAGTTCGTTGCCGCAGATTACCCAACCTCTCCAACCTCTCCAGCCAACCCAGCCAACGGCGCCGACGGTCAAGAGCGAACCGCTGCCCTGGAATCCGCGCCCGCATTGCTGCCCATCTCCGGGCTGCTGCCTTCGCGGCGTCGGGAAGCAGCCGCCAGCATCTTGGCATACCTCAGCGCACACGAAGACGCGGACGTCCACGCTTTGGCCCGTACTCTCGGTGGGCGCAACCACGGCCGCTCCCGCGCGGCGATCGTGGCGCGTACCCATGAGGAGGCCGTGAAGGGGCTGGGCCTGGTTGCGGAAGGCAAAACCGGCGTGGGTATTGCCGTGGCAGACTCCCCGGCGGCCCAAGGCCCGGTGTTCGTGTACTCCGGCTTTGGTTCACAGCACCGTTTGATGGTGAAGCAACTCGTGGCCAGCTCGGCGCAATTCCGTGCGCGGCTGGAAGAGCTGGATCAGATCGTCCAATTTGAATCCGGCTGGTCCATCCTGGACTTGGTTGCAGACGACGAACAGACCTACAACACCGAAACCGCGCAGGTAGCTATCACCGCGATCCAAATTGCACTCACGGATCTGCTCGCAGCCCTGGGTGTGAAACCAGCGGCAGTTGCCGGCATGTCCATGGGTGAAATCGCCGCAGCCTATGCCAGCGGTGGCTTGAGCGCAGAAGACGCCATGAAGATCGCCGCTCACCGTTCCCGCCTGATGGGTGAAGGAGAGCAGTCACTGCCAGAAGACCAGCTCGGCGCGATGGCCGTGGTGGAGTTCTCCGTGGAAGCCCTGGATACCTTTATCCAGGAGCACCCAGACTTCGCGGGCATTGAACCCGCGGTGTATGCGGGCCCAGGCATGACCACCGTGGGCGGTCCGCGCGAGGCCGTGATCAAGCTCGTGGAAACGCTGGAAGCGGAAGAGAAGTTCGCCCGCCTGCTCAACGTGAAGGGCGCAGGCCACACCAGTGCGGTGGAGCCGCTGCTCGGCGAGTTGGCTTTTGAAATTGCAGACATCACCCCGCGCCCACTCACGATCCCACTGTTCTCCTCCGTGGATCGCGGCATCACCTACACCCCAGGCCAGCAGGTACACACCCCGGAATACTTCCTGCGCTGCACCCGCCAGCCAGTGTGGTTCCAAGATGCCATCGAGGCAGGCTTCGCCGCAGGCCACAACACCTTTGTGGAAGTTTCCCCCAACCCGGTGGCCCTCATGGGAATGATGAACACCGCGTTCTCCGTGGGCAAGCCAGACGCCCAACTGCTGTTTACCCTCAAGCGCAAAGAGGACGAGCCAGGTGCGCTGGTGGACCTCCTAGCCAAGCTCTACGCAAACGGTGCCCCCGTGGACTTCGCTGAACTCTACGGACCAGGTGACAAGCTCCCCGTGCCAGGCATGCCTTGGAAGAAGCAACGCTACTGGACTGCCGCGCGTCCGTCGTCAGGCGCACGCGGCGGCTTGCCGGGCACCAAGATTGTGTTGCCAGACGGCGCCATTGCCTTTGGCACCGTAGCTGACCAGGTACCTTCTGCCGTGGCTCTGCTGGAGGCCGCGGTCCACGAGGTGCAGCCGGAAGCGCAGCTCATCGCCGTGGAAGACAAAGGCACACTGCCTCCAACTGGGGAGCTCACCACCGTGGCGCGCCGGGTTGCCGGTGGTGTTGCGGTGCAGGTGTTCGCGGTGCTCGGTGAGGTAACAACACAGGTAGCGGAGGGTTTTGCCAGTGTTGCAGCGGCCCCCGCCGCCGTGGTTGCCACAAATGCAGAACAACACGCCGACCCCGTGGATGTGGTGGGCGAATCCATGAAATGGGACCCGGCCAGTGGTGAGTCTGTGGAGCAGCGCATGCGTAGCATCGTCTCCGAGGCCATGGGCTATGACGTTGAGGATCTCCCACGCGAGCTTCCACTCATCGACCTCGGCCTGGATTCCCTCATGGGCATGCGCATCAAGAACCGCATTGAGCACGACTTCCAAATCCCACCCCTACAGGTGCAAGCACTGCGCGACGCCTCCGTTGCAGATGTAGTCAAGCTCGTCGAGGATCTTGTTGTAGGGAGGGCACCTACCGACGCCCCCAAGGCTGAAACCCAGCAGGATGCTGGGGGAGCTGCTGCTGGCGGTGGCGCTGGCGGAGACGCTCCGGCACCGGCTCCGACACCGGCTCCGACACCGAGTGTGGGCGTGGGCGTGGCGCCCCGGGATGCGTCGGAACGCCTTGTCTTTGCTACCTGGGCCGGGATCACCGGTGCCGCGGCGGCGGGTGTGACGAGTGAACTTCCCGCGATTTCCGAGCAGCAGGCGCTGGAGATTGCGCAGCGTCTCACCGAGCGCGCAGGTATTGAAGTGAGCCAGCAGCAGGTGCTTGAGGCGCAAACCCTGGAGCCGCTGGCTAACTTGGTGCGCGAGGGCCTGGAGACGGACGTTGAGGGCAACATTCGTGTGCTCCGAGCCCGCAAGGAAGGCTCCACCGCGCCGGCGGTGTTCATGTTCCACCCAGCAGGTGGATCCTCGGTGGTGTACCAGCCGCTGATGCGCCGCCTGCCGGAAGAAGTGCCGGTGTACGGCGTGGAGCGCCTGGAGGGCTCGCTTGAGGATCGTGCCGCGCAGTACCTGGATGAGATTAAGCAGTACTCTGACGGGCTGCCCATTGTGTTGGGCGGCTGGAGCTTTGGCGGCGCCCTGGCGTATGAAGTTGCCTACCAGTTGCGCGATTCCGACGTTGAGGTGGCAACCATTGCCCTGCTGGACACCGTGCAGCCCGCGCACCCAGCACCGGACACCATGGAGGAAACCAAGGCGCGCTGGGGCCGCTACCAGGCATTTGCCAAGAAGACCTACGGCTTGGACTTCCCAGTGCCGTATGAGCTCCTGGAGACAGCCGGGGAGGATGCCCTGCTGGCCATGATGGGCGAGTTCCTGGCCAACACCGACGCCTCTGAGCACGGCCTTTCCGCCGGTGTGCTGGAGCACCAGCGCGCCAGCTTTGTGGATAACCGAATCTTGGACCGCCTTAACCTGCACCGCTGGGACCAGGTGGATGTGCCGGTGATCCTCTTCCGTGCGGAACGCATGCACGACGGAGCCGTGGAACTAGAGCCCGCCTACGCGGAGATTGCAGAAGACGGCGGCTGGTCCGCTATTGTGGATGATTTGGAAATTGTTCACCTCAAGGGTGACCACTTGGCGGTTGTTGATGAGCCAGAGATCGCTAAGGTAGGCAGTGCACTTACGCGCAGGATTGAACAGCTCAGGAGTTAATGCTCGTGTCTATGGATACCACCGCAGGAAAACTCGCTGACCTTCGGGCCCGCCTGGAAAAGGCGCAGGACCCAGGCAGTGAGCGTGCCCGCGCCAAGCGCGATGAGGCCGGCAGGACCACTCCTCGCCAGCGTATTCAGCGCCTCCTGGACCCCGGTTCCTTTGTGGAAATCGGCGCCCTGGGCCGCACGCCCGATGAGCCCGACGCACCATACTCCGACGGTGTGGTTACCGGCTACGGGCGTATCGACGGCCGCCCGGTGGCCGTGTACGCGCACGACAAGACGGTTTACGGCGGGTCCGTGGGCGTAACCTTTGGCCGCAAGGTCTGTGAGGTCATGGACATGGCCATCAAGATTGGCTGCCCAGTGATTGGTATCCAAGATTCCGGCGGCGCCCGCATCCAGGACGCCGTGACCTCCCTGGCGATGTACTCGGAGATCGCCCGCCGCCAGCTCCCGCTTTCCGGGCGTAGCCCGCAGATCTCCATCATGATGGGCAAGAGCGCCGGCGGCGCCGTGTACGCGCCCGTGACCACGGACTTTGTGGTGGCTGTGGATGGCGAGGCCGAGATGTACGTGACCGGCCCGGCCGTGATTAAAGAAGTCACCGGTGAGGAAATCACCTCCGCGGAGCTCGGCGGCGCGCGCCAGCAGGAGCTCAACGGCAACGTCTCCTACGTGGCCGTTGACGAGGAAGACGCCTTCAATTACGTCCACGACCTGCTTCAGCACCTGCCGCTGACCTGCAAAGACGAGCCGCCAGTGTTCTGGGCACCTTCCGACGAAGCCGTGCTCGCCGATGAGGCAGCGGCTGAGGCCCTGGACCGCTTCATGCCCGACGACACCAATGCGGGCTACGACATGCACGACCTCTTGGGGCAGCTCTTTGATTCCGAAGACGTGCTGGAGATTCAGCCTGGGTTTGCCCCCAACCTCATTACTGCATTCGCCCGCGTAGACGGGCGCAGCGTGGGTGTGGTGGCAAACCAGCCGCTGGAGTTCGCTGGCTGCATTGACGCCGATGCCGCGGACAAAGGCGCGCGCTTTATCCGCATCTGCGACGCCTACAACATCCCCGTGGTGTTCGTGGTAGACACCCCCGGCTACCTGCCCGGCGTGGACCAAGAGCGCGCCGGTCTGATCCACCGCGGTGCCAAACTGGCATTTGCTCTGGTTGAGGCAACCGTGCCAAAGATCTCCCTGATCGTGCGCAAGGCCTACGGTGGGGCATACGCCGTGATGGGTTCCAAGAACCTCACCGGCGACATCAACCTGGCATGGCCCACCGCCCAGATCGCCGTGATGGGCGCCGCCGCCGCCTCTGTGATGATCCAAGGCAAACAGCTTGCCGCGATTGAGGACGAAACGCAGCGGGAGTACATGAAGAAGGTATTCATGGACTTCTACGACGAAAACATGACCAGCCCATATGTGGCCGCCGAACGCGGCTACATTGACGCGATGATCCAACCGAGCGAATCCCGTTTGGCGCTGCGCATGGCGCTGCGCCAGCTTGCCACGAAGGAAGAACACGACTTGGAAAAGAAGCACACCATCGCGCCGATGTAGGGGTTTTGGCGAAATCTTGTTCGAGGAACCAAGGTATCGCGTCGTAACCCAGCACTAAGCTAGAAGACGAGCTGAAACACCGAATGGTGATTCATCAAGAAAGCAATTTCTTGAAGGCTTTGGTGTAGTGCTTGTGCAATGCTCTGTTGAGGTGTTAGCATCTCATCAGAGTTGATCCTCAGTAAGCACTAGCTAGTTTCTAGTGTCGAATGCTCCAAAGCCTTGGCCCGTGCCAAGGCTTTTCTTGTTGAAGGGCAACTTTATGAAGAAGAAGAACTATGTTGTGGGAATTGACGTTGGTTCGTTCTCCGTGGGCATGGCCGCCATCGAGGTGGATGAGCAGGGGATGCCAATTGAGATCCTGAGCATTCTTTCCCACATTCACGATTCCGGAATTGATCCTGATGAAAATAAACGTGCCATTACCCGCTTGGCCGCTTCAGGTGTGGCTCGTAGGACTCGCCGCCTATACCGCCGGAAGCGGCGGCGTCTCATTGCACTTGATGCATTCCTAGAGCAGCAAGGATGGGGGACTGAAAGTTTTGAATCCTATGAAGACCCTTTCTACCCCTGGCGGGTGCGTGCAGAGCTGGCCACCAAGAAGATTGAGAATGAAAGTGAACTTGGTGAAAAGCTCTCGATCGCTTTGCGCCATATTGCTCGGCATCGCGGATGGCGCAATCCCTATTTGAAAGTGAGCTCGCTGTACATCAAGCAAGAGCCAAGCGCGGCGTATGAAGAGATCCGTGAGCTGATTTCTTCGAGAATCGGCCAACCCCTTTCTTCTTCCCTCACAGTGGGGCAGCTCGTTGATGCGGGTTTCCGCGGGAATAATAGGTTGCGCGGTGAAGGCGGCCTTTTGAGTGCGCGCCTGCAGCAATCCGATCACGCAAGGGAAATCCTCGAGATCGCGGAGCTCCAGGGCATTTCTCCCGAGCTTACGAGGAAAATAATCGATTTTGTGTTTGCAGCTGAATCCCCAAAGGGATCTGCATCAGGGCGCGTTGGCAAAGATCCTTTGCAACCTGGCCTACCACGAGCATTGAAGGCATCCGATGCTTTCCAGAGGTACCGAATTGCTGCGCTCCTTGGAAATCTTCGCATTCGTGAAGGCAGTAACCGGAGGAGGCTCACCAAGGAAGAAACTTCTTTGCTTTTTGATCACTTGGTCAATTTGAAGCAGAACACCGAGCCAACGTGGCTCAAGCTTGCGGAAATTTTAGGTATTGATCGCGGAAATCTCTTGGGTACTGCGACGATGACGGATGACGGCGAACGAGCCGGTGCAAAACCACCGGTTCATGACACCAATCGGCGGATCCTTGGATCAAAGATTAAGCCTCTCGAACAATGGTGGCTGGAAGCAAACCTGGAAGAACGAGCAGCGATGATCAAGGCGATGTCCAATGCGGAAGTTGCCGATTTTGATTCGCAAGCCGGTGCAAAAGTACAAGCCTTTTTTGCTGATCTCCCAGATGAGCTTCACGAAAAATTGGACAACCTTCACCTGCCAATAGGCCGTGCTGCATATTCTGAGAACACTCTCGAGCGAATTACAAACCGAATGCTCCAGGATGGTGTAGACCTTTACGAAGCACGCCGAGCGGAATTTGGCATCCCGAATGATTGGACTCCTCCTGCGGCTCCTTTGAATGAACCGGTTGGCAATCCAGCAGTTGACCGGACACTGAAAGCAGTTGCTCGCTGGTTGGAAGGGGTGCACAGGGAATGGGGTGCGCCTTTGGTAGTGAATATCGAGCACGTCCGCTCGGCGTTCATGAGTGAGAGCGCCAGCAGGGAACTCGATCGCGATATGCAACGGCGATCCGCACGAAACCAGCAGCTTTTCAAGGAAATGCAGGAAAAGCTCGGTGGTAACCGAAATATGAAACGGGCTGATCTTTGGCGCTACCAATCCATTCAGCGTCAAAATGGCCAATGCGCATACTGTGGAAATCCGATTGATTTTTCCAATGCAGAGATGGATCACATCGTTCCACGTGCTGGTCAGGGATCCACCAACAAGCGTGAAAACCTCGTAGCAGTATGTCACCGATGCAATGTTTCGAAGAGCAACATCCCATTTGCTCGTTGGGCAGAAACTGCCAATATCCCAGGTGTCTCGGTAAAAGAAGCGGTGGCGAGGACTCGCCATTGGAATCCCGACCCTGGAATGAAAACAGCGCAGTTTAAGAAATTTACTGCTGAGGTGGTTGCTCGTCTTGAAAGAGTGTCAATCGATGAAGAAATTGATGCTCGCTCGATCGAATCCGTGGCCTGGATGGCTAATGAAGTACGGGCGCGCATTCACCAGAGGTTTGGTCCTGATGGCACCAAGGTGAATGTGTACAAGGGATCCCTTACTGCGCAAGCGCGGGGCGCCTCCGGGATTTCCAAGCGAATTCAATTCGTGGATGGAGCCGGAAAGTCCAGGTTGGATAGGCGCCACCATGCAGTAGACGCTGCTGTAATTGCATTCATGAGCCGGTTTGTGGCCGAGACCCTTGAACAGCGCAATTCTCTGAAGTTTGAACAAGAATTGCGGCGTGTGGCCCCTCAGTGGAAGGAATTCACAGGTCAAGATGCTGCCCACCAAATGGAGTGGGCCAAGTGGATGAAGAAAATGCATGCCCTGGTAGACCTGCTCAGCAAACATCTTGATGAAGACCGGATTCCAGTCACCGGGAATCTCAGGCTTCGGCTGGGAAATGGTCGCGTCCATGAGGAAACACTGGGCAAATTGAAGAAACTCAAGGTGGGAGATCCGATCAGTGCGATTGATATCGATCGAGCTTCTTCTGAAGCGCTGTGGTGTGCACTCACCCGGCATCCAGATTTTGACCCAAAGGAAGGCCTACCTTTCGATCCGAACCGGCAGATACGCGTGCACGGAACTACGCTACAGGCAGAAGACACCATTGAAGTGTTTCCTGTGGGTGCCGGCGCGCTGAAGGTTCGTGGTGGCTATGTGGAACTCGGTGCGAGTTTCCATCATGCCCGGATTTACCGCGTGCCGAGTGGGAAGAAGTCCGCCTTTGCGATGTTGCGCGTTTATACCACTGACCTGGTGAAGCATCGCAATGCGGATCTCTTCAATGTCGAGCTCCTTCCTCAAACAATGAGCGTCCGGCAAGCTGAACCGAAGCTGCGCAAAGCCTTGGCGGAGGGTACAGCAGAATACCTCGGCTGGCTTGTGGTTGATGACGAACTGCTGATTGATATGACAGCATTCAACAGCGGTCAGGTTCATGAAATGCAGCAGGAATTCGGTGAAGTTTCTCGGTGGAGAGTGGATGGTTTTTACACCAATTCGAAACTTCGCTTGCGTCCAAGGCTATTGAGTGGGGAAGGACTAAAAGACAATAGTTCTGAAGGATCACGAAAAATCATTGATGCTCCCGGTTGGCGCCCAGCAGTAAACAAGCTATTTGAGTTGGGAAATGTGACGGTAGTACGCAGAGACACCCTTGGAAGGGTAAGGATTTCTAGTGACGCACATCTGCCCATCACCTGGCGAGTGAGGTAGTTATGGAAAACGTTGGTTGGCGTGTCCTTGATTTCTTGGAGTTTGAAGGAGATATCGGCTATTCACGTGGTCAAATTCAGATCACTTCCGGAGACGGGAGCGTCAATCAGCGTATTCCCTTGGCTGGGATAGCGGTAATTCTCGTTGGCGTGATGGTGAAGATTTCTGGAGCGGCAATTGCAAAACTGAGTGAATACGACATTGCTATCTTGGTGTGTGATTGGCGCTCCGTGCCCGTAGCTGCCGTAGAGCCAAATGGTGTACACGGGAGGATTGGTGCACGCCACCGGGCTCAGGCTGCACTAACGGAACCCAGGCGCAAGCAAGCCTGGAAAGCGTTGGTGCAGGCAAAGGTGCGCGGGCAAGCGATTAATTTGGAGAAAATGGGCTTCCTCTTTCAATCTGAAAAGCTTTTTGAGTTGGCAAAGAGCGTGCGCTCAGGCGATTCAACAAACATTGAGGCCCTAGCTGCAAGGATATATTGGCAGACTGTGGGGCATGAGGTTGGATTTACAAGACTGCCTGGGGGCAGTCCCGACGGGTGGAATAGCGCTCTAGACTATGGATATACGATCCTGCGGGGCCACGGCATTCGAGCTGTCGCAGCAGCTGGGTTATGTGCTCCAATAGGCCTTTTCCACCGAGGTAGAGCAAACCCTAATAACCTGGTGGATGATTTGATTGAGCCCTTCCGCCCGGCCGTGGACGCAATTGTATTCCGCAATATTCCTTTTGGAGAAACCCTTTCAAAGCAATCTAAGAGTTATTTTGGTGCACTAGGTGAACATCCATTTACGGATAGTGGGTTTACTATTCCAACATTGCTCCAAGACCTCGCGCAGGACTTGGGGCGGTATGTAGAGGGCGAACTTTCTAAACTCGTAGCGCCCGTGTGGGCAGGTGGTGGTTTTGCCGAAGAAGGGTGAGGATGACGTGTGGTGCATCGTGATGTTTGATCTGCCTGTTACCTCAAAGAAGGCTCGAAGGGAAGCAACGCAGTTTAGAAACCACCTGCTGGACTTGGGTTTTGCAATGGCGCAGTTGAGCGTCTATGTACAGTATCTTCCACTGTCAGCTAGGGTTTCAATCCTCGCGAAATCAATCAAAGCCAATCTGCCTGCGGGTGGAGATGTACGGATTGTCTGCGTTCGAGACAAACAGTGGTCAGGTGCCATACGTTTTTCCAATATGGAGGAAGCCCAGAACGAGGATCAGCCCCAGCAACTAACGATTTTTTGATGCAATAAATTGATAAAACTTCAGGTAGAAGCATGTTTTTGCTTCTACCTGAAGTCTATCAGGGATTTTGAGAGTTGATCCCCAGCAAAGCGGAGAAGGGTTTGCAGGATGCTCGGAAGTCTATCAGGGATTTTGAGAGTTGATCCCCAGCCGACGGCACGCTATGGGTGGATGATCCTGAAGTCTATCAGGGATTTTGAGAGTTGATCCCCAGCGGCGCGAGCTTCACTAGGTGTTCGCGCCGAAGTCTATCAGGGATTTTGAGAGTTGATCCCCAGCCTCCGCACAGGCTCCGCAGGCTCCACAAGAAGTCTATCAGGGATTTTGAGAGTTGATCCCCAGCTATTCCCGCCGCCCGAAAAAGTCAATAGGAAGTCTATCAGGGATTTTGAGAGTTGATCCCCAGCACATCGTGGCACCACCGTCCAACTACCCGAAGTCTATCAGGGATTTTGAGAGTTGATCCCCAGCCCTCAATGAGGATCTAATTCCGTGGCTTGAAGTCTATCAGGGATTTTGAGAGTTGATCCCCAGCGTTCCTCGTCCACGTCCACTACCCATGCGAAGTCTATCAGGGATTTTGAGAGTTGATCCCCAGCTACTACCGTGTTTTTCCGTTGTTTTGCTGAAGTCTATCAGGGATTTTGAGAGTTGATCCCCAGCATCTACCGGGGTGTAGAAGTGCTCCACGGAAGTCTATCAGGGATTTTGAGAGTTGATCCCCAGCACTTGCTGGGTGGTACCTCCACCGTGCAGAAGTCTATCAGGGATTTTGAGAGTTGATCCCCAGCAGATCGCTGCTGGCGCGCAGGCTGCGTTGAAGTCTATCAGGGATTTTGAGAGTTGATCCCCAGCGAGGTCAGGTCGTGGAGCTTAAGGCGAAGAAGTCTATCAGGGATTTTGAGAGTTGATCCCCAGCTTGCGGATTTGTTCTTGTCGAGCGCATGGAAGTCTATCAGGGATTTTGAGAGTTGATCCCCAGCAGCACGATAACGCAAGCGCCTGTTTGGCGAAGTCTATCAGGGATTTTGAGAGTTGATCCCCAGCATTGGGGGAATAGGGTGCCTGTGATCCAGAAGTCTATCAGGGATTTTGAGAGTTGATCCCCAGCCGGCTTGCGTGAGCCTATCCCCCATGGAGAAGTCTATCAGGGATTTTGAGAGTTGATCCCCAGCAAACCTTTTCCGGCTTCATCCCCGTCCCGAAGTCTATCAGGGATTTTGAGAGTTGATCCCCAGCGAAACTGGATTACACGAACACCGCGGCCGAAGTCTATCAGGGATTTTGAGAGTTGATCCCCAGCGTTGTGGGAGGTATTGTCCGGTCCGGCGGAAGTCTATCAGGGATTTTGAGAGTTGATCCCCAGCAACCCCCTAACCATTAGTGGTCAGGGGGGAAGTCTATCAGGGATTTTGAGAGTTGATCCCCAGCACGTGCTGGCAGGTGCGGCGAACGCCTCGAAGTCTATCAGGGATTTTGAGAGTTGATCCCCAGCTGATGAGCGGAAAAAATACGATGAAGAGGAAGTCTATCAGGGATTTTGAGAGTTGATCCCCAGCCCCCAGCGTTAGTGGAGGCCTCCCCCGCGAAGTCTATCAGGGATTTTGAGAGTTGATCCCCAGCTTACTGTTTCTAGATCCTCACTAGACCAGAAGTCTATCAGGGATTTTGAGAGTTGATCCCCAGCTACCCGGCGGCGATTGCGGCAGCAAGGGGAAGTCTATCAGGGATTTTGAGAGTTGATCCCCAGCGGTCTCCGCCGTTGATTTGCTGCGGTTCGAAGTCTATCAGGGATTTTGAGAGTTGATCCCCAGCTGCGCATCTACCAACCCAGACTCAACGCAGAAGTCTATCAGGGATTTTGAGAGTTGATCCCCAGCCCCGCAAATAGGGCAAATCCTGCGGCGAGAAGTCTATCAGGGATTTTGAGAGTTGATCCCCAGCGAAACGGTGCGCGGTAAAGGCAGACTCGGAAGTCTATCAGGGATTTTGAGAGTTGATCCCCAGCCCGCGCAGGTTCAAAACCACGCAGCCGCGAAGTCTATCAGGGATTTTGAGAGTTGATCCCCAGCCTGCCCAGAACAGGCGCAGGCGACGGCGGAAGTCTATCAGGGATTTTGAGAGTTGATCCCCAGCTGTGTGGTGAATCAGTTGGTGGCGCTCGGAAGTCTATCAGGGATTTTGAGAGTTGATCCCCAGCACCCAGGCAGGCCCAAAAGCAGTGCCCGGAAGTCTATCAGGGATTTTGAGAGTTGATCCCCAGCCCATCCACACGAAAAGCTCCTGGTAATCGAAGTCTATCAGGGATTTTGAGAGTTGATCCCCAGCGGGTAATAGTGCGTGGGTGGCACCAAAAGAAGTCTATCAGGGATTTTGAGAGTTGATCCCCAGCCACAATGCAATGCGAGGATGTTCCAGAGGAAGTCTATCAGGGATTTTGAGAGTTGATCCCCAGCGTGCATATTGGTGGGCAGATTCGTGGGGGAAGTCTATCAGGGATTTTGAGAGTTGATCCCCAGCGGCTGGCTTGTTGATTCAGGCGGGGGCTGAAGTCTATCAGGGATTTTGAGAGTTGATCCCCAGCGGAAAACGCGGCGACATCCCACTAGAGCGAAGTCTATCAGGGATTTTGAGAGTTGATCCCCAGCAAGCGTGCGCCCCCAGCCCGCGTGCGCGGAGAAGAGCGTGGTTAAGAGCTTATCGGACTACGGGTGTCGGCACATGCGTGAAATCGAAACTGAGGGCGGGTCTCGTTAGCTCATCAGAACTTTCTTCCCGTCCAACCTCGGACTCGTTAGAAGGGGCCCACCCCACTTACTACCGCCCCCGCACCAGCACCTTCGCGATCACGCGCCAGCCCACCAGCAACAATCCGCTCATTACCGTTGCCACAATGATGAAGCTCCAGTGTGGAACTGCCGCGTGGCGCAGCGCCCAAATCACCAGGCCGGTCACGGCGGTAAACAGCCATGCGATTACCCCGCTGCCCAGGTCCACTTCTGGCCGGTTGCGGATCACCGCCCAAGCCAGCACGGTTCCCACCGCGAATGGCCAGAACGTATCGAGCACTTCCACCACGCCCAGCCCGCCGTGCGCCATTCGCGCAAGGATGGCGAACACAAGCACTGCCAAAATATCAATCACAAAGTGTTTCATTGTCCCTGCTCCTTCGTTTCTCCAACTGGGTTTTCGTCGTCAACCGCGCCCTCACTAACACCACCCCCAACACCAGCCGGGTATTGCTGCGGGTGGTGGATGTCAAAACGATTCCCGCCGCGCATCACATGCACCGCGTACACCAGCCACCCAATCACCGTGGGCAGCACAAAGGCGAGCACTCGGTACACCAGCACCACACCGAACGCGGTGGAGGCGGGTAGCCCTGCCGCCACCAGGCTGGCAGTCATGGCGGCCTCCACCGGCCCCACGCCCGCCGGGGTGACCTGCGCGGTTCCCACAATTTTTGCTGTCACAAATGCCAGCGTGATCGCCAGAAATGAGGGTGTTTCACCGATGCGTGTCCATGAGGGGAGAATGCCGGTGACCGCCCAAATGCACAGCCACAGCCCCACGATGTCCAGCAGCCAGTTGGCCAGGGAGAGCGCGCTGCTCACCGCAAATCTGCTGGGTGTAAGGCGCACCGCTTCCATTTGCAGTAACGACGCATCCAGGCGCACCTTCCAGCGCGGCAGCAGGTGCGTCACGTTGATCAGCACCTTGGGATTGTTCGTGAGCGCATACAGGCCAATGGATACCGCCACCATCAAAAAGGCCGTCCCGAGTAGCGGCCAAATGCTAAAACTCGCCCCGAGGAACAGCACGCCGGCGGTGCCCAGGGCAACCAACCACAGCGTGGAGATGGCCCCGGAGAGCACGATGAACCAACTGGAAACCAGCACGCTCACACCCCAATTTCGCATGGTGTGGAATTGGTACACCGTGGAAATCGCCGCCCCACCCGGCAGGGTGGAGCTCCAGGCGTTGGAGATGAACGTCAGGCGTGAGGTCTCCTTGAGCGGCACTTTGGCGCCACCGGCGCCTAGCAGGATGCGCATTACTTCCGCCATGGCGAAGAAGGAAAGGACAATGGCGGCAAAAGCCAGCAGCAGGATCCAAGCATTGGCCTCGCGGACTTCCATGTAGCCTTCGTTGAGGAAGGGCATTTTGTCTCGCAGGAGGAAAGCAGCCACCGCCAGAATCAGCAGGGGGCCTAAGAAGCGAAGCCAATTCTTCATCAGGTCTTAGCGCTGTTCCTTTCCGAGCCGTTGCACAAGTTCTTGGAATGGTACGAGGTCGTGATCCTCTTCCACCGTACGCCCCGAGCGTACCGCAACGTCCGGGCCGGACAGGCGGGCGTCGTCAAGCGAAATCCCCTCTGGCGTGCTGCCGGTGTCATTGTGACCGAGCCATGCCGACGCCCTCTTCACCCATCCTGGCGCCCACCAGTTGTCTTCGCGCAGCAGGTGCATGACTGCGGGGACGAGGAGCATGCGGATGATGGTGGCGTCGAAGAATAGGGCAAAGATCATGCCGAAGGCGATGTACTTCATCATCACGATCTCAGAGAACCCGAAAGCACCACACACCACAATCATGATGAGCGCCGCGGCGGTGATGATGCCACCGGTGTGGGCGGTACCGTACTTGATGGCCTCATCTGTGGATTCGCCGTTTTCACGTGCCTCCACCATGCGCGAAACCAGGAATACCTCATAGTCCGTGCTGAGGCCGTAAACGATCGCCATGATGAGCACCAATACGGGGCTCATCAGTGGGCCGGCGGTGAAGCCGAACAGATCGGCGCCCACACCATCTACGAACATGAGCGTGAGGATACCCATGGTGGCACCCATGCCCAGCACAGTCATGATTACCGCCTTGGCAGGCAGAATCACGGAGCCGAACACCAGCGCCATCAGCAGGAAGGTGGCCACCACAATGTAAATGGCCATAGTTGGCAGCTTTTCAAACAGCGCCTCGATGGATTCCACTTCCAGGGCCGGGGTGCCGCCAATGTACACTTCTACGCCTTCAGGCACGGAGATCGCCCGGAGTTGCTCAATCACATTGGCGTTTTGTGAGCGGTCCGTGATGCCTGCGGAAAGCACCGTGGTGCCGTCCACCGTTGCGGTGGAGGGGCGGAAGGTGCCACTGAGGCCGGTGACCTGGTTGGCCTGGGCGAAAATCTCACCGAGCTGCTGGTTGGTGGCGCCGGTGACCACCAGCTTGATCGGCTCGGTACGGTACTCAGGGAAGGCCTGGTTGAAGGCCTCTTGGGTTTGGCGTACCTCGTTGTTTGGGGGGAGGTACGTCTCATTGAGGCCACCGAACTTCACGCCAGCCAGCGGCAGCGTAAGGCCAATGAGGAGGGCACACAGGCCCAGGGTGACCAGCTTGGCGTGCTTCATTGCCCACTGTGGCAGGCGGTACCACCAGGTGCTTTGCAACGTGCGGGCTTTGCGGCTGGTGCGGCGTACGGAGAACTTGTCAATGTTGTGCCCAAGCAGGCCAAAGATTGCCGGAAGCAAGGTAACGGAAAGCAGCGCCGCCAGGCCCACCGCGCTCATCGCACCGTAGGCCACGGACTTCAGGAAGGCCTGCGGGAACACCAACAGCCCGGAAAGTGCCACGGCTACCATCGCCGCGGAGAAAACCACCGTTTTGCCGGCAGTTGCGGTGGTGATTCGCACGGCCTCGCGTACTTCACGGCCGTTGTCCATCTCCTCGCGGAAGCGCGACACCATGAACAAGCCGTAGTCAATGGCCAACCCCAAACCCAGCAGCGTGACCACCGACTGCGCAAACACATTCACCTGAGTAAAGCCCGCCAGGATGGACAGCACACCCAGCGAGCCCAGGATGGACAGCACACCCACGATCAGCGGCATGAATGCCGCCACCACGGAGCCAAACACAACCAACAGCAGCAAGCCCACCGCCGGGAGGGCGTAGACCTCGGCGCGCTTGATGTCTCCTGCCATGCCGGCGTCGAGCGCGTCGGCAACCGCGGTTGCACCAGCAACCTCCACGCTCACCCCGCTGAACTCGGGGGAGAGCGCGGGTTGGATGGTGCGGAAGTCTTTGAGCGTTTGCTCGTTGTCGCCTTGGAGTGCCACCGCGGCAAACACTACGGCACCATCCTCAGCGGCCAGGCGTGGGTTCCGGGCGTCGAAGTAGCTGGTGATGGAGTCAATTTGCTCGGGGTAGAGCTCCTGGAGCCCTACCAGGTACGCCCGCATGTCATCGAACTCGGGGGAGTTGGCAATCGGTTGGCCGTCCTCGTTGCGGAACAGCAGGATCACGTCACCGGAATTATCGCGGCCAAACACCTCCTGTTCAATGCGTGCGGCCTGCGTGGAGGAGGAGCCGGGGTCGTCCCAGCCTTCCTGGCTCATGCGCTCCGCTAGGCGCATGCCAAACAGCACATGCAGCGCCAAAATGAGCGCCACCACAACCACTGGGACCACCTTGCGGTGGCGGTAGGCAAAATCACCCCATGTGGAAAACATCGCTTTTCTCCTGCTTATTTATGCTGTTCATCACGCTATCGTGTGGCGCTATTGTGTGTGCGCCGGTCCCGAGCTCCGGCCCTGTGCGCCGGCCCCGAGCACCGGCCCTGAGCTTTGAGGCAAGCACCCTAACTGCTGCGTCCGGTTAAAAGGGAGGTCAGTGGGCGCAGCGGCTGCAGCCATGCGCCTTCCGGCGGAAGCTGATCCAGGCTCACACGCGGCAGTGGTTCGCGGAACACTCCTGGGACATCTTCCAGGTCCACAAAGTCCACTTGCTCGCTGGCCACTGCCCATGAGGCGTGCTCGTGGAAGCCTAGGACGGTAACGCGTACCCCGTCCTTAGCGAGTTCCTCAAGGGTGTCCTTGAAGTTCTGTCCATCTGCGCTGGCTACCACCAGCCCCGCGAGGTTACCCGCGGCGAAGCGCTGGCGAATGTGCTCCAGCATGTCTGGGTCAACGTCGGATTCTTCGTTGAGCTTGGGCTTGGCAAACACTGCGTAGCCGATGTTGCGCAGTGCCTCCACCCACGGCCGGATTTGCTCCGCGCCACCTGGGGTGACGTTGGTGAACACGGTTGCTTCCGCCTCCACTTTTTCCCCCGTGAGGTGACTGAGCTCGCCGGCGCGCGCCAACAGCCACTTACCCACAGCGTCAAAACGCGGGCGGTAGGCGGTGGTTGGGCGCCCGCCCAGGATGGCACCCAGGCCCATGTCCAGGTTGGGGGCGTCCCACACCAACAAAAGGTTGTTACTCACTTGCGCCTCCACTAATGCGCCTCCACAAGAACTCAGTGATCACGTGGTCTTTTTCCAGGCCTTTGCCCTCAAACTTGGTGATCACTTGGCGGTCCGTGAGCTGAGGGCACTCAGGCCACGGCCAGCCCATGTACTCAAGCTGTGGTTCCACATGAACCAGCTCGTTGATCCACTCGGCGTAGTCGGCGTGGTCAGTGGCTACATGCAACACGCCGCCCGGCTTCAGCCGGCTGGCAATCAGGTTCAGCACGCCGGACTGGATAATGCGCCGCTTGTGGTGGCGCGCCTTTGGCCAGGGGTCGGGGAAGAAAATTCGCACGCCATCCAAAGACTCTGGGCCGAACATGCGCCCGAGTACTTCCACGCCGTCGCCGCGGATCATGCGGATGTTGGAAATCTCATCACGCACCACCGCACCGAGGAGCTTTGCCAAACCAGGCTTGTACAGTTCCACTGCAATAATGTTTGTATCCGCTTCAAGGGGCGCCATCGCTGCGGTGGAGGTACCGGTGCCGGAGCCGATTTCCAGGATTGTGGGGGCGTCAGTCCTGCCGAACCACGCCGAGACGTCCAGGGGCTCGTCGGAAAGCTCCTTGCCAAGCTGCGGCCAGTATTCGTCCCAGCGTGCCTGCTGGTTGTCTGTGAGCGTGCCGCGGCGGAAACTCACCGTGCCTAGGCGCGGGTAGTCCAAATCATTAGAAAATTCTTCGTTGAAATCAGATTGGAAACGTGGGGTTTTATCAGTAGTAGACATCCCTCTTATCTTGCCTTTAAGGAGGCCCAAGGGGCAATACGATCGATAAGGTGCCGACGCAGACCGCAGGCGCTCCTCGCAGGCGCGCCCCTCACCGCGGCGGTAGGAGTTGGGGGAGTGCCGGCTTGATTGGGTAGCGTGGAACTCCTTTCACCCCCAATAGGGTGGGGCGATTTTTTGGCCGGGGGTGTAGGTATTGAGGTAAAAACCAAGGAGATCGGGGGTAAAACGGTTCAGGTGATGTGGGTTACAAAAATTCCACATGGAATGGTTGCACGAATGGTTACGCTGTGTGATGTAGAACTGCCAGCGTACTGATTAACCAGGAGATGCGATGTCCGCCGTGACCATTAAGGGCCTCGAAGGTACCGCCCCAACTGAGAATGAAAGGCTGCTCAATTGGATTGCGGAGAACGTAGAGCTATTCCAGCCCGAAAGCGTAGTGTTCGTTGACGGTTCCCAGGAGGAGTGGGACCGCCTCACCGCTGAATTGGTGGAGCAAGGCACCCTGATTCGCCTCAATGAGGAAAAGCGCCCGAATAGCTTCTTGGCGCGTTCCAACCCATCCGACGTTGCCCGTGTGGAGTCGCGTACCTTCATCTGCTCCGAGAAGGAAGAAGATGCCGGCCCAACCAACAACTGGGCTGATCCAAAGAAGATGAAAGAGGAGCTCGGTGCGCACTTCTCCGGCGCGATGCGCGGGCGCACCATGTACGTTGTGCCGTTCGCCATGGGCCCACTGGATTCAGAGGATCCAAAGATTGGCGTGCAACTTACTGACTCCCCCTACGTTGTACTTTCCATGCGCATCATGACCCGCATGGGCCAGGCTGCGCTGGACAAGCTTGGCAACGGTGAATTTGTGCCCTGCCTGCACTCCGTTGGCGCCCCCCTTGCTCCGGGTGAGCAGGACGTTGCGTGGCCTTGCAACGATGAAAAGTACATTGTGCACTTCCCAGAGACCAAGGAGATCTGGTCCTACGGCTCCGGCTATGGCGGTAACGCAATCCTGGCAAAGAAGTGTTTTGCGCTGCGCATCGCTTCCGTGATGGCTCAGGAGGAGGGCTGGATGGCGGAGCACATGCTCATCCTGAAGCTCACCTCCCCAGAGGGCAAGGTTTACGGCGTTGCGGCTGCGTTCCCATCTGCGTGTGGCAAGACCAACCTGGCGCTCATCGAGCCAACCATCCCTGGCTGGAAGGCTGAGGTTGTGGGCGATGACATCGCGTGGCTGCGCCTCCACGAGGACGGCCTGTACGCCTTCAACCCAGAAAACGGTTTCTTCGGTGTTGCACCTGGCACCAGCTACGCCTCCAACCCAATGGCAATGCGCACCATGGAACCGGGAAACACCCTGTTCACCAACGTGGCACTCACCGATGACGGCGACGTCTGGTGGGAGGGTATGGACGGCGACGCCCCAGCACACCTCATCGACTGGCTTGGCAATGACTGGACCCCAGAGTCCGGCACTGACGCCGCACACCCGAACTCCCGCTACACCGTGGCAATCGACCAGTGCCCAATCGCTGCACCTGAGTTCAACGATCCAAAGGGCATCAAGATCGACGCAATCCTGTTCGGTGGCCGTCGCCCAGACACGGTGCCACTGGTCACGGAAACCCTGAGCTGGGACCACGGCACCCTGATCGGCGCGCTGCTCGCCTCTGGCCAGACCGCCGCCGCTGAGGGCCAGGTGGGTGCGCTGCGCCATGACCCAATGGCTATGCTGCCGTTCATCGGCTACAACGCCGGTGACTACCTCAACCACTGGGTAGAAATGGGTAAGGCTGGCGGCGAGCGCATGCCAAAGATCTTCCTGGTGAACTGGTTCCGCCGCGGCGATGACGGCCGTTTCCTCTGGCCAGGCTTCGGCGAGAACTCCCGCGTGCTGGAGTGGATTATCAACCGCGTGGAAGGCAAGGTAGGCGCGGAAGAAACCGTGATCGGACACACCGCCCGCGCTGAGGACCTCAACCTCGAAGGCATTACCGAGCCAATTGAGGACGTCCGCGAGGCCCTTACCGCCCCCGCCGAGCAGTGGGCGAAGGACCTGGAAGACGGCGAGGCCTACCTGGAGTTCCTCGGCCCTCGCGTCCCTGCAGAGGTGCACCGCGAGCTTGAGGCGTTCAAGGAGCGCGTCGCGGCCGCGAAGTAGCCGCCAAAGATTCACTGGCGCCCTCAAGGTAATTGGGGGCGCCAGTTTTGTGTGCTTTCGGCGCTTTGTGCACGCCTATCTTCCTGGTGCCCGCACCACGATCAGCAGGTTGGACACTAGGAACTCGCGCAGCAGCGGCACCCGCACCACCCACCAAGCCCACCTGGGGTGGTAGCGCGGGATGCACAGAACCGCATCGTGTTGCCGCGCCCACCGCAGGCCTTCCTTGCAGCTCACCGCAAACAGGGAGGTGCCCCACACATTTTTGGGTTCATGCCCGTGGCGGGCAACGTAGCGCCTCCGGGCAAACTCGCCGCCAAGGTAGTGCTGCCACAGGCCGGTCTCGTGCCCGCCAAAGGGGCCGAGCCACACCGTGTAACTCAGGATCACCAACCCGCCGGGCTTGCACACCCGGAGCATTTCCTGCGCCATAAGCCATGGGTCGGGGACATGCTCGGCAACGTTGGAGGAAAACACGGTGTCAAAGCTGGCGTCGGCAAAAGGAAGGGCCTCGCCGGTGCCGCGCACCGCGTTACTGAGTGAGATGCCTGCGGCCTGCATCTCCCCGGCGTCGGGTTCCAAGGAAATGTAGTCTGCAAATTCCGCCGCAAAGTACCCCGGCCCGCCGCCCACGTCCAGCACCTTGCCCACTTGGGTGCCCAAATCCGCAGCTATGGCGTGGATCTGAGCCGCCGTATCCGCAGCGAGTGGCCGGTAAAACTCATCCGGCGAGCGTTGCTCGTGGCGGAAGGAGGTCAGGAGTCTGAGGCTGCGTCTTAGGGTGGCAAAGGCGGCCGTGCGCGGGAAGGATGCGGTGGTGCGTGCTGTGGGGCGCGCTGTGGTGCGTGCGTTCCTACGAGCGGTGGGGGGTACGGGGTGGGAAGCGGCGGACATGGGCTCATCGTATTACTGTGGGGGTTCGATATGAAGATTCACATGCTGTGCTGGCGCGACACCGGGCATCCCCAGGGCGGCGGCAGCGAGCGCTACCTTGAACAGGTTGCCCAGTATGCCGCCTCACATGGCCATCAGGTGACCTTCCAAACAGCGGCGTATGCCGGCGCCCCAGCCGAAAGCACCCACAATGGTGTGCGTTTCCTGCGAGCGGGCGGCAAATACACCGTCTACCTGCGGGCACTTGCGGCGCTTCCTAAAGACGCAGACGTGATCGTGGATACCCAAAATGGCATTCCATTTTTTGCCAAGTTGTTCACCCACACCCCGGTGGTACTGCTGACCCACCACTGCCACCGCGAACAGTGGCCGGTGGCCGGCTGGCCGCTGCGGGTAGTCGGGTGGTGGCTGGAGTCCAAGGTAGCGCCAAGGGTTTACCGCAATAGCCAATATGTGACCGTGAGCGGCGCCTCCCGCGAAGAGCTGGTGGATCTCGGGGTGCGCGCGGATCAGATCGCTGTGGTGCGCAATGGCATCTCGGCAATCCCAAAAGGCGTGGTGCCCGCGCAGACTGACCTTGAAAAGCAACGCGTGATCGTGGTGTCTCGCCTGGTGCCGCACAAGCAGCTTGAGCATGTGATTGACCTGGCCAGCGCCACCGAAGGCCTGCACGTGGACATTGTGGGTTCCGGCTGGTGGGAGCAACGCCTGCGTAGCTACGCGCGCGGCCTGGAACACAGAGTGCATTTCCACGGGTACGTCAGCGAGCAACGCAAACACGAATTGCTCTCCCGCGCCGCAGTACACGTGCTGCCTTCGCGCAAAGAGGGATGGGGCCTGGCCGTAATTGAAGCAGCGCAGCACGGCGTGCCTACGGTGGGGTACCGGACGTCGGGAGGCCTTCGTGATTCCGTTGGCAACACCGGCATCCTCGTGGACACCCCCGTGCAGCTCATCACGGAAACGCGGGAATTGCTTGCCGACGCCCCCCGGCGCCGCAGGCTCGGCGAGCTTGCACGGGAGCGTGCGGCTGGCTACTCCTGGGAGCGCACTGGCCAAGAGTTTCTGGAGATCTTGAGCGCTGTGGCAAACGGCAATAGCAGCCAGAAAACAGTGAGCGAAACCCCAATCAAGTAGCGCCAGCCTTTGGGGGACACCCCGCCGATGTGCTCTACCGTGTCCCCACTGATGCGAAGACCCACGCCCTGTTCGCGCAGTTCACTCGGGGAGGCCTGGAGTGCTTGCAGGTAGCGCTGGGTCGGGGGATCAATAACCTTGCCATCCACGGTGAGCGCACCTGCCTCGATTGCCTGGTTGGCTTTGAGGCGTGGGTCTACCATGGTGCGGCCATGGTAGTTCACCAAACCCTGGCTCGTGCTAATCAGAATGTCCCCTGCAGAGCGCGGCCAGTCCTGCTCAGGGATGCCTCGCAGCGCACCCATCGCCGCAGGCGCGGTTGGGGCTTGGGCAAAAGTGAGGGCGAGGCCCAAAGCGATCACACCGCGCGTGCGCAGCGCCCCCGCACCGGTAATGAGAGCCGGGAGTACCAGCCAGAGAAGCTTGGCGGTATCGCGGAACATTCCCGCACCGGGGATCATCTGCCACCAGGTGCCAAGGCCTAATACGGCGGTGAGCGCCAGGGCGGAAAGCGCCAGGAAGAGGAGGGCCCTTGGTGCGCGCCACAGCACCAGCGCGGCCAATAGCGCGCAGGCAATGGCCAGCAAGCCCGCTTCTGCGCGGACCTCTGCGTTCCATATTCCGCCACCGCTCAACCACGCCAGCGTTGGGTGCGCCAAAAAGGCGGCGGTGGGGCTCGTCTGAGGAGTGGATAGGAGACTGGGCACCAGCCACGGCAAGCTGCACAGCAGGCAAAAAGCGCTGGCCAACCAGCGCCTGCACACCACCAACAACACCAGCGCCAACACCGTGCCAGTGGGAGTGATGGAGCACGCCCACGCCGCCAGCAACACCACTAGGGTGCTGGGGTGCAGCAGCGCGGGGATGAGCCATGCGGACATCACCAAAGACCAATGCCCGGCCAATAGGCGCTCAACAACAAAGGGGTTCCACAATGTCACCGCCACCGCCACTGGCCCGAGGCGAAAAGCAGCCCAGGCCCCAGCGCACGCAGCCCCGAGGATGCAGGCCTTAGCCACCCAGGTTGCAGGGAAGAGCATCCCGGCGATGGCCAAAGCACCATCCTGGGGCGCGTTGCGCGCAGGGAGATCACCAAACCCCAACGCGCCGAGGGAAAGCGCGGGGCGCTGAATCACCACCATATCCCGCAGACCTAACATGCCAGGAGTTGCCAGCCACCACAGCAGCGCGGCGAGGCAAAACCCTGCAACCAGGGCGTTCAGGGTTAGGAGCGTTTGGGGCGTGCGAGGAGCCATAGGCCACCAATCAACGCGGCAAAACCGGCGTACTTTGCAACAAACCCAAAAATCCTCGAAGCCTGCAGCGCCGCCAGATGACGGTTCATCCGCTCCTCACTCCACGAGGACGCCTGGAGGGTGAACTCCTGGCCAGCCAAAGTGAAGCGCTGCTGGATTATGGTTCCGGTGCGCGGCTCAACGGTGAACTCGGCTCCCGACGCCGGCTGCTGGAACACCAGGTACTGCCCATCCTGACGCAGGTAGTCAGCAGGGGACTCCTCACCCGAATTGGGGTCAAACACAAGGTAGCTGCGGCGTTCCGTATCCACTGGGAAGAAGGAGGATAGCCCCAGCCGGCCATCAGCATTATTCAGCACGGGGAAGGAAGACTCGCGGATCAGCGGGACGAACTCCTCCAACACCACCTGGCCATCAACCTCCCAAGTGACGTGGGAGTTCACGGCTTCGGAATCCTCCGGATCTTCCGTGAGTTCAGTGGAACGGACAAGGTGGGCGCCACTTGGTGACGTCGTTTCTTGCACGAAGCTCGCCTCCTTTGGCAGCGGCTTCACCATGCCTGCAGTGAGCGCGGGGACAAGCGCGGACAACAGAAACAGCACACCAGCCGTCACACATGCAATAATGCCTTGGCGCATGCCACCCACCTATCAATTCGAGGAAACCTGTTGCTATCAGCCTCTCCATCGTACCTACCGCAGCTCCAAGGACTGCGCGGTGTGGCGGCGCTCGGCGTACTCACCACACATGTGGCCTTCCAAACCGGCGTGGAGAATGCAGTTCTCACCCGATTCGACTTCTTTGTAGCCACATTCTTCTCCCTTTCCGCATTCCTGCTGGCACGCAGCTACGCTGCCAACCCAACGGGTTACTACGCGCGCCGGGCCGTGCGTATCCTACCCGCGTACTGGGTGATGGTGCTGCTCACGCTTGCGCTTTTTCCCGTGGCTTTCGGGGCTGGCTGGCTGACAACGCTCAGCACCTTGAGCTTTACCCAAATTTATGTGCCCTCCGGGTTACATGGTGGGCTAACGCACTTGTGGTCGCTGTGCGTGGAAGTGGCCTTCTATCTGGCGTTGCCACTGATAATACGTTGGCGCCGCTGGTGGTGGGCGCTGGGCTTGGGCGGTTTTGCTTGGGCGCTGATTCCCTGGCCCTTCGAGCCGGATGAGGGCGGGATCAATTTTCAGATTTTCCCATTCTCATACCTCCCTTGGTTTGTGGTTGGGCTCTACGCGGCGGCGTGGGAGGGACGCCTGGATGCCGCAAAGTTGAGCGCAGGGGCTCGCTGGCTGCGCCCTGTGTGTTGGGGCCTTGCGCTGCTGCTGTGCTGGGTGGCGGGGCAACAGTGGTACGGGCCGCTGGGCTTGGAACACCCCACCGGCCCGCAGTTCGCGCTGCGTTTGTTGGCTGGCACCGCCTTCACAGTCTTAGTGCTGTACCCCTATGTGTTCGTAAAGGCACCTAGCCTGCTGGATACCGCCCCCATGCAGGCCGTGGGGCGATGGAGCTACTCCCTGTTTTTGTGGCACATTCCTGTGCTTTCTCTTGTGTTCCCTCTCATGGGCATTGGAGTGTTCCAAGGGCAGTTTTTTGTGGTGCTCTTTGCCACCGCGGCATTGAGTATCGCGGTGGCGTATGTGAGCTACACCCTGGTGGAAAGCCCTAGTTTGCAGTGGTGGAAAGGGAGGCAAACACGGCGGTATTCCACTCAAAAGCTGCCGTTGCCTCAGCGATGAACTCCTGGCGTTCCTCCGCGGTGAGGTGGAGGCTGTTGAGGCGTTCGCGGTAGGCGTTGCGGTAAGGCGGGATTTTGCCAATGGCGGCAAAGTTGTAGAAAGACGTCTGTTCCGGGGTAAGCCCGTAGAGAGCTTCAAGGCGGGAGGCGATCACCTGTCCGCCAGAAATATCGCCCAAGTAGCGCACATAGTGGTGCGCGGCGATGCGCTGCGGGGAGGTTGCAATTTTGTGCAGGTGATCCGCGTAGCGTTGGGTGGCCTGGGTGATGGTGATGCGTTCGCGCCAATCTTGCCCGAGCATCGCCTTAAGGTCCGATTCCAGGTTGGTGGTGCGTTCGAGGCGCGGGTCGTACACGGCAGCAACGGTAGGGTGTTCGGCGTTTAGCCGGATGCCTTGTTCAAGTGCTTGATAAATCCACCACAACTGTGCAGTGAGGTCGGCTACTGCTTGAGCGGAGAGGGAGCCGTCCATGAGGCGGCTCATAAACACCGAGTGTTCTGCGGTTTCGTGTGCTCGTGCGGTTTCTTCCCGAAGTGCGGTGGCCAACGGCTCATGGAGGGGAGTGCTCAGGGAGCTCGTCATGATGGGTTCCTTTTCTTGAGTATTAACTTCGAAAACGTTCATGAGGGTGAGCAAAACGCAAGGCGGGGCTGGATAAGGGGGTTGTGGAAGGCTGGGGAGGCTTACTGAGTGCTAAAGCATTAGCGGCATTAGCGGCTCAGGAAACCGAACAGACCCTTGAACCAACCCAGGTGGTTTGCAGTCTGGAACAAGATGGTGAGCAGGCCGAACAGTGAGCCAAAGCCCAGGAGCTTGTTCCAGAAGGATCCGAACTTGCCCAGCAAGGAGCTGTTCTCGGAATTGGTTGCGGCATCAGCATCAGTATCAGCATCAGCACTTGGCGCTGGCGCTGGAGCTGGCGCTGGAGTAGAGGTGCTTGGCTCAGCCGGTGCTGGTGCCGGTGCTGGTGCTGGTGCTGGCGCTGGTGCGGAGGTGCTCGGTTCAGAAGTCACTGGAGCTGGGGGCTCCGAGGTGACTGGAGCATCCTGGCACACCTGCTCGGTGGTGATGGTGACGTTAGCGGGGTCGATCTCTGGGTTGTAGGAATCGTTGTACATGCCCATGAACAGGATGTCTGCACCGGCAACAACCTGCTCGCGGGTGGTCGGGTTGTAGGAGGTGCCTGGGTTTGCGGTGTAACGCCCACCGGTGGTGTTCAGGGTGTGAGTTGTGCCGGTGGTGGCCCAGGTGCCGGTTGCAGCGGCGAAGGTATCTTTACCGGTGACTTCATTGGCTGGCACGCGGTCCTCTGGAGTGTATTCGGTCATGCCCTTACCTGGTACGTAGTAGCCCAGGTAGGAGGAGCCGAGCTTCACGTTGTCACCAGCAGTGGTGAGGTAGGGGGAGATTACCTGGGAGTACAGGGCGCCGTGGTGGCCTTCAAACACAATGGAGGATTCTTTGGTGTTAATCAGCGCTTCGGTGATGTTGCCCTGCTCATCAACCTTCACGGAGGAGGTGGCTGGGTCTACCTCGAACAGGAACTGGTATGCGGCCGAGTTCTTTGGTTCCGCGTTTTCGGTGACGGTTCCGCTGGTGGTCCAGGAGCCTTGAGCGATGCGCCCGGAGATGTACTTACGCCAGGATTCCTTCACACCCCACGCAACGGTGCCACCGGTCACGCGGGTTTCTACGTTCTGGCAGGTGGCTGCGACTTCAGTTTGCGCTTGCGCCATTGGGGCGGCGAGCAAGGTTGCGGCGAGGGCGAGGGAGGTTGGTGCTGCGATCATGCGCATGGAAATCGAGGATCCTTTCAATGGACTGAAAATCTGACAGTGATGGTTGTTGGGGGATTACTTGGATGTGGCCTTCTTGCCGGCTCACCTGGAGGGGGTATTGGTACACCTGCGAAAGCACTTCCGAGGTGTAGACCTCCTCCACGCTGCCTAAGGCGGCAATCCCACCATTGGATACGCACACAATGTGGTTACAAAATGCTGCTGCGGCGTTGAGGTCATGCAGCACCACGAGCACTGTGGCCTGGGTGCGGCGCGCGAGCTCACGGATAAGGTGCAGCACTTGCAGTTGGTGGGAAATGTCCAATGCGGCGGTTGGCTCGTCCAGGAGGATCACCGGAGCGTTTTGGGCGAGCACCCGAGCCAGTGCCACGCGAGCCCTTTCACCCCCGGAGAGCGTGGGGACCTCGCGCGCGCCAAGGTGCATTGTGTCCGTGGCGGCCATGGCGGCGTCGATAAGCTCTTCATTTGGCCTTGCCCACACACGCTGCCCCATTGCAACAATGTCGCGCGCAAGATATTCAAAGGCTACCGCCGTGTCCTGCAGCATCACTGCACGGCTGCGCGCAAGTGTTGCAGGGTCCGTGGCATAGGGGTCAAGGTTGGCAACACGAATCTGGCCTGCGGTGGGTTTCAGGTCCCCGCTTATCGACGCCAACAGCGTGGACTTGCCCGCACCATTGGGACCGATCAATCCAGTGACTTGACCTGGCTGTGCTGTGAACGTGATGTTGTGCAGCAGCCGCCGGTTGTTTACCTGGATTTCCACCTGTTCAACGGTGATCATGCGTGGACCCCCTTTCGCATCATGCGGCGCAAAAGCACAAAGAAGGTTGGCCCACCAACCAGTGCGGTGAAAATGCCGATTGGAAGGTCCGCGAAGGGAATGGTGGTGCGCGCGGCGAGGTCGGAAAGTGAAATCAACAGAGCCCCTGCCAGTGCGGAAGTTGGGAGCAGCGCGTGATTCTGTGGGCCTAACACGGTGCGCAAAAGGTGGGGCACAATCAATCCCACGAAGCCAATCAATCCGGCGAAGGAAACCGCAGCGGCCGTGAGAATGGCCGATACCAGAATCGCGCACACCCGCAGGTTTGCCACGTTGATGCCGGTGTGGGCGGCGGCGCGTTCACCCAGCGCCAGCACATCCAGACGCTCGCCCAGGCGCAAGGCAACAATTACGCCGAGCACCACGATTGGCAGTACCACCCAAACATGTTTCCACTGAGCACCATTGAGGGAACCCATTTGCCAGAAAATGATCTGTTCCCTGTTTGCCGTAGGGGCCAGGTACACCAAGAAGGAAATGATTGCGCCGCACACGGCGTTTACCGCAATGCCAGTGAGGATGAGGTTTACCACCGCAACGGTGCCGCGGTGGCGCGCCAAACGGTAGATGAATGCCGTGACCGCCAATGCAGTCACAAACGCCGCAGCTGGCACGGTGAAGGCACCCAACCAATCAATGGCAAATACAATTGCTGTGGCTGCACCCACGCCGGCCCCGGCGGTCACACCAATCACGGATGGCTCCGCCAAGGGGTTTGCGAACACCGCCTGCATGAGGGTGCCAGCCACGCCGAGTGCTGCACCCACAATGCAACCCAGCACAATTCGTGGCAGGCGGATGTCCCACACCACGCTCGCGGCCAGCACGTCTTGATGGCCGCCGTCTGTGAGGATGGCTATGAGCTGTGAAATCGGCAGGGCAAACTGGCCAAGCACCACATTGGCCAGGCAAGCCAGCACCAGCGAAACGGCCAAGCTGGCGGCAACCTGAACGCGGCGCCTGCGGCGGATATCAGGCTTGGTCTGGAGCATAGAGTGCCTTTGCTAATTCAATGAGGGTTTGGCCGGTCAAAGGGCCAAATGCCAGGGATTGGCCATCTGGAATAGTGATGATTCTTTGGTTCTGGCCGGCGATGGTTTGGGCTATACCTGGGCGTTGCAGCAAGCCCTCTATTCCTCCGGTGGATTCCAAGCCGCCGGACATCATGATGATGGCCTCAGGGTTGAGCTTGGCCAGTGCCTCCGCGTTTGCAGGCTCTGCATAGGAGAGGTTGTGTTCGGAAGCCAGGTCTACTGCACCTACGCCCTCAATGAGGTCTTTCGCACCGGTGCCTTCACCCATGATGAAGAACACCCCGCCATTGCCTCGGGCGTAGAGGAAGATCACCCTCAATGGATCAGCCGGTGCGATCTCTTGAATGGCGGACATATCGCGCTCAATTTCTTCCACCGAGCGCTGTGCCAACTTTTCCGCCTCTTGAGGCAAGCCAACCACGGCGCCGAGCTGCTCAATGTCCTGCGCAACGGAAGCGATGGTGCGCTCAGGTTGCATGACCACGGTGGGTACACCAGCGGCGCGGATCTGATCAATAGCTTCCCGCGGGCCAATGGAGTGATCCACAATTACCAAACTTGGACGCAGGTCCAGCACTGCCTCCACGTTGATGTTGTGCCCACCTTGCGTTACCACCGGTAAATCCGCCAACACCGTTTCTGTTGAGGAAACCGTGCGCCCAATAATGTTCGGGGCAAGTCCCAGGCCAGTGAGTGTTTTGGTGTAGGTTCCGTACAGGTCCAGGGCAAGGATGCGGGAGGTGTCTTCCACCACAACCTCGTAGCCATCGGCATCAGTAAGCTCCACCGGCAGCGCTGGTTTTGGCGTGGTGGTTACTGGCTCAATATCCGCAAACTCGCCAACGTGGCGCACCCCTTGAATGGAGCGGGGATCTCCCACCTCAGTGGCGGCGGGCAAGGTGTTGGTGTAGCTGCCTTGCACCCCGCAAGCGGCGAGTATGACCGCGAGTGCAGCGGCGGCCGCGGCGTGAATGCTGCGATGCATCACACGCGCGAGCGCGTGGTTTTGAGCTACAGAGTACATGTGTGGTGGTCCTTATATTGTGGGATGAGTACTAGGCGGGATGCTGGAGGATCAGGCGGCTCATGCTGCCTGCTGCAACAGCCAGGCCGATTGCTAACAACGCCAAGTAGGTGGCGGGATCAGTGGATGCTTGCGCGGCTGCGGACTTCACCCGGAAATTGTTGGAACCATCGGTGTATCCCGTGCTTGAATCAGCGTTTGCGCCTGTAGCATCGCCGGTTGTGTCTCCTATTCCGGCTGCTGCACCTTGTGAACCAGTGGAAGTTGCTGCATCGCAGCTTCCAGTTCCTTCTGCGCCGAGGGTGGCGGTGAAGGTTACGGGGTCAAGGGCCAGACCGGGCTGATAAAAGTCTGCAAAAGCCTTTGCGCCTTCAGCCGTGAGGGCGGTGCTTGCGGAACCACTGAGTGAACCTGCGTTGATGTCCAAGGTATTCACGTTCAGATTGGCAATGGCCACACGGCCAAAGTCCGTGCGCACACCTTCCATATTGGAGGAGGTGACGTTCGCAATGAGCTGGCCTTGGGAACCCGCAAAGCTCACTTCGAGGTCTGAAATCCTGAGGTCCAGTACGCCGTTGTGGCCGGTGAAGTGCACCGCTCCGCTGTAACGCAGATTGCCCTTCTTTGAGGCCACATCCACGTTGCCGGTGTTGCCGCTGAATTGGAAGGCGCCACCAGAATGGCCTACACCCTGCAATTCCCATTTGCCCTTGGCAATGGAACCGGTGATGTAGGACTGGAACGAGGCTTTGATGCCCCAAGAGGCGTTGGTGCGTTGCACCCCGGTAGCGGGAACACACTGACCGCTTACACCGCCAGTTCCTAAGTTGCTTGCGGTTCCCGGAGCATTTCCTGCGCTAGCGGCGCTTCCGCTGGCAGCTCCCGTGCCTGTTCCAGTGACCGTTCCGCCCGCAGTACCGTTGCTGGCTGCTGTGCTGGGGGCGTCGGCAATGTTTCCCGCACCAGCGCCAGAGCCCGAGCCGGAACCCGAGCCCGCGCCGGTGCGGCGGGTGAAGGATTCGTAGGTGTCCATGAATGCCTCGGAGTTGCCCATGAACTTTGTGAAGGCATTCATGGTGTCATTGGTTTCGCTGAGGATTGCCATGGCTTCTTTGTTGAAGCCGGTGAAGTTGCCGCTGATTGAAGTGAGCGTGCGGGTGTTGCCGGAGGTGGTTCCGGATGAGGTGGCACCGCATGAGGTGGAGATTTGGCCGCTGGTTGGGTCCATGGCAGCGCCTGCGTTGTAGGCGAGGAAGAGTTTGGCGCCGCCTCCGGTCAGGGTGGTGGTGCCGGAGAGGTCTACGGATCCTGCCTGCGCATCCACGGGGGTGTTGAGGTTGATGGTGGCAATTGCTACGTCATCGCCGGTGATTTGCGGGCCGCGGGCAGTTTTGTTCACCATATCGGACTCGTAGGACACATAATCCACGAGGATTTCGGCTTGGTTGCCGGAGGCGCGGATCTTGAAATCACTGAGGGTCATGTCCAGCAAATCATCGCCACCGTAGTTGTGGCCGCGGAACCGCAGCACACCGCCGAGGTTCACGCTGAACGCACCGTCTTGCACATTTGGTGCGGAAGCGGGGGTAAACACAAATGTGCCATCGGGGCCGGTTTCTGATCCGCTGAAGCCAATTCCGTCTGCTCCCCAGCCGCCACGGGCAACGGGCCCTTGGATGTAGCTGCGGTAGCTTTCCCTGATTCCCCAGCGGAACTCGCAGGTCTGTGCCTGGGCGGGCGTGGAGAGCGTGGGAATTGAAATGGCTGTGGCCAGCAGGGATGCAGCCAAGAGGGAGGCTTTTCGACGCCGCCAGTGCGGGCGGGTGGTTCCGGAGAGTAGGGCGGGCACGGTGTGGTTGCTCCTTTACGGGTTCTTCACCAACTGCGGGACGGAGGGTAGCCTATACTAACTTAGGTTAGGATAAAAGAGGCTTGCCTAACCTAATGAAACTATTACCCCCGATGTTTTTCAGAAAGGACTCAAATGTCCCAGCTAGCCACCCAGAGTTTCCGGATGCTTTACCCCGAGATTGACCCCGCTAATGGCCTACCCCTCACCCTGCCGGAGCGGATGGCCCTCACCGTGGCAATAGGTGTGCTCGCCTACGGCGGAATTGTGCAAGATCTCGTTGTGCTGGGCGCGGGGGTGGCCATGGTGATGGCGGCGAGCCTCATGCAGTCGCACCAGACCAACCGGCGAGTCAGGGTAGAAGCCCGCGGGCGATTCCCCGGTGAGCAATGGGCCGAACACACCCAGATAGCCAGGGTGAAACTGCCCTTGGCGCTGCTGGCCGGCTGGGTGTTGGTGGCGCTTGTGGTGGGCGTTGCTTGGTGGCAGGCACTGAGTGGCTGGTGGGCTGTACTTTGCGCACTGCTTGCTGCGGGCATTGTGTGGTTCATGCCTGGTGTGCACCCAATGTGGCGTAAGCGGTTGGGGCGAACCTCTAAGGATGTGGGTGCTGTGGGTGCTGTGAGTGCCGCCCAGAAATAATGCCCAGAAATAATGCCCGGTGATGATGCCCAGAGATCGTGCGGGCGTGCCAAAAGTTTTGAAAGAATTTCCTCACAGGGGCGCGGTTTTAGGTAGTGTGTGAACCAACTTTTGTGACCCCCATAACATAAGAATCAACATTTATTCGCAGTTGTGGGTTTGCAAAATACACATTTATGCACAACTTGCGCAGGTAGAAAACCTCGCCTGCCAGCCACGATAACCAAGGAGTTCATAACAATGAACGCGCTCATTCTTTTGGCTATTGGCCTGGCCATGATGGCAACCGGATACCTCCTGTACTCCAAGTACTTGAGTTCCAAAGTATTTCAACTGCGAGCGGGGTATGAAACCCCGGCGCACTCTATGAGGGACGGTGTGGATTACGTTCCCACCAACAAGTTTGTCCTTTGGGGCCACCACTTCACTTCCGTTGCGGGCGCGGCACCAATTGTGGGCCCCGCGATTGCCGTGATCTGGGGTTGGCTGCCGGCATTTTTGTGGGTGACCATTGGCACCGTGTTCATCGCTGGTATGCATGATTTGGGGGCGCTGTGGGCCTCTACAAGGCATAAAGGCCAATCAATTGGCACCCTCAGCGGCAAGTACATTGGTTCCCGCGGGCGCAACCTTTTCCTCGTGGTGATCTTCCTGCTGTTGCTCATGGTGGTTGCGGCGTTTGCTGTGGTGATCACGGGTCTGTTGGTGTCCACCCCAACGGCGGTGATCCCAACGTGGGGCGCGATCGTGGTGGCGCTTCTGATTGGGCAGGCTATCTACCGCCTCAAGTGGAACCTTCCCTTGGTGTCCGTGGTGGGCGTGGTGGCGCTGTATTCGCTGATGCTGCTTGGTGACCGCTACCCGGTGGTCCTCCCGGAGGATTTCCTGGGCATCGGCCCGCAGGCGTTCTGGATCCTGGCGCTGTTTATCTATGGCGCGATTGCCTCCCTGCTGCCGGTGTGGGTGCTGCTGCAGCCGCGTGACTACATCAATGGCCTGCAGCTCTTCGTGGGCCTCGGCATCCTGTACGCATCCTTCCTGTTCACCGCACCAACGTTGGTGGCGCCAATGGTGAACCGCGCAATGCCTGAGGGTGCGCCTTCCATGGTGCCGCTGCTGTTTGTGACCATCGCCTGCGGCGCGATCTCTGGGTTCCACGGTGTGGTTGCCTCCGGCACTTCCTCCAAGCAGATTGATAAGGAAACCGACGAGCGCTTTGTGGGCTATTTCGGCGCGGTTGGCGAGGGCCTGCTCGCGCTCGGCGCCATCATCTCCACCACTGCCGGCTACCGCACCGTAGCCGAGTGGGAGGAAATCTATAGTGCCTTTGGCAAGGGCGGCGTGGCGGCCTTTGTGCAAGGCGGCGGCAACCTCCTCAACCAGGGCTTGGGAATCTCCACCTCGCTTTCAGCGACGATCCTGGCCACCATGGCGGTGCTGTTTGCGGCCACCACCATGGATACCGGCATCCGCCTGCAGCGCATGGTGGTGCAGGAAATCGGTGAGATTGTGGGCATGAAGCTCGGAGCAACGGCAGCCACGCTCATCGCCGTGATCGTGGCCTTGGCGCTGACGTTCTCCGCAGGTGCCGACGGCTCAGGTGGCATGCTGATCTGGCCATTGTTCGGCACTACCAACCAGCTCATGGCCGCGCTGACCTTGGCAATCATCTGCGTGATCCTATCTCGCCTGCGCCGCAGCTACCTGCCAATCTTGGTGCCGCTCGTGTTCGTGATGCTGATGTCCATCTGGGCGCTGGTGGTGCAGCTCGGGCAGTTCTACGCGGCGGGGAACTGGCTGCTGCTGGTACTCGACGTCATCATCTTGGTTGCAGCCATCTGGGTATCCATTGAGGCCCTGGCTGCGCTGCGCAAGGCCCGCGAGCTGCCCGCCATCGAGTTCGGCGACCGCGACACCCCAGAGCACTCCGCAGAAGTGAAAGCAGATGCGCGAACCTAAACTGGCACCCAAGTTGTCCAAATTCCTCAAAGGCCTCAACGAGTTCTACGTTGCGCCTTATCGCGCCACCATGGCAAAGGCGCAGCGCGAGGAGGATGACCTCTTCATGCTCCTGGTGCTCTCCGAGGCCCTTGGGGTGCCCAATCCCGTGAACTTTTACACCCTTGAGCTTTTGCCTTTGGTGTATGAGGACTTCCATGCCTGGCACCGTCGGATGGGTATGGAACATTCCCCGTTGGAGAACATTTCATGCTGCTAGCACACAAGATTTCCTTCTTTGGTGGCAAAGGGGGAGTAGGGAAAACGACGTGCGCAGCCGCCGCAGCGGTACAGGCTGCCAGTGCAGGTGAGGGGCGGCGGGTGCTGCTGGTTTCCACAGACCCCGCGCACAACCTGGGGCATCTGTGGGGGATGCAGTTCACGGACACCCCGACCCCGGTGCCAGAGGTGCCGGGGTTGGAGGTGGTGGAAATTGATCCAGCCGCCGCCACAAAGGCTCACCTTCATCAGGTGGAGGCGCAACTGCGCCAAACAATGCCAGAACACCTCAAGGGGGAGATCCGCAAGCATCTTCAGCTTGCAGAAAACTCCCCTGGGGCTCATGAGGCGGCGGTGCTGGAACGTATCACGGAAATCATCGAGCAAGCCGAACATTATGACCACATAGTTTTTGATACAGCCCCCTCCGGGCACACCGTGCGCCTCATGGAGCTGCCGGAGTTGATGCAGGCGTGGACGGAGGGCCTGCTTAATCGCAGGGACCAATCGGATCGCTTTTCCCAAGTGGTTCGCGGTCTAGGCGGTGAGGTAGAGACTTCCGTAGATCGCCGCAACAACCTGATCCGGCAGACGCTGTTGCGGCGCAGGGAACGTTTTGCCGCCTTGCGCGAGGTCCTCACCGGCGATGACTGCGCCTTCTATCTGGTGCTACTGCCCGAGCGACTGCCCGTGCTGGAGACCATCGAGGTGCACCGGCAGCTTGAAGCCGTTGGAATGAACGTTGCAGGGCTTGTGATAAACCGAATGGCCCCAACAAACCAAGGTGAATTCCTTGCCGAACGTGCCGAGCGCGACCAGGCATACCTGGCAATGCTGCGCGAGGCCCTGCCCGGGGTGCCCACCATGACGCTCCCCCTCATGAACACAGACGTGGTGGGAACCAAGCAGCTCCGGGAGTTCTTTGCCGCTCAGTGAGGTGCAGGCGGCGTGGACAAAAACAGTTGTACTCTATAGGCAACATGACATGCCCGCTCTTCAAAGTTGAGGACGCAGGCATTGTTCTTTTGTTGCTTCTTCAGCAGCGGAGTGAATGTTTTTGCGCACGCGGTCCGGGGTTGCCGCTCCGCGCCACCAATTCCAATTGCCTCCCTATTGCGTACGCAGGCGATAGCGTTGTTTTGGGCTGGTCAATGGCTCTGTTCGCTCGATCGCTCCCTCGGCTACCATCTCGCTCAGGATCCGGCGAACGCCGCCCGTTGATACTCCGGCGGCAGCAGCAAGTTCTTTGCTGGTTCCCGAAGGATAGCTTGCCAAGTAGTCCAAAATCCGGGTTTTGGAGGCGCCAGTCACCGAGGCTTGGCGCTCGGCGTCGGTTGGGCTGCGGCGCTCAAACTCAAGGCGGAAAGTAGTCAAGGAATCTTGCGGACGTGGCGGTGGCAAGAGTTCTCGTTCGAGCTGATCCAGAATCTCTATAAATCCAGAGCCTCGGTTTTCCGCAACGAAGCCGCCGTCTACCCCCGAGCCCGAGAGCGACCCCGGACCTGCTGCGGGATACGGAGTGGCCTCCAAGAGAGAGGAGAGGTGTTCATTGCGGGTGCTCGACAAGCCGGCCACGCCCAAATTGTCCACCGTCATGATGCCGTAAAGCCCGCCCGGATTCACCACCTCAAGTCTATCTACGTACATATTCACCTGCACTTGGCTGCCACGCGCCTGCGGCGAATAGTCCCGGTGCATCAGCGCATTCACTACCGCTTCCCTCACCGCAACCGGCGGATAGTCCGGCAAATCTCGGCGGAAAGCACCCTCGATCACCCCTCCCGTGCGCATGTTCCGCTTGACGGCTGCCACGGTATCGGCCACAAGCACCGGGATTGGCCCAACGAGGGAAAGATTATCGACAAACCGCCGGCCACCCCCGCCCGAAGACTTGTCAGTTCCGGGATACACCGTAAACGTGACGTTCAGGCGTGGGAAAAACTGTTGAGGGTAGGTACCTGCAACGAGGAGTCCACTGAGCGTGGGACGCAGCACACCATCAGAATCCTTGGCGATGATGTTGAGGGCCTTTTGTGCATCAACGTCGCTCAACTTTCTGAAAACCCGGGGATGCATTTGCCTTTCACGTTCCAGGATGGACTGCACGATTTCCGGATCGAGATCGTCGAACGTTGCGGCCTCTACGACTTCCAGGTCCCAATTCGGTTGGATCCGATTTTCCTCTAGGCGGTCAATCTCATAGGGAGTGAGTGCGCGATCGCCATCGTGGCCTCGAATGTAGCTACCCGTGTACTTGGACTGGCTCACAACCCAGCAGGGCTTGTCCCTAGGCGGAAGCGCTGGGACCTCGACTGTAACTACGGGGGAACCATCAACGTCTTCGATGCTGATGTTTGCTCGGGCGGGTGGAGTTACCTTGTCTGCGCACATGCCGGCCGCGGCATCAGCAATGGCCTTTGGATCGAACCCCTCGGCTGGCATGAAGCCGTTTTGTTCATCGAGTCCAAGAATGATGAGCCCACCATTCCCGTTAGAGAATGCTGAGACGGTTCTCACCAGCTTTTTGGGCAGTCCGCCAACTGCAGCCTTTACCTCAACCTCATTGGAGTCGGTCCCAATGTGGCGTAGGCGGCTGACAATTTCAGCCAGCCCTTCAGCATCCACCATGCCAGCGCCTTTCCCTCAAACACTCTTAGCTCTCTATCGAACTCTACACATAGCTCTCTACGTATGTAGAGAGCTATGTAGAGAGTTCGCGAGTGTTGTGGAAGATGTGTGCACTCAAAACATGCTTTGCAATGTGCTTTTATGGCGCTCTGCGTGCATCAAGGTCCCCAATTAACTCTCTACACAGCTCTGCACATAACTCTCTACATAGCTCTCCACATGTAGAGAGTTATGTAGAGAGTTCAACGAGTTTCAGGGAGCGCCAGCCCAGCGGCCAGCCGGCCTGCCTGCCTGCTCTACTGCTCCGCATCCTCCGCTCCGGCTCCGCTTCCAGCGCCATAAAGTGCTGCGAGCGCAAGCAGGCACATCGCGGCAGCGGCGGGAGAATCGCCGACGTATTGGGCGCTCGGCCACGGCCCCCGCGCACACCACATGGCCACAATCCCCATCGACGCCACGATCAAATCGGCCGGCGTGATGAGGGTTCGCCGCAGCGCCCAGCGCCGAATCCACACTGATGGGGAATCATCCATCGGGTCGCGTCGGGAGTCCCTTCCCCGCACCAGCAGCACCAGCAGCACCAGTACCGTGCCCAGCGCCAGCAGCCCGCCGCCGATCAGCCCAATCCGGTACGCCGTGTTGCCCGCGAACTCCATGCGGAACTCGCCGCTCGCCCCAGCGGGGATCACAAAACCCTGCTGAGCTGCATTTACCTCAACAGCTTGCAGCTCGGTGTTGTCTAGGTAGCCGCGTAGGCCCTCGTTGAAGGCGCGCGTGGTGTTGAGGGTGCGCTCGCTAGCCGCGGCCTCAATGCTGGTGCCGGTGGGGCGTACCGACGCCACCTCGAAGTCCACCTCCGTGTACACACCCGGCCCCAATGTGTGTGTGCCAGCGGCAAGCGTGGTGGTGCCAACGTCCATTGGGCGGGTCAGCGTGAGGGTGCGCTCGCCATGCAAAATGAGCTGCCTGGTGGACTCTGGGACCACGCCGAGGTCAATGATCCGGTGGATCTCCGCGCCCTCCAGTTGCGCGTTTGCCACTCCAGCGCGCCCGTGCAGCGTGATCCGCACGGCGGTGGCACTCGCGCCGGGCACTCGGATGCGCACGGGTGTTTTGGGTTCCATGCGGCGGGTGAGTTCCGCCTGCCCGTTGGAAATGGTGACTTCCACCGGGTTTCCTGTGGTCTCTAGCAAGAGCACGGGATCCTGCACCGGCTCGTGTGGCTGCAGCTCCAGCCATTGGCCCGCACCTGTGCCCGGCGTGGGATGCCAGGCGGTTCGGCGCTGGGCATCCACGGCGGCACTCACTGACTCCTCCGGGTTTGCACCGCCAATGCTGGTGGCGTCGGAGGCCTGGCTGCTCGCGCGCACCGTGCCGCCCACTTCCGTGACCGGAATCGGTTCAAGTGTGGTGGCGTAGTTTTTCTGTATATTGTGCACGTCCGAAGCCTCGTCCAGGCTCGCGAGTGGCGCGGAGGTTGCCCGTTCCACAGCACCATAATTGCGCGCAATCAAAAGGGGAGTGTCTGTGAAGATCTCCGGATCCTCTGGGCTGATCTGGAACATCCCGGCGGGAAGCTCCGCCATGATTTCCCCGCCACCTGCCACCGCCACGGGTGGTGTGCTGGTGAGCTGCATACTGTGCGGGTCATCAAGCAGTACAACGCGAAGCTCCCCGAATTGCACGGCCGGCTCGCCCAAGTCCAAGCTCAAGTCCAGGCCCAAGTTCAAGTCCGAATCCTCCGGCGTCTCCCGCACAATCACCGCCCCCACCCCCAAGCGGTCCAACGCGGCGCGGTTTAAGGTGGCATCTGGCAAGGAAATTGCGTCGAGTGCCCGAATGGCCTCAGGCGGCACCAGCGGGATCGCGTCACGCACCAACCATGGGCCGTCCAACAGCACTTGGGCGGGTTCGTCGCGGGTCCAGCCCCAGTCCTCCCTTGCAAAGCTGCGCCCTGGCCAGATCAGCGTGCGGGTATCAGGGCTTGCATTCTGGTTCACATAATCTGCTGCCGCTTGCCAATCGGCACTCAGTGCAGTCCACGTGCCTGTGGGCATTAGGCGCCCAGACCACGCCGGTGCCGTTGCCCCGAGCCCCAGCAACACGCACAGCAGCGTTGCGGCCTGCGCGCGCCGGGCAGCGTCGGAACCCACAGCACCCACAGCATCCGCAGAACCCGCAGAACCCGCAGCACGCCCCATTTCCCGCAGCCTGTGCACCGGCAGCGCCGCCACCCCCACCATGAGCGGCAGCCGAACCAGTGAATCGAATTTGTGGAGGTTGCGCAGGGCGGCGGCGGGGCCGTCGTAAAAAGAGGTGAGCAGCGGCCCGGTTGCCAGAATCAGCAGCCCCACCGCGAGCAACGAGAGCCACAGGCCGCGGTAGCGCACTCGCACCAGGCCGATCATGCCGAGCGTGGCAACAGCGAGCGTGAGCACCACAAACGTGGGCTCGGTTACCAGCAGATGCCCGGCCTGACGTTCCACTTCCACAAACGGCACCCAGCTTGTGGTGCCGCGCAGAATCTCCGGCAGGTTCAGCCAGCGCGTGGTCACATAGGCGGACTCGATGTATTCCAAAAACGGTGGGGCATACCTGCCCAGCACCACCAGCGGCACTAGCCACCACAGGCTCACGAGCGCGCACCCGGCCAGCCACAGCACCAACGCCCGCGGTGCCCGCCGCCACAGCAGCAAGATTGCCGCAGGTAGGCACGCGCTCAGGGTGGCGGTCGCGTTCACCGCGCCCATCATGGCAACAGCAAGTACCGACGCCCCCACGCGCGGCCTACGCTCCAGCAGCGGCAACAGGGTCCACGGCACCAGCATGATCGGCCATGTTTCACTGGAAATCGTGGTCAGCGTGGAAAGCGTGCGCGGTGAAAGGGCAAACAGGGCAGCAGCGAGCACCTGCATCACCGGCGCCTGCGAGCCAATGCGCGCACGCTGCACCAGTAACAGGAACCCGGAAAAGCCCACACCCAGCACGATTGTCCACCACAGGCGCTGCGCCACCCAGTCGGGTAACGGTTGGGTGAGCACAAAAAATAGGCCCTGCGGGAAGAAGTACCCATAGGCCTGGTTTTGGAGTTGGCCCATGGGAAAAGCATCCGTCCAGGCGTGTGCAGCCTGGGCCAAAAAGCCCAGCGGATCAACGCTCAAATCCAGCTTGGTGTCTGCGGCTATCCTGCCTGGTTGCGGCAGGAAACACATCAGCGCGGCGCAGAGCCAGCCAATAATGTGGGGGGTTCTGGCACTAGTACTAGCGGGAGCCATACTCCGGGTCGCCCAACACGGCATTATCTGCGCTCACGGTGGAGCCGCCGGCAATTTGATCATCACTTTGCAGGGCACTGATTCCCACCACAGCCACAAGCCCCAAGGCAATGCCGATTACCGCGCTGGCCAGCGTGGGACCCAGCGTACGGCGGGTCAGGGAGTCAGATTCATACGCCATGAACACAACCCTATCAGGTGGGTGTGGTTTACTAGCTAGCAGTATGAAACACGGAGTAGCGGCAATTCTGGTGGCAGTAATTGGTACGAGCGCGGCTTGCGCACAGCCGACACCAGAGCAGGGGGGAGCTCATGCGGCTGAGGCAGGCACGGGGACGTCGGAAGTTGCAGGCAGCGCTTCGGCGAGCTTGAGCTCCGCGCCGAGCAGCGCCGTACCCGAACCGGAACCAGTAGACATCCGCGCTACCGCGGCGAGCCTCATGGTGGTTGGCGTTGCTGATTATGCGGACGCCCTTTTTGCCCTGCGTCAAGGTGTGGGTGGCATCTTCATCCGCTCCGATTCCAACCCAGAGCTGCTCACCCAAATCCCCGCCCTTCGTGCGGAGGTGGGGCGTGAATTTGCGGTGGCCATTGACTATGAAGGCGGGCGGGTGCAGCGGCACTCGCACATTTTGGGGCCGATCCCTTCACCCCGGGACATGGCTGCAACCATGAGCCCGGAGCAGGTGCAAGGACTTGCCTATGACACCGGCAAACGCCTTGCGGCGCACGGCATCACCATCAACTTTGCCCCCGTAGTAGACGTGGACGGCGCCAACCTTGATGTGGTGGGTGACCGCGCCTTCTCAGATGACCCCGAGATTGCCGCTCGCTACGCCAAAGCCTTCGCCCAAGGCATGGTGGATGCCGGCGTGCAACCGGTGTTCAAACATTTCCCAGGCCACGGCCGCGCCAACGGTGATTCCCACACCGGGGAAGTGGTCACACCGCCGCTATCCGAGCTAGAAAACTTGGACCTGCGGCCCTACACCAAAGACCTGTTCATCCCCGGCTCTGGCGTGATGATGGGGCACATGGTGGTCCCCGGCCTGGGCGACCCCACCCCATCCACCCTCAACCCCGTTGCCTACCAGCTTCTGCGTGAAGGAAAAGGCTTCGGAGGAGTGGTGTACACCGATGACCTCTCCGGAATGCGCGCGATCAGTGACATCCTGCCGGTGGAGCAGGCAGTGGTGGCCTCGCTGCGCGCCGGGGCGGACCGCGCCCTGTGGGTGAGTACCCAGGACCTCGTTCCCGCAATTGATGCGGTGGTGCGCAGCGTGGAAAGCGGTGAATACCCGTTGGAGCAGCTCGTCGCATCCGCGAAGCGTAAATAGTAACGTAGTGCGGGTGAGCAAGAGAGTGAAGTTTGCGCTGGGCCTGATTGGCGGCCTGTTTGTGATCCTCGCAGGCGTGTGGGGGATCGACGTGGCGCTGAATCAGAACAACGTCCCGCGCGGGGCAACCGTAGGCGGAGTGGAAATCGGCGGCATGACGAAAGCCGACGCCACCGCCACCCTGGAACGCGAGCTCGGCAGCCGTTCCAGCCAGCCTGTCACCGTCACCGCAGAAGCTCTCACGGCAACAATCGTCCCCGCCGCCGCAGGCATTGAGCCCAACTGGGAGGCAACCGTTGAGGGCATTGGCTCCGACGGGCTGAACCCCATCACCCGCCTCATGAGCTTCTTCCGCACCTATGAGGCCGGCGTTTCCTCCGACGTAGACCAGCCGCGCTTCGACGCCGAACTGGAACGCCTGGCCACCGAGCTCAGCCCCGCCCCAGTCAGTGGCGGCGTGACGCTCACCGGAGGCACCGTGAACATTGAGCCGCAACCTTTGAACGGCCAAACCGTTGATCGCGCGCAGCTCGCGGATGCCCTCCTGCACAACTGGATTGACCCCCAAGGCGTGCAAGTGGATGCGCAGGTCAGCGAACCCGAGGTGGGGGAGGATGCGGTGAAAGCAGTGGCTGAGGGCGACGCCGCCAATGCCGTAGCGCTCCCGCTGACAGTGCACGGCCGCGACGGGGTGGACGGCATCATCGCCCCAGACCGGATGGGCGAGGTTGTGAGCTTTGTGCCCGAAGGCAAGGCACTGCGCACAGAGATCAATGTGGACCGCACGCGGGAAATCCTCAACGAGGGCCTGGGCCAAACTGAAAAGCCAAAGCGCAACGCCACCATTTCCTTTGACGGTTCCGTGACCCCCTCCAGCGACGGCGTTTCCATCCAATGGGAGGAAACCCTGGCCGGTGTGGAGCAGCGCATCGTTTCCGCAAACCGGGAAGACCATGTGTTTGAGGCGGTGTACAAGGATGAGCCCGCTACCTTCACCACCGAGATGGCCCAGAGCGCAACCTTTGATGAGGTGGTTGGCGAGTTCACCACCTCCGGCTACAGCGCCGCATCCGGGGTAAACATTGCAAGAGTGGCGCAAATGGTCAATGGTGCGATCGTGGCCCCTGGTGACACCTTCTCCCTCAACGGCTACACCGGCCCCCGCGGTAGCGCTCAGGGCTTTGTGGAGTCCGGCATCATTTTGAACGGCCGCGCAGACACCGCTGTGGGCGGCGGCATCAGCCAATTCGCCACCACTTTGTACAACGCCGCCTACTTTGCAGGCATGCAAGACGTGGCGCATACGCCGCACTCCTATTACATTTCCCGCTACCCGGCGGGCCGCGAGGCAACGGTGTTCGAAGGCGCAATTGACTTGCAGTTCAAGAACACCTCCCAGTACCCGGTGCGCATCCTGGCTTCCGCTGGTGGCGGGTCCGTGACAGTTACCCTCATGGGTGTGAAAACCGTGCAGGTGGAATCCATCAATGGTGGCCGTTGGGCGTACACCAGCCCCAACACCGTCACCGTGACCGATGAAAACTGCAGCCCCTCCGGTGGCGCGCAGGGCTTCACTACCTCAGACACGCGCATCATCAGGGACCTCGCTGGCAATGAGATCAGCCGGGAAACCCAAACCACGGTCTATGACCCATCGCCGATCGTGCGCTGCGCCTAACAGGGCATAGCGCCTGCATTCCATGTGGGCAAAGCGGAGGTAATCATCTCAAAACCTCTGCTTTGCCTTTATTTTTGCCTTCCTTTTGCCCTCATCCGGCGTAGCATGAGCGGCAACGCGCGTAATTGAAGTACATGTGCGGGTTTACCCATGTGTGCTTGTGCTGAACCGCTGATTGTGAAGGAGTTTCCAGCATGGCTTTGCATGAATTTACTCTTGCCTCCGCGAACGGGCGCGATGACGTCCGTGCCTGGGTATATGTGCCCGTCGGAACACCCCGGGGCATTGTCCAGGTTGTTCATGGCCTCGGTGAGCATTCCCGACGCTACCTGCATCTCATCAGCACCCTGTTGGACCACGGCTTCGCAGTTGCCGCTACCGATCACGTGGGCCACGGCGCAACGGGTGCCGCTAGCGGCATTTGGCAGGACACCGGTGAGGGCGGTTGGCAGGTGTACGTAGCCGACGAGCACACCCTCGCCCAGCGCGCCCAGGAGCTGGTACCCGGTGTGCCGTTCTTCATGTACGGCCACTCTTGGGGTTCGCTCATTGCGCGTGCATACGCCCGCGCACACGGAACGACGCTCGCAGGGCTCATCCTCGGCGGCGTCCCAGCCGGGATGCAGGGCGTAGAGCAGTACCCTTTTGCTGCGGAACTCGCCGCCGCGGACCCTGCCGGCGCCGCAGGCGAGCTGGCCGGCCCAGTGTTTGCCGGCATGAACGAGCGCTTTGGTGAAGGCGCCGGCCCAACTGACTGGGTGGCCGCAGACCCCGATGTTGTTGCCGACCACCTTGCGGACCCCCTGAACAACTTTGCCGCCCAGATGACGGCCCGATTCCTCCGGGACTTCCTGGACATCTACGCACAGGCCAACGACCCTGGCTGGGAACAGGATCTACCAAAGGACCTTGGCGTGCTGATCTTGGCAGGCGACCAAGACCCCGTGACCAACTACGGCGAAGGTGCATATGCCCTGGCCAACGCGCTGCGTCGGGGTGGTGTGGATGATGTGACCACCCGTGTGTTCACCGGTTCGCGTCACGAGGTGCACAATGAGGCCGCCACCCGTGCCGAGGCCGAGCGTCTCATCGTGGAGTTTGTGGAGGCCAGGGTTTAGGGTTTAGGGGTTGGGGCGTGGGG
>NZ_JANIKD010000001.1 GCF_024580955.1 Corynebacterium sp. 122RC1 | reverse complement strand
GGGCGGGGGGAGTTGGATTGCCTAAACACGCTCAACAGCATATACCCTCTGGAAATCCTCAGCGGTTGGCGGGAGGTTGTGGCTTTTTGGAATGATGGTGGGGTGAGTGTGAACAGGAGCTTCAGTGTGGTGGCGGCGATGATCGTGGTGCTGGCCGCCGTGGATCAAGCCTCCAAGGCGATTGCGCTGCGGGTGTTGGCCGACGGGCAGGCCCGAGAGTTCATCGGCAGTTTGCTGCAGTTTCGCCTGACCTTCAACCCCGGCGCAGCGTTTTCTTTTGGGGAGGGCTCTACCTGGTTGTTCACCACGATCCAGCTCGTGGCGGTGATCGCGGCGCTGTGGTTTTCCCGGAAGGTGAGCTACACCCCGCAGGTGGTGGCACTGGGGATGATCGCCGGTGGGGCGGCGGGGAACTTGATTGACCGTTTGGTGCGTGAGCCTGGTTTTTATCATGGCCATGTGGTGGATTTTTTGTGGCTGCGGGGGTTCGCCATTTTCAATATTGCAGACATCGCGATTACCTGCGGTGTAGCGCTATTTGTGGTGAGTGATTTCCTGAAGGAGCGCAAGCAGAAAGGGGAGGTGCGCCATGCCTGAGCATCGTCAATTGCCGGTCCCGGAGGGCCTGGAGGGCATGCGGGTGGATGCCGCGCTTTCCAAGTTGCTGGGGATTTCGCGAACCATGGCCGCGGAGCTCGCTGAGGCCGGGGACGTCCAGATTGAGGGCGCCCGGGTGGGGAAGTCTGATCGGCTTTCCTCCGGTGCTTGGCTGGAGGTGACGCTGCCCGACCCGAAGCAGGATCTGGTTCCCAAGGAGGAGCTGGTGGAGGGGATGGAGGTGCTGTATTCCGACGAAGACCTCATTGCCATCCACAAACCCGTGGGCGTTGCAGCGCACCCGACCTTGGGCTGGGAGGGCCCGACTGTGGTTGGTGGGCTCGCCGCCGCAGGTTTCCGCATATCCACGTCCGGCCCGCCGGAGCGCAAGGGTATTGTGCAACGGCTGGACGTCGGTACGTCTGGGGTGATGGTGGTCGCCGCTTCCGAGCGTGGCTATTCCGTGCTGAAGCGGGCGTTCAAGGAGCGCACGGTGGAAAAGACCTATCATGCGCTCGTGGAGGGGCACATGGATCCGATCAAGGGCACTATCGACGCCCCCATTGGCCGGCATCCCAGCGCCGGTTGGCGCTTTGCGGTGACAAGCGACGGTAAGCACGCCGTGACCCACTATGAGACGCTTGAGGCGTTCCGGGAGGCCTCGCTGCTGGAGGTGCACCTGGAGACGGGGCGCACCCACCAGATCCGAGTGCACATGTCTGCGCTGCACCACCCCTGCTGCGGCGATCCGATGTACGGCTCCACCCCAGCGCTCAGCGCTAAGCTGGGCCTGATCCGCCAGTGGTTGCACGCGGTGACCTTGGGCTTCCACCACCCGGCGGATGGCCGCTGGATGGAGATCAGCGCGCCCTATCCAGACGATCTGCAGCATGCGCTCGATGTGCTGCGCGCGGAGGGCTAGCTTGGGTTTCGCGCAGCGTTGGGATTCGGTGGATCGAACCCGAGTGGTGGTGGCAGTGCTGAGCCTCGCGGCGCTCGTGGCGGTGTTCGTGTTCGCTATGGGGTCTGATCGCACGAGCAAACCCATGCCGCCCAACGGCGATGTGCTAGGTATGGAAAGCGGTGAAACACTGGAGGAATACCAGGCCCGCGCCGAGGAAAGCCTCGCGATTGCCGCTGCCGATCCTTCAGCGGCCCCAGCCTTCTCGCTGATCACCTTCACCGAGCCGATTCCCGCCAGCGACGTCGAACGCATCACCGCTCAGCTCCCGAGGGTGAACGCCGTGATCTCCGAACACTCCCAGCTCGTCGTGCCGCTGCCGGAGCCCACGGGGGCGGAAACCCGCGCCGACGTCATCCGTCGCGCCGTGGGCCAGGAGCGCATCCGTGCCGCGCTCGCACACGCCGGGGGAGTGCAGCTCGTGGCCGCGTCGCAAAGCCCCCAAGTGCTCGCGGTAGAGGTACTGCCTTCCGACGCCGCCTGGGGGCGCTTCGGGGTGCGGCCAGTCGCGGCTCGCTAGATCGGCTTGCGGCGGTGGGTGAGGCGGTGGTGGTGTGCGATGTCGGTGAGGAAGATACCCACCGAGATCCAGATGATGATGAAGCCCACCCAGCGGATTGGCTCGAGGTGTTCTTGCATCACGAAGACCGCCCAGATCATCTGGATGGTGGGGGTGACGTATTGCAGCATGCCGATGGTGGACAGCGGGATGAGTTTGGTGGCGGTGCCGAACAGCAGCAGCGGGATGGCGGTGACCAGGCCCGCGCAGATGAGCAACGCGGCATGGCCGGGGCCCTCGCTGAGGAACGTGCCTGCTTGTGTGGGGGCGAGCTCGAGGTAAAGGATGTAGCCCAGGGCCACGGGGGCGAGCACCAGAGTTTCCGCGGCAAGTGAAGCCGTGGCGGGCAGCGGGATGCCCTTTTTCACCAGGCCGTACAGCCCAAAGCTCAGCGCCAGGCCCAGGCCGATGATCGGGGGTTGGCCACCCACAACGGTGAGTAGCAACACCGCCACCGCCGCCACCAACACGGAGATGGTCTGCAGGCGCCGGAGTCGCTCGGCCAGGAAGACCACCCCGAGCAACACGTTGACCAGGGGGTTGATGAAGTAGCCCAGGGCGGCGTCGGCAACATGGCCGGAGTTCACGGCAATCACATAGAGCAGCCAGTTGGCGGTGATCAACAGGGAGGCCGCCGCCACCTTCGCCCAGGTTGCCGCACTCACCCCGCGCAGCTCGCGCCAGCTTTTGCTCACGGTGAGCACGATCGCCATGAACACTGCCGTCCACAGGATGCGGTGCGCGATAATTTCCACCGGCGCCGCGGGGCGCAGCAGGGGGAAGTAGGCGGGGAACAATCCCCATAAAAGGTATGCCGAGATGCCATAGAACACCACATGATGATAGCGCTCCACCCACGCCACGGTGCATTCAGTTGGGGCCCTCTGTTGGGGGTTTGACAGGTGCTCTATGATCTTCAATCATGGCGAAAAAATCCTCCTTTGTTCACCTGCACAACCACACGGAATATTCAATGTTGGACGGCATGGCAAAGGTGGACCTTCTGGCTGAGGAAGTTTCCCGGCAGGGCATGCCCGCGGTGGGCATGACGGACCACGGCAACATGTACGGCTCGGACGCCTTCTATCACGCAATGAAAGCCGCCGGTGTGAAACCGATCATCGGCATTGAGGCCTACATTTCACCCGGCTCCCGCTTCAACATGGATCGCGTCCGGTGGGGCGAACCCCACCAGAAGGCGGACGACGTCTCCGCATCCGGTGCCTACCTGCACCAAACTATGCTCGCGGAAAACGCCACTGGCCTGCGCAACCTCTTCAAGCTCTCCTCCTACGCCTCCTACGAGGGCCAGTTGGGCAAATGGCCACGCATGGACGCGGAGCTCATCGCGGAGCACGCCACCGGCATCATCGCCACCACCGGCTGCCCCTCCGGCGACGTGCAAACCCGCCTGCGCCTGGGCCAGTTCAACGAGGCTCTGGAAGCCGCCGCGATGTGGCAGGACATCTACGGCAAAGACAACTACTTCCTCGAGCTCATGGACCACGGCCTGGAGATCGAGAACCGCGTGCGCTCCGAATTGCTGGAGATTGGCCGCAAGCTGGACCTTCCGCCGCTCGTGACCAATGACTGCCATTACGTCCTGGAATCCCAAGCCCAGGACCATGAGGCAATGCTGTGCGTACAGACTGGCAAGACGCTGCACGATCCGGATCGCTTCAAATTTGACGGCACCGGCTACTACATCAAGACCGCCGAGCAGATGCGCGAGCTGTGGGACAGCACCGTTCCCGACGGCTGCGACAACACCCTCTGGGTAGCCGAGCGCGTGCAGGACTACTCCGAGGTGTGGGCGGAGCACCCCCACGACCGTATGCCCGTTGCCGACGTCCCCGAGGGCCACACACCTACGTCCTGGCTGCGCCACCAGGTGATGGAGGGCCTCCAGGAGCGTTTCGGCTCCGCGCCCGTGCCCCAGGAGTACATTGACCGCGCGGAGTTTGAGATCAATGTGATCGACATGAAGGGCTACCCTTCCTACTTCCTCATCGTTGCAGAGATCATCAAGCACGCCCGTTCCATCGGTATCCGCGTGGGCCCCGGCCGTGGCTCGGCTGCTGGTGCCCTGGTGGCCTACGCGCTGACCATCACCAACATCGACCCCATTGAGCACGGCCTCCTGTTTGAGAGGTTCTTGAACCCAGAGCGCCCTAGTGCCCCGGATATCGATATTGACTTTGACGATCGCCGCCGCGGCGAGATGATTCGCTACGCCTCCGAACGTTGGGGCGAAGACAAGGTTGCGCAGGTGATCACCTTCGGTACGGTGAAAACCAAGCAGGCGCTGAAAGACTCCGCGCGCGTGCAGTTCGGCCAAGAGGGCTTCCAAATGGCGGACCGCATCACCAAGGTGCTTCCCCCTGCGATCATGGCCAAGGACATTCCGCTTTCCGGCATCACTGATCCTGAGCACCCGCGCTACAGCGAGGCGGGGGAGGTGCGCTCGCTGATCGAGACGGACCCCGATGTCCGCAGTATCTACGAGACTGCGCGCGGTTTGGAAGGTGTGGTGCGCCAGGCCGGCGTGCACGCCTGCGCGGTGATCATGGCCTCCGAGCCGCTCATGGATTGCATCCCCATGTGGAAGCGCGCTAACGACGGCGCCATCATCACTGGCTGGCCGTATCCCGCCTGTGAGGCCATTGGTCTGCTGAAGATGGACTTCCTTGGGCTGCGCAACCTCACGGTGATCGGCGACGCCCTGGAGAACATCAAGATCAACCGCGGCGAAGACGTAGACCTTGAGGCCTTGGACACAGACAACCGCGCTGTGTACGAGCTGCTGTCCCGCGGTGAAACCTTGGGCGTGTTCCAGCTTGACTCCGGTGGCATGCAGGAACTGCTCAAACGCATGCAGCCCACTGGGTTCAATGACATCGTGGCGTCCCTGGCTCTGTACCGCCCAGGCCCGATGGGTGTGAACGCCCACTGGGACTACGCCGATCGTAAGAACGGCCGTAAGCCAATTGAGCCGATTCACCCCGAGTTGGAAGAGCCGTTGCAGGAAATCCTGGCAGAGACCTACGGCCTGATCGTGTACCAAGAGCAGATCATGGAGATCTCCCGCAAGCTGGCCAACTACACCGCCGGTGAGGCCGATGGCTTCCGTAAAGCCATGGGTAAGAAGAAACCGGAAGTGTTGGCCAAGGAGTACAAGAAGTTCTCCGAGGGCATGTTCTCAAACGGGTACTCCAAGGAGGCGGTGGATGCGCTGTGGGGCACCATCGAGCCCTTCGCCTCCTACGCGTTCAATAAGTCCCACGCCGCCGGTTATGGCCTGGTGTCCTACTGGACCGCCTACCTGAAGGCCAACTACACCGCTGAGTACATGGCGGCGCTGTTGACATCGGTGAGTGACAAGAAGGACAAGTCTGCCATCTACCTCTCCGATTGCCGTCACTTGGGCATCTCCGTGCTCTCCCCGGATGTGAACGAGTCCGCGTTTAACTTCCTGCCGGTGGGCGAGGACATCCGTTTTGGCCTGGGTGCGGTGCGCAACGTGGGTGAGGACGTAGTGGCGTCGATCGTGAAGACCCGCGAGGAAAAGGGAACGTTCCGAGACTTCTCCGACTACCTGGACAAGATTGAGACCACTGCCTGCAACAAGCGCGTGACGGAATCACTCATCAAGGCAGGTGCCTTCGATTCCCTCGGCCACCCGCGCAAGGGCCTGTTCCTGGTCCACGAGGAGGCCGTGGATTCGGTGATTTCCACCAAGAAGGCTGCGGATAAGGGGCAGTTTGACCTCTTTGCCTCCCTGGGCGAGGCCGGCGCTGAAGTTGAAAACGTCTTTGCCGTGCAGGTTCCAGATCAAGAGTGGGAGCCCAAGCAGAAGCTGGCCCTGGAGCGCGAAATGCTCGGTTTGTATGTTTCGGCGCACCCCCTGGACGGTTTCGAGCACGCCCTGGAGGCGCAAACGGACACCCCGCTCACCAAGATCTTGTCCGGCGAGCTGCGCCATGAGGCCGAGGTAAAGATCGGCGGCATTATTTCCAGCGTGGATCGTCGGTACTCCAAGCGAGACGGCTCCCCGTGGGCGATCGTGACCATCGAAGATCACCACGGTGCGCAGGTGGAGCTACTGGTGTTTAACAAGATTTATTCCATCGTTGCGCCGCAGATCGTGGAAGACAACATCATCTTGGCCAAGGCGCACATCTCTATCCGCGATGACCGCATGAGCGTGTTCTGTGACGACCTCCGCGTTGCCGACCTCGGCCCCGGCAACGGCGCAGGCCTCCCGCTGCGGCTGACCATGCGCACTGACCAGTGCACCCCGGACAACATCAAGCGGCTCAAGGACGTGCTGCTGGCCAACCCTGGCGACTCAGACGTGTACCTAAACATCGTCCAGGGCGAGGAATCCTCCCTCATGGTCCTGGGCGAGCACCTCCGAGTGAACCGCACCGGCAGCCTGATGGGCGATCTCAAAGCCACCATGGGCGCGGGGATTCTCGGCTAGGCCTGAAGCTCCAGGCCCAGCACTCGCGCGGCCCACAACCCCTGGCCCGTCGGATGAATGTGCACCACTGCAGACTGTTGATTCAGCGCCGCCCACACCGGCTCAAGCTCCTCCCCAAACAAGGACCCGCCCCCAGGCAGCAAGGTAGGCACGCTGAACCCAATAAAACCTTGTGCCTGCTCGATGGTGCGCGGCGGCAAGGTGCGTGGCCTTAGTGGTGTCTGCATGCAGTCCGCGCGCAATTGCGTTCATTGCTGTTCCCGGACCTGCCCCGCCCAAGCCAGGGCAGCGGCGACCACGGACATCACGATTCCCATGGATCCGAGGGTAATGATTTCTGCGGCCACGGTTGTGGTCACCGCAGCGACGATCGCACTGGAAAGCGCCATGCCGATCGCCCTCATGAGTGCGTTCACGGCCTGCGCCGAGCCCGCTTCCTCCCGGGGAGCGAACTGCACGATCACCATTGGCATCGCTGCGTAGGAAATGCCGACGCCCACCGCCACCACCGTTGCCGCCAGGATCACCCACGCTGGGCTGATGTACACCGCCACCCGCATAAGGTAGCCGAGCAGGGTCACCAACGCGCCGACGGAAAGTAGCCGAACCGGGCCAATCTTCCTGGCCAGCCCCGTGCTGAGTGGGGCAACCACAAACATCGCGGCGGCACTCGGGAGCATCGCAAGGCCGGCCGCGCTGGCGCCCCAGGCGAAGCCGCGTTCATCCACCGGGTTCTGTAGCTCCAGGGTGGTGAGCAGCAGGTTCGTGAACATGAGTGTGCCTAGCAGTACAGAGGCGATGTTGGTGAACAAGATCGGGCGAATCCGCACGGTCTGCAAGTCCACCAGCGGCGAGGCGCTGCGCAGCTCCGTGCGGCCCCACCACAGGAACAGCAGCACACCCGCCACGCTCAGGCCAAGGACCAATGGATGCCCCCAACCCCACGAGGATCCCTGGGAGAGCACCACCAACACGGCGGTCAGCCCGGCACTCAGCAGGGTGGCGCCGCGGTAGTCAAAGTTGGCATCTGGCTTTGGTTCCGTACTCTGCGGCACGGCCAACCACAGCGCAACGGTGGCCAAGCCGGAAAGTAGCGCCGCCACCACGAACATCGATTTCCACCCGAACACGGCCATCAGCACTCCACCAATAGGGATCCCCAGCCCGCCGCCAATACCTAGCGTTGCGCTGAGCAGCGCCAACGCGCCGGGAATCTTCGGCCCCGGCAGGCTGAGCCGCATCTGCGCCATCGCCACCGGCACGATTGCGGTTCCCAGTCCCTGCAAGGCGCGCCCGAAGATCAGCGTTGGCACCCCACCAATCGGCGCGATCACCGATCCCACAAACACCAAACCCATGGTGATGATGAGCAGGCGCTTCGGCGAGTACAGGTCCGCCAATCGCCCCACGATCGGGGTTGCCGATGCACCCACCAACAGTGTGGCGGTGACCAGCCAGGACACCGTTGTTGCCGAGGTGCCCAGCATTTCCGGAAAGCGCGGTATTGCGGGCACCACCAGTGACTGCAAGAGCGTTACCACCAGGCAGGAAAACGCCGCCACTGCGATCAAGACATTGGGTTGTGTGCTTTTCATGCCACGCTAAAGTAGTTCCTGATTGCATGCTTTTCACGAAGTATGCATGGAATCTGCAAATAAACTTCCTTTGTGCATGCTTTCTCCGTAAGGTCCTCGTCCCATGCGCCACTTCCTCTTCGATCCCCTAGACAAGCAGCTCCTCACCTGCGTCCAGCAGAACCCGTTGGCCAGCTTTGGGCAGTGGGCACAGCAACTCGGCGTGAGTGCCAATACGGTTGCGCGGCGTTTCCAGCGCATGCAAAGCCACAACATTGTGCACGTGATCGGGCGCACCGCACCAAACTTTGGCGGGCAGCACACCTGGCTCGTCCGGTTCCGTGCCTTCCACGGTGGCCCGGAGCAAACGGTGCCCATCGTCCCGCAGCTCGTGGACATGCTGGAAACCCGGTGGGTGCGAGTGTCCAGGGACCGAACCGAGGTGTTTTGCGGCGTCGTGGGCAACGCGCAAACCCTGGGCCAGGTGCTGGCTGCCGCGCCTGACCTGCGCATCACTACCCATCAACTCCTGCACTTGTGGGGCGGCGGGCGCGGTCCTGCTCGGGACGTTGCTTTGGACTCCGAAGACGAGCACCTCCTCCACCTCCTCGCGGAAAACGGCCGGTTCAGTAACGTCGCGCTGGCCAAACATCTGGGCGTTGACGCGGCCACGGTATCTCGGCGCCGGAAGCGGCTCGAGGAGGCGGGCATCCTGTATTACGAGGCAGTAGTGTCCCCGCACGCATTCTCCAGCGGTCACGACGTCCACCTGTGGCTGAACGTCGCACCCGGCTGCGTTGAGGCCCTCGGCCAACATTTACGCAGTGCCCCGGAAGTCGGGTTTGTGGCTGCAATCACGGGCAGCACTGCCATCGTTGCCAACGTCACTATGTTCGGCGATGATGAAGGTCTGAGCCTTATCCGATTTGTGGACTCCCTTTCCAACCTGGGCGTTTTTGGAGTCGAAATAATCCCGATGGGTGCCACGTTGAAAGGCTACGTACCTACCCGCTGATCCCATTGCAAAGGAGCCGAGATGATTAACCCGGCAATCATTTCCCAAGGCCCAGGCGAGCCTTTTCAGGAAGGAGACCTGGAAGTTCCTGAGCTTGGGCCGCACGATCTGTTGGTGGAAGTCCAAGCAGTCTCCATGAACCCTATTGACACCAAGCGCCGCCGCCTTGCCGCCCCTGGGTCCGTGTTGGGTTGGGACGCTGTGGGCGTCGTTCGTGAGTTTGGTTCTCAAGTTGTGGGCTTTAAGGAGGGTCAAGAGGTGTTCTACGCGGGGCAGGTGGATCGCCCTGGAAGCAACCAGCGATTCCATGCCGTTGATGCGCGGATCGTGGCACCGAAGCCGCACAGCCTCAGCGTGGAGCAGGCCGCCGCGATGCCGTTGACGAGCCTCACTGCCTGGGAGTCGTTGTTTAGCAAGCTGAAACTGCAGCCCAACTCCACTGGCACCCTGGTTGTTGTGGGTGCCGCGGGTGGCGTGGGTTCGGTTTTGGTGCAGCTCGCGAAGCAGCTCACGCGGGTCACCGTGATCGCGCTTGCCTCCCGGGAAAAAAGTGCGGATTGGTTGCGTGAACTCGGCGCGGATCACGTGGTGAATTATAAGGATGAGGACTATGTGCAGCAGGTGAAGGACCTTGCGCCCGAGGGGGTGGATTACATCTTCAGCAGCCGAACCCCTGGGCGTCAGGAGTTTTTCCTGGAGGTCCTGCGGCCTTTCGGGGAGATCGTGTGCATCGATGAGGCCGATGGCATTGACCTCAATGCCTTCAAGGCCAAGGCGATTACCTGGCATTGGGAGTCGATGTTTTCCCGTCCCGTCGGTGGCTGGGACGTGGCCTACCAGGGCGAAGTGTTGCGCAAGGTGGCTGCGATGTTGGATTCCGGCGAGCTGCGCCACACCTTGACCAAGGTTGTCCAGCCCATCAACGCCGCAAACATTGGTGCTGCCCATGAGGAAATCGCGCAGGGTCAAACCGTGGGCAAGATTGTGATCAGCGGCTGGGAGTAGATTCTTCCGCGGTGCAGAGGTGCAAATGTTTTCAACATCATCACGATCGGGGCACTTTTAGCTCTGCAACTGGGGATGCTGGCGCAGGTCACTGGCAGCGATTGGTACTACATGGCCGTTGGGGCATCGTTTTTCGTGCTCGCCGTTGCGATGTACCGGTGCGGGTGTGCGGCGCGAAAGTATCTCATGTACGGGGCCTTTTTCCAGATGGTGTTCATCGGGATGCGCCTGGATGCCACCTTTTCCCTGGTGGCCCTGGGCATTGGGATGAGCGGGTGTGCGCTCGCTGCAGTAGCCGCTGAGTGGGGGAGGCATGCGAGCAGGGATTGATGCGCTAAGTTCTGTAGAACATGACACAACCTCTCTTGCCTCCATGCCCTGAATGTGGGAGCGAATACACCTACGAGTTGCCGCCGCTTATCGTGTGCCCCGAATGTGCCCACGAGTTTTCCGCCGACGCAGCGGAGACGGGGGCGGGGGCGTCTGGGGCATCTGGGGATACGGCGCCGCGGATTGTGGACTCCGTTGGCAACGAGCTCGCCGATGGCGACTCCGTCACCATCACCACCACTGTGAAGGTCAAGGGTGCTCAACAGCCGCTCAAGGCCGGCACCAAAGTACGAAATATTCGCTTGAACTTTGATGCCGGTACTGGACAAGAAGACCACAACATCGACTGCCGGATCGATGGTTTTGGCGCCATGAAGCTCAAGCCGGCAGTGGTGCGCAAGGCGTGATCGAAATTATTCGCTTACCCGCTTGCGGACGATGGTCAGTGCAACACCCGAACCAACGAGCAGTGCGGCCAGAAGCGCAATCGCACCAACTGATACACCAGTGTTGGCGAGGCGCTTGCCTTCAGCTTGAGAAGCTTGTGCCGCCTTCTGAGGCTGGGCAACCGTGGTTGCAGGGGTAACCGGAGTGGTAGCCGCCGGAGACGGGGTATTGTTTCCGCTAGGCACCGGCACTGGAATGACAATCAGTGGCGTAGGAACCGGATCGTTTGCCATTCCAAACTCGACAGTGGCATTGGAAGTCCTTTCCAAGATGACGGTCTGCGTGGTTCCATTCAGGATGTAACCCTCAGGAGCCGTAACCTCTTGCACCTGGTATTCACCAAGCGGGAGCTCTTCTGTCACTGCAGTGCCCGTTTCATCGGTGGTGACGGTGGCAACCACTACACCTTCAGCGTTGGTTACGGTGAAGGTTGCGCCTGCGAGTGGGGCGCTCGTGCTGCTGCTGGACTTCTTGATGGTGATGGTTCGAGGGCGGTCACAGTAGGAAGCAGGCAATGCTGGGCCCGCCTGACCGGTAACTTCCAACTGCTGCGCCATGAGACGAGAAGTCGCGGCGTGGTTGGGAGCGTTATCGCCCGCGTTGTCTACAGAAATGCCGGAAACAAGTTCGGCAACATTCTCAATTTGGTTGCCGTTTGCGTCGGTAACCATCTCGGATTTGTATTCATTTGTGATGTAGAAGACGTACCGCTTTGTGGTGTCCTCTGGGAAGGTGAAGTTTACAGTGCCTTCACCAGTAACCGGATTGAAGGATTTGGTGACGTCGGTCAACTGGGACACGTCCACGGCGGCAGAATCCGGCATGGTGTAGGTATCGGGAACTTCGTAGATACGAACTTTGTCTGGGTTGGTCAGCGGGGTGAGGCCGTCACGAGTGAAGTAGGAAGCGGTGGAACCAGCCTTAATAGCGGTGCCCTTAGGGTTCAAGTACACAACCTGCTCGTAGGTCTTGGTTGGTTGATCGAGACCCAAGACGGTGGAGCGCAGGCTAAAGGTGTTGTTTTGGTAAACGTTGTCCTTATTTCCGGAGAAGTCAACGTTGTATTTTGCGGTGTGAGTGGTGGACCCAATGGAAGAAATGAATTCATGCGGGCCGTTGTTGGTCACCACGTCCGGCTTTACCAAGTAGGCATCGGAGATTTCAAAATCCACCCAGCTCTTACCCTCGATGAAGGAGGTCAAGCGGTAGGTGATGGTGTTGGTTTCGTAGTTGTACTCAGCGACTGCAAACAGCTCTTCATTGCCGTTTTCATCGGTGGCGTACAAGTTAGGTACAACCACGGAACGCGCCGTCACGTAGCCGCCCAAGCGGGCAGCCTGTGGGAGTTGATACACAAAGTAGTCGCCAGCCTTGAGGGTGCCGTCATTGTTCAACCTGGCCGAAAGATCTTGCTTGACGTAGGAGTATTCGTTGATCGCTGCAGTTGCAGGATCCAACTCGCCCATCGTGCCAGTGTTGAAGTCATACCCGTATAGGTTTGATTTGAGATTGACGTTGGCCAGCTTGTCACCGACGCTGACCTCTGCCGCGCAGACAATGCTGTCAGTGTTGGTCTGCGCGAATGCACTTTGAGCTGGCGCGTTGAGTGCCATGAGGCCGGTTCCGGCGAACAGCATGGTTGCCAGAACTGAGTTTGCAAGTTTCTTATGCATAGGACTCTCTAAGTATCCATTGATGTAGTGAAGATTCGCTTTCAGGTGGCGATTCCGTTAAACCTTGGGCGGTTACGGAACCACTTGCCTGCGAGTGTTGTGGCGCAAACCTCTAAGGTGCGCCGATGGGAACACTGCCGTAACTTGCCAGCTTACTGTAGGGGGAGAAAAGAATTCAATTTTTCTGAACGGCGTTGCGGATTTTGCTGGGGCCGTAGGTTCAAGTTGGGCCTTGCTGCAGATCTTCTAAAACGGGCGGGAATCTGAGAGGCCCTTTGGATTGTTGCGAATGTGGGAATTGGCTAAGAGTTGCTTAAGAGGTGATTGGGATCGTCGTTTTCATTTGCAGCTGCGCCAGGAATCCGTTCCTGAACGCTTAGGGGAGTAAGCTTGCAAACCATGACAGTGACCGTTCATGCCGCCGACATCCAACTCGCTCAGGCTCGAATCTCCGCGAGCATTTCGCCCACCCCGCTGCAGTACTGCCCGCGGCTGAGTCAGTTGACCGGCACCGAGGTGTACCTGAAGCGCGAGGATCTGCAGGATGTGCGTTCCTACAAGATCCGCGGAGCCATGAACGCGATTGCGCAACTCAGCGAGGAACAGCGAGGGGCTGGGATCGTGGCTGCGTCGGCAGGCAATCATGCCCAGGGAGTTGCATTCGCATGCCGCACGATGGGTATCAAGGGTCGCATCTATGTGCCTGCGGCCACCCCGAAGCAGAAGCGCGACCGCATCATGGTGCATGGCGGTGAGCTGGTTGAGCTGGTGGTCACTGGAGCCAACTTTGATGAGGCGGCCGACGCTGCCCGGGCTTATGCCGCAGAGACTGGCGCGACCATGGTGGAGCCTTTTGATAACCGGAACACGGTGATTGGGCAGGGCACGGTGGCTGCTGAGGTACTTTCGCAGCTCACGGCGATTGGCAAGTCGATCGATGCCATTGTGGTTCCCGTTGGCGGCGGCGGGCTCATCTCCGGTATCGTGAGCTATTTTGCGGATATGACGCCGCGCACGCCGGTGATTGGCGTGGAGCCAGCCGGTGCTCCTTCTTTGGAGGCTGCCCTGGAGGCGAATGAGCCTGTGACCTTGCAAAGTGTTGATCCTTTTGTGGATGGCGCTGCGGTGAAGCGTATTGGTGACTTGAATTTTGAGATCATTGAGGCGAACAAGGGACGGATTCACGCGATGACCGTTTCTGAGGGTGCGGTTGCCACGGAGATGATCGACCTCTATCAGAACGAGGGCATCATCGCCGAGCCTGCGGGGGCGCTTTCCGTGGCGGGCCTCAGGGAACTGAATCTCCCTGCAGGTGCCGTGGTGGTGTGCATCATTTCCGGCGGCAACAATGACGTGCTGCGGTATGCGGAGATCATGGAGCGATCCCTTGTACACCGCGGCCTGAAGCACTACTTCTTGGTGAATTTCCCTCAGGAACCTGGTCAGTTGAGGACGTTCCTCAACGAGATCTTGGGCCCTGATGATGACATCACTTTGTTCGAGTACCTCAAGCGCAACAACCGGGAAACTGGTACCGCCTTGGTAGGTTTGCAACTTGGCCGCGCCACAGACTTGGATGGCCTGCTTGAGCGGATGGATGCATCGCGCATTGATTGCCGTCGCTTGGAGCCTGGCACCGCAGAGTACAACTTCCTTGTGAGCTAGAGCTAGAAGGGGATGGGCTCCTTTTCCATTTCGGCGAGCCGTTCGGCGTATTCCGCGTATTCGGCGGCTTCGCGTGCGGCCTGCCGTTTTGCTGCTTCCCTTAGTTCCTGGTCCCTCTCCACGAACTTCGCCTTAAGATCCCGGAGCGTGTAGATGCTATTCCGCAGTTCAGGTGCGAGGGGTCCTTCGGGGTGGGTGAACACGATCGTGCCGTCTGGAAGTATCCACTTCACAGCGTAGGTATCCGGCATGATTTCGCAGGAGACGATTCTCCGCGTCTTCATGATGTGGTGTGTTCTGCAGAGGCATTGAGCATTGCTTTCATGCGTTGGCCCACCTTGGCTGAAGGGAACCACGTGGTCGATGTCCACGCGGGTGGCGCGGCGGCTGCAGCCAGGGAAGCGGCATACACCGTCGCGGCCCTTGATGCGCTCCTTTTGACGATCGGAGAATTCGTAGCTGCTGCGGGCCGGAAGCGGCTCGCCTTCTACTACTTCTTCGGCGAGAGCCAGGAGGTTGCCCAGGTGGCCGGTGGGGTAAGTTTCACCTTCACACTCCACCAGGTCGCCCCTGCCGTTTTCGGTTGGTTTGGGCTCGTAGAGGTGGAGGTGCACTTTGACGTCTGCTTTGTCCAAGCACAGCCGTTCAATGGCTTCTGCTTTGGAGCAGTTGTATTTCTTTGAAATGGCCCCAGGGTCTTGGCGAGCACCTTGCTCCTGGACTTGGAGAGCAAGGCCTCCCAGTGGTCGAGGCCATTTGGGTCCTCGTTCGAGTGGCAATCCACCTTTTCCGAGTCCTTGCGCATTGGGAATGGGATGGGGTCCAAATCCTGCCGGATGCGGCGGGCAAGGCCGCCAAAGCGTGCTGCGCTAGGCAGGGCTTGGGCTGGGGATTTTGGCTCAAGGAACTTCATGAACTCCTTTTCAAAGGCCGGGTAAAACTCCTCCGGCATGCCTTCAATTGCCTGAATGATTGCCCTCAGGCGCTTCAGATCGAGAACCCATGTTTGCCGCTGAAACGCAAGTATGTTCGGCAGCTTCTGGAGCTCGTGCGCAGCGAAAAGGTTCATGCCTGTGGTGTACTCCGTTTCGCCCGTGCGGGTGGCCATGGTGACCGCGAGCGCACCGAGGTCACAGTCTTCCAGCCCCTCGGACCATTGGAGGTAGGCCTCAAACTGCAGCTTGTTAACGGTTCTTTGCATAGTGGACAAGGGATCGTCCGAGGCTGCTAGGGCGTAAGCCTTTGCGAGCGGTATATCTTGGGTTTCCAATGTTCCCCCCTAAGGTAGTTTCTCATTTCGGGCTGACTCCCTCTTGCGCCCCCCGAATCTTTGTTCTAATCTTAGCTCATGCCCAACGTATTGGGAAGGGGGGTAAAGGAAAATGGCAAAAATTACCCCCGCCCCCACAGATCTAGCCGCCTACTTCTCCAAAACCTCGTAGCCCCAGGCAGGAAGTGCTACCGTGCTGCCTGCAACTTCTACAGAAAGTGGAAGAGGGCTGAAATTACCGACGAACCACGCTCCCGGATGCTCCATAATCAGCCAGGGGGAGTGGGAATCACCGCAGGTTACCCGGAATTCTGGGTACGTCGTTCGCGCGAAGCCGAGGCGCTTGCGCAAGGCGATCAGCCGTTGATACTCGGCAAAAATCGCGTTTCGTTCCGGTTGGAGTTTGGCCGAGGCAAACGTTTCGTATGCTGCGGGATCCGGGGTGTTGGTGGTGTCCCAGCCGTGGTCTGCGAATTCCCGCCTGCGCCCCTCGGAGGTGAGGCGGTTCAGCTCCGGAGACTCATGCGAGCAGAAGAAGGGAAATGGCGTTTTAGCTGCGTATTCTTCCCCCTGGAACAGCATGGGAGTGTAAGGGGAGCAGAGCACGGTGGCGGCTCGCAATTTCAGCAGTGGTTCATCCAGGTATTGAGAGGGTCTATCGCCAAGCGCGCGATTGCCCGTCTGGTCATGGGTGGTGGTGTAGGTGACGCCCTGCCAAGGCTCAATAGCAGAATCAGCCCCGACCGTGATGGGCCGCCCATGGTGCCTGCGGCGGAAGGTGGAGTAATTTCCGTCAAAGAAGTACATGCCGGCCAGGCTCTTTGCCAAGCCTTGGACGCCCGCCTCCGCATAGTCCAAGTAGTATCCTTGCCGCTCCCCGGAGGTCAGCGCGTGCAGGCTGTGGTGGATGTCGTCAACCCATTGTGCATCGGCTTTTCGCTGCGTCATCACTGCCGGGTCATTGAGGTCAGACTCAACAATCACATAGCGGGGCACCCCGGTTTCCTGCTCAACCTCCGAAGCAACCGCACGGATCTGCTCGATGATCGAGGTGGCGCCGCGGTCATCAAAAGCGTGGATGGCATCCAGGCGCAGGCCGTCAATGCCAAACTCAGAAAACCATTGGTGGCAGGCATCCAAAATGAGGGCGCGAACTTCATCGCTGTGCTCGTTGGACATATTCACCACATCGCCCCACCCGGTGTTGCCCGCCTGGGTGTAGGGGCCAAAAGCCCCGGCGTAGTTGCCGTCAGGCCCAAAGTGGTTGAACACCACATCCAGGATGACCGCGATTCCACGTTCGTGGGCGGCAGCTACCAGCGCTTTCAGGCCGCTGGGGCCGCCGTATTCGGCGTGTACCGCCATCCAGTCCACGCCGTCGTACCCCCAGTTTCGTGCGCCTCCAAAAGGATTCACTGGCATCAACTCAATGGCAGTAATCCCAAGGTCGATGAGGTAATCCAGGCGGTCGATCACCCCCTGGAACGTCCCGGAAGGAGTAAACGTCCCCACATGAAGCTCGTAAATGATTTGTCCCGCAAGCGGCGCGCCGCGGTACTCACCCAAAGCCACCGGCGTACGGTCAACGACTTCCGAAGGCCCATGGATGCCCTCAGGCTGGAAGCGACTGCGGGGGTCAGGAAAAGGCTTCGTGGTGAGATCGGTAGAGTAGCGGTAGCGTTCGCCCACAACAGGTGCGCGATCGCTTATCCACCAACCACCCTGGCCTGGTTGCAACTCCAGCGGGTCCTCGCCCTCCACATACACAAACGCCGAGGTTGCGGCGGGTGACCACACGCTGTAGACCTCGTGGCGCAGAGAGTTTTGGGAAAGTTGGTCTTGCACGGTGGGCGAACTCATAGGTTCCCAGGGTAGCGCGAATTAAGATGGGGCCTCATGTATAGCCGTCCGGAAGCGAACACCGAGTTCTTTATTGAACACGAGATCAAGCGCTCGCGATTCCTCTGCTTCATCACCCAGGCCAGCAGCGAGCAGGACGCACGCAACTTCGTCCAAGCTCTCCGCGGACGATACCCCGACGCACGCCATCACTGCAGCGCGTTCATCATCCACCAAGACGGGGCCAACCCGATGGAGCGTTCCAGCGACGACGGCGAACCCTCCGGCACCGCCGGCCAACCCATGCTCGATGTCCTCCGCGGCAGCGGCCTCCAAGACATCGTCGCGGTGGTCGTGCGCTACTTCGGCGGCACCAAGCTCGGAGCCGGGGGACTGGTGCACGCCTACTCGAATGTGGTCTCCGACTGCCTCGCCCAAGTACGCACCGTCACGCGCCGCAGGCTCAGCCTCTTTGAGCTTTCACTGGGGCATGCCGACGCCGGCAGGATTGAAGCCGAGCTGCGCGCACGCGGCGTAACGGTGCAAGAGGTGACGTACGGCGCGAGGGTGCAGATCACTCTGGCGGTGCCCACGGAGCCGGAGCAAAAGGCGATGCTGCAGGACCTCGTTGCCTCCCTGACCAAGGGCGGTGGTGTACTCAAGGAGGCAGGGCATACATTCGCTATAGGATAGGAGCTATGACTTTGCAACCCCGCCCCCACAATCCAATCGAATTGCGCAAGCAAGCAGTGCGCAAATACTCCAAGCGAGCAGTAGGTTCCGTTGCTGTTGGCGTAGTAGGTGGAGCAGCCCTGGCGGTGCTCGCTACCTCCTGGAGCTGGCTAGTGATTGGCCTCGTGATCGCTGTGGTGGGCGGCGGCTACAACTGGTCAAAGGTACAAAAGATCGTGAACCACCGTGACCAATACTGATTCTCAGGCACCCGTTCGCATCGATGCCTGGGTGTGGGCGGTTCGGTTGATGAAGACCCGCTCTGCAGCCTCGGACGCCTGCAAGGCGGGTCACGTCAAGCTCAACGGGGAGCCGGTGAAACCCTCCCAGCAAGTGGTGCCGGGGGATCGGGTGCGGGTGTGGGTGGACCACCGCGAATACGTGGTGGAAGTTGTCCACACCATCCGCAAGCGCGTAGGCGCGGCGATTGCGCGCACCTGCTACGTGGACCATTCGCCGCCACCACCGCCGAAAGAAATCCTGCTCTCGATGCCCAGGCGTGACCGTGGGGCGGGGCGGCCGACCAAAAAAGAACGCCGCGAGCTGGATAAACTCCAAGGCAAGCAGCGTTCTTAGGTTAGATAGAGTTAGATAGAGAAGGTTCCCCAGGATGCCGGTGGGAAGTTGATCCCGAATTGGCGGAAGAAGTCTGCGATGCTCAGTGCCCAGACGTGGATGAAGTCGGCTACCTGAGGGGACAGCTCAACGAGACTTGCGGACAAGTTCATGAAAACACTCCTTAAACAAAGGGGAAGATGCGACCACGAGTCTAACCAAAAATCAGCTCTAGCCGCGTAGCTGCTGTAAACGCTGGGCAAGGCGGTCCGCCCGGAGCTTCGGCCGTTTGCCTGTGTTACCGGTGCGTTCAATGTGCAGCTCGCGGAAACGGTGAAGCAGCAGATCGTCGATAATGCGCACATGGCCAGGGGTGAACTGGTACTTCAGCGCCCCGGACACCGCGGCAATATCGGCCTCATTGAGGAGCTCGCGGAGCTGGCCGGCGGTGGTGATGCCATTCGCATTGAGAATCTCCTCCAGCCAGCCGTAGTGCTCGCTTCGCGACTGCGGGAAGCGGTTTCCAGTGAGCATGGTGATGACACCGGGCAAGGTAGCCGCGGTGAGCGTGATGTCCGCACCCGCCGAGCCGAGCTCGGGCACCGCGAGACCCTGGGCAGCGTCGGCAGGCTCATGGACGGCCGCGATCTGGTCGAATTGTTGGTCGGCGAGTTCGATGAGCCCCGCGGCGAGGGTGAAGGCGCGGTCGACTTGGGGATCGAGGGGGCCGCGGCGCTTGTAGCGGATGTCGTGCTCGAATTCTGCCCAGGCGTGCTGGAGGACGGTGCGAATTTGGACCTCGAATTGCAGGCCCTGGTAACTCGCTAGGCTGGGGGTGCGTTCGTCGGCGGCGAGGATGAGGTGGTGCGAGCCATAGCCGAAGGACCCCGAAATACGGGTTTGGGCGGCTTTGTCCACGCTGCGCAGCACCACAAAGTTGTCCGCGAGGACCTCCTTGACCTGGGGGATTTCCGTGGAATGGAAGGTGGTGATGCGCACGCCGATGATGTCGTGGATGTCCCGCCAGGGGTCGGGGTAGGCTAACTCACCCTGCGCATTACGCTTCTTTGCCTTGGCCTTGAGGGAACTCCAGCTCTTCACGCGGGCGGAAACGCGGTCATAGGTCAGGCCCGCATCCAGCAGCACATCCTCCATGGCATCGCGAAACTCCGCGGCAGCCCGAGGATGCGCGGTGTTGAAATCGCGGTAGGTGTTGTGCAGCGCGGAAAGATTGGTGGCATTGGACATTGTAGGGGACCTGCGAAAAGCTAGTTGGTGTGCTAGTGGATGTGCTGGAGCAGCACACACGGGTAGGTGGCAAAAAGCTCGGCAACTTGTGCCTCACCAGAGTAAACGTTGCCGGTGAGGCGGTCGCGCCACGCGCCGTGGGGCAACGTCAACGTGGTGCCCGCCCACTGAGAGGCGTCCTGCCAGTCAAAGCTGCGGCGGATGGCAAAAGCGATCACCTCGTGGCGCGCGGTGCGGCGGGAGCCCTTGGGACCGCGGGCAAAGCCAATGCAGTTTACCTCCGCGGGGCCTTGGGCGAACACGGCTTCGTAGTCGCCCGTATCAAAGGTCTCCGGCAGATCGGCGCGCACCCGTAATGCCTCGCGGGTGACGTGCAGCTTCGCCAGGTCCGGCTCCTGGACGGGGTCCGGAACCCTCTGTTCGTCCAGGCGCTGCATGAACTGCCTGCGCATGGTGAAGTCCACAAAACGGCGGTTGTCCGGGTCCACCAGGGAATCACTCAGCAGCTCGGTGCCCTGGTAGGTGTCCGGGATTCCGGGGGCCAGCAACTGCAGCAGCTTGCGGCCCAAACGGATGGGTTCGGTTCGCTTCTCAATAGTGGCCACGAACTCGGTGATCATTGGCTGGGCAGGGCCACCCAAAATAGCAGCCACCCAGTCCGTGACAGCCTGCTCAAAAGCCTGATTAGGGGCAGTCCACTCGGTATGTACCCCGGCCTCACGCACAGCCTTAATTGCGTATTCAGTTGCCCGCTCCAGCAGCGCTGGGGTGATGCCCTCGGCCTCGGTTGGCCAAATGCCAAGGAGGTTTTGCAGCAAGAAGTGCCCTGTGTTGCCGTCTGGGGCGGGTACCAGGGCGTGGACCTTGTGCACCAATTCCGCGAAAATGTGGGGTTCGATGGTCAGCGCGATGATCCGGGCGCGCACATCCTCGTCGCGCTTGGTGTCATGGGTACTCAACGTGGTCATTGCGCGCGGCCAGAGGCGGGAACGCTCGTCCTGGAGCAGGTGGAACTCCGCCGCGGACACACCAAAGCGCCCCGGTGCGCCGCCAACCTCCTGCAGGGCAACGAGGCGGCTGGCGCGGTAGAAGGTGGTGTCCTCCACACCCTTGGCCATTACGGCGCCACACACCTGGGCAAGGCGGACTGTGGCCTCACCGCCGGTGAGCATGGCCGCGGTGATGAGGTCGAGCGCCCGACGCTTGGATGGGTAGCGGTGGGAGAGGTCCGCCACCACGGAGGCGGTAAGCCGAGAGAGGGACTCGTAGTCGGCGCGGTACACGGGCATCTCCGCCACCAGGTCGATGATGGTTTCAATCAGCTCGGCCTCGTCCACCGCGGCGCCGGCGGTGGAGAAGTTATCCCGGCGGACAGCCCGGGCAAGTCTGCGAACCTCCGCGGCGAGTTCATACCTGGCGACGTCGGCTTTGAGCAGTTGTTCGGTGGCATGCAGTGCCTGCGCATCCCAAGTGGAGCCTGTTTGCTTGAGTGCGAGCATGCTGAGGTTGTCTTCTGCAGCGCGATTAACGAACACGCCGTCGAACTCCCGCAGCGAGTCATAGCCGGTGGTGCCATCCACGCGAAGGCGGGGGTCGAGGGGCTCGGCCACGCCAAGGATCTTCTCCACGAGGAGCAGCCGGTCGGGGCCAATGAGATCGCGCAGCCGCTCGAGGTATTCAAAGGGCTTGGCTAGGCCATCGGGGTGATCCACGCGGACTCCATCGATGAGGTCCTCCTCGGCCAGGCGGCGGATCACCTCATGGCTATGAGAAAACACCTCCGGATCCTCCTGGCGGATGCCCGCGAGGTCATTCACGGAGAAGAAGCGCCGGTAACTGATCACTCCGGACTTCCAGTAGCACAGCTTGTACGCCTGCTTGTGGTAGGTGGCTACCGGATCATCAGGGACCAGGGTGCCGGGGGCGATGGGGTAGAAGTGGTCAAAGTAAGCGAGGACTTGCTCGCCGACGAGCCCCGGTGCGGTAGGTACGGACGCATCCAGGGTGGCAAAGGTGATCTTGTGCTCGTCGCCCTCCGCACCGAGTACCGGCAGTCCGATCTTGCCGCCGGCGCCGTTGTCTTTGGCAAAGTCGATGTCAAAATAGTGCGCGTACTGGGAAGCCTTGCCGTGCTTCAGCACGTCCCACCACCAGGGGTTTTGCTCGGGTGAGGCTACGCCAACGTGGTTGGGGACGATATCAATAATGATGCCCATGCCGGCCTTCTTGGCGGCAAGGGCGAGCTCCCGGAAACCTTCCTCACCACCGAGCTCGGGATTGATTTCGGTGGGGTCTACCACGTCGTAACAGTGCGCAGAACCGCTGGTTGCCTTGAGAATCGGGGAGAGGTACAGGTGTGAGATCCCCAGATCCTGCAGATAATCCAGCAACGCCAGGGCATCTGCGAACCCAAAGCTGCGTCCCTGCGGATCCGCCTGCGGGCCGCGCAACTGCAAACGATAGGTGGAGGAAATGCGAGTCATGCACACTACCTTAAACGGAAGCGGCACACCTCGGAGATTCCGCACTGTAGAACGCCGGGAAACCGTCGCGCTCCTGCAACACCCCTGGCACCGCCGCGCCCAATCCCGTGCGAGCACGTTCAGCGATCCACTGGCCTGCCGCGTGCGCTCGCTCTTTGGGCATCGCTACCAGCACGTTTTGCTGCGGCAGCAGGAACACTGGCGGCTGTTCGAGCAGCCCCATGGCGTAATTGTTGAGGAACTGCAGCGTCTCCGGGTGCGCGAGCCAGGTGCTCATCGACGTTCCCGGGATGCGCAACTGCAGCCCACCCACCAACACCGGATCCAGTGCCGTGGCCGGGCGGCGGTGCACCTGGATGCCCAGGGACGTCCGTGCCCGCTGCTGCGCCTGCGCCGCAGCCAAGTTCCACGCCTTGAGCGGAGTCAGCCCCATCTGGGCAATGTCTGTGTGCGTGAGCGTGTGCCCGTGGAAACGAAAGCGCGTACAAAGTCCCCGCGCCAGTGCCACCTGCGCATAGCCGGCGCCGAAATCCTCCCCAACCAGCGTCAAAGCCTGCGTGTTTCGCAATGCCACGATCTCAAGCTGCAAGTCCTGTGATTCAAGTGCCAAGGTATCCCCCTTCAAGCGTGCCCCGTTAACTCAACACCTACCTTAGACTCCCGACGGAGGTGGTGCGGTTCCCAGCGCGGGAACAAGCAGCGAGGGGATACCCTCATTCAGGGGAGAGTTCGAGGTGTTCGAAGAGCTGCTGAGCAGACCAGATCTCGATCTGCTGCCCCTTGGCAATGAGCTCCTCGGCGCGCTTGAGCTTGGATGTCTTCGTTTCCCACGGACCGGAGGCCAAAATTGTGGTCTTTTTGGTGACGTTCTTACCCACCTGGGCTCCGCGAGCAGCGAGTGCGTTCCACAGCTCGCCTTTTTCAAATGGGGCGAAGTCGCCGGAGAGGGTGACATTCTGGCCAAACAGCACGCCGGTGGGGTCCGCGTCCAGATTTGGTTCTGGAATGACCTCCGGGGTGGCGGCTTTGGCCCAGCGAGCCCTCGCCCGTGCCTGAGCGGGTGCTGGCGAGGCTGAGGTGGCTGAGGTGGCTGAGGTGGCTGGGGTGGCTGAGCGCTGCGAGGACAACTTTGCGAGCACAGGGTAGACCCGCTTCGCGTCCAGGTTCCCTAAGGTCATGCCGAAGTGCTCGGTGAGCTCGCGCAGGCTGACCGGCGTGGAAAGCGTTTGTTGCTCAATTACCCGCTGCGCAAGGCCGATGATGATACCTGCGCAGGCCTCGGCGTCCGCACCTGCGTCATGGTGTTTGGTTAGGTCTACGCCAAAGTACTGGGCCACAACCGGCAAGCGGTGACTTTCCACCTTCAGGTCGGCGTGCCGCGAAAGGGCAAGTGAGCAGGAGAAATCCAAGGTGGGGACGTTGATGCCGGCGGCCTCCGAGGCGCGAAAGAGGGCGGTCATATCAAATTGGGCGTTGTGCGCCACCACCGGGAGGTCTCCGATGAAATCCACCAATTTTTCCTGCGCCATGGCAAAAGGCATGGCGTCTTGGACGTCTTCGGCGGTGATGCCGTGGATGGCAACATTTTCCGCATCGAAGTTGGCGATTGGGGCTGGGGGCTGGCACAGCCAGGCTACGGTCTCAAGTACGTCGCCGTCGCGCACCAGCGTGGCGCCGATTTGGCAGATAGAACCCCAGTCCCCGTTTGCGGTTTCCACATCTACCGCCACAAAGTCCAGGCCAGCAACCGCGCGGGTGGCGATCACCGGAAGCTCGCCGCGGCGTGCGGCGGCGACCGCATCCACTAGATCCTGCTGGGCCTGGGCCTGGTTGGGCGCGAAGAGCATGGAGTGGCTGCGGGCGCTGGCGTCGTCGGCAAGCTCCAGCACAACCGCACCACCAGTGGTACGCGTGGCCAAATTGCTGATGGTGGCGGAGGTGATGCTGGAGATCGGCGTGCTGAAGGCCTGTTGGCCGAGGGCTGCGGCGAGTGTGCTCGGGTTGAATCGCAGGGTTCGGGGGTCAACTTCGATCGTGCCTCGAAATGCCTCGATGCGCGCTTCAGTCACGGGGGACACACTCCTTTGCAGCAAAAGACCAGTTGGGACAGCGAGTTTAGCCGATCCCCTTGTCAGCGTAGTCGTCTGCGGATTCCAACGTCCCTTCCTTCGCTGGCTGCTCAGCATCATTGCTGTAGAGCGGCAAACCGACCTGGCGCAGCAACATGGTGGCACGGCCCGGAACGGTGAGGGTGGCCTCAGCATCCAGGGTGACGGGTTCGGCGGGGTAGCCGGTGGCCTCGCCGGTGTCCACGATCAGCTTCCACGACTGGCCAAACTGTGCGCCTGGCAGGGAGAAGTTGATCTCCTCGTAGTGGGCATTGAAGATGATCAGCCAAGAATCATCCTCCACGCGCTGGCCGCGGGAATCCGGTTCGCCGATCGCCTGGCCGTTGAGGTACACCATCACGGACTTGGCCATGTGGAAACCCCAGTCATCCTGGGTCATGGGGCGCCCGGATGGCGTCAGCCACGCAATGTCGCGGTCACGCACGTCCTCACCCAGGGGGCCGCCAGCGAGGAAGCGGCGGCGGCGGAACACCGGGTGGTTCGCGCGAATGCGGATGAGGCGGCGGGTGAACTCGTGCAGATCACTGTTCTTTTCCAGCAGCTCCCAATCCACCCAGGCGATCTCATTGTCCTGGCAGTACACGTTATTATTGCCGCCCTGGGTACGTGCGATTTCATCGCCGTGGGCGATCATCGGGGTGCCCTGGGAAAGCAGCAAAGTGGTGAGGAAGTTGCGGCGCTGACGGGCGCGCAGCTCCAGGATCTCAGGGTCGTCCGTGGGTCCTTCCACGCCGCAGTTCCACGAGCGGTTGTGGCTTTCGCCATCGCGGTTGCCCTCGCCGTTGGCGTCGTTGTGCTTCTCGTTGTAGCTCACCAGGTCGTTGAGGGTGAAGCCATCGTGAGCGGTCACAAAGTTGATCGAAGCGGTCGGGCGGCGGCCGTTGTTCGCATACAGGTCAGAGGAACCGGTGATGCGGGAGGCGAATTCGCCAAGCGTCGCTGGTTCGCCGCGCCAGAAGTCACGCACGGTGTCGCGGTACTTGCCGTTCCACTCGGTCCACAGCGGTGGGAAGTTGCCTACCTGGTAGCCGCCCTCGCCCACATCCCAAGGCTCGGCGATGAGCTTCACCTGGGACACCACGGGGTCCTGCTGCACCAAGTCAAAGAAGGTTGCCAGCTTATCCACATCGTGGAGTTCGCGCGCCAGGGTGGAGGCCAGGTCAAAGCGGAATCCGTCCACGTGCATCTCGGTCACCCAGTAGCGCAGGGAATCCATGATCATCTGCAGTGGGTGGGGGTCGCGCACGTTGAGGGAGTTACCGGTGCCGGTGTAGTCCATGTAGTGGCGCTTGTCGCCGTCCACCAGGCGGTAGTAGGCCTCGTTGTCGATGCCACGGAAGGCGATCGTTGGGCCCAGGTGGTTGCCCTCGGCGGTGTGGTTGTAGACCACATCCAGGATGACCTCAATGCCGGCCTCGTGGAAAGCGCGGACCATGCCCTTGAACTCGCTTACCGCACCACCTGCGGTCTTGGTGGCGGCGTAATCGTGCTGTGGAGCGAAGAAGCCAAAGGTGTTGTAGCCCCAGTAATTACGCAGGCCGAGGTCACGCAGACGATCGTCTTGGAGGAACTGGTGTACCGGCATCAGCTCGATGGCGGTCACGCCAAGGTCCTTGAGGTAACCAATGATCGCTGGGTGTGCCAAGCCGGCGTAGGTGCCACGCAGCTCCTCCGGAACATCCGGGTGAGTCATGGTCATGCCCTTCACGTGTGCCTCGTAGATCACCGTTTCGTGGTACGGGGTCTTTGGCGCGCGGTCAGAACCCCAGTCGAAGAAGGGGTTGACCACCACGGACTTCATGGTGTGATCCAGAGAGTCCTCGGTGTTGCGGGCATTTGGATCATCCGGGTTGGTGATGTCGTAGCTAAACAGCGAAGGGTGGCCGTCGAACTCGCCGGTGAAGGCGCGGGCGTAGGGGTCCACGAGCAGCTTGTTCGGGTCGCACCGCTTGCCGTTTGCGGGGTCGTATGGGCCGTGGACACGGTAGCCATAGCGCTGGCCTGGGGTGACTGCAGGAAGGTAGGCGTGCCAAATGTGGGCATCTACCTCTTCTAGGTTGATCCGTTCTTCTTTACCGTCTTCATCGATCAGGCACAGTTCCACCTTTTCGGCAACGTCCGAGAAGATGGCGAAGTTCGTGCCCGCGCCGTCGTAGGACGAGCCAAGTGGGTAGGCATGGCCGGGCCACACGCGGCGCTTTGGCGCCTCAGGTGCCTGAGAAACTACGGGTTCATTCATGAATGGGTACCTTACCGGTTCAGTTGCTCATACCTGCTATTACGGCGTGTAAACCGTCTGTGAAATTATCAGAATCCTTACCGAGAGTGCGGATTGTGTCACCTGTGCCCGCAACTGTGATTTCCTGAAGCTCTGCCTGCTGCAGCGCCGCCTGATCCATCATCGAGGCCCCGAGCACGAAAGAAAGCAAGGTCGCCGCCGCAAGATCAGGGCGGGGGAGTCCATCGGAGCTTGCCGACGCGGCCAGCACCGCCTCCATCTCCGCCCGCAGCGCGGGGTTCGCGAGCGCGGCGCTCAGCAGCTCCGCCCCATCGCGGTAGGAAAACATAGCCTCCCGCAGCCGCATGCATGCCTGCGCGAGTGTGGCGGTGGGCGCGTCGAAAAGCGGCTGCAGCACGGCCCGAGCCGTGGCATCGATCAGCGCCTGCTTGTTTCTGAAGTGCCAATACATCGCCCCAGGGGCAACGTTGAGGTGGGCGGCGAGCCTGCGCATGGTCATGTCTGCCAGCCCGTATTCACTTAAAATCTCAAGGCTTGCCGCGATAATGCTTTCTTTGGTGAGCTGCACCTAAAATATGGTAGTTGAAACGCTCCATGGCCGTGAGCCGATTAATCTGGTTAGAGTGCAAGAGAAACTCTGGCCTAGAACCAAACTTTTGGAAGTGATCAAGAAGTGAATTTGACCAAAATCGGCGCACTGTGCACCGCGACCGCACTGACCCTGGGCCTCGCAGCCTGCGGAAACGATGAGGAAACCGCGGCAAGTTCAACCACCGCCACCACAACGGTGGTGGAAAGCACCACTGCCGCCACTGCGAACACTGCGGCGGAGACCACCACACAGCAGCCAGACGCTGAGGAATCCAACGCTGAAGCCGCTCCCGCACCAGGAGCAGCCCCAGTGGATCCAGCCGCACAAGCCGCTGGTGACGCCCTGCTCAACGAACTCGGCGTGGCACCCATGGCTGCAGTGGACGGGCCACAGGCATCCGCCGAAGACGCCCAGGCCATCGATGCCCTGGTGCGTAGCTCCAACAACGTCAACAACGCGCGCGACTTCATCCTCTACGTGCCAAACAACGCCTGCGCTGCCCTCATTGAGGCAAACGGCGGCTATGAAGCCGTGACCAACCTGCCAGGGCTTACCCCACAAATTGAGGCTGAAGTGTTGGCCCGCCGCGGCACCGTCACCGCCGTGGAGGACATCCGCGTGAACGGGGATACCGCCTCCGCACTCGTCACCTCTGACCAAAACGGCACCCCCACCACAACCACTTTGCGCTTCCTGCGTGAAGACGGGCGTTGGAAGTTCTGCCAGTAGGCAGTGTGCATTGGAGCGGCCCCAAGCGATTGATGCTTGGGGTCTTTTTGTTGCGCGTTTGCCGGGTGTGTGCTGCGCGTTTGCAATTCTATTCACCTATAGATTGCAATGTGTTTGCAGGTGGGGTGGAAAGTGGACACATTGGATCTAGGGCAGGGTGCTGAGCGGGAATAACGTTTCTTCCAGGTTGTGAATCTCCGCAGCCAGCGGACCGAATCCAAGGAGGAAACCTCGTTGAGTACACACTTTGTATCTGGGGACGTAGCAACACCAGAAGCGTTTCTGAAGGACTTCCACCACACATCCCAATACGGCGCCACCCCTGCCGGAGGTATTGACCGCCAAGCCGGCACGAAAGAACACGGCGCGGTGCGTGATTGGTACGTGGCTCGCGCGAAAGAACTCGGCTTCGAAGTGCGCGTGGACAAGATTGGCAACGTGTTTGCCTCCCTGGAATTCGTGCCGGGGGCAAAACACGTGTACGTCGGCTCGCACCTGGACTCCCAGCCTCTCGGAGGCCGATTCGACGGCACCTACGGCGTGATTGCGGCGCTCTATGCAGCGGCGCGTGTGAAGACGCTTGTTGAGCAAGGTGAAGTGACCCCTGAGTTCAATATCACGGTTGTGGACTGGTTCAACGAGGAAGGCGCGCGATTTGTGCCCTCGCTGATGGGCTCCAACGTGTTTGCTGGATTCTGGGATGCCGAAAAGACCCTTGATTCCACCGATCCCAAGGGCATCAGCGTGCGCGAAGCACTCAGCGACATCGGCTATCTGGGCAGCGACACCCCGCCGGAGATCGCCTCCTACGCCGAACTGCACATTGAACAGGGCCGCATCCTGGAGCGCGACGGTGTCACCATCGGCGCCGTGGACCAAAGCTGGTACACCCAAAAGCTCGTGGTGAAAGTATGCGGCGAACAATCCCACACCGGGGCGACCATCATGGCGGACCGCCACGACGCCCTCACCGCAGCCGCGGAAATCGTGCTCGCCGCCGAAGCCGTGGTTGAGCGCTTTGACCAAGAGCAAATTGTGACCTCAGTGGGCAAATTCGACGTGCTGCCCAACTCCCCGATCGTGGTGCCGCGCCAGGTAGACCTGGTGATCGATCTGCGCGCGAACCTCCAGGCAGACGTGGAGGAAGCCCGTGACGTGCTCAAAGAACAGATCCAAGAAATCGCACAGCGGCGCAACCTCACCATTGATGCTCAGGACTTCGACATCCGCGACATCCAGCACTACCCAGAAGCAGGCATTGAGCTCACCGAAAAAGCGAGTGCCAACCTCGGGGTGAGCGTGCAACGAATGCGCACCATGGCAGGCCACGACTCAATCGTGATGAACCGCATTGTTCCATCCGTCATGGTGTTTATCCCCTCCGAAGGCGGCATCTCCCACTGTGAGCGCGAATTCACCTCAGACGAAGACATGCTCTCCGGCGTGGACGTACTCACCGAGATCGCGAAAGAGATGGTCACCGGGGTGCTGAAGGACGTTGAGGCGGCGGGGTAAAGCGGGGGTTTGAAAGCGAAAGGAGCTGTGATGACCGCACAGGACTTGGTGTCGAATCACACGAAAATTGTAGAAACCGGTGAATTTGACCAACACGGGCACGTAGTTGTGCTGAGCTCGGAACACACGAGTAACAAGCAGCTCTACAACCATGACATCGCCCCGAGGACCGGGGAAGGGCAGTGGACCGCAGGCTCGCTGTTCAACTGGTGGATGAGCGCATGGCACTCCCTGGGTGGTTACGCGATGGCGGTGGGGTTTATGGCCATCGGGCTCAGCGCTTGGCAAGCATTGCTCGGCATGGTCCTTGGCATGGTTGCCATGTGGGGAGCTTCCAATCTCATGGGCGTGGCAGGCCAGAAAGTTGGCGTCCCGTTCCCCGTGTTCGCCCGAATCACCTTCGGCGTCCACGGTGCAAACCTCCCAGCGCTACTGAGGGCGATTGTGGCGGTGTGCTGGTACGGCATCCAAACCTACCTGGCCTCCCACGCCATCATGGTGCTCGTTCTTAAGCTCGCTCCGGGGGCGGCAACACTCAACAACAACTCCATCCTGGGACTGTCCACCTTGAGCTGGATTTGTCTCCTTGGGCTGTGGAGCGCTCAATTGTTCGTGCTGTACCGAGGTATGGAAACTGTGCGGAAGCTCTCTGACTTCGCAGGGCCAACCATTTGGGTAGCGATGATCGCACTCGCGGTGTGGACGTTGGCACGAGCCGACTGGCAGATCAACTGGAATTACACGATCGACCAAACCCAACTCACCGGAGCTGCTTCCCTGGTTGCGGTATTGGGCGTTGCAAGCCTCACGCTTGCCTACATGGCCGGTCCGATGCTGAACTTCTCCGACTTCACCCGCCTCTCCGTTTCCACCTCCGCAGTCCGGAAGGGGAACGCGTTGGGGTTGTTGGTCAATGGCGTTGCATTCGCGGTTGTCTCCGTGATCATTGGCGTGGCGTCTGCAGAAGTGTATGGGGAAGTGGTCACGGACCCGATCCTGTTGCTTGGTGATCTCGACTCCGTTTCTTTGCTTCTGATCGCAACAATTGCGGTGGCCGTAGCTCAAGTGGGTGTCAATATCATCTGCAACTTCGTTTCCGCGGCCTTTGACTTCACCCATCTGCGTCCGTCGGTGATTTCCTTCAAAATTGGCGGGCTGATTACGGCAGTGCTGGCCCTTGCGGTGATGCCGTGGCGGCTGTATGAATCTCCGGTTATCATCAACGTCTTTTTGGGTGGAGTTGGTGCTTTGATTGGTCCGCTTTTCGGAATCATTATGGCGGACTACTACCTGCTCAAGCGGGGCAAAATTAAGGTGGCAGATTTGTATTCTTCCAGGTGGGATGGCAAATACCACTACTCGGGCGGTATCAACTTCCGGGCGGTTACGGCTTTCTTAATTTCTGGCGGAATCTGTCTTGTGATCGCGTTGGCTCCGGCGTTTGGAGTGCTCGCGCAATTCAGTTGGCCAATCGGTGTGTTTCTCGGCGGATTGGTGTACGTCGGGATCGCTCGGCGGTCCTGAAATGGGCGATGAACCTTATGAAAAGGTGTTGACAATATGTCCACACCGCAATGTGATAGCGAACACATTTTTGCTTGATGACGTTCGGGGATATCCGGTTATCTAAGCCATAAAAGTTTCTCCAAACAGCAAAAAATACCTCACAAAACTTTAAGGAGGATGTCATGGGAACAACACTCATTCATGGTGGCACCGTTGTCAGCGCCACTGGAAAAGGCTTGGCTGATGTATTGGTTGAAGATGAAAAAATTGTTGCCGTGCTCGCGCCGGGTGCAAAAACCTTTGGTGAGGCTCTTCAGGAAAATGTAGACAAGCGAATTGATGCAACAGGGAAATATGTCATCCCCGGTGGTATTGATGCGCATACTCATATGCAAATGCCATTCGGTGGCACCGAAGCCTCCGATACGTTTGAAACCGGAACGCGGGCCGCAGCGTGGGGTGGAACCACAACAATCGTGGACTTTGCGGTGCAAAAGCACGGCGAAAGGGTGATGGATGGCCTCGCAGCGTGGCATGACAAGGCTCGCGGCGAATGCGCCATCGACTACGGGTTCCATCAGATCATCGGTGAAGTCAATCAAGACTCCCTGGAAGCCATGGGGGGCCTCATGGATGAAGGTGTTTCCAGCTTCAAACTCTTCATGGCATATCCAGGGGTTTTCTATTCCGACGACGCGCAGATTTACAAGGCGATGCGCAAGGCCGCGGACACTGGATTGCTTTCCATGATGCACTGTGAAAATGGGCCGGCAATCGACGCGATGGTAGAGGAACTCCTCGCGCAAGGCAAGACCGACCCTTACTACCACGGAGTAGCGCGAGCATGGCAAATGGAAGAGGAAGCTACCCACAGGGCAATTATGCTGGCAAACCTCACCAATGCCCCTCTCTATGTGGTCCACGTATCCGCAAAGCAAGCGGTTACCCAATTGGCGGCTGCGAGGGACAACGGTCAAAACGTGTTCGGTGAAACCTGCCCTCAGTACCTTTACCTCTCCCTGGAGGACCAGCTCGGTGCACCAGGCTTTGAAGGCGCCAAGTGGGTATGTTCCACGCCGCTTCGATCCAAGCACGAACACCACCAAGAACACATGTGGCAGGCCCTGCGCACCAATGACATCCAGATGGTTGCCACGGATCACTGTCCATTCTGCTTCAAGGGTCAAAAGGAAATGGGCATTGGTGACTTCTCCAAAATCCCCAACGGCATTGGCTCGGTGGAGCACCGCATGGACCTCATGTACCAGGGCGTCGTCAATGGAGAAATCACCCTTGAGCGCTGGGTGGAAATCACGTCGACCACTCCAGCCCGAATGTTCGGAATGTACGGCCAAAAGGGTGTGATCGCCCCTGGCGCGGATGCCGACATCGTGGTGTACGACCCCAACGGACACACCTCCATCGGATTGAACAAGACCCACCACATGAATATGGATCACTCCGCGTGGGAAGGCTATGAGATCGATGGGCATGTAGACACCGTGATGTCTCGAGGCCGAGTTGTGATTGACAACAACGAATACCTGGGCACCAAGGGGCATGGAAAGTTCATCAAACGTGACGCGTGCCAATACCTGACCTAACACCAGCGCCTTGAGGGGCGCTCAGTTTTCTCACCCATAGAGGAGCCAACATGACTTCAAATGTTGCACACCTTCCCTTCCCAGCCCTAAGGGATGCGCAAATTCATCCGCCGATGAGTGAATCGGACGCGCAATTTGAAGCAAATCGGTGCCTATACTGCGCCGATGCCCCCTGCATGCAGGCTTGCCCTACCCACATCGACATTCCGGAATTTATCAAAAAGATTGGATCCGGAAACCTCACTGGTGCGGCAAAGACTATCCTCAAATCAAATTTCCTCGGCGGAACCTGCGCAAGGGTTTGTCCAGTTGAGGAGCTGTGTGAAGGTGCATGCGTACTGAATAAGACCGAGCGACCCATTTCCATCGGAAGGTTGCAGCGGCACGCAACCGATCACCTGGCGAGCAAGGGTGTGCAGCCGTTCGAGCCTGGAGAACCAACCCAGAAGAAGGTGCTCGTTGTGGGATCTGGCCCCGCCGGACTATCCGCTGCGGCACACCTCGCGCAGCTTGGGCATGAAGTAGAGATCTGGGAGCGCAAAGAACTCGCGGGTGGCCTTTCCACCTACGGCATCATTACCTTGCGCGAACCAATCGAAGTTGCCCAGCACGAAGTAGAAATGGTGAAAGCACTTGGCGTCAAGGTGCGCACCAACACGGAGCTTCGCGACGCGAGCCACCTCAATGAACTCGCTGAGCAATACGACGCGGTATTTATTGCTACAGGCCTAGGCAGTGTGCCACAACTAGAAATACCCGGTGGAGAGAAGATCGTGGATGGTCTTGAGTTCATCTCGGAGTTCAAGACCAACCCGGAATGTGCACTCGAACCTCATCGGGTTGCGATTATCGGCGCCGGTAACACCGCAATTGACGCAGCAACCACTGCGCGCCAAATGGGCGCTCAAGCTACCGTGGTGTACCGACGTACACCAGCGGAAATGACCGCGTTCGACGCGGAATACGAATTTGCCACCAGTTTCGGGATCGAATTCCAATTCCTCGCCAACCCGGCTGAAGTGGTTACCGACGAGGAAGGCAATGTCACCGGCTTGCGCTGTACCCGAATGAAAACCGTGGGGGCCGGTGCTGACGGGCGTGCAGGTGTGCAACCCTCCGGTGAAGAAGACGTCATCATCCCTTGCGACCTCGTTCTATCCGCAATCGGACAGGAGAAATACGACGACGTAACCGGTTTTGGCCTTGATCTGGAGCGAGGTTATTTTGCCACTTCGGACTTCGCTTCATCTGGGCCGCTCTCCAATGTGTTCGCAGGCGGTGACGCAATCCGCACCCACGGAGACGCATCAACGGTTATGGCAGTTCAGGACGGCAAACTTGCTGCGGAACAAATCCACCAGTATCTCGAAGGGAAGTAGCAATCATGGCTGATCTCACCACCAATTTTGCCGGCATATCGAGCCCAAACCCATTCTGGCTCGCTTCTGCGCCACCGACCAACTCTGGATACCAAGTGGACAAGGCGTTTGAAGCAGGTTGGGGCGGAGTTGTTTGGAAAACCATCGGTCCGCCGGTGCTGAACATTTCCAACCGTTACGGCTCGTTTACCAAAGAAGGCAAGCGCATGCTCGCGATCAATAATGTTGAGGTGATTTCGGACCGTCCACTGGAAACCAATCTACGAGAAATCGAGCAGATCAAAAATAAATGGCCCGACAGGGCGATGATCGTCTCCATCATGGTTGACGCGAAGCCAGAAACCTGGGATTACTACGTCAAGGCTGCAGAAAACGCAGGTGCGGATGGTATCGAACTTAACTTCGGTTGCCCGCAGGGCATGTCTGAACGAGGTCTCGGGTCGGCGGTTGGTCAAAATCCTGCGCTGTGTGAACTGAACACGCAGCTGGCCACCGCGGCGGCGTCGGTACCGGTGATCGTCAAGCTCACACCAAACATCACCGATATCACCACCTCAGCACGCGCAGGTCTCGCGGGAGGGGCGAATGCGCTGAGCTTGATTAATACGATCAACTCGGTATCCAAAGTGGATCTGGATTCCTTTATTGTCTCGCCGACCATTGGCGGGAAGTCCACGCACGGGGGCATGGCTGGTCCTGCGGTGAAACCCATCGCGCTCCACATGCTCGCGGAAGTGATGCACGACGAGGAGGTGATCGCTTCTGGAGTTCCTGTTTCAGGAATGGGAGGCATTGCCACCTGGAAAGATGCCGCAGAGTTTCTGCTTCTCGGAGCAACCAGCCTCCAAGTCTGTACCGCGGCGATGACGCACGGCTTCAGAATCATTGAAGACCTCTGTGAGGGCCTTTCCAACTGGATGGATGACAAAGGATTTGCCTCATTGGAGGACTTCCGTGGGCGAGCACTTGCTACCCATTCCAAGTTCAATGATCTCAACCTTGCACACAAGTCCGTGGCGCGGATTGACCTGGAAAAGTGCATTGGCTGCAACCTTTGCGTGACGGCTTGTCACGATACGGCGCACCAGTGCATTGACCTGCTGAATCAAGAAGGTCAAGTGGTTGCCCCTGGGATCAACCCGGCAATCAATGGTAAGGCAACGCTTGAGCTTCGCCCCGTGCCGAAGGTCCGCGAAAGCGACTGCGTGGGATGCGCGCTGTGCGCGAACGTTTGCCCAGTTTCCGGATGCATTGAAATGGTGACGGTGGATTCCGGTAGGGAGTCAGTGACGTGGAATGAACTCACGGCTGCTCAACCGGAAGTGGCAAATGATTGGGACGTGATGCTGGACTATCGAAAGTCGGTGGGCATCGATATTCACTAACCAATTTCACTAATCGAATCCTCCCGTATTCGCAGGGGTATTTTCCTGGGATTTTGCTGGGGTTGGCCCTGGCCCAGCTTAGGCGGGGCCAACTCGGTCCGAATACTCATAAGATCTGTACATTTTCTTCTTCCATGTATTCCGGCGGTTTTGTGGATCCGCGCTTTTCAACAGCGAAAAGAGCCGGGTTTCGCTTTATTGCATTTCATTGCGCACAGCAGAAGGAGATCCCAAAATGGATACTCATAATTCAGCTTCTCCAGTAATTGCCAAAGGGCTTATTAACCCTGATCTTCGCCCAATTTCACCGGGCAGCCGTACTTGGGGCTCACGAACATATCTGGCACTTTGGGTTGGTATGGCGATTAACGCTGCCACTTGGACACTGGCAGCATCGTTGATTGCAATGGGTATGAACTGGCTCCAAGCCATTTTCACCATCGTGCTCGCCAATCTCATTATCTTGGTGCCGATGTTGTTCAATAGCCACGCTGGCGCAAAACACGGCATCACCTTCCCCGTGTTCATTCGTTCCAGTTTTGGGATTAGGGGCTCAAACATCCCAGCATTACTTCGAGCACTCGTGGGATGTGGGTGGGCAGGAATTCAGACGTGGCTTACTGCGCTGGCCCTCGACCTTGGGATTGGGGCGCTGGTGGGATCGGCTTGGACGGAAGCGCCAAAACTCTCCCTAGGTTTCGTAGGTGAACAGAGGATCACTCTTTGGGCGTGCTTCTTATTTTGCGCTGTAGCCCAAGTTTGGGTGATCGCAAAGGGATTTGGAGCGGTGAAACGGCTCCAGCAATTTGCAGCACCACTCATTTCCGTGGCGCTGATCGTCTTGCTGGTGTACCTCCTGGTTCGCTCGGGAGGCAACCTGGGACCAGTGGTGAACCAACCAAGCCAAGTTGGCTGGGGCAAAGAGTTCTGGCTGGGAGTGTTCCCACCAGGGTTGATGGCGAACATTGCGTTCTGGGCCACACTTTCGCTAAACATGCCAGACTTCACGCGGTTTGCCAAAGACCAAAAGTCGCAAATGCGTGGCCAAATGGTCGGTCTGCCGCTTTCCATGTTCGCGTTCTCGCTGGTAGCAATTCTTATTACCTCCACTGCCGCAGCGGTGTACCAAGTTTCCCCAAATGACCTGTGGAGTCCCGACGCGCTCGTTCGGGCACTCGGCAACCCAGCGATTGTGGTGCTCGGTTCTCTCATCATCGTGCTGGCAAACTTCTCCACCAATGTGGCGGCGAACATGGTCGGCCCGGCACTCGACTTCACCAACGCTTTCCCAAGGGCGATCGATTTCCGCATCGGGGTGGTGATCGTAATGACGATCGGCACAGTCCTCTTGCCTTGGCGCCTATTGGAAAGCCCCGAGTCATACGTGTTCGTATGGCTGGGCTTCTACGGCGGAGTGACCGGGGCGATCGGTGGGGTGATGGTTGCGGACTATTGGGTACTCAAAAATACTCAGCTCAACGTGCCGCAACTATTCATGCAGGAAGGGCGTTATTGGTACAACAGTGGGTTCAACCTCAGGGCCTTAGCAGCGTTCGGAATTGGTGCGTTCTTTGCAGTGGGCGGTGCGTATTCACCGGTGGTAGGAGGGGTGAAAACTGGACCATTTCCGGAGCACGGGTTTATCCCGATCCTGCAAAATCTCTATGACTACAACTGGCTTGCCAGCTTCTTCATTGGCTTCGTTGTGTACCTGTTGCTGAGCTTTCCGTTGATCAGAAAGAGAAATGAAGAGGAAACCATCAACTTCCCCCGAACCGTACCCGAAACCAAAGGTGCCCTCCACTAATGGAGCAATAAATAGAGCATTGGTGCGGCATGTCCCGCCTTGGGAGTAGCCTAACGTTCATGCCAAAAGTGTCTGCTTCCCCACCTGCTTCCGCACCAGCTCACGAACCAGAACCAGTGTCACAACCTACCGAGTACCCGCATGCTTCGCGCGCGCGGGTTCCCGGTGTGGTTGGGGCGTTTGCGCTCGTCGTGATGCATTGTGTGCTGGGCAATGCCTTGCTGGGGGCGGCGTGGGGTGCGCTGCGCCCAAGTTACACGGCGTGGGGGACTGAGGGCGACGGCCTGGCGTTCGGCACCGAGGTGAACGTGGAGTTTTCCGCCTTTGCCGCTTTTTTGGGTTTGACCACTATCGTGGCGATGCTTAGCGTGTGGGCGGCGGTGCGGGCGCGAGCGCAGGCTCAGCACCAGGAAGATCCTTTTTCGCTGCCTATGCTGCTGTGGGTCGGGCTGTGGAACATTCTTGGTGCGCAGGTGTTTCTCCTGCTTGGCAGGCAGGTGGTGCAGACGTTTCGGAGTCACGCGGCCGAGGCGCCGCAGGTGGGGGAGATGATCACCATTGTTCCGTGGGTGTCCGTGGGCATCGCCGGTGCGCTGTGGAGCGGGTTCGCGGCGGTGGCACTGTACTGGTCAGCGATGGTGGTGTGGCTGCCAAACACCCGCGCGGATTCTGCTTTGCCGGCACGGCACATCTAGAATTTGCCTGTAGTTTTAAGTCAGTTAGAGCTCAACCTCACGTCTTTTCAAACAGCAAAAAGGAAACCTCATGCTCACCCTCATTGACCTGAGAGGTCGAACCACCACCACGAGTGAATTGCGCCGAGCACTGCCGCGCGGTGGCACAGACGTTGCTTCCGTGGCGCACATCGTCACCCCCGTGGTGGAGGCGGTGCGCGAACGCGGCGCGGAGGCTGCCCTGGAATACGGCGAGCAGTTTGACAAGGTCCGCCCTGAGAGCGTGCGGGTCCCGCAGAGCATTATCGACGAAGCCCTGGCCAACCTAGATCCTAAGGTTGTAGGGGCGCTTGAGGAGTCCATCAGCAGGGTTCGCAAGGTGCATGCGGATCAGGTGCCAGCGGAGCACACCACGCAGCTCGCGCCGGGTGGCGCGGTAACCGAGGTGTTCCTGCCTGTGGAGCGTGTGGGCTTGTATGTGCCGGGCGGGAACGCGGTGTACCCATCCAGCGTGATTATGAACGTGGTGCCAGCGCAGGAAGCTGGTGTGGGCACCCTGGTGGTGGCTTCTCCGCCGCAGGCAGACCACGGCGGATGGCCACACCCCACTATTTTGGCTGCGGCGAAACTGTTGGGCGTGGATGAGGTGTGGGCAACCGGCGGCGCGCAGGCCGTGGCGCTGTTGGCCTACGGCGATGACGCCCACGGGCTCGAGCCGGTAGACATGATTACCGGCCCCGGCAACATCTTTGTTACCGCCGCGAAGCGCCAGGTCCGCGGTGTGGTTGGCATTGATTCTGAGGCTGGCCCCACCGAGATCGCGATCATCGCGGACGCCACTGCCAATCCAGTGTGGGTGGCATATGACCTCATTAGCCAGGCAGAACACGATGTGCTTGCAGCCAGCGTGCTCATCACGGACTCCGAGGCCTTCGCGCAGGCCGTGAATAAGGAGATCGAGGCGCGCTTTGGTGTGACCCGCAACGCCTCCCGCGTTGAGGAAGCGCTGCGCGGCAAGCAGTCGGGCATCGTGCTGGTGGACACCCTCGACGAAGCCATCCGGGTGGCCGATGCCTACGGAGCGGAGCATTTGGAGATCCACACCGAGCACGCCCCGGAGGTTGCACGTCGGGTGCGCAACGCGGGCGCGATCTTCGTGGGCGGCTTTTCCCCGGTGCCACTGGGCGACTACTCGGCGGGATCCAACCACGTGCTGCCAACTTCTGGCACCGCCCGGTTCAGCGCCGGGTTGTCCACGCACACCTTCCTGCGTCCGGTGAACCTCATCGAGTACGACGAAGCCGCGTTGAAAGAAATCTCCGAAACCGTGATCACCCTGGCGGATGCAGAAGACCTGCCTGCCCACGGTGAGGCGATTCGCTGCCGCTTTGAACAACTGCAATAACTTCCATCCACAACAAGGAAACCATGAGCAACCTAGATAGCCTCACGCTCAACGACCTCCCTCTGCGCGAGGAACTCCAAGGCAAATCCGCCTACGGTGCCCCGCAGTTGGAAGTTGCCGTGCGGCTCAACACCAACGAAAACCCCTACCCGCCCTCGGACGCACTCATTGAAGAGCTGGCACACGAAATCGCGGTGCAGGCGCGCGAACTGAACCGATACCCGGAGCGTGACTCGGTGGAGCTGCGCGCAGCCCTGGCGGCGTACATTACCCAGCGCACGGGTGTGATGGTCACTGAAGCCAATGTGTGGGCGGCGAACGGTTCCAACGAGGTCCTGCAACAGCTCCTCCAAGCATTCGGTGGCCCCGGCCGCAAGGCCCTAGGTTTCCAGCCGAGCTACTCCATGCACCCCATCCTGTCCACGGGCACGCAAACGGAGTTTGTGTCTGTTCCACGCGACCCAGCGCGCGGCTTTGCCATTGACATGCCCAGTGCATTAGCGGCAATTGAAGAGCACCAGCCCTCGGTGATCTTTGTGACCACCCCGAACAACCCCACCGGCGGGATTAGCACCCTGGATGAGATCCGCACCATCCTTGATGCAGCGCCCGGCGTGGTGATCGTGGATGAGGCCTACGCGGAGTTCTCCGAGGCGCCAAGTGCGGTGACCCTGTTGGAGGAATACCCTGCGAAACTCGTGGTGTCTCGCACCATGAGCAAGGCCTTCGACTTCGCAGGTGGGCGTTTGGGCTACTTCATCGCGGCACCGGCGTTCGTGGAGGCCGTGCTGCTGGTGCGCCTGCCGTACCACCTGTCCGTCCTTTCCCAGACCGCCGCGATCGTCGCGCTGCGCCACAGCGCAGACACCTTGGCCACCGTAGACATGCTCATCTCCGAACGTAAGCGCGTGCAGGCAGCACTTCAGGGCATGGGCTTTGAAGTGGTGGATTCTGAGTCCAACTTCCTGTTCTTCGCAGTGGGTGAGCAGGTGGATCAGCACCAGGTGTGGCAGGCGTTTTTGGATCAGGGCGTGTTGATCCGAGACGTCGGTGTACCGGGCTACCTCCGCGTCACAATTGGCACCGCCGCGGAAAACGATGCCTTCCTGCACGCAGCGGAACACGTTGTGCAGCAATTCAAGCACTAACCAGGAGTACATCTTGTCTCGAATCGGAACGATCACCCGCACCACCAGCGAGTCAGACATCACCGTCACCATTGACCTGGACGGCACCGGAACGGTGGATATTGACACCGGCGTGCCATTTTTCGACCACATGCTCACCGCCTTCGGCGTCCACGGTGCCTTTGACCTCACCGTGCACGCAAAGGGGGACACGCATATCGACGCGCACCACACCGTAGAGGACACGGCGATCGTGCTCGGCCAGGCGATTGCGCAGGCGGTGGGGGATAAGCGCGGCATTAAGCGCTTCGGCTCCTTCCTGCTGCCCATGGACGAAACGCTGGTGGAGGCCGTGGTGGATTTCTCTGGCCGCCCCTACTTTGTGATGAACGGCGAGCCTGAGCACATCGTGCATTCCATCATCGGCGGGCACTACGCAACGGTGATCAACGAGCACTTCTTTGAAACCCTGGCGCTCAACTCACGCACCACGTTGCATGTGAACTGCCGCTACGGGCGCGACCCCCACCACATCACCGAGGCAGAGTTCAAGGCGGTTGCCCGCGCGATCCGCGAGGCCGTCTCTGCAGACGACCGCCTCACCGGCATCCCCTCCACCAAGGGCGCCCTCTAGCGCCAAAGAAGATCAGGAAGATTATGGTTTCTGAAGATAACTCCTGGCTTGTCTACCTGTTGTTCATGGCCGCCGGCCTCTTGGTGGGTGCCACTTGGGCGAGCTACCAGTCCGAGTCCGGCAGCAAGGTGCTCACCATTGCCCTTGGTGCCTGCGCAGCGGTGGCCCTCATTGGTGGATTGTTCTGGGCCTTCGGAGCCATGAACCTTTAAATGGCCAACCAATCACTTGCAGCAGTGCTGCGGATCCCCGGGTTTCGCCCCACCATGGTGGCGGTGCCCGCGGCATTCGCGGCGCTGTCCGTACTTTTTCCCACCGTGCCGCTCGCGGTGATCCAGTCCAGCGGATCCCAGGCCTTGGGCGGGGCTACAACGGGCGTGTTCATGGCGGCAACGGTTGCCACCCAACTGCTCACCAACAAGCTGATCCAGCGGTTCGGCTACCGGGCCGTGATGGTGGCATCCGCGCTGCTGCTTGGCCTTCCTGCGTTGTGGTATTTGGTGGCCATGGACCCCATTAGTGTGCTGGTAGTGGCGGCCCTGCGTGGTGCGGGCTTTGGCGCGCTTTGCGTTGCCCAATACGCCTTGCTGGGCCAGATCGTTGCCCCAAGCATGCTGGGGAAAGCAACAGGAATCCTTGGTGCTGCTGTGGGGATCAGCCAAATGATCTTCCTGCCGCTTGGGCTCGCTATCGCCGAGCGCACCAACAGCTACGCGGGGGTGTTTCTCACCGGTGCAGCGGTGGCGCTGCTCGCCGGGGTGCTCGCGCTGTGGATGCCCAATGTGCCGGCGCCTGAACCACCCGAAACACCTACCGGCCAGATCACGCAAGACTCCACCCTGCGCGTGATGATCGCCCCGGCTCTCGCGCTTTCCAGTCTTTCCATGGGCTTCGGTGCGATTTCCTCCTTCTTGCCCGCGGCACTCGCAGCAAGTGGTGCGGCGGGGGCGGCGTCGGAAATTGCGGCGTCGAGTGGCGTGATTTTTGCGGTCATCGGCGGCGCGCAGATCCTTTCGCGCTTTGCTGCGGGGGCGCTGGCGGACAGGCTTGGGAGGCCGGGGACCACCATGCTGCCGGCGCTGCTGATTGCGGCGAGTGGGCTGGCGGTGATCGTCGGCGTGCTTGGGTGGGCCTGGGATCCTCGGTGCCTGCTGCTGGCGGCGGCGCTGTTTGGGGCAGGGTTTGGGCTGGTGCAGACCGAGTCCATGCTGGAGATGTTCCTGCGGGTGCCCCGGCATCGCACCGGGGAGGCCTCAACGGTGTGGAACATCGCTTTTGACGCAGGTACGGGCACCGGCTCCTTCCTGCTGGGATTCGTGGCGGCGCAGCAGGGGTACACCGTGGCGTTTGCGGTTGCGGCGTGCCTGGCCTTGGTGGGGGTTGCTGCCGTGTGTGCGAATCAGTGCACTAATATGGGCAAGCATGAAAACTGTCGCACTGCTTGATTACGGCTCCGGCAACCTGCGCTCCGCACACCGCGCCCTGGAACGGGTGGGGGCGGACGTCACCGTCACGAGTGATCCGGAGATCGTACTCGGTGCCGACGGCCTCCTCGTCCCCGGCGTAGGCGCGTTCGCTGCATGCATGGAGGGGTTGCGGAAGGTTAAAGGGGATCGCATGATTGGCCAAAGGCTCGCCGGATCGCGGCCCGTGCTGGGGATCTGCGTGGGCATGCAGATCATGTTCGAGCGCGGCACCGAGCACGGCATCACCGCCGACGGCTGTGGTCAGTGGCCCGGCACGGTGGAAAAGTTGCACGCAAAGGTGCTACCGCACATGGGGTGGAACACCGTGCAAGCAGGCGCGGGCAGCCAAATGTTTGCTGGCATTGACCCAGAGGCGCGGGTGTACTTTGTGCACTCCTACGGCGTGCGTACCTGGGAGTTCGAGCCAGACGGGCTCACCACCCCGCCGCTGGTCACCTGGGCACAGCACGAGGACGAGCGTTTCGTGGCCGCCGTGGAAAATGGCCCGCTGTGGGCAACGCAGTTCCACCCGGAAAAGTCCGGGGACGTGGGCGCACACCTTCTGGAAAACTGGCTGGCCACTCTGTAAAGCGCTGGAAGCCGCTAAAAGTAGGGTGCGGCGGCTCGGGGGTTCGCGCTATGCTTTTGTGCCATGACGTTTACACTCCTGCCCGCAGTGGATGTGGTGGATGGGCAAGCCGTTCGCCTTGACCAAGGTGCCGCTGGCACCGAAAAGTCCTATGGTTCGCCGCTGGAAAGCGCACTGAAGTGGCAGGAGCAGGGGGCAACCTGGCTGCACTTTGTGGACCTGGATGCCGCCTTCAATCGCGGGTCCAACCACGAGCTCATGGCGGAAATCACCGGAAAGCTGGACATCTTTGTGGAGCTCACCGGCGGTATCCGCGACGATGCCTCCCTGGAGCGCGCCCTGGCCACCGGTGCGAAGCGGGTAAACATCGGCACGGCGGCATTGGAGAAACCAGAGTGGATTGCCAAGGTGCTGGACCGCTACGGGGACAAGGTTGCGGTGGACATCGCCGTGCGCAACATCGATGGTGAGTGGCGCACCCGCGGCAATGGCTGGGTCTCGGACGGCGGTGACCTCTGGGAAGTGCTCGAGCGCCTCGATGCGCAGGGCTGCCAGCGCTTTGTGGTGACGGACGTTTCCAAAGACGGCACCCTGAGCGGCCCTAACGTGGACCTCCTGCGGGACGTCGCTGCAGCCACCGACGCCAAGATCGTGGCCTCCGGGGGTATTTCCGCCTTGGAAGATGTGTTGGAACTGGCCAAGTATGAAGAAGAGGGCATTGACTCCGCCATCATCGGCAAAGCCCTCTACGAGGGAAGGTTCACCCTGCGCGAGGCTCTGGATGCTCTATGAGTGATGCGCGCGAGCTCTACCACATAGCCGAGGCAGTCACCGATGACGCCGAACGGCTTTTTATGGCGAGCATCGGCGCAGCCCCCAAGCACTTCAAAGCGGGTGCGGACTTTGCCACCCAGGCCGATCATGAGATCGAGGCCTACCTTCGCACCACCTTGACCACGCTCACCGGCATCCCGGTGTTCGGGGAGGAGTTCGGCGGGGACTCCGGCTCCCCGATGTGGGTGGTGGACCCCATCGACGGCACCGCAAACTACGCCGCCGGCAACCCCATGTCGGCGATCCTCATTTCACTCTTGGTGGACAGCACCCCAGTCCTGGGCATCACTTCAGTGCCCATGGCGCGGCAACGCTTCGGCGCATTTGATGGCTCGCCGCTGTTTTTCAACGGCCAGGCACAGCCCCCACTTGAGGACCGTCCGATCATCGCGGCACACGTGGGGTTTAGCTCGATCTCCTCGCCGCGGGAATCGCGTTTTTCCTCCCAGTTGCGCCAAGGATGGCTGGCGGAAATCTCCAAAACCTACCTCCGGCCGCGGATCACCGGGTCCGTAGGAGTGGATTTAGCCTATACCGCGGCGGGAATTTTTGACGGTGCGGTATCCTTAAGCCCGTTTGTGTGGGACAACGCGGCGGGCGTGGTGCTGGTGCGCGCCGCCGGCGGAGTGGTCACTGACCTCGCGGGAAACCCCTGGGTGCCCGGCGCGGAAGGGGTGGTGGTGGGCTCCCCGCGGGCGCATGAGGCCCTGATGAGTACCATGGAGAAGTTCCGTTTCCCGCACCCCGAGTGAGCAATTGAACTGGAAGGAGTCCTTGAAATGGGCGTAGCAGTGCGCGTGATTCCATGTTTGGACGTTGATAACGGCCGCGTGGTCAAAGGCGTGAACTTTGAGGGACTCAAAGACGCAGGCGATCCTGTGGAGTTGGCGCGCAAGTACGACGCCGAAGGCGCCGACGAGCTCACGTTTCTCGACGTCTCCGCCTCCAAAGCGGGCCGTGGCACCATGCTTGAGGTGGTTAAACGAACCGCGGAGCAGGTGTTCATTCCGCTCACAGTAGGCGGCGGCGTGCGCAGCGAGGAGGACGTGGACCAACTCCTTCGTGCTGGTGCGGACAAGGTCAGCGTCAATACCTCTGCAATCGCCCGCCCAGAGCTGCTCAGGGAGCTCTCCCACCGCTTTGGTGCGCAGTGCATCGTGCTTAGCGTGGATGCGCGCCGGGTGCCCGAAGGCGGCAAGCCTCAACCAAGTGGGTTTGAGGTAACCACTCACGGGGGTTCGCGGAGTGCGGAACTTGATGCCGTGGAGTGGGCGCTACGAGGCGAGGAACTGGGAGTGGGGGAGATCCTGCTCAACTCAATGGATGGCGACGGCACCAAGGAAGGCTTTGACCTCGAACTGTTGGAAAAAGTGCGCGCTGCGGTGTCCATCCCCGTGATTGCCTCCGGCGGCGCCGGGGCGGCGGAGCACTTTCCACCAGCGGTGGCCGCGGGTGCCGACGCAGTGCTCGCGGCGTCCATCTTCCACTTCGGCGAAGTGGGCATCGGGGAAGTCAAGCAGGCGATTGCTCAGGCGGGTTTTGAGGTGCGGCTATGAGTTCTGCTGATCCGGGCGCATATCAGCTTGACCCCGCCATTGAGGCACGCGTGCGATTCAATGCACAGGGCCTGGTTCCGGCGGTGGTGCAGGCCGCGGACACCCAGGAAGTGCTCATGATGGCGTGGATGGATTCCCACGCACTGGCCTACACGCTGGCCACCCGCCAGGGGACGTACTACTCCCGCTCCAGGCAGGAATACTGGATCAAAGGCCAGACTTCCGGCGCTACCCAGCGCGTGACGGAGGTGCGCCTGGACTGTGACGGTGACACCGTGCTGCTCAAAGTGGAGCAGACGGGTGGCGCTTGCCATACCGGGGACCGCACCTGTTTTGACGCAGACCAACTCCTTTCCAGCGCCAACTAGGAGGGCAAGTACCGTGGCAGACGTGGCACATAAACAGGGTTCCCTGGTGAAACCCGCAGCGGCTTTCATCGCGGTTGGGGCGGCGATGGCGTGGCTTTCCTCCAGAATGACCTGGCTGGAAGTCCAGGCATTTGATGACAAAGCCGGCGAGCAACTGGTCCCGATCGTGGGTGGGACCTGGTCCACCGAGCTTTCCGCAGTTGCTCTCATCCTGCTGGCGGGCTGCATTGCCGGCCTGGCGTTGCGTGTGTGGGGCCGTAGGATCGTCGGGGTGGTCGTAGCGCTGGCTGCCGCTGGTGGCGCGATCTCCGCGGTGCAGGTCCTCGCGGGCAACCCCAGTTTTGACCGCGCCCACCAGATCCTCACCTCTGGCTCCGCCACCGGCCACCTGCGCGATGGTGCTGCCCTGAACTCTTGGGCGGAGATCACCCACATCACCGTGCAACCGCTCGCCGCGGTGCTTGCATTGCTGGGCTGCGGCCTTGCGCTCGTCGGCGGTGTGCTCTTGGCGCTGCGCCCCGGCCACAACCGCCCGGCAGACACCCAGTATGAGCGAGCGGCGGCGCGCAAGGAACGGGCCAAGGAGAATTTGGCGGAGGATCCCGACTCTGAGCGGATCATGTGGGACGCCATCGACGCTGACCTTGATCCCACTGCTGATCCAGGCACCGACGCCAGGGGCTAAATACACCCCCGCGATTTTTCCCACCCGGCTTCTTGGAAGTAATCTTGGGCACATCACACCACCGGCTGGAAGGGGGCGAGGAATGCCCAGTGTCAGGCCCAGCGTCTCTGAGCAGATCGTGGCCCGAGTCCTCCAAGAGGTAGCAAAGCGCGAGGCCAAGGTGCCTTTTCAGGAGATCAAGGCGCGCTCGCGGGCGTGCCCCGAGCCCAGGGACGCCCTTGCAGCTCTCCTGCAGCCCGGATGTACCGTGATCGCGGAGATTAAGCGCACTGCCCCGGGCAGGGAAGTGATTGCGGATATTGCTGCCCCGGAGCGTCTGGCCCGCGAGCTCGAGGCGGGTGGGGCGAAGGTGATTGCATGCCATACGTCGAAACGCGGCTTCCACGGCTCCCTAGAGGAAATGCTGAGGGTACGCAGCGCGGTGGAAGTGCCCATTTTGTGCCGTGACTTCATTGTGGACCCCTATCAGGTGCATGAAGCGCGCTGCTACGGGGCTGATATGATCCCGCTGCGCGCCGCGGTGCTGGAACAACCCCGCCTTGAAGCGCTCATTGACCGCGTGGAATCCCTGGGCATGGCGGCATTAGTAGAGGTGCGCACTCCGGAGGAAGCAAGCCGGGCCGTGGCCGCACACGCAAGTATCATCGGCGTGAATGCCCGAGACTTTGCCACGATGCAGCTCAACCGCAAGGCATTCCAGGAGATTGCGCCGGGGCTGCCCAGCCGGATCATCAGGGTGGCGCTCTCCGGCGTGCGTGACCCCTCTGAGTTACTCTCGTACGCAGCGAGCGGGGCGGACGCGGTGGTGATCGGTGAAACGATCGTCACCTCCTCCAACCCCAGGGAGGCAACTCAAGCGCTTGTTGCCGCCGGCCAACACCCAAGTTGCCCCTCGCGCTAACCACCAACCTGAAAGGAATTCGCACTGTGAATGTGCTGAATCTTGCCGCCATCCCATCCCCTCCACAAGGTGTGTGGATGCTTGGCCCCGTGCCGGTGCGTGCCTATGCACTGTGGATCATCCTCGGCATTGTGGCCGCAATCTGGATTGGCAAGAAGCGCTACGAAGCCCGTGGCGGCAACGGGGAAGTGGTGTACGACGCCGCGATCGTGGCAGTGATCTCAGGCATCATCGGCGGGCGCCTCTACCACGTGATCACGGACTACCAGCTCTATTTCGGGCCCGGCCAGAACCCGATGGACGTTTTCAAAATCACCAACGGCGGCCTGGGCATTTGGGGTGCGGTGGCGCTGGGCACGCTTTGCGTGTGGCTTTACCTGCGCAAAAAGGGCATCCCCTTTGCACCCTTTGCCGACGCCCTCGCGCCAGGCATCATCCTGGCCCAAGGCATCGGGCGGCTGGGCAATTATTTCAACCAGGAGCTGTATGGCGCCACCACAGATGTGCCCTGGGCGCTGGAGATTTATTACCGCGTGAACGAGGCGGGTCAATATGCACCGCTGACCGGCGTGTCCAACGGGCAGGTGATGGACACCGTACACCCGATGTTCCTCTACGAACTGTTGTGGAACGTGTTGATTTTTGCGCTGCTGCTGTGGGCGGACCGCCGCTTCCAGCTCGGGCACGGCCGGGTGTTCGCACTCTACGTTGCGGGCTATACCTTTGGCCGCATGATTCTGGAGAACTTCCGGATCAGCGAGTCCATGATGATCTTCGGGCTACGCGTAAACACAGTTGTTGCTGCACTGAGCTGCCTGATTGCGCTGGCGATTTTTGCAAAATTGCCGAAAGGCCGGGACTGTGAGAAAAATCGCTAAACCTTAAAAATCTTTGAATATGCCCGCTCATGCCCGATTTTTCCCAGGGTTTGGGCGGGTTTTGTTGGCTTTGCGTTCCCAAAACACCGTGTTCACCTAGCAGTATGTAGCGCTCAAGGATAGGGTTTATGGCATGGAACGTCGTACCAAGATTGTTTGTACCCTAGGCCCAGCCGTTGCAAGCGAGGAAGGAATCCTCGGCCTTGTTGAGGCTGGCATGAACGTGGCCCGCATGAACATGTCTCACGGTGATCACGAAGATCACGTGAAGAACTACAACTGGGTTCGTGAGGCCACCAACAAGACCGGCAGGGCAGTGGGCATCCTCGCTGACCTCCAGGGCCCGAAGATCCGTTTGGGGCGCTTTGTCGACGGCGCAACCGTGTGGAACAACGGCGAAATCGTGCGCATCACCGTGGAAGACGTAGAAGGCACCCACGACCGCGTCTCCACCACCTACAAGAACCTGGCCAAGGACGCGAAGCCAGGCGACCGCCTCCTGGTGGACGACGGCAAGGTTGCCCTCGTCTGCTTGCGCGTGGAAGACAATGACGTGGTGTGCGAGGTCGTGGAAGGCGGCCCCGTGTCCAACAACAAGGGTGTTTCCCTGCCAGGCATGGACATCTCCGTGCCCGCACTTTCGGAAAAGGACATCCGCGACCTGCGCTTCGCCCTGAAGCTCGGCGTGGACATGATCGCTCTCTCCTTTGTCCGCTCCCCAGCAGACGTTGAGCTGGTCCACCAGATCATGGATGAGGAAGGCCGCCGCTGCCCGGTGATCGCAAAGCTGGAAAAGCCAGAGGCCGTGGATGCCCTGGAATCCATCGTGCTCGCCTTCGACGGCATCATGATTGCCCGTGGTGACCTCGGCGTGGAGTGCCCACTGGAGCAGGTGCCGCTGTTCCAGAAGCGAGCCATCCAGATCGCGCGCGAAAACGCGAAGCCAGTGATCGTGGCAACCCAGATGCTGGACTCCATGATTGAGAACCTGCGCCCAACCCGCGCAGAGGCATCCGACGTGGCAAACGCTGTGCTCGACGGCGCCGACGCCGTGATGCTCTCCGGTGAGACCTCCGTGGGCATCGACCCACAGAACGTGGTACGCACCATGAGCCGCATCGTCCAGTCCGCAGAAGTGGACGGCCGTGTGCCAGACTTGGCCCACATCCCACGCACCAAGCGCGGCATCATCTCCTACTCCGCTCGTGACATCGCAGAGCGCCTCAACGCGAAGGCTCTCGTTGCCTTCACTTCCTCCGGCGACACCGCAAAGCGCGTTGCCCGCCTGCACTCCCACCTGCCACTGCTGGTGTTCACCCCCAACCAAGAGGTGCGCTCCCAACTGGCACTCACCTGGGGTGCGGAGACCTTCCTCTGCCCACCAGTGGAGGATACCGACGCCATGCTCGCAGAGATCGACAAGGCCCTGCTCTCCATGGATCGCTACTCCAAGGATGACATGATCGTGCTGGTGGCCGGTACTCCTCCAGGAATCCCAGGCAACATCAACATGATCCACGTGCACCTGCTCGGTGAGGACACCCACGTCTAACCCAGCAAACACGCTCACAAAAAAGAGCCGGCGCCCGAAGGCGCCGGCTTTTTCATGTCCGGGGTTTAGATCTTGGTTGGCTCGATCTTCCAGACTTCACGGGCGTAGTCGCCGATCGTGCGGTCGGAGGAGAAGCGGCCGGACTCGCAGATGTTGATCCACGCCATCCGTGCCCAGTGGATTGGGTCAGCAAAGTAGTCGCGGGCCATCTTGTCGCGGGTCTCGCGGTACGCAGCGAAGTCGCCCAGGACGTAGTACACGTCTGGGGTTTCGTAGCCGCCGCCATCCAGCAGGGAGGAGCGGAGGTCGTGGAACAGGCCCGAGTGGCCGTCATCGAGCAGACCCGAGGTGAAGGCGTCGAGAACGCGTTTGAGGCCTGGGACCGTCTCGTAGTGGTGCCATGGATTGTAGTGGGCCTTGAGCTCTGGGAGCTCCTCCACCTTGGCGCCGAAAATGTAGGCGTTGTCATCGCCCACGGAGTCCACGATCTCCACGTTTGCGCCGTCCAGGGTGCCCAGGGTGAGCGCGCCGTTCATCATGAACTTCATGTTGGAGGTACCGGAGGCCTCCTTGCCGGCGGTGGAAATCTGCTCGGAGACATCCGCGGCTGGAATGATGTGCTCGGCGGGGGAGACGTTGTAGTTCTCCACGAACACCACATGCAGGTACTTGGAAACAACTGGATCGTTGTTCACCAGGTCGCCGATGGCGTTGATGAGCTTGATGATCGCCTTTGCACGGACGTAGCCTGGGGCAGCCTTCGCACCGAAGATGAAGGTCCGTGGTGGCACGTTGGCCTCGCCGTCTTCCTTGATGCGGAAGTACAGATCCAGGATGTAGAGGGCGTTGAGCAACTGGCGCTTGTACTCGTGCAGGCGCTTGATTTGCACGTCGTAAATGGAATCAGGGTTGATTTCATCGCCCTGGCGCTCCTTGATCCAGTTGGCAAAGTCCACCTTGTTGGCGTGCTTGATCTCGTTGAGCTCAGCAAGCACGTCCTCGTTGTTGGCCAACTCGGTGAGCTTCTTCAGCTCATCCAGGTTCGTGACCCAGGCATCAGAGCCGGAGAGGCGGGTAAGCAGGTCAGACAGGCGAGGGTTACACATCTTCAGCCAGCGGCGTGGGGTCACACCGTTGGTCTTGTTGTTGAACTTCTCCGGCCAGATCTCGTGCCACTCCTTGAGGGTGTCAGCCTTGATGATCTCAGTGTGCAGCGCGGCCACGCCGTTAATGGAAAACGCTGCGTAGCAAGCGATCCACGCCATGTGCACCATTCCGTCGTGTACGGGGGACATGTAGTGGATGCGGCCCTCGTCCAGGCCACGCTCGCGCATGTCCTCGCGGAATCGGCGGTCGATTTCCACGATGATCTCGAACACGCGGCCAAAGAGCTGCTGGAAGATGGAGGTGTTCCACTGCTCCAAGGCCTCTGCGAGCACGGTGTGGTTGGTGTACGCGAAGGTTTCGGTGACAACCTTCCAGGCGTCCTCCCACGTCATGTTGTGCTCGTCGAGCAGCAGGCGCATCAGCTCTGGGATTGCGAGCACTGGGTGGGTGTCATTGAGCTGGATGGAGTTGTACTTGCCAAAGTCGCGCAGGTCCTCGCCGTGGTGCTCGATGTAGGAATCGATCATTGCCTGCAGGGATGCGGAGACAAAGAAGTACTGCTGGCGAACGCGCAGCACCTTGCCGTTGTATGTGGTGTCGTTCGGGTAGAGCACGCGGCAAAGGTCCATCACGCGCTCGCGTTCCACGATGGCGTCGGTGAAGCGCTGGGAGTTGAAGGCGTCGTAGTCGAACTCCTCCAGTGGCTCAGCCTTCCACAGGCGCAGGGTGCCCACGTTGTTGGTGCCGTAGCCGGTGATCGGCATGTCATAAGGCACGGCGCGCAGGTGCATGTCATCAAAGTGCACAGTGCGGATCTGGTTTTCGCGGCGCACCACAAATGGGTAGCCGTCTTCCTTCCACGCGTCCGGCTCCTCGGTCTGGAAGCCATTGTCAAAAACCTGCTTGAACAGGCCATAGCGGTAGAGGATGCCGTAGCCGGTCACCGGGTAGTCCTGGGTGACAGCGGAATCCAGGAAGCAGGCAGCCAGGCGTCCCAGACCACCGTTGCCCAGTGCTGCGTCATTTTCCGCCTCGAGGACGTCAGAAAGCGCGTGCCCATTGGCGGCAGTAGCCTGCTCGGCAACGTCTACCAAGTCCAGGTTGGTGAGGTTGTTCAGCAGGGCGCGGCCCATGAGGAACTCCGCGGAGAAGTAGTGCTGCTGGCGAGTGGCTGCGTAGGCCTTGGTGGTTGCCTCCCAGTTTTCAGCGAGCTGCTCCATCACAGCGTGGGAAAGGCCGAACCAGAACTTGCGGCCCGTGGCAGTAGTTGGGGCCGTGCCGGAAACGGCACGGACGTGTCCACCTACGGAAGAGGTGAATTCTTGGGAAGTAGTCATCTTCGGAGAAAACTCCTTACACAGAGTGATTGGGGAGAGGGAGCTCGCACGGAGCCCCGCTGTGTTACCCGCATCATCCTACCGGTTATGCCCGAATTTTCCCGATTGAGAGCATTTGAACCCGCAAAGCTGTTGCTTTTTTCACTTTTTCAGGTATGTGAGCACTGCTGCTACCGCCGCTGAGGTGGTGGCGTGGACCGTCGGCTCATAGTCCGGCACGAAGGTGCCCATGTGGTTCACTGGAATCGTTTCCGCCACGTTGCCCTCCGCCAGGGCTTTGTCCCACTGTTCGCGCGGGGTCACACCCACAGTCCAAAACAGGTATGGTGCGCCGAAGGCCTCCGGGAGGTTGGCAAAGTCCTCGGAAGCTGTCCAGCGGGTGGCGTCGGTAGAGTCTGGGCCGAACACCTGGTCAAAGGTCGCGCGAACCCGCCGGAAGACCTCCGGGGTGTTGTCCGTAAGAGGGCCGTGGGCGAAGTAGCGAAAGGTGGGGTCCACGGTGGTGCCGGAAGCTTTGCATTCGCCGCGTACCACTCGCTCGATGGCGGCGTAGAGTTGCGCTTTGATCTGCTCGTTGTAGGTGCGGCAGTTCAGCACGATTCGGGCCTGCCCGGGGATGGTGTTGTTGGAATTGCCGGACTCCAAGGTGCCAACGGAAACCACGGCGAACTCGTGGGGCGGGATCTCTCTGCCCACGATGCCTTGCAGGCGGATCACGATCATTGCGGCCAAAAAGGTGGGGTCGATCGCATTATGCGGCATGGAACCGTGCGCGCTTTGGCCGGTGAGCACAATCTCAATGGAGTCGCAGGAGGCGAGCGCCGCCCCCGGCATACTGCTCACCTGGCCCGCGGGGCCTGCGATCACATGCTGGCCAAAGCAGACGTCCGGCTTGGGTATGGCTTCTGCCAGGCCGTCGGCCACCATGCGGGCAGCGCCAGCGCCGTTTTCCTCAGAAGGCTGGAACAGGGCAATGAAGGTGCCGCTCCAGTGCTCCCGGGCGGAATCCAGCACCTGGCAGGCTCCCAGAAGCGCGGTGGTGTGCATATCGTGGCCGCATGCGTGCATCACTGGGGTGGGGGTTTGGCCGGAATAGTCGATTTTGTGCGAGGCCCACTCAAGCCCGGATTCCTCCTTCACCGGGAGGCCATCAAAATCCGCGCGCATCAGCACCGTCGGACCGGGGCCATTGCGGAACACCGCCACCATTCCGTTGCCGCCGATGTTGGTGGTCACCTCTGCGTTGAAACGACCAAGCTCGCGGGCGATCATCCGCGCCGTCTCAATCTCCTTGCCGGAAAGCTCCGGGTTGGCATGCAGCTTGCGGTAGAGGTCGCGCTGCCAATCCGGGTCTGGAGCGAAGGCGGCAATCAGGGAAGCGATATGAGATTCGCTGGAAGAGTTGGACGTCAGAAGCATGTGATCCACGTTACCGCAGATACAAAAATGGGTTGTAGCGCAGTGAATTGCGCTCTACCTTGCATTCAGTAGCAATGAGGATATTGCGCGCAATCTTTTCTTGGTTGCGCAGTGCATACATGGTGTCCACCACCCGGTCGCGCACATCCCACGGCGAAAGGGTGTTCACGTGGATCTTGGTGCCGCCTTCAAAACCAGCCAGGTTGGATACGCGCCATTTGATCATCACGCGCCAGGGCATCGGCATATCCAGGTCCGCCGGCTTATGGTGCCACTCCTCATTGCAGGGAACATCAGGGCCGGCAGCGGCGTGGGCAGCGTGGATGAGGTCACTCATCGCGCGCACCTCCTCCGGCGACTGCAGCCACGGCTCTGAGGTGGCGGACTTGGAATACACCTCCAAGGTGGGGTAGCGGTGCCCAAACCCGGCGAACAAGATGGCATGCTCGTTTTCCGCGATGATGAGGTTTTGGCTCGCCGCGTAGTCCACCGCCCACTCGTTATACATGTTGGGGTTTTGGCGCAGCTTCGCAATCTCATCCTCAAGGCTGCGGCCGCGCTCATCAATGGCCACTAACTGCTTGTGCAAATGGTCAAAGGACGCGCCCGCGGGCTTCAGCCAATTCTGGAACACCGCCACATACGGCGCGTAGCGGTTCTGGGCGTAGAGCGCCTTGGTGCTGGCAACCGTAAACGCAATCAACTCGGCGTGCTCGTCGGGGTGCAGCGTTCCCGACCCGGCGAGCTGACTGTCATCGGTGGCACCATCGATAAAGTGACGCCGGCCGATAATGAGGTCATGGCCGCCGCCGAAGAACGGTGCAGCCTGTGCGAGCAGTTCCGATTGGGGGGCGTCGGCACTGCGACCTGACGCCTTGCGTTTCGTGCGCACCGAGCGCAGCACATGCTCAAGGCCCTGCGAGGTGCCAACATAGCGCGCGTACCAACGCTCCAGCTCCTCGGGCATGTGGTAGCCGTAGTTGGCCTGCCAATACTCGTAGGTCACGATCTCAAACAGGTTGGCAACGCGGCGGAAATCCGCCTGGGTAGCGCCAAGATCCTCCGCCATCACGCCAGTGACGATCTGCCCGCCCACCATGCGCGCCTTCTCCGGGGGCGTTTCCAACATGCGATCCTGGCAAAACGCGCAGAACGCAACGTGGTCTTGTGGGTCCAGCGGTTTCGGGTCGACCACGGGCAGCCCAAGCGGGCGGTTGCCGCGGCCAGTGACCGTCCAGGCCTGCGTCCCAGAAAAAGGATTCAGTTGTTTCACGGTGCCGTCGGGCATCTTTTGCAGGAAGGACTTGCTCATGCGTTCTAGGCTAGTCTGGCCGCATGGCTTCCATTCACTTCGACTGCTTCATCGACCCCAAAGCCGCAGCACTCACCCCCGCGCGATTCGAACAACTCAGTGCGCTACTCATCCGCGATGCACTCGTCCAGGATGCCACCGTCACGCACACAAGCGATGCGGGTGCCGACGCCGCCACGCGCCAGCAACTCATCGAAGTCCTGCGGGAACAGGCGGGAGACAAAGACGAACCCGTAGCAGCCGAGCAGACCTATGAAATGCACCGATTCAGCGTGAAAGTTGAAGGAGCGCGCAGCCTCAACCAAGTAGCCATGCTCTACTCGCGCCTGCTCGCGCCGGCGGCTGCACTGCCCGTGGACACGGTGGCCTACCCCTGGACCATGCAAATCACCGACTAACCTGCAGATACTGCTCTACGGCGTTCCTGCCCGCCCACAGCAGCTGCTCGCGCACCTGCTCATCCTGGGGCAGTTCAATTTTGAGGGTGTTGGTAGTGGGTAGGGGGCTGTGAAAGCTTCCCGCAGCAACCGCCACGGTGGTGTTCGGGCCGGCCAGGTCCAGCACCGTGCCCACCACTTTGCCGTCAAGAGACTGCTGGTTAAAGCCGCCTTCGGCGGTAATGATCAAATCGGCCCCCTTTGCTCGTTCCGGCAGACCCAGCGTTTCCGCCACCACCTGCGCGCCGGGCAGCAGATGCACATGCTCGCCGCTGCCGTGTAAGAGGCTGCTGAGCCAGAAGATGCCAATGGCTACGCCGCCAGCCGCCCCGAGCATGGGCACCTGCGGGTCAATGCCAGAGACCTCACACCACTGGGCTATGCCGCCTTCGAGCAGGGCAACTTGTTCCCGGTTGGCGCCCTTCTGCGGGCCATAGGTGGCAGCGGTGCCCGTGGGGCCGGTGGCGGTGGCGTGGACGTCGGCAAGCAAAACCCATTCCACTGCGGCGGCCGGGATGTTGAGCTGGGCTGTATCCACGCTGGCCACGCGGTGCAGATCACCACCGCCAGGCCGCAGAGGGAGGCCGCGCTCGTCGAGTGGTTGGGCACCCAGGGCCGTGAGAATGCCGGTGCCGCCGTCGGTGCTTGCGCTACCGCCGAGGGCCAGGACGATGCGGGTGGCGCCGCGGGTTTGGGCATCGGCGATGAGCACGCCGGTGCCGAAAGTATCCGCCTGCAGCGGCTGGAGGGAGTCCTGTACTTGGGGCAAACCGCTGGCTGCGGCGATGTCAATGTATGCGGTGGTGGTGCTGGGGTCGAACACATAGCTGGCTTCGGTGAGCCTGCCGATGGCATCCGTGGTGGGCAGCGTGACCACCTGACCCTCAAAACACGCAGCGGTCCCTTCACCCCCGTCAGCCATGGGGACTACCTGGATCTCAGAGGTGATGCCAGCCGCCGAGCAAGCCTCCAACGCGCCTTCACGCAACCACCTTGCGGCATCGGGGGCGCTCGCGGTGGACTTCAGGGAGTCCGGGGCGATCACGATGTTCAGGTGTGTTTTGGCGGAATCGGTGGCTGTGTTCGATTGCACTATAGGTACCTTTCTGCAGGCTAGAGCCGCTTTGGCGGGAGAGCTGGCACACGTTTGGGGGAGGATGTGCTCTATACTTCAACACGGTCAATAGTATTCTCCTGTGATTCGCCCAGGCTGCGCCGCAAGAGGCGAGACGCACGAGCATGAGAAAGGAACCTTGAATTGTCCATTGAAGAGCAGGTCCGGGAATACCATGAGCAGTTGCTCAAGCGAAACGCCGGCGAGCCAGAGTTCCACCAGGCTGTCGGTGAAGTGCTGGAATCCCTGAAGATCGTGTTGGAGAAGGACCCACATTACGCTGACTACGGCCTGATCCAGCGCCTCTGCGAGCCAGAGCGCCAGCTCATCTTCCGCGTGCCCTGGGTTGACGACGAAGGCGTGGTGCAGGTCAACCGCGGCTTCCGCGTGCAGTTCAACTCCGCACTCGGCCCATACAAGGGTGGCCTGCGTTTCCACCCATCCGTGAACCTGGGCATCATCAAGTTCCTGGGCTTCGAGCAGATCTTCAAGAACTCCCTCACCGGCCTGCCGATCGGCGGCGGCAAGGGTGGTTCCGACTTTGACCCCAAGGGCAAGTCCGACGCAGAAATCATGCGCTTCTGCCAGTCCTTCATGACCGAGCTGCACCGCCACATCGGCGAATACCGTGACGTTCCAGCGGGTGACATTGGCGTGGGCGGCCGCGAGATCGGCTTCCTCTTTGGTCAGTACCGCCGCCTGGCAAACCAGCACGAGTCCGGCGTGCTCACCGGCAAGGGCCTCACCTGGGGTGGCTCGCTGGTGCGCACCGAAGCAACCGGCTACGGCTGCGTGTACTTCACCAGCGAAATGATGAAGGCACACGGCACTTCCTTCAACGGCAAGAAGGTCATCGTTTCCGGCTCCGGCAACGTGGCAATCTATGCCATTGAGAAGGCACAGGAACTCGGCGCAACCGTGATCGGCTTCTCCGATTCCTCCGGTTACGTTCACACCCCAGAAGGTGTTGACGTGGCAAAGCTGAAGGACATCAAGGAAGTTCGCCGTGAGCGCGTCTCCGTGTACGTGGACGAGGTAGAGGGCGCAACCTTCCACTCCGAGGGTTCCATTTGGGATCTGGCCTGCGACGTGGCTCTGCCATGTGCCACCCAGAACGAGCTCAACGAAGAGCACGCACGCACCCTCGCAGACAACGGCTGCCAGTTTGTGGCCGAGGGCGCAAACATGCCTTCCACCGCAGAGGCAGTTGAGGTCTTCCGCGAGAAGGGCGTGGTCTTTGGCCCAGGTAAGGCAGCCAACGCTGGTGGCGTTGCTACCTCCGCTCTGGAAATGCAGCAGAACGCATCCCGCGACTCCTGGTCCTTTGAGTACACCGACCAGCGCCTGCACGAGATCATGCGCAACATCTTCCGCACCTGTGAGGCAACCGCCCGTGAATACGGTCACGAAGGTGACTACGTGGTTGGCGCAAACATCGCCGGCTTCAAGAAGGTGGCAGACGCGATGCTCGCACAGGGTGTGATCTAAACGGTGTGACCCCACACCCCAATCATCCCGCCGCACTCTATGGCCCTTGGCCGTGGGGTGCGGTTTCTTTTTGGCTGGTGACGGTGGTGTTGCAGCGCCTCGTCGGATTGCGCCGCTAGACTCGCTAGCATGTACCGTGTCTTCGAAGCTCTTGATGAACTCGTCCAAACCGTGGAGCAGGCCTACGGCGTGCCCATGACCTCCAATTGCATGGTGCCCCGCAATGACATGTTGGCCCTGCTCGATGACCTCCGCAACGCTCTGCCTGTGGAGATCGATGACGCACAGGACGTCTTGGACCAGCGCGATGAAATCATCCGCGGCGCCCAGGACCGCGCCGATGAACTGGTGGGCAACGCTGAGCATGAGGCGCACACCATGGTGACCCGCGCCCGCGAAGAATCCGAGGCCATGGTGGGTGACGCGGAAAACCGTGCGCACACTACGGTGGCGAAGGCGCAGGACGACGCCGCGCGGATCGTTGAGGACGCGCGTCGGCAAGCCGATGACACCCTGGGCCGCGCCCAAGCTGAAGCCGAGCGCCTGGTTGCCTCCGGAAACGATCAGTACCAGCGTTCCGTGGATGAGGGCCTGGCTGAGCAGCACCGCTTAGTATCTGACTCCGAGGTGGTGCGCCGCGCGAACGAAGAAGCCCACCGCATCGTGGACAAGGCGCACGCCGATTCCAACCACCTGCGCAGCGAGTGCGACGCCTTCGTGGAAAAGAAGCTCAGCGAGTTTGAAGAGTCCCTTTCCGCAACCCTGCGCCAAGTGTCGCGGGATAAGGCAGCGCTGCGCCGCGGAGCCGGGGTCTCTGGCACTGGAGCTGGCACTGGAGCTGGAGCGGGAGCGGGACGCGAATAACATGAACCCATTTGTTTTTGAGGTGGGGCAGTTGCTGCGCAGCGGCATGCCGGAAACACTCACTCAGGAGGGCCCGGCGCCGCAGCGTATCGGCCCCGCAATGATCGCGATCCCAGAGGGTGCGGAGGTGCGTATCGACGCCGCGCTGACCCCACTGGGCGAGGCCGTCATGGCGGACGCAACGCTGCACGCAACTCTGCAGGGGCAGTGCTCGCGCTGCCTCACCGCCCTTTCCCCAGAGGTGGATTTGAGTATTAACGAAGTGTTCGCCGCCAGTGAAGACTTCATTCAGGGCGAAGCCGCCGAAGAAGACGAAGACGAGCTGCCAGTGGTGCTAAATGACACCATTGACCTGCTGCAATCCTTCCTGGACGAGGCCGGCCTCAACCTGCCCTTCAACCCGGTGTGCGAGGGCGGCTGCGAGCACGGCGACGTGCCGGAGCCGGATGGCGTTTCTGGTGAAACCCAAGGTCAGCCCACCGACCCGCGCTGGGCTGGACTGGAGAAATTCCTGTGAGTAGGAAACAGAAACTCAGCCCCGAGCAGGCGTGGGAGCAAGCCTTTGGGGCCAAAGACCACGCGCCGCTGCTCGAGGCCTTTGGGGTGAGCTTGAGTGCGGAAGGCCTCCGCCTGGCGCTCACGCATCGTTCCTTTGGTAACGAACACGGCAATCTGCCCAACAACGAGCGTCTTGAGTTTTTGGGTGACGCCGTGCTGGGCCTGTCCGTGGCCGGACAACTCTTCGCGCAGTACCCCGCGCTCCCCGAATCCCACATCTCCAAGATGCGCGCCGCGGTGGTGAGCCGCTACGGCCTTGCCGCCGTCGCTCGCGAAATCGGGCTCGGAGAGCACATCCTTCTGGGTAAGGGGGAGCTCGCCACCGGCGGCAGCGAGAAGGACTCAATCCTGGCGGACACCACCGAGGCGATGCTCGGCGCGATCTACCTGGAGCATGGCTTCGAGGTGGCCAGGGCAACGGTGCTTCGGCTGTTCCAAACCAAGATCAACGAGGCCTCGGCTGAGGCGATCTACCAGGATTGGAAAACCACCCTGCAGGAGCGCCTCGCAGAGCGCAAACTTCCAGCGCCCACCTACACCGCCGAGGCCTCGGGCCCAGAGCACGAAAAGCACTTCGAGGTTGCTGCCGTGGTGTTCGGTGAGGAAATTGGGCACGGTGCCGGCAAGAACAAAAAGGCCGCCGAGCAGCAAGCCGCAAAACAGGCTGTTGCCCGCGTGCAAAACGAACCCGCGCTGGTAGCGCAGCTCAAACGCCTGGCCGAGCATGCCTGAGCTGCCGGAAGTTGAGGTGGTCCGGCGCGGTTTGGAAGAGCACGTCCGCGGCCGACGTCTTGATGCAGTAGAAGTGCTGCACCCGCGCGCTGTACGCCACAGTGAGGGTGGTCCCGCGCAAGTAGAGGGCATGCTCACCGAAACAACAATTTCCGACGTGCGCCGGCGTGGCAAGTTCCTCTGGCTCGACTGCGCCGCGGCGGCGGAGAGTGGTGCTGGAGCTCCGGTGCTGCCGGTGATTGTGCACCTTGGAATGAGCGGGCAGATGCTCGTGAAAGATGGGGGCGCACAAGGGGGAGAGCATCCGCACCTGAGGATCCGCGTCCGCCTGGATGATGGCAATGAGCTGTGGTTCGTGGACCAGCGCACCTTTGGGTACTGGCGGCCCAGTGAATATGACCCCCGAGCGGACAGCCGCTTGCCAGCGCACATGGCCCACATTGCGCAGGACCTCCTGGACCCCACATTGGACCTGGCTCAGGTGGCGCGAGCGCTCAAAAGCCGCGACGTAGGGATCAAACGGTTGCTGCTGGATCAGGGGATTGTGTCTGGCATTGGCAATATTTACGCCGATGAAATGCTGTGGGCAGCACGCATCCACCCGGAAACCTCTGCTCAGGCAATTGGCCTACCTCGGCTGCGCGAGCTGTTAGAGCATGGCCAGCAGGTGATGCGGCGGGCTTTAGAGCAGGGTGGTACGAGTTTTGATGCGCTGTATGTGAACGTCAATGGGCAGTCTGGTTACTTCGATGTTTCCCTGCACGCCTATGGTCGCGGCGGCACGCCTTGCGATCGTTGTGGAACTGCGATGCGCAGGATCCAATTCATGAATCGTTCCTCCACGGTGTGCCCAAATTGCCAAAAGAAGAGGTATCGCAGGCACAAGTGACGTGGCAGAAATTGTGTATCGAGTGTGGTGCGCAGCTAACGTGGTAGACATCAGTTCTCTCCGTCACTTGAGAACTCTTGAGAAACCAGTCCCGTAAAGGTGCAATGTATGGATAGCGTCACAGCATTTGTCACAGACGTGATTAATGACAACTACTGGAAAGTCATTCCCTTCCTGCTGATCGCGGCCGGTGTGTATTTCGGTGCTCGGACCCTCGTGGTGCAGCTCCGAATGATCCCGGACATGTTCCGTGCGGTGAAAGAAAAGCCGCATCCAGAAGACTCCCACACCGATGAGCAAGGCATCTCCGCCTTCAAGGCATTCACCATCTCCGCGGCCTCGCGCGTGGGCACCGGTAACGTGGCCGGCGTAGCCGTGGCCATCACCCTGGGTGGCCCAGGTGCGGTGTTCTGGATGTGGATGATCGCCCTTCTGGGTGGCGCAACCTCCTTCGTGGAGGCAACGCTCGCACAGTTGTGGAAGACCAAGAACCCGGACGGGACTTACCGCGGCGGCCCAGCGTACTACATGACGCGCGGGCTGAACATGCGGTGGCTGGCCGTGATCTTCGGTGTGGCAATCACCATCACCTACGGCTTTGTCTACAACTCCATTCAGGCGAACTCCATTGTGGAGGCCACCAGCTCTAGCTTTGCCGGCGTGATCGATTCCAGCTCCACTTCCTTCAAGGGGATTATTGGCCTGATTTTGGTCGTCATCACCGGTGTGATCATCTTCGGTGGCGTGCACCGCATTGCGAACTTCACCCAGATTGTGGTCCCAGTGATGGCGCTCGCGTACCTCGCTGTGGGCATCCTGGTCCTGATCCTGCGGATCGACGCGGTGCCTGGCATGATCGCGGACATTGTGGGCCACGCACTCGGCTTCAAGGAGATCGCAGGTGCTGCGGTCGGTGCGGCATTCATGAACGGTATGCGCCGCGGCTTGTTCTCCAATGAAGCGGGCCAGGGTTCCGCTCCAAACGCAGCTGCAACCGCAACGGTTTCTCACCCAGTGAAGCAAGGCCTGGTGCAGACCTTGGGCGTGTACTTTGACACCCTGCTGGTATGTTCCATCACTGCCTTCATCATTCTGCTGTCCAACCCTGTATATGGCGCGGACGTCCAGGGTGCATCTTTGACTCAGAGCGCGCTGTCAAGTGAGGTCGGAGCGTGGGGCGTGCACTTTGTCACCATCATCCTGTTCTTCCTGGCATTCAGCTCCGTGATCGGCAACTACTACCTTGCAGAGACCAACTTGGAGTACTTCACCACCAACCCACTGGCGGTTAACGGGTTCCGCGTACTGGTTCTGGCCTGCGTGTTCCTGGGTTCGATTTCCCCGCTGCCACTGGTGTGGGCACTGGGTGATACCTTCGCGGCAACCATGGTGGTGATCAACCTGATCGCAATCGTTCCTCTCGGCGGGGTAGCGGTGAAGCTCCTGCGCAACTACTCCCAGCAGAAGGCCAAGGGCCTGGACCCTGTGTTCCACCGTGACATGCTCCCAGAGCTGAAGAACGTTGAGTGCTGGGATGGTTCCGACGCCGTCACCCGCCGCGGTGGCCAGATCGTGCGCGAAGTGTAGGTTCCATGCGTGCTGATGCGGCTGATGCGAATGTGCGCTTGACAGCCTTCGTGCACGGCCACGTGCAGCAGGTGGGGTTTCGGTGGTGGACCCGCGGCCAGGCCCTGGAGCTTGGTCTTGCGGGTGCTGCCACCAACATGCCCGACGGCCGCGTGTGCGTCACCGCGGAGGGCCCGCGGCAAGCCTGCGAAGAGCTTGCCCGGCGGCTCGCCCCGGAGGCTGAATTGGGGGAGGAATCCAAGGCGTACCGACGCCCAGGGCACGTAGATTTCCTGGCGGTGCAGTGGGGCGCGGCGCGCGGTGTGCAAGGGTTTGTGGAACGCTAGAATGGTTCCTCGTGTATTTGAAGTCGCTGACGCTCAAGGGGTTTAAGTCCTTTGCGTCTGCAACCACCCTGAAGTTTGAGCCCGGCATCTGCGCCGTGGTGGGGCCCAACGGCTCCGGCAAGTCGAACGTGGTGGACGCGCTCGCCTGGGTGATGGGCGAGCAGGGGGCAAAGACGCTGCGCGGCGGCAAAATGGAGGACGTGATTTTTGCTGGCGCCGGCGAGCGCAAGCCGCTCGGCCGCGCGGAGGTCACGCTCACCATTGATAATTCCGATGGCGCCTTGCCGATCGAGTACCGCGAAGTCTCAGTAACCAGGCGGATGTTCCGCGACGGTGCCAGCGAGTACGAGATCAATGGCTCGCGCGCTCGCCTCATGGATATCCAAGAATTGCTCTCGGATTCCGGTATTGGCCGGGAAATGCATGTGATCGTGGGGCAGGGGCGCCTCGCACAGATTTTGGAGTCCCGCCCGGAAGACCGCCGCGCCTTTATTGAGGAAGCCGCGGGTGTGCTCAAGCACCGCAGGCGGAAGGAAAAAGCACAGCGCAAGCTGGTGGGGATGCAGGCCAATCTGGATAGGCTTACGGACCTCACGGAGGAGCTGCGCCGCCAACTCAAGCCGTTGGCCCGCCAAGCAGAAGCAGCAAAGCGAGCCGCCACGGTGCAGGCAACGTTGCGTGACGCCCGCCTGAAGGTGGCGGGATTTGAACTCGATGACTTGGAACAGCAGTTGGCCCAGGCCAACGCCGCCCTGCGCACCGAGCTGGAAAAGCTGGAGGAACTCACCGGCGCCACAGAGGAAGCCTTAGAGGTACAGGTCACCCTGGAGGAAGAGCTCGAACAGTGCACCGCGGGGGCCGAGGCAGCGCAGTCCCTGTGGTTTGAGCTCTCCGCTTTGGCCGAGCGCGTGGCGGCGACCACCCGCATTGCCCATGACCGGGCTCGCAACTCCACCGCGGTGCCCTACAGCGGGGCGGATCCTGACGAGCTCGATGCCAAAGCCGAGGCGGCACAGGAGCACTTAGAAGAACTTCACGAACATGTAGAAGTGCTCCAGGCCCGCCTGGAGGCGGTGAGTGAGCAGGTTGAGCAGTGCCGTGAACAGGCCCAACTGGCTGATGAGGAACACCTAAAGGCGGTTCGTGCCATCGCGGACCGCCGGGAGGGCGTTGTGCGCCTGCTCGCCGCCCGGGAAACCCACAGTAACGCCGTGGCGCAGGCAGAACAGGAAATCGCCCACCTTCAGGCGGCTTGGGCTGAATCAGAGGAGGCGCACCAGAGGGCGAAGCAGCAACTGGAACGCGCAACAACCGAGCTGAGGCAGGCGCAGCACGCAGCGGCACCGCTGAAGGAGGCGGCGGAACAGGCGCAGTCGGAGGCAGAGGCTGCAGAGGCCCGCTTGGAGCAGCTTCGTGCGAGCCACGTTGGGTTACAGCAGCAGGTCTCCAGGTTGGAATCGCGTATTGAAACACTGGAGGTGCAAGCGCCGAAAGCGGACCTGGGCAACCAACCAGATCTTGAACTTTCGCCCCTAGCGCAGCTCATCACCGTTGAGCCGGGCTATGAATCCGCCCTCGCCGCAGCACTCGGTGAGCTCGCGAATGCACTCGTCGGGGAGCTGGACGCCGGCGCCGTCGATACGCTTGCGGAAACAGTCAGCCGCACCGCTGTGGTGGCGCCTACGGCGGGGGAGCCCTGGCGCATGGTGCAGGAGGATGTGCGCTGGCTGTTGGACGTCGTGGAAGTAGCGCCGCAGATTCAAGCGGCCGTGAACCGCGTGCTTGTGGACGTTGTGTGCGCAGAGGACACGCAGCAGGCTCGGGCGTTGGTTGAGGCGGACCCCAGGCTACGCGCGGTGACCAAACAGGGTGTGCTGGTGGGGCAAGGCTGGGTGAGCTTTGGTTCCACCGTTGCTTCCGGCGTAGAGGTTGCCAGCTTGGTCGCCCAGGCGAGCACCGAGCTGGAGGAGGTGCGTGCGCAGTTGCTGGAGATTTCGGGCACGCTCGAGGGGGCAAAACAGGCGGCGGCGGAGGCTCGCGTGGCCGTTGCCCAGACCACAGCCACGCATAGGGAACATACGCAGGCGATCGGGGGCCTTGAGCGGGAACTGCGCCGTTTGGAGCAGCAGGCGCAGCATAGCCAGGCAGGCCAGCGTAAGTCAGCCGAGCGGCTCGAACAAGCGCGCACACGCCTGGCCGCTGCACAAGAGTTGCTGGAGGACACCGCAGATCGGCTCGCACGAGTAGAGGAACAACCGAGCGAACAGGAGCCATCCACCCTGGCGCGCGACGAAGCCGCGGCGGCCCTGCGGCAGGCAAGCGCTATGGAGATGGAGGCAAAACTCGCGCTGCGCAGCGCACAGGACAAAGCTGAACAGGCAAAAGGCCGCGCTGAGGGGCTACGGAGGCAGGCACAATCCGAACGCCAAGCGAAAGCACGCCACCTGGCGGCGATGGAGCATCGGATGAAGCAGGCGCGCCTGGCACAGGTGGTTGCCGAGCAGTCCGAAGCGGTGGGACGCAGGGTTGCCAGCGCACTCGAGCGGGCAACAGCCGCAAAGCAGGAGACCAGCGCCCGCAAACAGCAGGTCACCAGCCAGCTTTCCACGGCCAAGGACCGCGCGAAAAGCCTCCAGGTGCACCTCGGCTCAAGCAAGGACACCGCGCATGCCCGCCAACTGCGGCTGGGCGAGGTGCAGACCAGGCGGGAGGAAGTCCACGCCAAAATCACCGAACAACTCGGCGTGCCGGCGCAAGAGGTACTGCGTGATTACGCCCCGCAGGGCCTTTTCGACGTGGAGCTCGAGCGCGCCCGCCTGCGCCAAGCGGAAAAGGACCTTAACGCCCTAGGCAAGGTCAATCCACTGGCTCTGGAGGAGTTCAAGGCCCTGGAACAACGCTACGAGTTCTTGAGTACCCAACTGGCGGACGTGGAGCAGGCGCGCCGGGACCTTACCGATGTGATTACCGACGTAGACGCTAAGATCCTGCAACTGTTCACGGACGCCTGGCACGATGTGGCGGCTGAGTTCCCGAAGGTGTTTGACACGCTGTTTCCCGGTGGTGAAGGCAAGCTGGTGCTCACCGAACCGGACTCCATGCTCACCACGGGCATTGAGGTGGAGGCGCGCCCACCTGGGAAGAAGGTAAAGAGGCTTTCCCTGCTCTCCGGCGGTGAGAAGTCTTTGACAGCTTTGGCTATGCTGGTGGCGATCTTCCGCGCGCGGCCCTCGCCGTTTTATGTGATGGATGAGGTTGAGGCGGCTTTGGACGACGTCAACCTGCGCCGCCTCATCGCCCTGTTTGAACAGTTGCGCGAAGATTCCCAGCTCATTGTGATCACCCACCAGAAGCCCACTATGGACGTAGCCAATGTGCTCTATGGTGTGACAATGCGTGGCGACGGCGTGACCAGAGTGATCAGCCAACGAATGACCCCCAAGCCGAACTAAGGAAGTGCACGTGCACCACATCGCTGACCCAAGTGACTCCCTCCTGGGATGGGCTTCTCAACATGAGCTCACCCTTGCGCAGCAACTCAAGGGATTGGAGCTTGTCCATGAGCTCGGGTTGCGCAGCGATGAACTTGAGCGGATCGAGCGCTTCTTCGGCATCTTCCTGGACAGGCAGATCTCAGCGGGGGCGAGCTTTGCAAACATCGCCACGATTAGCCCGGCGCTCACCCTGATTACCCTGGTGAGCCGCGCGGCCGATGTGGTGGACCCGCGCAACTTCGCCGCGGAGTACGCCGCCGGTCTGCAAATGGAACACCAGGAGGCGTTGGTTGAGGGCCTCAACGCCGAGCTGGTGGTGGAGTTGCTCGGCACGGTAGGGGTTGGTTTTGCGGGCCAAGAGGGCCTGGATTTGGTCACGCTCCTGTGCCTGCACGCGGGGCTCATCAACGCCGAGGTAGCACCACTTCTGGAGTATCTGGATAAGCAGCGCAGCACCCTGCCGAGCATGTTCGCGGAACTCCAGCGCGCGTTGCCGGAGGCCGCGCAGAACGTGTTGGTACAGGTCACGGGCGTTCGTGATCTGAGCTTGGCGCACCCCAAGAGTTGGTTCGACCGCCACCGTGAGCAGTTCCGCGGATCCATCGTGGAGGCAGTTGCCGCGGAGTTGCGCGAACGCCCGGCACACACCCCAGACCGCCTGAGCGCCGTGGGTGTGGCGGCTCGCGAACTGCGTCCCCGTGTGCTGTTGGATCTGCAGAAGCGCAAGCTGTACCTGCGCTTGCCCGAGCAGGAGGTGGCCGGGGCTGCCGGCGAGGTGAGCTGGCGAGTCAATGTGGAGGGCAGCACCAAGGTGTATCGCACGGGTGTTGCCTGGGGCAGTGAGTCCGGTTTTGCCGAGGCGCTGGACCTCAACATCGAGTCCCCGGTGCGCGAGCTCATCGTCCAAGACGTGACCCACCAAATCACTTGGACCGTGCCTGTGATTGATCACCAGGCCCCCCTGTTGCTGTTCACTGAGCGCGGTATGAACATCACGGACAAGGCTTCGCTGCATTACCCAAGCGTGGTGGCGCTCTGCCCGGCAGACACGCAACTTCACGACCCCGTCCGCGGCATCGCACTGCCCATCGAAGAGCTCGGAGACCTGGAGGGATTCCCCGGCTGGACCCTGCGGCGCGTGGATTTGCGGGAGGCTGCGGCCTTGGCTGCGTCGGAAAGCGTGGGTGCGGAGCACGCCGGCGCTGTGGGGATGCGCAGCGTGGACACCCGCGCTCGTGTGACTTTCCATCACCCTGGGCAGCCGGTGCCTTTTGTGCGCACGCTCGCGGGATTGCGGGTGCATACGGAGTCGCTGGTGGCGGAGTTTCCGCCCACGCCATCCGGGGCAGCGGAGACGTGGCAACTGACCATCTCCGCCTACGGTGGGCTCGGCGCGGAGGGCGAGGAAGTGGTCCCTGCCGAACAACTGGAGATTCTCGCCACAGGTGGCGCGTTTCAGGTGTTTGACCCCACGCTTTACGACGCTCCGTGGGTGGGCGAATACCATGTCCGTCTCCGCGGGCCGCGTGGTGAGTCCTTCCGGCATGAGTACGCGATTGTGGAGGGCATGCGCACCCAGGTGGTGATCCAGGGCGCCAACAAGGCCTTCCGCATCCCCACTGCGGGTGGGTTGAGCGAGGTCAGCTTGGAGGTGGCGAGCGGGGACAAGCCTTTCGAAGCGACTGAGGCCAAGGTGGGTCCGCAGGAAGCTGCCACCAACTTTGTGGTGTCCACGCACGAAGGCGACCAACTGCCACTTCGGTTCACCCCGCCACGGCTGGTGTTCGAGCTGCCAGCGCTGCACGAACCAAGGATGTGGCGCGCCAGCAGGCTCGCGCTACGGCCCAGGGACATTGATCTGGAAGGTACGCTGCGGGTGCGTGGCTATGGGGAGCTCAAAGACGCCCTCATCACGATCTGCAACCAGCATGGATCACCGCTTGCGAGCGCCCGGCTGCGGCAGGCTGACCAGGTACAGGCGGATCAGATGGCCACCTACTACACGCCGATTGCCAAGCTGGTGGGGCAAAGCGGGAACCTGCCCACTGGCCGCCTGGACATCCAGTGGACGGACCCCAGCTCTCACAAGAGGGTGTCCGTTGCGCTCGCTGACCTGCAGGTAGGGCCCGAGCCCACGTTGAGCTTGGTGGACGGTGCCATTAGTCTGCCGGGGCAGTACAGCTTGTGGGTGTGGCCGGCCACCGCGCCGTGGGAACCTGCTCGGGCGCTCGCGGCGGCAGAAGGACAGGTGGCGTTGCCCGAAGATCTTCGCGATGCCGGGCCGCTCATCGTGCAGCCGTTCTTGGCGGATCCTTTTGCCACACAGGTCACCCCAGTGGCACCGGCGGCGAATGCTGTCACGCTCGAGCAGCCGGGGTATTTTGCCGGCAGTGACCCAGCACTCGCGGGCCTTGCCGCCTTCCTCGCCGGGGAAAGCGAGCAGGTGCCTGACAATGGCGCGGCAATGCCCCTGCTGTGGGACATGATCGGCGCGGGCACATTGCATGCCGACGCCGTCAAGGCGGTGCGCAAGGTCTTCCTGAACGCCCCGGCGCAGGCGCTTGCAGGGCTTGCGGATTCCCTCGTTCCCTCCACGCGACAGCCCGGCAGGGTAGTGGAATCGGGGTTGGTCCGCGCGAGCTTTGGCAGCGGCGCGGTGCACGGCAGCGGATGGGTTGCGGCCCTGGCGCTGCTGGGGCAACTTGACGAATTGGTGATGGACCCCGAACAACTCGATGCTGACCTGCGCAAGCAACGCCAGCCTTTGTTGGAGCACCTGGAACAAGTGGCCGGCGCAAACCTACTCAAGACGTTGCGCACGGGCCGTGACGACACCTTGGACACCGCCTGCATTGACTCCTCCACGGTGGCCATTGCGGCGATGGACTCTGCCCAGCAGGAAGCCTTGTTGGAGATGTTCTTTGCGCAGAGCAACATCGTGCCGGGTGCCCTCATGGATGATGGCTCGCGCTTGCTCGCGGTTTTTGAGGCGTTCACCAAGCGCGAAGAGCTGGTGGAGCTGTTCCAGGAAAACGCCCTCATCGCTGCTGCGGTGACCATGCTGCGCACACTGCGTTCCACCGACCGGGTGCTCTACGCGCTGGCAAGGGTCCGCTTTGACAAGCTCGACGGTGTGGACACCGACGCGAAGGAAAACCTCTGGGCCCTGGCCCCTGTGGTCTCGTTAATCTTCGCGCTCGTGGCGCGCCTGCACGCCCACGGGCTGATTTCCTCCAACAAGACTTTGGAGGCCGCAACCCCCGGCTGGGCGCGCCTTGCGGACCTCGTGCCCGACCTTGTGACCAGCGACCTCGTAGCCAGCGAGGCCATCGTGTTGGCATTGAAGAAACCCGGCATCGCATAGCGATGAGGAGGTAAAAGGGGCAAGGTGCCAGGGAATTTGGCATGATTATGTGCATGAATTCCACACTCGTGCTGCTCATCGCACTGCTCGTCGTTGTAGGCATCCTCATTGTCCTCCTTTTCTGGGGCCTGAACCGGCGCAAGAAGAACACGGTGAGCTTTGAAAAAACAGAACCCACCAAAGAGCTCACCCAAGCCGAAAAGTCTGGAAATTACCAAGCGCAAGGTGGATTCCAGTTCCAGAAAGCCGAAGCCCCAGAGGCTGTTCCCGTAACTGAGGAGATCAAGCCTGCTGGGGAGCCAAAGGCCGCGGAGGTGCCGCCGGTTGTTGCGCCACCAGTGGTCATCCCGCCACAAGTGGTGGAGCCTGAACCCGAGGCTGAGGTTGCAGAGGTGGCAGAGGTGGCAGACGTGGTGGCGTCGGAACCTGAAACCGCGCCAGAGCCAGAACCAGTCGTTGAGGAGATCGCACCGGCGTCGGGGCGGATTGGGAAGCTGCGTGGGCGCCTTTCTCGCTCACAGAATGTGTTCGGTAAGTCCGTGCTGGGGATCCTCAGCGCGGGTGACCTCGATGAGGAAGCCTGGGAGGACATCGAGGCGATGTTGCTGCAGGCCGACCTTGGTGTGCAGATCACAGACAAGGTGGTCACGCAGCTTCGGGAGACGATCGCCGAGCGAGGTGTTGCAAGTGAAGAGCAAGCCCGCCAGATGCTGCGTGAGGTGCTCGTGCAGGCTTGCCACCCCGAGCTGGATCGCGCTGTGAAGGCCATGCCGAACGAGGGCAAGCCCGCGGTGGTACTGGTTGTGGGTGTGAACGGCACCGGTAAGACCACCACCACCGGCAAGTTGGCACGAGTGCTCGTCTCCTTGGGGCATTCGGTGGTGCTCGGTGCGGCAGACACCTTCCGTGCCGCTGCCGCCGACCAGCTAGAAACCTGGGGCCGCAGGGTAGGCGCGCACACCGTGCGTGGCGCTGAGGGGGCCGATCCCGCGTCCGTGGCTTTCGATGCCGTGGCGCAAGGTGTTGAGCGGGGTGCCGACGTGGTCCTGGTAGACACCGCGGGCCGCCTGCACAATTCCACCAACTTAATGGACCAGCTCGGCAAGGTGAAGCGAGTGGTGGAGAAGAAGGCCAAGGTGGATGAGGTGCTGCTGGTGCTCGACGCCACCACAGGCCAAAACGGCATGCTCCAGGCAAAGACCTTCGCTGATGTTGTGGACATTACGGGCGTGGTACTCACGAAGCTCGACGGCACAGCCAAGGGGGGCATCGTGTTCCGTGTCCAAGAGGAGCTCGGTGTGCCAGTGAAGCTCGTGGGTCTGGGCGAGGGTGCAGATGACCTGGCCCCGTTTGAGGTGGAAGGCTTTGTGGATGCGCTGCTTGGCTAGCGCATTGCGCCGTTGACGGTGCCCCCGCGTGTGTGCGCGGGGGTATTTTTCTGCCCCCATTTTCTATAGCTCTACAGGTGTTTCCTTTCATGGGGGTAATGGTAAACCTAGTGAACTATAGAAACTCTTTCCTATAGGCCTATAGTTATCCGCGTACAGATCTTGTGGAAACGAATTCTAGGAGGATCGCGATGACTGATGAAGCGATTTTGATGTCCTCGGGCAACTCGGCGTGGATGCTGATGTCTGCGTCGTTGGTGCTGCTCATGACACCGGCGCTGGCATTTTTCTACGGCGGCATGTCACGGCAGAAGTCCGTGCTGAACATGATGATGATGAGCTTCGGCGCATTGGGTGTGGTCTCAGTCATTTACGTTCTGTGGGGATGGTCGATGTCCTACGGCTCGCAAACCGTGGCAGGCCTGTTTGCTAACCCATTCGAGTTCTTCGGGTTGAAGGACTCCATCGTGGATTCCTCCGGCGCGTACATTGAAGGCGCGTCAGGGTACGCCAACATCATTGACATTGGATTCCAGCTCACCTTCGCTGTGATCTCCACCGCGCTGATCTCCGGTGCGTTGGCAGAGCGTGTGAAGTTCAGCACCTGGCTGGTGTTCTCCGGCCTGTGGGCAACCTTTGTGTACTTCCCACTGGCACACATGGTTTGGGGCGGCGGTTTGCTCTCCCACAGTGAGATCTCGCTCGCCGGCATGATGTTTGGCCTGGTGGATGGCGAGGCGGCGGTCAGCCCAATCGACTTCGCAGGCGGCACCGTGGTGCACATCTCCGCAGGTACCACCGCCCTGGTGCTGGCACTGCTCGTGGGCAAGCGCCGCAATTTCATGAAAGTTCCACAGCGCCCGCACAACCTGCCATTCGTGATGCTCGGTGCAGCGCTGTTGTGGTTCGGCTGGTTCGGCTTCAACGGTGGTTCCGCTTTCGCCGCAGATGGCCTGGCAGGCCTGGCATGGTTGAACACCACCGCGGCCACCGCGGCAGCAATGCTCGGCTGGTTGGCAGTGGAAAAGATCCGCGACGGCCACGCAACCTCTCTCGGTGCGGCCTCCGGCATCGTCGCCGGACTCGTGGCAATCACCCCAGCTGCGGGTGCGCTCACCCCAGTCACCTCCCTCATCCTGGGCGTCATCGGCGGTGCGCTCGCAGCATTCGGTGTGGGCCTGAAGTACCGCTTCGGATTCGATGATTCCCTGGACGTTGTGGGCGTGCACCTGGTTGCTGGTTTGTGGGGCACCGTCGGAGTGGGCCTGCTGGCCACCGATGCCGGCGCGCTTACCGGTGGCGGTGCGGACGGCTTCAAGTTGTTCATCGTCCAGATCGTGATTGCGGTAGTGGCAATGCTGTTCGCGGGCCTCGTCTCCTGGGCGCTGGCGGCAATCCTGAAGGCCACCATGGGCTGGCGCGTAGATGACGAGGCCGAGTTCGGCGGCATCGACGCCGCAGAGCACGGTGAGTCCGCGTATGACGATGCCGCATCAGCGCTATAAGATTTTGAAAATAGGGCCAACAAGCCAATAGGAAGGGATGAGAACATGAAACTGGTAACCGCCATTGTGAAGCCGTTTACCTTGACCGACGTGAAGGATGCACTGGAGCAGGCCGGGGTGCATGGCATGACCGTCTCCGAAATCCAAGGCTTTGGTCAGCAAAAAGGCCACACCGAGGTCTACCGTGGTGCCGAGTACGCCGTGGACTTCGTCCCCAAGGTCAAAGTTGAAGTAGTGGTCTCCGACGCCGCCGTGAACGACGTAGTAGACGCCGTAGTCCGTGCGGCGCAAACCGGCAAAATCGGCGACGGCAAGGTGTGGGTTACCCCCGTGGAGGAGCTCGTCCGAGTCCGCACGGGTGAGCGTGGCGAGGCCGCAATCTAGTGACCACCGACACACAAACGCGGGCGCTTGCAGTGTTGCAGGCGCTCGCTTTGCCTATTGGAACCAGCCTCGTTGCCACTGGATCGCTCGCTCGCGGCGAGATGACCGAACACTCCGACGTAGACCTCATCCTCCTCCACGAACCTGGCACCGAGATCGACCCCAACATCTGGTACCCCGTGTGGGACGCTAAACTCCGCCTGGACTATGCGGTGCGCACCCCCTTGGAATGCGTGGAAATCATGCGCCAAGACTCCACCGCCGCACTCGCACTGCTGGACATGCGCTTCATCGCAGGCAACGAGGAACTCGCGCGCACCACCCGCGAAGAAGTGCTCAAAGCGTGGCGCAGGCAACTCGCCGCCAACTTTGACCAGGTGGTAGACCTCGCGATCGCCCGCTGGCGGCGCAGCGGATCCATGGTGGCCATGACCCATCCCGACCTCAAACACGGGCGCGGGGGGCTGCGTGACATCGAACTCATCAGGGCGCTGGCCTTGGGAAATCTCGCGGATCAACCGGATCTCAGCGAACAGAGAAAGCTGCTTCTCGACGTGCGCAGGAAGCTCCACCTCCACGCGGGACGCGCGCGCGACGTCCTCGACCCCGAGTTCGCTGTCGATGTGGCGATAGACCTCGGGTTCAAGGATCGCTACGAGCTATCCCGGGCGCTTGCACAGGCGGCACGCACTGTAGACCAAGCCCTCAACCAGGCCTTGGAAACCGCCCGCGGGGTGCTGCCCAAGCGGACGTTTCTGCGCGCAAAGGTGCGCCGTCCAGTGGATGTGGACGTGGTGGAATCCCAAGGCCAGCTTGAGCTGGCGCGCAACCCCAATTTGGAGGACCCAGGGTTGCTGCTGCGCGTGGCCGCAGCGAGCGCACGCACGGGCCTGCCTATCTCCGCGCCAACCTGGGCGCGTCTGAGCCAACTGCCGCCCCTGAGTGCACCGTGGCCGGAAGTGGTGGCCAATGATTTCTTTGCGCTGCTGAGCTCCCCAGAGGTGATTAGTCAGCTCGACGAACACGGCCTGTGGGCGCCGCTCGTGCCTGAGTGGGAGCACATCCGCGGAAGGATGCCGCGCGAACCAATCCACATCCACACAATCGACCAGCACAGTTTGGTGGTGCTCAGCCTGTGCGCCCAGGACAGTGTGCATGTGGCCCGCCCGGATTTGCTGATGCTCGCGGCACTATTTCATGACATCGGCAAAGGCCAAGACCGACCCCACGAAGAAGTGGGGGCAGAGATGGTTGCAGGCATGGCAGAGAAACTCAACCTCTCCGTGCAAGATACCGCCGTGGTCCGCACACTGGTTGCCCAGCACACCCTCATCCCGCAACTGGTGAGCACCACGGATTACCAAAGCGAAGCCGTAGCCGAAGTGTTGCTGGACGCCCTCAACTACGACCCACTGACACTCGACCTCCTCGAAGTGCTCGTGCGCGCAGACGCCCAAGGCACTGGCCCCGGAGTGTGGTCGCGAAACCTGCAATACGGCACCGCCACACTGTGTGCAGGTGCCGGCAGCAAGCTCCATCAAGCCCCGCCACAGCCACCCCAGCTCCCCGCGAGCATGCCTTTAGGGGTGCGGCTCTTGGCCGCGTCGAACACCTCCGCCGAGATCACCTTCCATGGCAGCAACCTTGCCGACTTTGACTGCCTGCTTGCCGTGATCGCCGCGATGGAATGGAACATCGAGAAGGTGGAGATGGATTTCTCCGGCAGCGTGCGCGCCCGCCTTGAGGTCTACAACCTGCTGGGCAAAGGCTTTGACGAGCAGCGCTTCCTGCAGATTCTGGCCTCCAAGGTGCACACGGCGGTTCCGGCGGGCGCGCCGGGGCTGTTTGCCACGTTCTGGAACGGCCCCATTTTGGAGGTGCGTGCCCAAGACCGAATGGGGGCCTTTGGCACGTTGCTGAAGGCCTTGCCGCCGCTGCGCTGGCTGCGCTCAAGTACACCGGGTGCCACGATGATTATGGTCTGCGAGCTTGAAGAGGGCTTCCAACGTGCGGAAGTGGAGCGCGCGATGGCGCGAGCGCTTTCGCCGAAACAGCGCTGATCGGATAGCATGGAAATGTTTGACCCGCGCCAGCAACGGGTAACCACAGGGAAATTTTTAGGAGCGTGAACGCGTGTTTGAGTCTTTGTCTGATCGCCTGAACAGTGCCCTCGGGGGCCTGCGAGGCAAAGGGAAAGTCACGGAAGCGGACATCAACGCCGTATCACGCGAAATTCGCCTGGCGCTGCTGGAGGCAGACGTCTCCCTGCCCGTTGTGCGCGGATTCATCTCCAGGGTGAAGGAGCGCGCGCTGGGAGCGGACGTTTCCAAGGCGCTCAACCCTGCTGAGCAGGTCATCAAGATTGTGAATGAGGAGCTCACGGGCATCCTCGGCGGCGAAACCCGTCGCATCAACCTTGCCAAGACTCCGCCGACGGTCATCATGCTCGCCGGCCTCCAGGGTGCCGGTAAGACCACGCTCGCCGGTAAGCTCGCCAAGCACTTGGCTGAGCAGGGGCACACCCCAATGCTGGTGGCCTGTGACCTGCAGCGTCCAGGTGCCGTGCAGCAGCTTCAGATCGTCGGTGAGCGCGCGGGTGTGCCCACCTTCGCCCCTGATCCAGGCACCTCCCTTGACTCCAATGATCACGAGATGGGCACCTCCCACGGAGATCCAGTGGCAGTGGCGCAGGCTGGTATTGAAGAGGCGCGGCGCACGCAGCATGACGTGGTGATCGTGGACACCGCCGGCCGCTTGGGTATCGACGAAGAGCTGATGGCTCAAGCCCGCAACATCCGCGACGCCGTGAACCCAGACGAAGTGCTCTTCGTGATCGACGCGATGATCGGCCAGGACGCCGTGAACACCGCGGAGGCATTCCGCGACGGCGTGGACTTCACCGGCGTGGTGCTCACTAAGCTCGACGGCGACGCACGCGGTGGTGCGGCCCTTTCCATCCGCGAAGTCACCGGCAAGCCCATCATGTTCGCCTCCACGGGCGAGAAGTTGGAAGACTTTGACGTTTTCCACCCCGAGCGCATGGCAAGCCGTATTTTGGGCATGGGCGACGTCCTTACCCTCATCGAGCAGGCCGAAAAGACACTCGACCAAGAACAGGCACTGCAAACCGCGGCGAAGCTCCACTCAGGTGAACTCACCCTGGATGACTTCCTCAACCAAATGCTCATGGTTCGCAAGATGGGCCCGATCGGCAACATCCTGAAAATGCTGCCCGGCGGCAAGCAGATGCAGCAGATGGCGGACATGGTGGACGAGAAGCAGCTCGACCGCATCCAAGCCATCATCCGCGGCATGACCCCCGCCGAGCGCGAGAACCCCAAAATCCTCAACGCTTCCAGGCGCAAGCGCATCGCAAACGGTTCCGGCGTGAGCGTTGCCGACGTCAACCAGTTGGTGGATCGCTTCTTTGAAGCCAAGAAGATGATGGGGCAGATGACCAGCCAATTCGGCATGGGGCCGATGGGGCGCAGCGCGACCAAAAAGAAGCCCAAGGGCCGCAAGGGCAAGAACGGCAAGCGCAAGCCAGCCAAGAACAGGCCTCAAGCACCGCAGATGCCGGGAATGCCGGGTATGCCGCAGATGCCGGGTATGGGTGGCATGGGTGATTTGGCTGAACTGCAGAAACAGCTTGGCGGGCAGCTTGGCGGCCAGGGTCTGCCGAAGGGCTTTGAGAACATTGACCTCAATAACTTGGACTTCGGCCAAGGGAAGAAGGGATAAAAGTTTGCGGGAAGTTGGTTCCCGCGGCTGTCTCCTGTAAAGTTGTTGAGGCTGTCTGGAGTTCCAGGCACCACTGTTCATTCCTGCATTACGCCGAGTCCGTCTACGGTCGGCCGGCAACAACGTCACATGCAGGACAAACAAATGGGATGAACCTCGTAAGGTCACCAACATTGCTGGAAGATTTTGGCGTGTTGCTTACGGTATGCACTTCCCAGTGACCACATAGAAAAGAGTTTCACATGGCAGTCAAGATCAAGCTGCAGCGCATGGGTAAGATCCGTAACCCTCAGTACCGCGTGGTGATTGCAGACGCACGCACCCGCCGTGACGGCAAGGTAATCGAGAACATCGGCATCTACCAGCCAAAGCAGGAGCCTTCCCTCATCCGCATCGATTCCGAGCGCGCACAGTACTGGCTGGGCGTTGGCGCACAGCCAACCGAGCCTGTACTCGCACTGCTCAAGGTCACCGGCGACTGGCAGAAGTTCAAGGGCCTCGAGGGCGCAGAGGGCACCCTGAAGGTTGCCGAGGAAAAGACCTCCAAGCTCGAGCTGTTCAACCAGGCACTTGCTGAGGCCAACGAAGGCCCAACCGCTGAGGCAATCACCGAGAAGCGCCGCAAGGCCAAGGAAGAGGCAGAGGTCAAGGCCGCTGCTGAGGCTGAGGCTGCAGCGAAGGCTGAAGCTGCTGCTGAGGAGCCTGCTGCTGAGGCTGAGGCTGAGGCAACCGAAGAGGCTGCTTCTGAGGAGTAAATCTCCCAATCAACAATTCTTCCCGCAGGTCTATCCTGCGGGATTTTTTGTGCCCACCACCTACTGGTGCCGCTCCCCGGTGAGCATGGTGAGCAGGAGCTTTGCGCCGGAAGAGGATTCCTCGCAGGTCACAGCATGGGGGAGGAGCTCGGTGAGGTGCGCCACCATGCCGGGGCGCAACAAGTGGGTTTCGCCCTGGCATTGCAGGAGCAGTTCGCCCTCGATGCACTGCAGGGTGATGGGGTGCGCGGCCTTGTGCTCAAGCAGGCGCTGTCCTGGGGCGAAGGTGAACAGGATAAGGTTTGCTCCGTCACCCTCCAGGTAGCGGGCTGCGGATGGTGCGGGGCGCTCCGGGCGTGGCTCGGGAGCGGCGCTGGCGGCGTCGAAAAGCGTGAACGTGCCGGCGCTGCGCTGCGGGGCGCCGAAAGTGTCCGGTGAGTTGGTGTCCATGAATCCATGCTAGCGGCGGTTGCTAGAGTGGTGCCTATGGAATTGATGATCGGGCGTGTGGTGAAGTCGCACGGTATTAAAGGTGAAGTTGCCGTGGAGGTCACTACTGATGAGCCGGAGATCCGCTTCGCGCTGGGCGAGGTGCTCAAGGGCGTGCAGGGGAAAAAGGAGCACCGGCTTACCATCCAAACTGCGCGGGTTCACCAGGGGCGTCTGCTGATCAAATTTGAGGAGATCCCGGACCGCACACAGGCGGATTCGCTGCGCGGCACCAAGTTCATGGCTGAGCCGCTGGAGACGCCCGAGGATGAGGAAGGCTTCTACGATCACGAACTTGAAGGGCTGAAGGTCCTCAAACAGGGTGAGGAGATCGGGGAGGTCACCGGCGTGATGCACGGGCCCGCCGGGGAGATTTTGGAGGTGAGGCTCGCCAGCGGCAAGGAGGCGCTGGTGCCTTTCGTCCACGCGATCGTCCCGGAGGTGGACTTGGCGCGCGGCGTCGTGGAGATCACCCCGCCAGAGGGGTTGCTGGAGCTGTGAGGAAGGTGCAACTCGACGTCATCACCATCTTCCCGGAGTACCTCGACCCGCTTCGCCACGCGCTGTTGGGCAAGGCGATTGAGAAGGGCATCCTCCAGGTAGGCGTGCATGACCTGCGCGATTGGGCGAGTGATGTCCACAAGTCCGTAGACGACTCACCCTTCGGCGGCGGCCCCGGCATGGTGATGAAGCCGGAGGTCTGGGGGCAGGCACTCGACGCCGTAGCCAGCGGCGAAGCGTCGGGTGCGCAGCTTCACTCCGCGGTGCCACACGTGCACAAGCCGCGTCACGACGAGCTCCAGGGCATCACACAACAGGGGTACATGGCCGCGGAAGGTGGCGAGGATAGCTCTCTGCCCCTGTTGATTGTGCCCACGCCGGCGGGCAAGCCCTTTACCCAAGCGGACGCGCAAGCGTGGAGCAACGAGGACCACATAGTGTTCGCCTGCGGTCGCTACGAAGGCATTGACCAGCGCGTGGTGGAGGACGCCGCCAAACGCTACCGAGTGCGCGAAGTCTCCATTGGCGATTATGTGCTCATCGGTGGGGAGGTGGCGGTACTCGTGATCGCCGAGGCAGTGGTTCGCCTCATCCCTGGTGTGCTGGGCAACAGCCGCAGCCACCTTGAGGACAGCTTCTCCGATGGATTGCTGGAAGGACCGAGCTACACCAAGCCGCGGGTCTGGCGCGGGCTGGAAGTACCCGAGGTCCTGTTCAGTGGCAACCACGCCCTGGTGGAGCAGTGGCGCAGGCAGCAGTCCTTGCTGCGCACCCTGCAACGGCGCCCCGAGCTTTTGGAGCAGGTGGAACTCAGCAAAGCGGATCGGGCATTTCTTGAGCAATATGAGGAGGAACAGCAATGACGGCAACGAGCGTGGAGGTATTCGCACTGCTCACACAGAAGGATGCGCAACGCGCACAGGAACTGTTGCCCCGGGCGAAGTTCACTCAAATGGCTATGGCCTGTGAGCCGGACAACATGCTGGTCAACGAATTTCAGCAGCGTGAGGGGCGCCCGCCGATCGCGGAATCCCTGTATCGCATTGAGTTAGACGGTGCTGACGCGGCTTTGGGTACTGGTGTGATTGTGGACGCGCTGCCGCAAGGGGCGTACTGGTACGGGTCTTCGCGCTAGCGGCCCGCCCGCGGCTAAAATGGCCGGAATGAGTGCCAACATTGCAGCAACAATCGCAGAAGAACTCCAGGTAGCGCCCCACAAGGTGCATGCCGCACTGGAACTTCTCCAAGAAGGCAACACCGTGCCGTTCATCGCCCGCTACCGCAAGGAAGCAACCGGCGGGCTCGACGACTCCCAACTGCGCCTCATCACCGAGCGCCACGCCTACCTCAGCGAACTCGAGCAACGAAAACAGACGATCCTCGCCGCCATCGAAGAGCAGGGAAAACTCACTGAGCAACTGCGCGCGCTCATTGAAGAATGTGACACCAAAGCCCGCCTCGAAGACCTCTACCTCCCGTACAAGGTGCGCCGCAAAACCAAAGCGGACGCAGCCAGGGAAGCAGGTTTGGAGAAGCTTCTCGACGCCATCCTCGCCCAGCCCAGCCAGGATCCCAATGATATTGCGGCCAGCTTCACCAGCAAGGATTACCCGGATACGAAAGCGGCGCTCGAAGGAGCACGGGCTATTTTTGTGGACCGCTTAGCAACGGATGCGGAACTCGTCGGAAATGTTCGCGAGCACATGTTTGCCCACGGCACCCTGCGTTCTGAAGTGGTTGCTGGCAAAGAGGAAGAGGGGGCGAAGTTCCGGGATTACTTTGCGTTTAGCGAGGCATTCCACACGCTGCCCAGCCACCGGGTGCTTGCGCTGCTGCGCGGTGAGCATGAGGGCGTGCTGCAGCTCACCTTCGATGAGGGGGACCAAGCGCTGTATGAAGCAATGATCGCCACCCAACACAACCTGGATACCTCCCAGCCGTGGATTGCCAAGGCGATTGGGTGGGCGTGGCGCACGAAACTCGTGGTGTCCGCCAGCCTGGACGTGCGCATGCGCCTCAAAGAGCAGGCGGAGGCAACCGCGTATGAGGTGTTTGCCAACAACTTGCGGGACGTTTTGCTCGCCGCACCTGCCGGGCAGCGCGCCACACTGGGGCTGGACCCTGGGTACCGCAACGGCGTGAAGTGTGCGGTGGTGGACTCAACGGGCAAGGTGCTGGATACGCTCATCGTGTATCCGCACCAGCCTCAGAACCGCTGGTCGGAGGCTGTGCAGTCGCTCGCCGGTGCCTGTGCCACACACGGGGTGGAATTGCTGGCGGTGGGCAATGGTACCGCTTCTAGGGAGACGGAAAAGCTTGCCGGTGAAGTGGCAGCCCTCATCAAGCAGGCCGGCGGGAAAGCACCTCAAGCGGTGGTGGTTTCTGAGTCTGGTGCCTCCGTGTATTCGGCCTCCGAAATCGCGGCGGCTGAATTCCCCGAGATGGATGTTTCCCTGCGTGGGGCGGTTTCCATTGCCCGCCGCCTCCAGGACCCGCTGGCCGAACTGGTGAAGATCGACCCGAAGGCGATCGGCGTGGGGCAGTACCAACACGACGTCAATCAGACGAACCTTGCGCGCACCCTCGACGCCGTTGTGGAAGACGCCGTGAACGCGGTGGGCGTGGACCTCAACACTGCCAGCGTGGCACTTCTTGCCCGCGTGGCCGGCGTGAACACCACCATCGCGGAAAATATTGTGCGCTACCGCGATGAACACGGAGCATTTTCCTCCCGCGCCGGTTTGAAGAAGGTCCCTCGGCTGGGTCCCAAAGCCTTCCAGCAGTGCGCCGGCTTCTTGAGGATCCGCGGCGGCAACGACCCCTTGGATGCTTCCGCAGTTCACCCCGAGGCCTATCCGGTGGTGCACCGCATTTCCCAGGCCACCGGACTCGGCGTGGCTGAGCTCATTGGGAATACGCGTGTGATTTCAGGGTTGAAGGCTGCTGACTTTGCCGACGACATCTTTGGCATCCCCACCGTCACCGACATCCTGAGCGAGCTGGACAAACCCGGCAGAGACCCACGCCCTGAGTTCAAAACCGCCACCTTCAAGGAGGGTGTGGAAAAGATCTCTGACCTCAAGGAAGGCATGATCCTGGAAGGCACCGTGACCAACGTTGCGGCTTTCGGAGCCTTCGTGGATGTGGGCGTACACCAAGACGGATTGGTGCACGTCAGCGCCCTGGCAAACCGCTACGTTGCAAACCCTCATGAGGTGGTTCGATCCGGGCAAGTGGTCAAAGTCAAGGTCCTCGAAGTGGACGTGCCGAGGAAGCGGATCAGTCTCAGCATGCGGCTTGAAGACGAGCCGAAGGAGAAGGGGAGTGTCCGCGATAGAGGGAAGCGACCGGGTGCGGAACGTGGCCGCGCGCGGGGCGGTGCCGGCGGCTCTGGTGGCTCTAGTGGCTCTGCTGCTGGCGGATCGATGGCCGACGCCCTGCGCAACGCCGGGTTCGGGCGCTAAGGGTTCGGGCGTTAGGGGTTCGGGCGCTAGTACCTGTTCGTGTTGATGTTGGCGCTGGCGTGGGGCTTATGCAATAATGTTCAGGTTGTCTGCCTCAACTTTCTTGTTGGGGCTGGCTGCGCTTGAATTTGTAGTGGATATGAACCGGCCGAGCGCCCCAATGGGGAAGTGCCGCTAGGGTCCTCTTTCCTCAAAAAGAAAAAGGTTTGTTTCAATGAACATTCTTGACAAGGTTGATGCAGCGTCCCTGCGCAACGATATTCCTGACTTCCGCCCAGGCGATACCCTTGACGTGCACGTTAAGGTGATCGAAGGCCAGAAGTCCCGTGTGCAGGTGTTCAAGGGCGTCGTGATTCGTCGCCAGGGCTCCGGCATCCGCGAGACCTTCACCGTCCGCAAGGTTTCCTTCGGCATCGGTGTGGAGCGTACCTTCCCAGTGCACTCCCCAAACATTGACCACATCGATGTGGTTACCCGCGGTGCAGTTCGCCGTGCAAAGCTGTACTACCTGCGCGAACTTCGCGGCAAGGCAGCCAAGATCAAGGAAAAGCGCTAATACTCGCGATTACTCGCTAGTGCTACTGTGCACAATGCCCCCAACCAGTGGAAATGCCCACTTGGTTGGGGGCTTTTCCTTATTTCGCCCACTTTCGCCGACTTTTCGCAGAGTCCGGCCTTACCCGAGGCTCCGCCACCTCAAGGGTTTGGGGTGCCGTCATGAATGTATGCAAGTGGAGCTCGGTGGGCAACATGTACCCACCCCTTGCGCATATACCCCAGGGGGTATAAACTTCCAGGAAGCGAAACAGAAAGGAAGTGGCAAGATGTGCCGTCCCGTACCCTGCAAGAGCTGTGGGAAAACAACCTGGGCTGGCTGCGGCCAGCACGTTGAACAAGTGAAGGCAAGTGTTGCGCCGGGGCAGTGGTGTACATGCGGCGCAGAAGAGGCCACAGAGCCCACTACAAAACGTCGGGGGCTGCTGGGCTCCCTGTTTGGATAGGGCAGCGCATGGCAACCACCGTCATTGTGGGTGGCGTGGCAGGGGGCATGTCTACCGCCACCAGGCTGCGCAGGAATTGTGAAGACCGCGAGATCATCGTTCTGGAAGCCTCAGACTATGTGTCCTTTGCCAACTGTGGGCTGCCCTACCATGTGGGCGGGGTGATTGAGGAGCGCGGCTCCCTGCTGCTGCAAACCCCGGAAAGCCTCAAAGCGCGCTTCAACATCGACGTGCGCGTAGGCACCCGGGGCCGGGTAGTGAGCATCGACCGCGCCGCCCGCACCGTCACAACCGAGACCGACGAAACCATTGCATACGATGAGCTCGTCCTTTCCCCAGGCGCTACCCCCAGGGCGCTCAACATTCCCGGCGAGGAGCGCGCGCTCTCCCTGCGCTTGGTGGAAGACATGGACGCCATCACCCAGGCGGCCGCGAGCGCAAAAAGCGCCGTGATCCTGGGCGGGGGCTTCATTGGCCTCGAACTCGCGGAAAACTTCACTCACCTCGGCGTTCGCAAAACGGTAGTCCAGGCCGCGCCGCACATCATGGGTGGCCTCGACCCCGAAATGGCCGAGGTGCTCACCCAACACATCGAAAAGCATGGCGTAAAAGTGCTCGTGGGTGCCAGGGCTCAGGAGATCACTCCGGATGAGGTGCTGCTTTCCGACGGCACCCGCCTTGCCGCGGACCTGGTAATTTCCGCAGCCGGCGTGATCCCGAACTCCGAGCTGGCGCGCAACGCTGGCCTAGAACTCAGCCCCGAAGGCGCGATTTTGGTGGATGAGCAGCAACGCACCAGCGACCCCACCATTTATGCCCTCGGGGACGCTGCCGCGAAACGCGATGCGATCAGCGGGGAAGAGGTGCTTGTGCCGCTTGCGCAGACCGCCAACCGCCATGGGCGCCTCGTCGCGGATGTGATCGCTGGCAAGTTTGTGGCCTCGAGCCCTGTGCTGGGTACCGCGATCATCGGACTGTTCGGGATGGCGGCCGCGAGTGTTGGCTGGAACGAACGCCGTGCACGGGCGGCTGGCAAGAATGTGCGCGTGATCCACCTGCACCCCACCAACCACGCCGGCTACTACCCAGGTGCGAGCCAGCTTCACATCAAGGTAATCGTGGACGTGGACACGGACACCCTGCTTGGTGCGCAGGTGATTGGCAAGGAGGGCGTGGACAAGCGTATCGACGTCCTCGCGGTGGCCATGCGCGCAGGTATGAAGGCGAGCGGACTTGCCGATCTGGAACTCGCCTACGCCCCACAGTTTGGCTCCGCGAAAGACCCAATCAATATGGTGGGCTTTATCAACGACAACGCCGTACACGGCGAACGCACGATTCAGTGGCATGAACTCGATCGCGCCATCTCAAAGGGTGCAATCTTGGTGGACGTGCGCACCCCAGGTGAGCATGCCGCCGGTTCCATCCCTGGGGCAGTGAACTATTCCCTCGATGACCTGCGCCAACGCTGGCAGGAGCTGAAAGGGAAGGACGTTGTGGTGCACTGCCAGGTGGGTTTGCGCGGCCACATTGCGGCGAGCCTGCTGCGTGGCTATGGCATTGATGCAGCCAACCTTGATGGCGGCTACCTCACCTGGCGTTATGGAGTTGCCGCAAGCACCCGCACCCCCAAGCAATGAGTGAGCTGCGGCCTGCCTTGGGGGCGTCGGTACGCGCGGTGCAGTAAGCTCGATGCTCGTGAGCGACCAAGAACACGGGCGTGTGCGCCGCACCGCCAAAGAAAAGAAGCCACTGCCGTGGTACTTCGAGATCCCGCTGGTGATCCTCTGCACGATGGCGTTGATTATCGCGATGCAGACGTTCATCGGCAGGGTCTACATGATTCCCTCTCAGTCCATGGAGCCCACGCTGCATGGCTGTACGGGATGCACCGGCGACCGCATCTTTGTGGAGAAGGTCAGCTACTACTTTGATGAGCCCGCGCAGGGCGACGTAGTGGTGTTCAAAGGTACCGAGTCTTGGAACACCGCCTTTGTTTCACAGCGCAGCCAGAACCCGGTGATCCGAGGCATCCAAAACGTGGGGAGCTTTGTCGGCGTGGTCGCACCCGATGAGAATGACTTGGTCAAGCGCATCGTTGCCACGGGTGGGCAAACAATTCAATGCTTGCCGGGGGATGAGGGAATCACTGTCGACGGCACCGTGATTGACAGTTCCTACACCCTCAACCCGCCCGAATACACCCCTGCGGTGCCAGAGTGCGGCGGGGACTACTTCGGGCCGATTACCGTGCCAGAGGGCAACGTGTTCGTGATGGGGGATAACCGCACGAATTCCGCGGACTCCCGCTTCCACATCGGCGACGAGTTCCAGGGAACCATCCCGGTGGAAAACATCAAGGGCAAGGCGTCGTTCATCCTCTTCCCGCTGACCCGGATCGGGACGATCAGCTAGCCGTGCGCCGCCTCCGCCAGTTGCGCACAATGGAAGTTGCGCTGCACAAGCACGGCTTGGGGCCGGTGGCAGGTGTGGACGAAGCCGGGCGAGGCGCCTGCGCGGGGCCCATGACCATTGCAGCCTGCATCTTGCCGGAGCGGATCATTCCCGCACTGGAGGGGCTTAACGATTCCAAGCAGCTCACGGAGGCCACCCGGGCCAAATTATTTCCACTGATTCAGCGGCACAGCCTGGCGTGGTCACTGGTGCATGTGCCTGCGCGGGAGATCGATCGCTTTGGTGTGCAACACGCGAACGTGGAGGGGATGCGCCGCGCTGTGGCCAGGTTGGGTGTGCAACCGCGGTATGTGCTCACCGACGCACTGAAAGTCCCTGGCATGCCCATGCCGTACTTGCCGGTGATCGGCGGGGATGCAACTGCCCGCTGCATCGCCGCTGCGAGCGTGTTGGCCAAACATGCCCGTGATACCCTCATGAGCTCACTGGATGCGCAATATCCGGAGTATGGGTTCGCGCTCCACAAGGGATATGGCACAAAGGCACACATGGATGCGGTGCGCCTCAACGGGGCAACGGATGAACATCGTTATAGTTATGCCAACATCGCCCGCGCACTCAAACTCGAGGGTGCACGCTAGACACACACGCTAGACACAAGGGAACAATATGAGCGCTGAAGAACTCGACAACTACGAGGCCGAAGTTGAGCTGAGCCTCTACCGCGAATACCGCGACGTCGTCAGCCAATTTTCCTACGTTGTGGAGACCGAGCGCCGCTTCTACCTGGCCAACGCCGTAGAGGTGATCCCGCACACCCAGGGCCCGGAGGTGTACTACGAAGTCCGTATGTCGGATGCTTGGGTATGGGACATGTACCGCTCAGCGCGCTTTGTGCGCTATGTGCGCGTGATTACCTACAAGGATGTGAACATCGAAGAGCTGGATAAGCCAGACTTCATTGTGCCTGAGCAGTAGCGGCTGAGTGGGCTGGGGTGGGGTAAAAATGAAGCCAAGCAAGATAGCCGTGGGGCTTGATGCTGGTGCCGGTGGCAAAGAAAACACCAGCGAGGGGGAAAAGCTCCGGCGCGGCAAGGAGGTGTGGCAAGGGGGTTGGGGGTGTGAGGGAACCAAAAGGGGGGTGAAAACAGACCAATAGTGTTGAGAGGTTTTCACCTCAACTTTTATCAACACTCAAGGGGGAAACAATGCAACAAGGAAAGGCCCAGCTCGATCAGCACCAGCGGGACGTATTGGGGAAAAAGGGGGAGAACATCGCTGCACGCTGGCTCGCGGCGCGCGGGCACACGCTCCTGGCCCGGAATGTGCGCTACCCGGTGGGCGAGATTGACATCATCACCTCCGACCCTCAGGGCAACACGGTCTTCGTGGAGGTCAAAACGCGCTCAACCACAGCATTTGGGTCCGTGGAATCGATCACCCGCGCCAAGATGCACCGGCTGCGCAAAGCCGCGGCACTGTGGCTGAAGGAAAACCCCTGCCAATCAATTCGCTTTGACGCCTTGATCATCCAAATGGGCCGGCATCAGGACCTCAAAGTGGATTACTACCAGGGGGTTGAATGATGGCGATGGCAACCACCTTCAGCGCGGCACTCGTAGGAGTAGAGGCGCAGCTCGTCCAGGTTGAGGCAAACGTGGGGCAGGGGCTTCCCGGAACATACATCGTGGGCCTCGCCGACGCCTCCATCGCCGAAGCCCGAGACCGAATGAAAACAGCCGCCAGCAACTTAGGTCTGCAATGGCCGAAAACCAAGGTTGTGGTGGGGCTTTCGCCCGCCAGCTTGCGCAAGCACGGCTCCCACTTTGACCTCGCAATGATGATGGCAATCCTCACCGCAGGCCAGCCCCGCCAACGCGGCGATGTCCTCATCATGGGTGAAGTGAGCCTGAAAGGTGAGGTACTGGGCGTGCCGGGTGTGCTGCCTGCCCTACTCATGGCGCGGGAACATGGCATCACCCAGGCCGTGGTGCCGCACGCAAACCTCAGCGAGGCCCTGCAAGTAGAAGGTGTTGAGGTGTACCTGGCGCAGCAGGCGGATCATGTGTGGCAGTGGCTGCAGGGTATCCCGCTGCTGAAAACGGCGCAGGAATCTGGTGCGGGGGAGCGTTCCGACGCCCACCCGGCGGCGGCCAACGAATCCGATATGGCGGACATGGCGGACATGGCCGACGTTGTGGGCCAGCCCGAAGCGAAGTGGGCCGCGGAGGTGGCAGCCGCAGGTGGCCACAACATGTTCATCGTCGGTCCACCTGGAAGTGGTAAATCCATGATCGCCATGCGGATGCCCAGCATCATGACGGAGCTGGATAACGCTCAAAGGCTGGAGGTGCAGGCAATCCGGTCCGTGCTTGGGCAGCCGCCAGTGGCTGGAGTGCCGATCGTAGCCCCGCACCACGGGGTAAGCGTTGCCGGCCTGCTTGGCGGCGGCTCCGGAAGGCCGTTGCCCGGCGCGGTGAGTTTGGCGCACCACGGTGTGCTGTTCTTGGACGAGGTCAGTGAGATGGCCGCGAGCGTCTTGGATAGCTTGCGGGTGCCGCTGGAGGAGGGGCAGGTCCGGATGGTGCGCAACCACACAGAGTTGCGTTTCCCGGCTCGCTTTCAACTGATTTTGGCGGCGAATCCGTGTAGATGTGGTGCGGAGGAGCCCCAGGATTGCCGGTGTAGTGCTGTGCACCGGGCACGGTATTTGCGCAATGTCTCTGGTCCATTGCGCGATCGTTTGGATTTGTTTGTACGCACCTATTCCAAGGGGCAGCAGGTGCGGGAGCTGACCCCGGTTTCCAGCGCGCAGATCGCCAGTAGGGTGGCTGCGGCAAGGGGGCGGATGCTCCGACGATTCGGCGTGCCCAATGCGCACATGGACCCCCATGTGCTGCGCAGGCAGTTCCCGGCTGATGAGGCGGGGATGGCACTGCTGCAGAGCTACCTTGAGGAAGGCATTGTGACCCAACGTGGCGTGGATCGTGCGTTGAAGGTGGCGTGGACAATCGCTGATCTGGAGTCTGCAAAGCGCCCGGGGCTCGATGAGGTAGCGAGGGCATTGGAGCTGCGTGAACATGCCTAACACTCCCTCAACAAAGGATTCCCGGATGTTGGCCTGGGCGTACCTTGCCCGGGTGTTTGAAGGGCCAAGCCGGCACCTGCAGGCGTTGCTGCAGCAGGGCGAGGACGTGGAAAAGATCGCCCACGGTATCCAGCACCGCGAGCCCTGGCTCGGGGAGATCCTGCACTTGACCCGTAGTAGATACCAGGAAAACCGCGCTAAGGAAGACCTTGCGCTCATGGAGAAGCTCGGCGGAAGACTCGTCACGGTGGAATCCCCAGAGTGGCCCACGTTTCAATTTGCCCAAGGATTCGCATACGCCGAGCTCAACGACTTTCAGCACATCTCCCGTTACGAGGCCGAGGCGGTGGAGCCCCACTGCTTGTGGGTGCGGGGGATGAAACTGGATGTGATCGCGGCAAAAGCCGTAGCCATCGTGGGGACCCGCGCGGTGAGCAGCTACGGGGCTCGGGCCACCCGAACCCTCGCCACTGGCTTGGCTCAGCAGGGATATGCGATCATTTCCGGCGGCGCGCTGGGGGTGGACACCCACGCACACCAAGCAGCGCTCGACGCTCAAGGTATCACCGCGGTGCTGCTCGCCCGAGGCGTGGACGCCGCCTATCCGGCTGCAAACGCGGGGTTGTTTAAGAAGGTGGTGGAACAAGGCGCGGTGATCTCCGAGTATCCTCCGGGAGCAACGCCACACAGGCACCGCTTCTTGGCAAGAAATCGCCTGGTCGCGGCCCTGAGCCAAGGAGTGGTGGTCACCGAGGCGCCGTATCGGTCCGGGGCGCTGAACACACTGAGCTGGGCGGCGGCGCTGGGGCGGCAGGCAATGGGGGTGCCGGGGCCTATCGACGTCCCCAACTCGCTGGGGGTCCATGAAAGAATCCGGGCCGGGGAGGCGCACCTAGTGAGCAACGCTGAGCACGTCAATGAGCTGATTGGGCACATGGGAGTGGGGCAACAGGGTGAAAGTGCTGGTCCTAAAGCCGCGCAATTGGAGCTGGACCTCGCACCTACCGCTACTCAAAAGCTCAACTACCGGGAATTACGGGTGTTTGACTCTGTGGATTACACCCCATTGCCCACGGATGTGATCGCAAAAGAAGCTGGGCTTCCGGTGGGATTGTGCGTGAAAATCCTGCTTCACCTCGAGCGGGAGGGCCTGGTGCGGCGGGATCGAAGTAATTGGCTCAGGAGCCGGAGCTGACAGATTGCGCGCTGGCGTTGCGCCATTGCCACCCAGCCACCTAAAGTAGGTGAGGCAAGCCTTAGTAGAGTGGCTTTCGGTAAGCACAGCGGTTCGGGCTGGAGCCGCGCTTCACCACAGGTACTCCACACATACTAGGGTGTGCACTATGGGTGAGTTAGACGCAAAGGCGGGCCGCACAGTGTGCGGCTCGCCTTTGGCGCGCACGGAGGAACTGATCGCAGACTACGCCGAGCACCTAAGGCTCGTGCTTGGCCGCTCCGAGGCCACCATTCGCTCCTACTCATCGGATCTGCAGCTCTTCGCTCAGGACTATCCCACCCTCGGCGAATTCGAGCTGGGCAATCTTCGCGCATGGCTGGGCGAGCAAGTGCGCGCCGGGGCGGCGCGCACCACGATGGCCCGCAGGATCGCTGCGGCAAAAGGGTTCGGCGCCTGGTTGGTGGCGCAGGGTTACCTGAATGCAAACCCGGCCGCGCGCCTGGCGGCACCCAAGGTGGGAAGGCCGCTGCCAAAGGTGGTGGCGCAAAGCCAGATGGCTGAGGTGATCGATTCCCCAGCTTCACGCACTGAGGAAACCTTTGTCCGGGATCGGGCAATTCTTGAACTCTTGTATGCAACAGGCATCCGTGTTTCTGAGCTCTGTGGCATTAACGCTGCTGACCTGGACCTCAAGCGCAATACCGTGCGGGTGCGTGGCAAGGGCAATAAACAGCGGGTTGTTCCTTTCGGCGAACCTGCTGCGCGCGCTCTTCAAGCCCTGCTCCGATCGAGCCCTGTTGCCGCAGCAACGGAGGAGCCTGTGTTCCGCGGGGTGCGCGGTGGCCGCATCGGACCGCGGCAAGTCCGCAAGATTGTTGCGGAAGCAGGGGACCTGCACGGCGTCGAAACGCTCGGTCCGCACGGGCTGCGCCACAGTGCGGCCACCCACATGCTCGACGGGGGAGCGGACCTGCGTGTGGTTCAGGAACTGCTCGGGCACTCCTCGTTGCAAACCACGCAGATATACACGCATGTGAGCATCGCCGGACTTACGGAGGCATACAAGCAGGCACATCCGCGCGCGTAGGTCTGTGGCAGCGTTATGTGTGCAGTGGTTTGAGGCGGATGATCGGGGGTTTCAGCAACCCCAATGGATTGCGGTAGGAATCGGGGCCGTCTCGCACGCCCCAATGCAGCCCAGGGTAGCCATCGGTGGAGTGCCCCAATGTGCCAATGAGCTGGCCTTGCGTTACTTCCTCTCCGGCGGCCACACGTGAGTGCACCGGTTGGTAGGTGGTGCGAAGCCCATCAGGGTGGTCAATGGATACAACTGGCGTGCCGGCCACAACACCAGCGAACGCGACCACGCCCTCCTGAGCGGCAAAAATCGGCGCCCCAACCGCGGCCTGCAAGTCCACGCCCCTGTGCCCCGGAAGCCAGTTCGGCGTGGGGGCGTCGTACGCCCTCAACACCCCATGCACCCGCTCGCTGGTGGAGATTGGATGAACGTAGGCCCGCGCGGCGGGAATTGAGATGAGGAGGGTGAGGATGATGCATAGCAACACAAGGAGCAGGCGTGCGGGGCGCCGGGGGAGAGCAGTGTTCATACTTGCTTAGACTGCGGAGAAGGTGGCGTCGGTTCCCTGCCCGCTTCATGCCAGCTCGCACCGAGTTTTGGATTCGGTTTTGGGGGCGGCTTTGTGATAGCATTTTTCGCTGGCAGTGGCTCCATGCGCGTGTTGCATGCGCGGTGCATGTGAGGTGCTGACTTCGCGCGGTCGCATCGCCTTTGCAAAAACCTCGGTCTAGCTTGGGTTTTTGAAGGCACTTGGTGCAAGACATGGTCCCGCGTCACCTTGCTTGAAAGGTGGCACCATGCGGGTGTTTTGCCAAGATATGCGGCAGCTAGGGCACAGGGAAAACCTGGGCATGAACATCAACCGAAACTACAAGTACAGAAAGGGAGCACCTCATGGCAGTTGTTACCATGCGCGAGCTTCTCGACTCTGGTGTGCACTTTGGCCACCAGACCCGCCGTTGGAACCCAAAGATGCGTCGTTTCATCTTGACCGACCGCAACGGCATCTACATCATCGATCTTCAGCAGACCCTGACCTACATCGATGAGGCATACGAGTTCGTTAAGGAGACCGTTGCTCACGGCGGCTCCATCCTCTACGTTGGCACCAAGAAGCAGGCTCAGGAAGCAGTTGCAACCGAAGCTCAGCGCGTTGGCATGCCTTACGTGAACCACCGTTGGCTCGGCGGCATGCTCACCAACTTCCAGACCGTTTCCAAGCGTCTGCACCGCCTGAAGGAACTCCAGGCAATGGAGGAAGCAGAGAACGGCTATGAAGGCCGCACCAAGAAGGAAATCCTCCTGCTCAACCGCGAGCGCACCAAGCTCGAGCGCGTTCTCGGCGGCATCTCCGAGATGAGCAAGGTTCCTTCCGCTCTGTGGATCGTGGACACCAACAAGGAGCACATCGCTGTTGCTGAGGCGCACAAGCTGAACATCCCAGTGGTTGCCATCCTGGACACCAACTGCGACCCAGACGTTGTGAACTTCCCAGTTCCAGGCAACGATGACGCAATCCGCTCCATCGACGTGCTCACCCGCGTGATCTCCTCCGCAGTCATCGAGGGCAAGAAGGCCCGCGAAGAGCGTGCACTCGCCGCTGCGAAGGAAGCTGCTGGCGACGCCAACAAGGAGACCGCTGAGGTAGCAGCCAAGGTTGAGGCTCCTGCAGAGGAAGCCGCTGAGAATGCTGAGGTTGCCGCAAAGGTTGAGGCACCTGCAGAGCAGGCTTAAACTGCTCTCGAAGCATCACGCAACGAACCAACACTAGATTTTAAGGATCAACATGGCGAACTACACCGCTGCAGACGTCAAGAAGCTGCGCGAAGTCACCGGCTCCGGCATGCTCGACTGCAAGAAGGCTCTCGAGGAGACCGGCGGCGACTTTGACAAGGCCGTTGAGGTACTGCGCATCAAGGGTGCCAAGGACGTGGGCAAGCGCGCAGAGCGCAACGCAACCGAGGGTCTGATTGCCGTTTCCGGCAACACCATGGTGGAGATCAACTCCGAGACCGACTTCGTGGCAAAGAATGCAGAGTTCAAGGACTTCGCACAGAAGGTTGCCGACGCAGCCGCTGCTGTGAAGGCCAACTCCGCTGAGGAGCTCGCCGCTGCTGACGTTGACGGCAAGCCAGCCGCTGAGGCAATCCAGGAGCTCTCCGCCAAGATCGGTGAGAAGCTCGAGCTGCGCCGCGCAGTGACCCTGGAGGGTGAGAACCTCTCCGTGTACCTGCACCAGCGCTCCGCCGACCTGCCACCAGCAGTGGGCGTGCTCGTTGCATACACCGGCACCGGTGAAGCCGCTGAGGCTGCAGCACACGCTGCCGCTATGCAGGTTGCCGCACTCAAGGCTGCATACCTGACCCGCGAGGACGTTCCTGCAGAGATCGTTGCCAAGGAGCGCGAGATCGCAGAGCAGATCACCCGCGAAGAGGGCAAGCCAGAGCAGGCTATCCCCAAGATCGTGGAAGGCCGTCTCCAGGGCTTCTACAAGGACGTTGTGCTCCTCGAGCAGGCATCCGTTGCAGACTCCAAGAAGACCGTCAAGCAGCTCGCTGACGAGGCCGGCATCACCATCACCGGCTTCTCCCGCTTCGAGGTTGGCCAGCACTAATACCGTGCTTGGCTCACAAGGCGCCCAAGGGAATGTACACCCTGGGCGCCTTTTTGTATGCCTTCTAGCCGGACCCGGCGGGGCACATGCAAAGTGTGTGAGCGCGGTGCGGTAGAATGGCAGGGATTGTGCCGCGCCACAAAAGCGGTACAGGCGGAACCGGCACAGGCACTTGATGAGTACAGAATTATCAGCGAGTTACCGCGGCACACCGGATATGTACGGTCTTCATACCGAGGAAGGAACACCATAATGGCACGCACCGCATACAAACGAGTGATGCTCAAGCTCGGAGGTGAAATGTTCGGCGGTGGATCCGTTGGCATTGACCCAGACGTGGTGCAAAACGTGGCTCGCCAAATTGCCTCCGTGGCGCGCACAGGAGCGGAGATCGCAGTGGTGATCGGTGGCGGCAACTTCTTCCGCGGCGCCCAGCTTCAACAACGTGGCCTGGATCGCAATCGTTCGGACTACATGGGCATGCTCGGCACAGTGATGAACTGCCTGGCACTCCAAGACTTCCTGGAGCAGGAAGGCATTGATTCCCGCGTGCAAACCGCGATCAACATGGCGCAGGTTGCGGAACCATATCTGCCGCTTCGGGCAAAGCGTCACCTGGAAAAGGGCCGCGTCGTTATCTTTGGTGCCGGTATGGGCATGCCGTACTTCTCCACCGACACCACCGCAGCGCAGCGCGCGTTAGAAATTGATTGCGAGGTGCTGCTCATGGCGAAGGCCGTGGACGGTGTGTACTCCGATGATCCACGCACCAATCCAGACGCCGAGCTGTTTGCAGAGATCACCCCGCGGGAGGTTATCGAGCGCGGCCTCAAGGTTGCCGACGCCACCGCGTTCAGCCTCTGCATGGACAACTCCATGCCAATCCTGGTGTTCAATCTGCTCACCGAAGGCAATATTGCCCGCGCGGTTGCCGGTGAGCGTATCGGAACCCTTGTGCAATCCTGATACCCTAATACCACCCCAAAATCACCCTGAAAACACTGAGATCAGAAAGTAGCCTGCTGTGATTGACGAGATCCTGCTCGAGTCCGAAGACCACATGAACACCTCCGTGGAACGCACCCGCGAGGAACTGGTGAACATTCGTACCGGACGAGCCAACCCCGCCATGTTCAACGGCGTGATCGCTGACTACTACGGTGTGCCAACTCCCATCACCCAGATGGCAACCATCTCCGTGCCAGAGGCGCGCATGTTGCTCATCAAGCCCTACGAGCAATCCATGATGGGCGAAATTGAAAACGCCATTCGCAATTCCGACCTCGGCGTGAACCCCACCAACGATGGCCAGGTGCTGCGCGTCACCATCCCGCAGCTCACCGAAGAGCGCCGCAAGGAACTGGTGAAGGTTGCCAAGGCGAAGGGCGAGGAAGGCAAGATCGCCATCCGCAACGTGCGCCGCAAGGGCATGGAAGGCCTGAAGAAGATCCAAAAGGACGGCGACGCCGGTGAGGACGAGGTGCAGGCAGCCGAAAAGGAACTGGACAAGGTCACCGCGAAGTACGTTGCGATGGTCGATGAGGTCGTCTCCAAGAAGGAAGGCGAATTGATGGAGGTGTAACCCACACCTTCCTCACACATCGCTGTATCAGGGCACCCGCGAGCTGGAAGCAGGTGCCCTGCAATTACGTTGTCCACAAGGAGCCCCTCACATGGAGCAGCACCAAAAGAGCCACCACTTACCGAAACCACGCAATAGTGCTGGCCGTGACCTCAAAGCTGCAATCACCACAGGTCTGATTCTCGGCGCACTGGTGTTGCTCGCCGTGTTCACCCTTCCCATCGGCTGGTACCTGATCGTCGCCTGCGCAATCGCGGTAGCCACCTGGGAAGTACACGCCAGGCTCAATGAAAAGGGTTACCTGGTGCAGCGCTGGCTGCTCATCATCGCAGGCCAAGCAATGCTGTGGATGAGCTGGCCCTTCCAGACCAAAGGCCTGGTTTCGGCGTATGTGGTTGCGGTGCTCGTGACCATGTTCGGCAGGCTGTTCCACCACGGGCGGAACACTCCGCCGAAGAACTACCTGCGAGACACCGCGGTGAGCATCTTCGTGCTCACTTGGATCCCCCTGTTCGGCAGCTTTGCCGCCATGCTCTCCCGGCTGGAAACGGAATCTGCCTCGCCGGCAATGTTTATCATCACCTTCATGCTGTGCGTGATCGCCTCAGATACGGGTGGCTATATCACAGGGGTGATGTTTGGCAAGCGCCCTATGGCGCCCGCTGTGAGCCCCAAAAAGAGCTGGGAAGGCTTCGCCGGCAGCGTCTTTTTTGGCATGCTTACCGGCTCGATCGCCGTGACTTTCCTGCTGGGAATCCACTGGTGGATCGGCGCGCTGCTCGGGCTGTGCCTCGTGGTGTGCGCAACATTGGGCGACCTCGTGGAATCCCAATTCAAGCGTGAGCTTGGCATCAAGGATATGTCCAGCATCTTGCCAGGCCACGGCGGCCTCATGGACCGCCTCGACGGCATGCTGCCCGCCGCGATGGTGACCTGGCTGCTGCTCAGCTCAGTGATGAACCTCTAGCGATGAACCTCTAGCGATGAACCTCTAGCGCTTGTTCGCCTTCTTAATCTGGCGGCGCAACTGGTACATGCGCACAATGCCCACCATCGCCATGATGAGCGCGCCCAAAATCGCGGCGAGCAAGAAACCCACACCGGCTGGAACTGTAAAGGCCCAGGCAAACATGGTGAGTTCCACCTGCTGCTGGTTCTGCAAAATGAACACCAGCAAAGCGATGAGCAGCAGTGCGCCCACAATCAGGGCAACCCACGTGCCGCCGGCAAAACTGGACTTCACTTTCGGCTCGGTTGAAGCAGCGGGAACGGCAGGCTCCTGGACTGCCGGAACGGTTGAGGCCTGGAAGTCTGGGTGGGTCTGGTCTGCAAAATCAGCGTTCTGATTGTTTGTCATAGCAACCATTGTGGCCTATTTTGGCCAAAACGTGAAAAGATACAGATATTATGGCTACTCCCGTCACCCTGAACTTTTCCTCCCCGCGCAAGGCGATGCCGCCCACCCACTTCGCGGACCTCGACCAAAACGCGCGCATCGAAGCCCTCGCTGAACTGGGGCTTCCGAAATTCCGAGCGAACCAAGTTGCCCGCCACTACTACGGCCGTTTGGAAGCCGATCCAAGCACCATGACGGACCTCCCGGCTGACGCTCGCGAAAGTGTGAAGGAGGCGCTGTTTCCAACCCTGATGACCCCGGTGCGCACGGTGGAAACGGATGAAGGCGAAACACAAAAAACGCTGTGGCGCCTGCACGACGGCACCCTGCTGGAATCCGTCCTCATGCGTTACCCCAACCGCGCAACGCTGTGTATTTCCTCCCAGGCGGGCTGCGGCATGGCCTGCCCATTCTGCGCCACCGGCCAGGGCGGATTGGACCGCAACCTCTCCACCGCGGAAATTGTGGATCAGGTGCGCGAGGCTTCCGCAACCATGGCCGCGGAAGGTGGCAGGCTTTCCAACATCGTGTTCATGGGCATGGGGGAGCCGCTGGCCAACTACAAGCGCGTGGTCAGCGCCGTCCGGCAGATCACCCAGCCGATCCCGGAGGGTTTTGGTATCTCGCAGCGCAACGTCACCGTGTCCACGGTGGGTTTGGCGCCGGCGATCAGGAAGCTTGCCGACGAAGACCTCTCAGTGACCCTCGCGGTTTCCCTGCATACCCCAGATGATGAGTTGCGTGACACGCTGGTGCCCGTCAACAATCGCTGGTCCGTGGCCGAGGTGCTCGATGCCGCCGCGTACTACGCCGACCGCTCCGGGCGCCGAGTGAGCATCGAGTACGCCCTCATCAGGGATGTGAATGACCATGGCTGGCGCGCGGACATGTTGGGCAAGAAGCTGCACAAGGCACTTGGCTCACGCGTCCACGTGAACCTCATTCCGCTCAACCCAACCCCGGGTTCCAAGTGGGATGCATCGCCAAAGCCCCAGCAGGACGAGTTTGTTCGCCGGGTCATCGCCCAGGGCGTTCCCTGCACGGTTCGCGATACCAAGGGCCAGGAGATCGCAGCGGCTTGCGGTCAGCTCGCCGCTGAGGAGCAGTAACCTCGCGGTGCTGAGGTGTTAAGGGGTGGACTTCACACTAGGAAATGCAAAAGCCGCGGCACCGTTTTTCTCATCAGGTGCCGCGGCTTTGAGCGTATGTTGAAGCGTTATGCCTCGAGGTTGCGCAGGTGTGCTACGCGCTGGGGCTCGATGTTCAGGGCGCGCAGTTGGGAGTCGGAAAGCTCTGCGTATGGGCCGGTTGCGGTTGCCTGCAGGTAGGTCCAGTCTGGTTCCTTGTGGCCCGTTGGCTTGTTGTGGGCGGTCACGGTGCGAACCTGCTTGCCCTGCGGCTTGAACAGTTGCACGAGCAGGCCAAGGGCAATCAGCGCTGCGAAGGTGAACAGGTAGATGGTCTCAACGTGGCCCTGGTGGTTGCCAAAGTTGTAGGCAAGCAGGAACGCAACGGAAATCCAACCAGCAATCTGGATGGCGTGCTGTCCGATGTCGTGCCAGCCCCATGCAGCCGAGGGCTCGTCAAGGGTGGACACGCCATTGTGGACCTCAGGTGCGATTGCGTGGGAACCGGCCACGATGTTCTCCTTCATTCAGGACGTGCGCCACGGGGAGGGCGCAAAACAAGTTCAGAGTCGTCCTATATTTTTGCATAATCAGCAGCGTGAAGCGAGCAGGTCACGCCTGGAGCGCGTGACTTTATTCACCATCTGCCAACCTCAATGGCGTTTCAGGGGTATAAGGGCCAAATGTTCAAACGAAAGTTGGTACACGCTCGGGGGTAGCGTGCGAATGCAAATGGTCCGGTTGCGTGGCGCATAATGGAGCGGTGAACAAGCGCATCCTTCTCCTCGGCAGCACCGGCAGCATTGGCACCCAGGCACTGGAGGTGATCGCCGACAATCCGGAAACGTTTACCGTGGTTGGCATCGCCGCAGGCGGCGCCAACCCGGAGCTGATTGTGCAGCAAGCCCAAGCCCTGGGCCTGCCCGCCGGGGCCGTGGCGGTGGCGAGTGCTGAGGCGGCGGGCTTCGTCGGCAATGCTTTGGGGGGCGCGGTGCTGCGCGATGCCGCGGCGTTGGTGCGTGAAGTTGAGGCAGACGTTGTGCTCAACGCCCTCGTGGGGTCTATGGGGCTTGGTGCCACCATGGCAGCACTGGAGACTGGTGCCACGCTGGCGCTGGCGAACAAGGAGTCCCTGGTTGCAGGTGGTCGGCTGGTCACGCAGGCGGCGCGCTCGGGGCAGCTTGTGCCGGTGGATTCCGAGCACTCGGCGATGGCGCAATGTTTGCTGGCCGGGCAGCGCGGCGAGGTGGCGCGGTTCGTTCTCACGGCCTCCGGCGGGCCGTTCCGAGGCTGGGACCGGCAAAAGATGTGGGATGTCACGCCGGAGCAAGCGGCGGCACACCCGACGTGGTCCATGGGGCAGATGAACACCTTGAACTCGGCGACGCTCGTGAACAAGGGGCTGGAGCTCATCGAGGCGAGCCTGTTGTTCGATGTCCCGGCTGAGGATATTGACGTGGTGGTCCATCCGCAGTCGATCGTGCATTCCATGGTGACCTTCAACGACGGCTGCACCATCGCGCAAGCATCCCCGCCATCCATGAAACTGCCGATTTCCCTGGCGCTGGATTGGCCAAACCGCGTGCCTGGCGCGCAGCCTGCGCTGGACTTTAGTACCGCCTCCACCTGGGAGTTTGAGCCCCTGGACGATGTGGCCTTCCCCGCGGTGCGCCTGGCGCGGCAGGTGGCTCAAGCCGGTGGAACGTTCCCTGCGGTCTACAATGCGGCAAATGAGCAGGCAGCGGAGGCATTCCTCGCGCGCCAGATTCACTTCCCGCGGATCGTGGATGTGGTGGAGCAGACCCTTGAGCAGGCTTCACAGTTTGCTGGTGTAGTGTCCAGCATCGAAGAGGTGCTTGAGCACGAGCAGCGTGCGCGTGCCACCGCGGATGCGTTGCTTGCCGCGCTGCGCCGGTAGTTCGAGAAGTTTGTGTTGTAGCTCCAGTTCGGATGGTTCGTTTTGCTTTCATATTTGTTGGGCGTAGCCCTGTTTGCGTTGGGTATCGCGCTGACCATTGGGCTGCATGAATGGGGCCACTATTCTGCCGCGCGCGCCTGCGGGATGAAGGTGCGCAGGTTCTTCGTAGGCTTTGGCCCCACGGTGTTTTCTTGGCGCAAGAATGGCATTGAGTATGGCCTGAAAGCCGTCCCGCTGGGCGGGTTCTGTGACATTGCGGGCATGACCGCCCAAGACCAGCTCACCCCGGAAGAAGAACCCGTGGCCATGTGGAAGAAGCCCGCCTGGCAGCGGATTGTGGTGCTGCTCGGCGGTGTGGTGATGAACGTGCTGGTAGCGCTCGTGGTGCTGTACGGCTCCGCAATTGCCTGGGGGCTGCCCAATAACAACGTGGACACCACAGCGGTGGTCGGGGAAATGGCCTGCACACCGGCGCGCCAGATCGACGCACAAACCTTGAGCACCTGTGAGGGGCAAGGTCCGGCGCAGCGAGCAGGCATCCAGGTGGGGGACCGGATTCTGGCTGCCGACGCCACCCCGCTTGCCAGCTTCGTGGAACTCCGAGACTACGTGTGGACTAAACCGGGCCAGACGGTGGAACTCACCGTGGAGCGCAATGGCACCCAGATGCAGATCCCCGTTGAGGTGGCCCAAGTGGAGCGCCTCGACGCCACCGGTGCGCCCGTGCAGGTTGGTGCAATTGGTGTGACCCAGGCCCCGCTGCAAGACGTGTACCTGGAATACAACGCGCTCACCGCAGTTGGCGGCACCCTGAACTTTGCCAAAGACATGACCGCGGCAACGGTCCAAGGGCTCGTCCAATTCCCAGCGATGCTTCCTGGCGTAGCGCAGTCCATCATCGGCGGTGAGCGCGATGAACAGGGCCCGATGAGTGTGGTCGGCGCCTCCCGCGTGGGTGGTGAGCTCGTGGAGCGCAGCATGTGGCCGATGTTCTTCCTCATGCTGGCAAGCCTCAACTTGTTCCTGGCGCTGTTCAACCTGATCCCATTGCCGCCGCTGGACGGCGGGCACATCGCGGTGGTGCTCTATGAGAAGCTTCGCGACGCCCTGCGGCGCCTGCGCGGGCTGGGACCTGCTGGGCCTGCGGATTACACCAAACTCACCCCGCTCACCATGGCGGTAGCCGGCGTGTTGCTGGCGGTGGGTGTGCTCGTGATCGTGGCAGACGTGGTCAATCCGATCCGCCTATTTGGGTGATAGACTCTCAGCATTACGCCACCTACTTACGCATGTATGCGAGTTTGAACAGGAGTGCTCCTACAGTGACGCAACAGATCGGTTTGGGAATGCCAGAGGCACCGCTTCCAACCTTGGCCCCGCGGCGCAAGACTCGCCAGCTCATGGTGGGCAATGTGGGCGTGGGATCTGACTTCCCGGTGTCTGTGCAATCCATGACCACCACCAAGACCCACGATGTGAACGCAACGCTTCAGCAGATCGCGCAACTCACCGCCGCTGGCTGTGACATCGTGCGCGTGGCGTGCCCTAAGACCGTGGACGCGGAAGCGCTGCCGATGATCGCGAAGAAGTCGCCCATCCCCGTGATCGCGGACATTCACTTCCAGCCCAAATACATCTTTGCCGCGATTGACGCCGGCTGTGCCGCAGTGCGCGTGAATCCCGGCAATATCAAGGAGTTCGACGGCCGCGTGAAAGAGGTGGCCAAGGCCGCGGGTGATGCCGGTATCCCAATCCGCATCGGCGTGAACGCCGGCTCGCTGGACCGCCGCATCATGGAGAAGTACGGCAAGGCCACCCCGGAGGCCCTGGTGGAGTCCGCGATGTGGGAGGCTTCCCTCTTTGAGGAGCACGGCTTTGGTGACATCAAGATTTCTGTCAAGCACAATGACCCCGTGATCATGGTGGAGGCTTACCGTCAGTTGGCCGCTCAGACGGACTACCCGCTGCACCTGGGCGTTACCGAGGCTGGTCCCGCTTTCCAGGGCACCATTAAGTCCTCCGTGGCCTTCGGAGCGCTGCTTGCAGAAGGTATCGGCGATACCATCCGCGTCTCACTCTCCGCAGACCCCAAAGAGGAAGTCAAGGTAGGTGACCAGATTTTGCAGTCGCTGAATCTGCGTGAGCGCGGCCTGGAAATTGTGAGCTGCCCATCCTGCGGCCGCGCGCAGGTGGATGTGTACACCCTGGCGGAGGAAGTTACCGCCGCGCTGGAGGGCATGGATGTGCCGTTGCGCGTGGCTGTGATGGGTTGTGTGGTCAATGGTCCAGGTGAGGCGCGCGATGCTGACCTCGGCGTGGCCTCCGGCAATGGCAAGGGACAGATCTTTGTGAAAGGTGAGGTCATCAAAACCGTGCCTGAATCCCAGATCGTGGAAACCCTCATCGAGGAGGCAATGCGCCTGGCTGAGGAGCAGGGCCTCGAGATCAAAGAGGGCGCTGGCCCAACGGTAAAGGTCACCAAATAGGCGCATAGCCCGGCGTTGTGTGCGCAGTTCCCTGTGAGCTGGGTGTTATCCTGTGGTGCATGAGAGCCTCCCAAGCCGTGATCCTGGCGGCCGCATTCGGCGCGTCCGCCTTGGTTGCCTGCACGCCCAAGCCGGCGTCGGTAGAGCCTGTGGTGGAGTCTTTCCTGCAGCAAGTAGCCGAGCAGGACTTTTCGGGGGCGGCGGAGCTTACGGATCAAGCCTCGAGTGTGGCGTCGCTTTTGGAGACCACATGGGGTTCCTTGCAGGCAGAGGGGCTGCGCGCTGAGCTGCGTGAGGTGGAAACGAGGGAGTCGATTGCTACGGCAACCTACGATCTTTCTTGGGATCTTCCGCGTGAGCGCAGCTTTGCCTACCAGGCGCAGATGACATTGAACCGGATCAACGGGGAGTGGCTCATCCGTTGGCAGCCCAGCGCCCTGCACCCCAAACTGGGTGCGAATCAGCACATGGAATTGCGTTCGGTGCCGGCGGCCAAAGCGTCGGTGGTGAGTTCCGATGGCGCGGAGATCTTGAGCCCCGGCACAGTCACGCGCGTGCTCGTGGATACCGAGAAGATGGTGGATCCCCGGCAGCTTGCCACGCAGCTCGCGGGGGCAATCAATGCGGCTCGGGCCGATCGAGAGGGCGTCACCGCGATTGATGCGGCCCAGCTTGCGGACAATCTGGAGCAGGCACAGGGCAGGTACTCGGTTGCCACGGTGGACCAGCAGGCGGCCCAGGTGCTGCAGGAGCAGTTCGCCCAGGTAGCGGAGGTGGTGTTCAACGAAGAAGCAGCGATGGTCACCCCGAACCCCGACTTCGCGCCGGACATCACCTCGAGAATCGCCACCCTGGTGGGAGAAGACCTGGAGGGCCAAAACGGTTGGCGCATTTCAGCCGTGACCCCAGACGGGGCCGCGATTGATGACCTGGAATACCACGCGGCACAGGTGGCGCCCGCGGTGCGCGTGAGCTTGGACTACAACGTGCAGCGCGCTGCGGAGGAGGCCGTGAACACCCGCCCAGAGATGGAAGCGGTGCTCGTGGCCATCCGCCCCTCTAACGGGGATATCTTGGCGGTGGCGCAGACAAAGAAGGCCGATGCCCAGGGCGATATTGGCCTGCAGGGCCTGTACCCTCCGGGCTCCACGTTCAAGATCATTACCGCCGCGGCAGGTATCCAAGACCAGGGTCTGGACTCTTCATCCATTGTTCCGTGCCCCGGCACGATGAACATTTTTGGGCGCGTGGTCACCAACGACAACGGATTTTCTTTAGGCAACACCTCCTTGCAGCAGGCCTTCGCGCGTTCCTGCAACACCACGTTTGCGGACATTTCCACCCAACTGGAGTTGGGACAGCTCAAGGAGATTGGCAGCGAGTTCGGGATCGGCGTGGACTACGAGGTCCCGGGGCTGAACACCATCACCGGCCAGATCCCGGAAGGGGAAACGCCGCTGGCAAAGACTGAGGCCGGCTACGGCCAGGGTGAAGTGCTGGTATCTCCTTTTGGCATGGCGCTGGTTTCCGCAACTGCAGCCGCTGGGAAAACACCGCTTCCAACGTTGGTTTCCGGCCACGAGACCAAGGCGAACACCACCCCCAAGACCCCGGACCCACGCACCATCGAGCAGTTGCGCTCCCTCATGGAGGCAGTGACCGGCCCCGGCGGCACCGCGGGAGGCATGCAGGCAGCCGGGGTGATCCGCGGCAAGACGGGTGAGGCCGAAATCAACCAGGGCTCGCACGCCTGGTTCACCGGATACCGCGAGGATGACATCGCCTTTGCCACCCTCGTGGTGCTCGGTGGGGGCTCCGAACACGCCGTAGCCATCACGGACCGCTTCTTCCTACGCTTGGACGAACTGCGGGCCAACCCCAACCCCAACCCCAACCCAGGCGCTGATCCAGCTTAATTAGCGCCCTTGGCCGTGGGGGCAACTGAAGCGCTACCATAGTGCTCATGCCTGAACACAGCGGAAGCAGCAAGAGCAGCAAGCGCAAGCCTTTGGTTCCTGGAACCCCAACCCCCATTCGTACCGTGCCGGAGAGCATTCCTCGGCCGGAATACGCGTGGAAAAAAGTGGTGCATGAGGCAATGGGGGAGCCGTTCGTGCAGACCCCGGAGACGATCGAGGCGATGCGTGAAGCCAGCAAGATCGCCGCGAATGCCCTGGCTGAGGCTGGCCGCGCTGTGGCCCCCGGTGTGACCACTGATGAGTTGGACCGGATCGCGCACGAGTACATGCTCGACCACGGTGCCTATCCTTCCTGCCTGGGGTATCGCGGCTACCCAAAGTCTGTGTGCACCAGTCTCAACGAGATCGTGTGCCATGGCATCCCGGACACCACGGTGATTCAGGACGGCGACATTGTGAATATCGACGTCACCGCCTACAAAAACGGCGTCCACGGTGACACGAACGCCACCTTCCTCGCGGGCGCGGTCTCCGAGGAGCACCGCCTGCTGGTGGAGCGCACCAAGGAAGCTACGATGCGTGGGATTCGCGCCGCCAAGCCGGGGCGTGAAATCAACGTGATCGGGCGCGTGATCGAAAGCTACGCCAAGCGCTTCGGCTACTCCGTGGTCACTGACTTCACCGGCCATGGCATTGGCACCACCTTCCACAACGGACTGGTGGTGCTGCACTACGATTCCAACATCTACACGGACGTCCTGGAACCCGGCATGACCCTGACCGTGGAGCCGATGCTCAACCTCGGCGGCCTGGATTACACCATTTGGGACGACGGCTGGACCGTGCAAAACACCGACTTCAGCTTCTCTGCGCAGTTCGAGCACACCATCGTGATCACCGAGGACGGCAACGAGATCCTCACCATCCCGGACGAGGGCATCTAACATCAAAGGCCAGGCGATGAACGCGTTTCTTGTAGCAGGGTGCACTTCCGACGCCGGCAAGTCCGTAGTCGTGGCAGGTTTGTGCCGGGCGTTCGCGCGCCGCGGGGTCAAGGTGGCGCCGTTCAAGGCGCAAAACATGTCCAACAACTCTGCGGTGACCCCGGATGGTGGGGAAATCGGGCGCGCCCAAGCACTGCAGGCCCTGGCCTGCGGGCTGGAGCCAAGCACCAGATTCAACCCAATTCTGCTTAAGCCCGGTTCGGACAGAACCTCGCAGCTCGTGGTACATGGCAAGGCCACCGGAAACGTGAGCGCCAGGAACTACATTGAGCACCGAGCGCATTTGCGCGAGGTTGCTGCTGAGGCGTTGGCCGGTTTGCGTCGGGAATTTGACCTTGTGATCTGCGAGGGCGCGGGCTCGCCTGCGGAAATCAACCTGCGGGAGACGGACGTCGCGAATTTTGGGTTGGCCCAGGCTGCTGACCTGCCCGTGTACTTGGTGGGTGACATCGACCGCGGGGGAGTGCTCGCGCATTTCTACGGCACGCATCAGATTGTCAGGGCCGAGGACCGAGCGCGGATCAAGGGATTTGTGGTGAACAAGTTCCGCGGCGATGCCTCCATTTTGCAGCCAGGGCTGGAAGACCTCGCCCGCCGGACCGGTGTGGAAACGCTCGCGGTGCTGCCGTTCATCGAGGGCCTGTGGGTAGATGCTGAAGACTCGCTGCAAAGCAGCGTAGGGGCAACAGTGGGGCCGTCGGGTCCGGGTATGGCGCCGGTTGCGCGGCGGGGCTTGAGTGTTGCCGCGGTGCGCCTGCCCAGGGTGTCCAACGCCACCGACGTTGAGGCATTGGCCTGCGAACCTGGAGTGCATGTGCGTTGGACGGACAATCCCAACGACCTGATGAACGCGGACCTGGTGGTGCTTCCCGGCAGCAAGGCAACGGTGAGCGACCTCGCCTGGCTGCGTTCCCGCGGCCTAGATCAGGTGATTGTCTCCCGGACACTGCCCACGCTGGGCATTTGCGGCGGCTACCAAATGATGTGCCGGGAGATTGTGGACCCGCAAGGTGTGGAAGCGCCCAGCTCAGAGCCAGTTCTGGGGCTCGGGATTTTCGATGCTCGCATTGTGTTCCAGGAGGAGAAAACACTCATCCGCCACAGCAATGGCGCCTATGAAGTACACCACGGGCAGGTGGTAGATCACCGAGAGCAGACCTGGATCGGTGATGAAGGCAGCCAGCGCGGGGTGTTCTTTGGCACCCACCGTCACGGGCAACTTGAGCACGATGCCTTCCGCAAACAATGGCTCCGCCAGATCGCCCCTGATGGGTTTGAGCCGAGCTCCAGCCCCAATGCCAGCTTCCACGGCGAGCGCCTGCGTCAACTGGACTTGATCGCGGACACCATTGAGCAGCACTGGGACCTAGACGCTCTGCTCGCTAGCCTCGCTTGAGCTGAGGCGGTGGGTTGCTCCCGTCCCAATCCCTGCGACCGCGGCGCACACCGCCGCAATGAGGATCGCCCACGCCACCAGCCGCAAACTCAGGGCGCTAATCACCCCGAGCGCCAGCACGAAGTAACCGGCAACATGCACCCCCACCAGGAACGCGGCGGCCGCGGCGAGCCACACCCGAGCGCGTACCGACGCCACCAGCGCCACACTGGCGCCGGCAAGGCTCGTGGCGGCAACGCCGATCATCAAGAGGTTCGGCTCCCGGTTGATTGCCAGCCAGGTGGCCGCCAGGGTAGCGGCCACGGTCACGCCCACCACAGCCGCGGCGCTACGGTTGGGCAGCAACAGCAGGCCACCGCAAAAACTGAACACCACCGCGATAGGCATGGCCTGGGTGATGGCCTGCAGCGCCGTCTCCTGCACCACCTGGGCGGAGCTTTGGGTGGCGATGGCAAGGATCATCCCCACCACGAGCACTGTGAGCCCGCCAAGAGCACTCAATGCTTGGCCCACGCGGGCGGGAAGCTGCTGAGTGTCATAACAGCGCCAACGGCGCAGCCACAGCAGGCAACTGCCGGCGCTGCACGCCACTGCCGCGGCGAGGAGGACGGCGTAGGGGGCGTCGCTACGCATCACCTGGTTGCACAGCACCGCTAGGCAGATGAAGGTGGCGGTGGACACCCCGAGGGTGCCCGCCCGCCAAGGGTAGGGGTGGTGCGGCATTAGAATTCGAGGCCCAACAGGGCGTTTTCCGTGACCTCGGGCAGCGCAGGGTGGATCCAGTATTGGTTGGTGGCCAACTCCGGGGCGCCAATGTCAAAGTTCATTGCCGTGATGATCTGCTGGACCAAGGTCGGCGCCTCTGGGCCGATGTAGTGTGCGCCCAGAATCTTGCCGGTGCTGCGATCCGCGATGATCTTGGCAAAGCCGGTGGTGTCTTCCATTGCCCAGCCGTAGGCAACATCACCGTAGTTTTGGATCTTCACCGTGATGTCCAAGCCCTCGGCTCGTGCCTCGCGCTCGGTGAGTCCCACGAAGCCGATCGGAGGGATGGTGAACACCCCGGTGGGCACAAAGGTGTGGGGGAGTTCCTGGAGGTCCGCGGGGTCGGTGACGTCAAGGTTGTGGCGGATTGCGCGCATTTCGGCGTTTGCCACATGCTTGAGCTTGTAGGGGGAGGAGATGTCGCCGAGCGCCCACACGCCTGGGGCAGTGGTGCGGCCGTACTTGTCCACCACCACGTCTTGCCCCTGCATCTCAATGCCGCCCAATGCAAGGTCCATCTGGTCGCCATTTGGGATGCGGCCGGTGGCCACAAGCAGCACTTCTGATGTGACCGTGGTGGCGTCGTCAAGCGTGACCGTTACCCCGTGCTCGTCCTCGCTGGCGGCGGTGACTACCCGGCCCAGGTGCGTGGTGATCTTTTCGCTGGTGAGCTCGGTGATGCGCGCGGAGATGTCGTCGTCGAGCGTGCGCATGAGGCGATCCGAGCGGTTGATCAACGTAACCTTGGTGCCAAAGGCCTCAAAGACGTGCGCGAATTCCAGGGCTACGAAGCCGCCGCCCAGGACAGTCATGGATTTCGGCAGGGCATCCAGACGCATGATGGTTTCATTGGTGTGGTACGTCACCTGAGAGTCTGCGATGACCTCCGGGATGTGCGGGCGAGCCCCAGCCGCGAGCACAATCTGATCCCCGCTGATGACCATCGCCTGATCGCCCTGGCCGGTGGCGATGGTGCGTTGCGCAACAAAGCGCGCCGGGGCGTCAAACACCTCAATGTTTGGGGTCTTTGGCCCGCGGCGGTACTCCTCGCCGCTGGAGGAGATGAGGTCAATGCGCTGGTCGAACACCCGCTCCCGGATGGAGGGCCAATCCACACCCTGGAATTGGGCGTGCACCCCGTAGCGACCGGCAGTTTTCACCATGTGCGCAACCTCAGCGGCGTACACGTACATCTTTGTGGGGATGCAGCCCACGTTCAGGCAGGTTCCGCCGAAGCGGCCAGGCTCCACAATCGCAATGGACTTGTGGTGGTTGTGGGGGCCCGGGATCGAGTTGCCGGAGCCGGAGCCGATAATGATGAGGTCAAAGTGCTTGTCTGCATGCGGTGCTGCGCTCATTGGGGGAGTCCTTTTTGGGAGTTGTTGGGTTCTGGGGCGGTGGCTGCTAGCCAGCGGTCAAGGTGCGCGAACGCTTGGCGTAGCGGCTCGGGATCGGAGAGGAATACGTCGTGCCCGGCGTTGCGGATTGCCTCTACGCTGACGCTGTGGCTCAGCATTGGGCTGCGGGACCGGATTTGCAGGGTGTCCAAGACGGCGTCACCGTGGGTGTGCGGGGTGGCGCTGTTGGTGGTTTTGGAGTCAATGGAGCGGTCCGAGCACAAAGTGAGTACCGGTACCTCGCAATCCACTGTGCCGCGGTGAATGCCCTCTTGCGCCAAGATCACGCTGCGTAGCCAGCCAAAGTACTTCTTATGCCCACCCAGGGGCTTCAAGGTGAGGTCATACTCCCACTGGCCCTGGTGGTCTTTGTGTAGCGAGCGGCCATAAAACTCTGACCTTCCAACGGGAAGCAGGCGCCCAGGGTTGCGCTTGCCCACGGAGAGCACCACGGGGATGGAGGCACGCACGCCGAGGGTTGGGCCGTGCATGTCCAGCCACGGGCTGTTGAGCACCAGGGAAGGAATGCGTGCATGGAGTTCAGGCCGATGTTCGCGCAGCCACGCCACCCAGCGGGCAGCAATGAGACCACCGGTGGAGTGTCCGATGGGTACCACGGTGGGATGGGTGGCGAGGATGATTTCCAGCGCCTGGGTGAGCTCCTCAAAGTACACATCGACGTCCGCGGTGTAGTGCCACAATTGCCCCTCGCGGTGGGCTCGGCCGCAGCGGCGCAGGTCAATGCCGTAGGTGGCGTAACCCAGCGCGTGAAGGTGCTCGGCAACGTGAGTGTGGAAGAAGTAATCCGTCATGCCGTGGATCCACAGCACCGCGGGTGCATCCAGGGCCGCGGGGCGGTGGCGAACCAATACCGCCCGGGCGGCGCTGGGTTCGGTGAGCGGTCCAAGGTCTTGCGGAGAAGTGCGAAGCTCCAAGGTGGTGCACGCGTAATCTGCACCCAGGATGTCTGGCCTCCAGGTGAGGTTGTGATCAGCGAGGTCCATGAAGGACATGCTAGTCGGCTTCAGGGGAGCAGTCCGACGTCCACCGCACCAGCGCAGAGCCTTGTGCGGAATCTCAGCCTGAGAGTTCAGTAAGTGGGGGTGGCGGTAGGGGGTGGGGATGCTCGCGAGAATGCTTGGAATACTGGGTATTTGGGGGAGGGGAGGTGAATTCTGTGTACTGGGAAAATGAAATCGGCGTAAAGTGAACCGTTGTGAATTTTGTTTTCCCGTCACTCCCCATCGGGTGCATGGCAGCCTGTGTTCTGTAGGTGTTGTGTAGGTTCTGCCGAGCTTCCGGCGGTGGGGTTTTGGTGTGAAAGTGGTGCTTGGGCGCGTTTTTACACCAATATGGGGGTCAAAACTCGGAAAAAGCGTACCTATCAACAAAATTGTTGTGGGCCGTTGCAATTTTCAGGATGGCACGGCGTAGCATGAATTTCACCATGCTTTCCATGGATTTTCATGTCTCCTGCCGCAGGAACAGCTTCCGCGGATTGACGTAAACAGTTCATAAAGCACATTGGGAAAACCAAAAAACGGAAGATTCAAGGAAGTTTGAACATGTCAGATTCCAAGAAACCGCAGCACGTGATTGATGAGGTCGATGTTGCCCTCATCGGCGCCGGCATTATGAGCGCCACCCTGGGAGCGATGCTTCGTACCCTGGAGCCAAACTGGTCGCAGATCGTCTTCGAGCGCCTGGACGCCCCCGCAGAAGAGTCTTCCTCCCCATGGAACAACGCAGGCACCGGCCACTCGGCTCTTTGCGAGCTCAATTACACCCCAGAGGTCAACGGCAAGATTGATATTGCCAAGGCCGTGGGCGTGAATGAGAAGTTCCAGATGTCGCGCCAGTTCTGGTCCTACCAGGTGAACCAAGGCGTACTTCCCAATCCACGAGAATGGATCAACCCGGTTCCGCACGTTTCCTTTGGCCGTGGTGAACAGCAGGTTGCCTACATTAAGAAGCGCTTCGAGGCTCTAGAGAACCACCCGCTGTTCCCGAACATGCAGTACACCGATGACCGAGAGGAGTTCACCAAGCTCCTGCCGCTGATGGGGGAAGGGCGTTCCCCACACGAGCCCGTTGCCGCTTCCTGGACTGACGCCGGTACGGACATCAACTACGGTGCACAAACCAAGCAGTTCTTGGCGGCTGCTGAGCGCGAGGGTACCGAGATCCGCTACGGCCATGAGGTGAAGAACCTCCAGCGCGACGGCGCCCGTTGGAAGATCACCGTGAAGAACGTACACACCGGAGATACCCAGGTGGTGCGCGCCAAGTTCGTGTTCGTGGGTGCGGGCGGCATGGCACTCCCACTACTGCAGAAATCCGGAATCCCAGAAATTCGTGGCTGGGGTGGCTTCCCGGTTTCCGGCATGTGGCTGCGCTGCACCAATGAGGAGATCATTGAGCGCCACGCGGCAAAGGTGTACGGGCAGGCATCTGTGGATGCTCCACCAATGTCCGTGCCACACCTGGATACCCGCGTGATCGACGGCAAGAAGGGCCTGCTGTTCGGCCCTTACGCTGGGTGGACTCCGAAGTTCCTCAAGACCGGCACCTACTTTGACCTGTTTAAGTCCATCCGCCCATCGAACCTCCTGTCCTACGTCGGCGTGGGTGTACAGGAAATGGGCTTGACCAAGTACCTCATCACCGAGGTGGTCAAGGACCAGGCAGCCCGCATGGAGACCCTGCGCGAGTACATGCCAAACGCCAAGGATGAGGACTGGGAGCTTGTCGTTGCCGGTCAGCGCGTCCAGGCGATCCAGCCAGTGGCCGGCCCAAGCTTCTCCACACTGGCCTTTGGTACCTCGCTCATCAACTCTGCAGACGGCACCATCGCAGGTCTGCTGGGTGCATCCCCAGGCGCCTCCATTGCACCAGCGGCAATGGTGGAACTCCTGGAGCGTTGCTTCGGTGACCACATGGTGGTGTGGGGCGACAAGATCAAGGAAATGGTCCCCTCCTACGGCATCAAGTTGGCAACCAACAAGAAGCTGTTTGAGGAAATGTGGGAGTACACCCAAAAGACCCTCGAGTTGGAGAAGTAGTACCCTAGGGTGCATTGTTCGGCACTTGTTGCCACTTAAAGGAATCCAATGCACCTAGGAGTTGAGCCGAGTTGAGTACGCCCACAGCCGGAGCCTCACGCACCAAGCCCTCGTTCCCATTTCCGGCGGTGGTTGGTCAGGATCAGCTTCAGTTGGCGCTGATCCTCAACGCCATCACCCCAGGGATCGGGGGCGTGGTGATTCGTGGGGAAAAGGGCACGGCCAAAACCACCACGGTCCGCGCCTTCGCAGCGCTCCTGGATGGCGCACCGCTAGTGAACCTGCCCATCGGTGCGACCGAGGACCGTGTGGTGGGCAGTATCGACATGGAAACGGTGCTCACCACCGGCAAGGCTACCTTTAACCCAGGTCTCCTGTCCCAGGCAGACGGAGGTGTGCTCTACGTTGATGAGGTGAACCTGCTCGCCGACCACCTGGTGGATGCTCTCCTGGACGCCGCGGCCACCGGGCAGGTCACCGTGGAGCGCGACGGCATCTCCCACACCACCCCCGCGAGCTTTGTGCTGGTGGGCACCATGAACCCTGAGGAAGGCGAGCTACGCCCGCAGCTTTTGGACCGCTTCGGCTTGGCCGTGGACGTGGCAGGCAGCAAAGACGTGCAGGTGCGGGCAGAGATCATCCGCAGGAGGCTCGCCTTTGAAGCAGATCCGAACGGCTTCGCGCACAGCTACGCGGAACAAACGGAGCAGATCGCGCAGCAGATCCGCCAGGCAAAAGCCCAGGTAGAAAAGGTTGTGCTGAGCGACACCAGCCTTATGCGCATCGCACACATCTGCGCCGCTTTTGACGTGGACGGCATGCGTGCAGACCTGGTGATCGCCCGCACCGCCATCGCCCACGCCGCATGGCGCGGTGCTGACGCAGTGGAGGACCAGGACATCAAGGTGGCAGCCGAACTCGCGCTGCCGCACCGTCGCCGCCGCGATCCCTTTGATGAGCCGGGTCTTGACCAACAACAGCTCGAAGACACCCTGGACCAAGCGCAGCGCGACATCCCCGATTCTGGCCCCGATTCTGACACCGATCCAGAGACGGCACCGGAAACCAACGGGGAAGACCAAGCACCGGAGTCACCCCAGACGCAGTTCGATGGGCAGTCTGATGGGCAGTCCGATGGTCAAGGGGGTCGCGCCGAGCTCGGCGCCCCCTTTCGCACTGCGCCCGCTGCGCCGCGCGGGAATGGGCCAGCAGGGAATACCAGGTAGGCGCTCCAAGGCCTACTCCTCCCACGGCGCCAACGTCCGCGCCATCACCCAGGGCCACGGCATACACCTGGTGGGTAGTGTGCTCGCCGCCGCCGAACGCGGGGCCGCGATTGACCAGGGTATGCTCCAACTCACACCGCAGGATCTGCGTGGGGCACTGCGCGCAGGGCGGGAATCGAACCTCATCGTGTTCGTGGTGGACTCATCGGGGTCCATGGCGGCGAAAGATCGCCTTGCAACAGTCACCGGAGCGGTGCTCAGCCTCCTGCAGGATGCCTACCAGCGCCGCGACAAAGTGGCGGTGATCAGCGTCCGCGGCGCAGCCCCGGAACTCATCCTCCCACCCACCGGCTCCGTGGACGTAGCGGTGAAACGCCTGAAAGAAGTAGCCACCGGCGGGCGCACCCCGCTTGCCGAGGGGCTGGTGATGGCGCACCAGGTGTTCACCCGCCAAGCGCGCAAAGAACCCGGCCGCAGGGGAATCATGGTGCTGCTTTCCGACGGCCGCGCCACCGCAGGAGCCGGAATGGCAGGGGCGCGGGAGGCCGCGAGGAGACTTGCGGGAGAAGCAGACCTTGGCAGCGTCGTGATTGACTGCGAAGCCCAGGGCAGGGTCCGCCTGGGGCTTGCCCGGGAGCTTGCGGTGCAGCTCGGGGCGCCTTGCGTGCGTTTGGAGGAGCTTTCCGCGGACGCGGTGGCCGATGTGGTGCGCGCGCTCTAGCGCCGGCCGCTGGTACCGTATTTGTGCGAGAGCTTCAGTAGAACAGGAAGGTAGTGGCAGCGTGCCTCAAGGTAAGGTTGATCCGGCAAACATCCCAAACGACGGGCTCACCACCAGGCAGCGCCGCCTGCTGCCCATCACCGCAGTGCATACCGGTGAGGGGAAGGGGAAGTCCACCGCCGCGTTCGGGATGGCCATGCGCGCTTGGAACCAGGGCATGAACGTGGGGGTATTCCAGTTTGTGAAGTCCGCCAAGTGGCGCGTGGGGGAGGAAAGCGTGTTCAAGCGCCTCGGTGAGCTGCATGAACAGACCGGCGAGGGCGGCGCCGTTGAGTGGCACAAAATGGGTGAGGGCTGGAGTTGGTCCAAGAAAGCCGGAACCGAGGAAGACCACGCCCGCGATGCCCGCGAAGGCTGGGAGGAAATTAAGCGCCGCCTGGCTGATGAGGCCCATGACTTCTATGTGCTCGACGAATTCACCTACCCGATCAAGTGGGGCTGGATCGACGTGGATGATGTAGCGGACACCCTGCGCAACCGTCCCGGTACTCAGCATGTGGTAATTACCGGCCGAAACGCAGACCCCAAACTCATTGAGGTGGCGGATCTGGTCACGGAAATGACAAAAATCAAGCACCCAATGGACCAGGGTCGCAAGGGGCAAAAGGGCATCGAGTGGTAGGCACGCCGGCCCCTGCTCCCGGTGTGGTGATCGCAGCAACCAGCTCCGGGTCAGGGAAAACCACAATTGCAACGGGCTTAATCCGGGCGCTTTCCGCCTCCATGAAGGTGGCGCCGTTTAAGGTGGGCCCGGACTACATCGACCCTGGTTACCACGGCCTCGCCGCCGGCGGTGTGGGCCGCAACCTGGACTCCGTGATGTGCGGCGCGCAACGCATGACGCCGATGTATGCACACGGTGCGCAGGGCGCGGACATTGCGGTTGTGGAGGGTGTGATGGGGCTTTTCGACGGCCGCATCCCCGCCCAAGGTCAGCACCAGGTGGGCTTGGCTCAAGGCTCCACTGCGGAAATTGCAGCGCTGTTGGGGCTGCCGGTGGTGCTGGTGGTGGATGTTCGCGGCATGAGCCAGTCTGTGGGTGCCGTGGTGCATGGCTTTGCCAGCCACAGCGACCAAGTGCAGGTGGCCGGCGTGATTTTGAACAAGGTGGGCACACCTCGGCACGCCGAGGTGTGCACGCAAGCCGTGGAGGCTTACGGGATTCCCGTGCTCGGCGCGATCCCCAGGGTGGATGACGCCGAGGTGCCCTCCCGCCACCTTGGGTTGGTGACCACAGGAGAGCTCGGCGGGGTAACCCACACCGTGGACTCCATGGCGCAGATGGTTTCCCAGCACGTGGACCTGGATGCGCTGGTGGCACTCGCACGCAGTGATGTGCAGGTGCCCGCCTGGGACCCCAAGGCGGAGGTGGGCAATGCGCTGCCGCAGGGGAGTGTGCGCATTGCCATGGCCGGCGGGCCGGCATTTTCCTTCACCTATGCAGAACACGTGGAACTACTGCGCGCGGCGGGGGCCGAGGTGATCGACTTTGACCCCCTAAGCGAACCGCTGCCCGAATGTTCTGGGCTAATCATCCCTGGTGGATTCCCCGAGGAACACTGCGCACAATTGGCCGCCAACACCCAACTGCGGGAACATGTGCGCGCACGCATCGCAGAAGGCATGCCGGTCCACGCGGAATGCGCGGGCCTGCTGTGGCTGCTCGAGGCGCTCGACGGCCACGAAATGCTGGGCGTCATCCCCACCAGCGCAGCCATGGGGCGCAGGCTCACCCTCGGCTACCGCGAAGCAGTGGCGCTGCACGATTCCCTGCTCTACCAACAAGGCGAGCGCATCCTAGGCCACGAATTCCACCACACCGCACTTGAAGCGCAACACTTGGAAGGCTTCGCCCCGGCGTGGGGCTGGCGCGCCTTCGACGGCAGCAACAAGCAAGAAGGGTTCATCCAGGGCAACGTGCACGCCAGCTACCTGCACGTCCACCCGGCCTCCACGCCGCAGGCGATCCGGCGCTTTGTCCAGGCCTGCCACGCAGCTGGTGAAGGGCCAGTGGGGCGCTAGGTGCCGCAGTAGGTGATGATCTCTGGGGCATCCGGCCCCGGCCCCACTGCCAGCGGGTCCAACGCCGCATCCTCGGTGATCGCCTCAAAGGGGTTGGTCACCTTGGCAAACACCTGCTCAAAGGGGGCAAAGTCGCCGCGCTCGGCATCCTTGAGCACCTCCTCCACCACGTGGTTGCGGGGGATATACACCGGGTTGGAGCGGCGCATCGCCGCGAAGTCCGGTTCCAGGCAACGCCAACGCTGCTCCCACTGCTCAACCCCAGAGGGCACGATGCCTTCGGCAAGCCCGCGCACCGTGGCCGTGTAATCCAACGCGCCGGCCTGCATGAAGTCCAAAAACTCCTGGGCCAGGGCGCCGTCAGAGACGCCGAACGTGGAGGCGGTGGCGCGTCGGTACGCCTGATCGAAGTGCTGCTGAAACGTGCCAAGCTGCTCCATCAGCACCTGCTCGCCGGCGAAGGGCAACAAGCATTCGGCAAAGCGCGCCAGATTGAAAGCCATCACCTCGGGCTGCGCGGAGAAGCGGTAGCGCCGCGTGGTGTCGATGGAGCTGAACTTCGCATCGGGATCGTAGGAATCAAGGAAGGCACAGGGGCCGTAGTCGATGGTCTGGCCGAACAACTGCACGTTATCCGTGTTCATCACCCCATGCACAAAGCCCACCTTCATCCACTGGGCAACCAACGCCGCCTGACGCCGAACCACCTGATCAAACACAAAACCTGCCTGCTCGGCTGGGGAGACATCATGCGAAGCTTCACCCGGAGCACCACTCAGGAGGGAATACGTGTGGCCTAGAAGCCGCTGGAGCACCTCATGCGAGCGCATAGCCACAAACTCAAAGGTGCCCACTCGGACCTGAGAGGCCGCCACCCGCACCAACACCGCGCCGGGTTCCACTTTCCTGCGCTGCACCTTCTGGCCGGTGGTGAGTACCGCAAGGGAACGGGTGGTGGGGATACCAAGGGCGTGCATGGCCTCGGAGACGAGGTACTCGCGCAGCATGGGGCCGAGCGTTGCCAATCCGTCGCCGCCGCGGGAAAACGGGGTGCGGCCGCTGCCTTTCAGGCCCACCTCCGCGGGCTGGCCGTTGAGACCCTGCGGGAATTGACCCAGGGTGAGCGCTCGGCCATCGCCTAGGGAAGGGACAAGCTGGCCAAACTGGTGGCCTGCGTATGCCACCGCCACACCCTGGGCACCTTCCACGGCCTCCAGGAGCTCGGTGGCACTGATCCCGAGCTGTGCCCCGAGGTCCTCATTGAAGGCGGCCACCTCAAGCTTGGGGAAGGGCGCCACCCGGACCTCGGCACACAACTCGGGGAGGTCACGCTGGAACGTTGTGGGCTCAAACTGGGGCTCAAACCTGCGCTCAACCATGGCCCCACCTTACCTGCTTGCCCCAAGGTGCTTATCCGCGAGCAGCAGGGCTAAGCTATGCAACTATGAGTTCGCACGAGCCAAGCAACCAATACCCCCTCCAGTCCCACGCGCACCCCGTTGCACTCATCGGCGGCGGCCCCGGCGCCTGGGACCTCATCACGGTGCGCGGCATGCACCGCCTGCAAGAGGCGGAGGTTATTCTGTGCGACCACCTCGGACCCACCGTGGAACTGGACAAGCTTTGCGACACCAGCAACAAAGAACTCATTGACGTGTCCAAGCTGCCCTACGGCAAGCAGGTGGCTCAGGAGAAAATCAACGAGCTGCTCATCGAGCACGCGCTCGCCGGCAAGAAAGTGGCACGGCTCAAAGGCGGCGATCCCTATGTATTCGGGCGAGGGTTCGAAGAGCTACAGGCACTCGCGAAACGCGGCATCGCCTGCGAGGTGATTCCCGGCGTGACAAGCGCAATTTCAGTCCCAGCGTTGGCTGGCATCCCCATCACCCAACGTGGGGTGGTGCACAGCTTCACCGTGATTTCCGGGCACGTTCCCCCGGGGCACCCAAGCTCCCTCAACGACTTCCGCGCACTCGCCCACACCGGCGGCACGCTCGCGGTCATCATGGGCGTGAAAAACGCCCCGCACATCACCCAAGCCCTTATGGATGCCGGCATGGACCCCAACACCCCGGCCGTGGTTATCCAGGAAGGCAGCACCGAACAACAGCGCTCCTACCACTGCACGCTGGGAACACTCGCGCACAGCATGAGCGAGCACGACGTCCACCCGCCGGCCGTGTACGTGATCGGTGAGGTAGCCGGACTGGGCACCTAGCTCACCACCATCGTGAGCTGCGAACTTCCCTCATCGAGCTCAATCCGGTGGCCGGCTGCGCGGGCGATCTCCGCCACATCTTCGGCTGTGGCTGGTGTGGCTGCTCCTGTTCCTGCGGCGAGCGCGAGGTCGCGTGCGAGCAAACCTTTGTAGTGCTTGTTGAAGTGGCTCACTACCTTGCGGGTGCCGTCGGGAGCCTCGGTTTCCACACGCACCGTCACCGCACCTTTTCGTTTTCCGAGCTGCTGGTAGGTGCCCGAACGCAGGTCCACCACGAGCCCGTCTACCGCTTCGAGTGCCCGGCTGATCTGCGTGCCCCAACGCGCCTTCATGGTGGGGCTGTTTCCCTTGGCGTCTGGCAGCTTGGTCCCGCCGGAGAGGCGGTACTTGGGGATCAAATCCTGCGCCATCACCACCCCGAACAACGCATCCCCCACAGCCAGGTGCCCCCATGCCTCCTGCGGGAGGGAAGTGGCGTTGAGGGCGTCGAAAAGCACCCCCGTGAACCTGTGCAGCGCCGGCATGGTGGGGGAACTCAGCACCTCCAGATTCGCCTCCGCCTCGCCGCGCAGCGACTCCGAAATTCCAAGCACACCGAGCGCCGTTCCGACGTCCAACGCGCGCAGGTCCTCCAAGATTTCCCGGCGCGTTTCGGTGAGCTGGGGGAAGGAGAGGGCGCCAAGATCCAACGCGGGGCCGTTGCCGCCTGCTGCCTTGGTTTCACTCGGGGGCAGGATGATCAACATGGTGGTTCACCTTACCGTTTTCCCAACCGTTTCCTACAGCTTCCATGTGGAGCCGGTGCACCCGCGGTGTGTAAACTGCGCAGTTATGATTACTCGCCTTTCCACCCTCTTTTTGCGCACACTGCGCGAGGACCCCGCAGACGCAGAAGTACCAAGCCACAAGCTGCTCGTGCGAGCAGGCTACATCCGACGCACCGCCCCCGGTGTGTACACCTGGCTGCCACTGGGCCTGAGAACCCTGCGCAAAATTGAGGCTGTAGTCCGTGAGGAAATGGACGGCATCGGCGCCCAGGAACTGCTGTTCCCGGCCCTGCTGCCACGCGAGCCATACGAGGCCACCAACCGCTGGACTGAGTACGGTGACGCGCTGTTCCGCCTTAAGGACCGCAAAGGCGCGGACTACTTGCTGGGCCCCACTCATGAGGAAATGTTCACCAATGCGGTGAAGGATCTCTACTCCTCATACAAGGACTTCCCGGTGACGCTGTACCAGATTCAAACCAAGTACCGCGATGAAGAGCGCCCACGCGCCGGCATCCTGCGTGGCCGCGAGTTTGTGATGAAGGACTCCTACTCCTTTGACATGACCGATGAGGGGCTGGGTGAGTCCTACCTACGCCACCGAGAGGCGTACCAGCGGATTCTGGACCGCCTTGGCGTGGAGTACGTGATCTGTGCTGCCACCTCCGGTGCGATGGGCGGCTCGGCTTCCGAAGAGTTTTTGGCAGTGAGTGAGAACGGTGAGGACACCTTTGTTCGCGCCACCGAAGGGGACTACGCGGCCAACGTGGAGGCTGTGGTTACCCAGCCGGGCACCGAACTGCCTTTGGAGGGCCAGCCGGAAGCCAAGGAGTACGACACCCCAGCTTCAGAGACCATCGCCACCCTGGTGGAATGGGCTCGAAATGAGGGCATCCAGATTGACGGGCGCGAAGTGGAGGCTTCTGACACCCTGAAGTGCATCGTGGTGAAGGTTCAGGAACCAGGCGCTGAGGAGCCGGAGCTCACCGGCATCCTGGTGCCAGGTGACCGCGAGGTAGATATGAAGCGCCTGGAGGCTTCACTGGAACCAGCCAGCGTGGAGCTGGCTAGCGACGAGGACTTCAAGAACTCCTCCTTCCTGGTCAAGGGCTACGTGGGACCCCGCGGCCTCATTGCCAACGGCGTGAAGGTGCTTGCGGATCCACGCGTTGCCAAGGGCACCGCGTGGATCACCGGTGCAGACGCCAAGCAACGCCACGTGGTGGGCCTGGTGGCCGGGCGCGACTTCGAGGTGGACGGCTTCATCGAGGCAGCCGAAATCAAAGAAGGCGACCCCGCACCGCAGGGTCAAGGCGTGCTCACCCTTGCCCGTGGCATTGAGGTTGGCCACATCTTCCAACTCGGCCGCAAATACACCGAGGCCATGGACGTGCAAATTTTGGATGAAAACGGCAAGCGTGCCGTGCCAACAATGGGTTCCTACGGCATCGGCGTCTCCCGCCTCATGGCAGTGCTCGCCGAGCAGCGCCACGACGAAAAGGGCCTGAACTGGCCACTCAGCGTGGCGCCGTACCAGGTGCACGTTGTAGTGGCCAACAAGGACCAAGAGGCCCTCGACGCCGGTGACGCAATCGTGGCCGAACTCGACGCCGCGGGCGTTGAAGTACTCTTTGACGATCGCCCAAAGGTATCCCCAGGCGTGAAGTTCAAAGACGCCGAGCTGCTGGGCATGCCAATCACCGTGGTGCTCGGCCGCTCCTTCAAAGATGGCATCATCGAGGTGCGCCGCCGCGAGGGCGAAACCCTCGAAGTAGCCGCTCAAAACGCAAAGGATGAGGTCCTGCGGTTGATCCGCGGCTAAAGATTCTCGCCGCCGGCGGCGCTGGCGGTGGGGGTGGGGGCGCTGAGCCGCAGGGTGTAGGAGGCAAAGGCTTCGGTCTTTGCCTCCGCTGCTATGTTGGCCCATGTGCTGCTGGTGCTGCGTAGCAGCTCATCTACAGCAATTGCAGCGGTGGCTTGGTCTACGGGGACCGTGGCCGCGGGGGCAAAAGCATACGCCGGGAGGGCTGCGGGGACATCTCCGGTTGGGGCCAAGAGTTCTTGGAGTTGCGCCACACGCTCGGTGTGTACGTGGTGCGCCCGGTCGATGCGCGCGGTTGTTGCCGGGTCCGCGAATGCCCGAGCCACATCCAGGCCATAGAGCAGCTCGTATTCCTCCTCCAGGCCGGTGCGGAGGGCAGCGGCCCAGTCCGATTCCTGTTCAGGATCTTGAGCCTTGTCCTGTGGTGGCTGGTCGGAGCCCTCCAAAGCCGGTGGTTCCGGCGTTACCTCAACGTCCGAAGACGCAGGCAAGGTGGTGTACATCTGCGCTACCAGGAGCCTGGACTGCTCGGGGAGCGCAAAGAAGAGGTCTTCCACCTGACCTGCAGCCTCGGCTGGCTCTACTGCCGGGGAGGAGGAGATGGTGGCGTCGATAGCCTGCTCGCTGCAACTTTCGGGGACGCTGCCGTCTTCGCGGTGCCCGCACACCCGGATCATCTCAGCGCGCAACGCCGCCGCATCGTTGGGGCGGTCTGCTTGTGCGGTGGCTGCGAGTGCCGCGAGGTGGGCATCGGGCAGCGGCTGAGGGTCAAGCACGCTGCAACCGGCGAGGCCGAGAGGCAGGAGGATCAGGCTGACCGCGGCGATGGGGGAACGGGGATGCACAGCCATTCACCATACACGCTGGGTAAGCGTACCGACGTGAACGTGTCTGCGTTGCGATAGGGTGGAACGCATGGCCTTCCCAACCAATGAACAGCTCTTAGCCCACCTTGAACCCCTCGCGCTGCGCCACAACGTAGACATTGAAAGGGTGAAAACCAATAAGGCAGGCAAGAAGTCCCTAGTTTCGGTGGCCGTGGACGCAGACACCCCGCCAGACCTGGACCTGCTGGAGGTCATCTCCAACGAGGCCTCCGCGCTGTTCGACTCCCTGGAGGAGGCCGGCACGCTCAACTTCGGTGCGGGCTACACTCTGGAGCTCACCACCTTCGGTGTGGGCAACCCGCTGACGCTTTCGCGGCATTGGCGGCGTAACCGCGGCCGACTCGTGGCGCTCAACCAGGACGGCAAGAAGCGCACCGCCCGCATTGGCGCGTTGTCTGAAGACGAAACCCAGGTGATCCTGATTTCGCGGGACAAGAAGCGCGTGGTGGTAGAAGTTGCGGAAGTAGCGCAGCACACCGGGGCAGTGGTAGAAATTGAGTTTGCTGCGCCAGCGGCTGAGGAAGTTGAGGTGGCGCAGATGGGCTTTGCTGAGGCGGCAGCGGTGGCTACTACGGCTACTGCTTGAGCCCGGCGGTGAGCTGAAATAATTGAACAACAAGCTACAGCGCCTGAGCGCTAGACCGCTATTGCAACGTGAAAGCATGCATGCACACGAGTAAGGAACACAAGTGAATATTGATACCGGCGCCCTGTATGACATTGAGCGCGAGCGCGGCATCGCCGTGGATGAAATGCTGCGCACCATCGCCGCAGCCCTGCTGCACGCCTACTACGAGTACAAGGAAACCGAGGCAACGCCTACCCGCAAGGCACGCGTGGAGATCGACCGCGCGAGCGGCCAGGTGAGTGTGATCGTTTCTGAGTACGACGAAGAGGGCGTTCTGCAAAGCGAATACGACGACCTCCCCGTCAATTTTGCGCGCCAGTCTGCCTCTGCGGTGCGTGACGCCATTGTGCGCCGCTTGCGCGAGGCGGAGTCGGAAATCGCCTACGGCGCCTACTCGGAGTACGAAGGCCGCGTGATCTCCGGCCTGGTGCAGGCGGATGATTTTGCCGCGAAGAAGGGCATCGTGGTGGTGCACCTCGGCACCGAGGCCGATGGCCAGGACGGCCTGCTTCTTCCTGCAGAGCAGTTGCCTGGCGAAAAGCTGCGCCATGGTGACCGTGTGAAGTCTTACGTGGTGAGCGTGAACCGAAATGGTGCAAATTTGCAGATCAACCTTTCGCGCACTCACCCCGAGCTGGTCCGCGGGCTGTTTGAGCTGGAGGTGCCAGAAGTGGCAGACGGCTCCGTGGAAATCGTCTCCATTGCCCGCGAAGCTGGCCACCGCTCCAAAGTTGCCGTGCGCGCAACCGTGAAAGGCCTCAACGCCAAGGGGGCCTGCATTGGCCCGCGTGGACAGCGCGTGAGCAACATCATGAAGGAGCTTGGCGGGGAAAAGATTGACATCATTGACTTCTCCGAGGACCCAGCGACTTACGTTGGCAACTCACTGGCCCCCTCTAAGGTCATCAGCGTGGAGGTGTTGAACCTGGAGGAGCAAACTGCTCGCGTTGTAGTGCCGGAATACCAACTTTCGCTCGCGATCGGCAAGGAGGGGCAAAATGTGCGCCTCGCCGCACGCTTGACAGGCTGGAAGATTGACATCCGTTCCGACGCCGCCCCGACGGACTAGCCGGGCAGGGCTGCTTGGGTTGCAGGGCTGCTAGGGCTGCTAGGGCTGCTAGGGCGCGGCAATTCCCACATTGCGGGGCATTTGCCGTACACTAGTGGGCGGCCCCGAGTGCTGGCTGAGTACCAGCCGAAGATGGGCGCTTATTGTTTGTGCGGTTTGTGAGGAGAACTGGGTGAGACGAAGGGCTGAGAACGCTAGCCAGCGCGCTAGTGAACTTGCCTCTACCCACACAGCACCTACCCGCACCTGCATAGCCACCCGCGCAAAAGCACCTGATCACCAGTTGCTTCGCGTCACGCTGGAACACCAGGACGGACAATGCGTTGCAGTTCCTGATCCACGCAGGCGCGCGCCTGGCCGCGGAGCCTGGCTCACCCCATCGGTAGAAGCACTCGAAATGGCCTTGCAACGCCGCGCGTTTCAACGCGCGTTCAAGGTGTCTACCCCGGTAGACGCAGGTCCTGTACGAAAGTACTTGAGCGAAAGCGCAACCTACCCCTGTAAGGAAGACCGAACACTGATGAGCACAACATGAAGCATCAGCGATGAACGTCATGGCAATCAGGTAGGAAATCGAGCACTGTTAGCCCCTCCGGGTCACTCGATTTCCTCCACAACACAAGGAGAATAGTGCCCGGAAAGCTACGCGTACACGAGCTCGCAAAACAGCTCGGCGTTACCAGCAAGGAACTGCTCGCCACACTGAAAGAACAAGGCGAGTTTGTGAAAACCGCTTCTTCCACCATTGAACCTCCAGTGGTGAAGAAGATGAAAGAATTCTACGGCGCAAATGAAGCCGCCGCAGAGGCAAAGCCAGCAGCGGCCCAGCCGGCAAAGGCAGCCGAAAAGGCCCCTGCTACGCAGGATTCAGCGCCAGCAGCACCAAAGCCAGCCGCCCCTAAGCCCGCTGCGCCAAAGCCGGCGGCACCCAAGCCTGCGGCAGGGGAGAAAGCCCAGCCGTCTGATCCCGCTCAGACCGCTGCGCCACAGGCAACCCCAGCTTCACCTAAGCCAGCGGCACCAAAGCCCGGTTTCAGCAACGCGCCATCTGCTAATGCCACTGCCAATTCCAGTGGCGGTGCTGCGGCAATGCCACGCCCGCAGGCGAAGCCAGGCCCCAAGCCTGGTGCCCGCGCGCCGCGTGTGGCAAACAACCCATTCTCTACGGGTAGCTCCGAGCGCCCAGCGCCACGCCCAGGTGGGCGCGCCGGTGGGCAACCTCGCCCCGGTGGCGGCAATGCTGGTGAGCGCGGCCCACGTCCGGGCGGCAATGGTCGCCCAGGCGGCAACCGCCAGCAGGGTGCTGCAGCCGGCGCCGGTGGCTCCGCGGAGCGCCAGAGCGGTGGGCGTCGCCCATCTCCCGCGATGATGCCAACCCACCCGAACCCAGGCCAGATGCCCACCCGCGCCAGCGGTGGCAACCGTGGCCGCGGCGGTCAGGGTGGTCCAGGTGGCCAGTCCGGCCCAGGTGGCTTCGGTGGCCGCGGCGGCGGTGCAGGTGGTCGCGGCGGACGTCGTGGCGGCACCGCGGGTGCATTCGGCCGCCCAGGTGGTGCTCCACGCAAGGGCCGCAAGTCCAAGCGTCAGAAGCGCAACGAGTACGAGGCAATGCAGGCACCAAACGTCATCGGTGGCGTGCGTTTGCCTGACGGCGGCGGCGCAACCGTGCGTTTGGCGCGCGGCGCATCGCTGAGCGACTTCGCCGAGAAGATCGGCGCAGAGCCAGCAGCACTCGTGCAGGCACTGTTCAACCTCGGCGAAATGGTCACCGCAACCGCCTCCGTGAGCGAAGAAACGCTCATGCTGCTCGGTGAAGAAATGAACTACGAGGTTCAGGTCGTTTCCCCAGAAGACGAGGACCGTGAGCTCCTGGAGTCCTTCGACCTGCAGTTCGGTGAGGACGAAGGTACCGAGGAAGACCTGGCACAGCGCCCACCAGTAGTCACCGTGATGGGTCACGTTGACCACGGTAAGACCCGCCTTTTGGATACCATCCGTAAGGCCAACGTCGGCTCCGGCGAGGCCGGCGGCATCACCCAGGGCATCGGTGCGTACCAGGTGTCTGTGGATGTTGAGGGCAATCAACGCAAGATCACCTTCTTGGATACCCCAGGTCACGAGGCCTTCACCGCCATGCGTGCCCGCGGCGCAAAGTCCACGGACATCGCCGTGCTGGTGGTCGCTGCCGACGACGGCGTGATGCCACAGACCGTGGAAGCAATTAATCACGCGAAGGCAGCGGAAGTGCCAATCGTGGTTGCTGTGAACAAGATCGATAAGCCAGGCGCCTCCCCAGAAAAGATCCGTGGCCAGCTCACCGAGTACGGCCTGGTTCCTGAAGAGTACGGCGGCGACACCATGTTCGTTGACATCTCCGCAAAGCAGAACATCAACATTGATGGCCTGCTGGAAGCGGTGCTGCTCACCGCCGACGCCGAGCTAGATCTGCGCGCGAACCCAGACATGGACGCCCAGGGTGTGGCAATCGAAGCACACCTGGACCGCGGCCGCGGCCCAGTGGCAACTGTTATCGTGCAGCGCGGTACCCTCCGCGTGGGTGACTCCGTGGTCGCCGGAGACGCCTTCGGCCGCGTGCGCCGCATGGTGGACGAACACGGTAACGACGTTGCCGAGGCCGGCCCATCTCGCCCAGTGCAGATGCAGGGCCTCAACGGTGTGCCGGGAGCAGGTGACAACCTGCTCGTGGTGGAAGACGACCGCGTGGCACGTCAGATCGCAAACCAGCGCAACGCCCGCAAGCGCAACGCCCTGGCCGCCAAGGCACGCAAGCGTGTGTCCCTGGAAGATCTGGATTCCGTGCTCAAGGAAACCTCCACCCTCAACCTCATCCTCAAGGGCGACAACGCCGGTTCCGTGGAAGCACTGGAAGAGGCACTGCTCAAGATCGAGGTGGACGACGAGGTACAGCTCAACATCATCGACCGTGGTGTTGGTGCCGTCACGCAGACCAACGTGACCCTGGCCGCCGCTTCCGACGCCGTGATCATTGCCTTCAATGTTCGCGCAGAGGGCAAGGCCACCGAGGAAGCAAATGCCGAGGGTGTGGACATCCGCTACTACACGGTTATCTACCGCGCACTGGAAGAGGTGGAGCAGGCACTCAAGGGCATGCTCAAGCCAATCTACGAGGAGCGGGAGATCGGCCGCGCAGAAATCCGCGCGATCTTCAAGGCATCCGCAGTGGGTCTCATCGCAGGTTGTATGGTGGAGTCCGGCAAGGTGCGCCGCAACGCAACGATCCGTTTGTTGCGCGACGGCAACGTGGTCACCGACAGCGCAAAGATCGAATCCCTGCGCCGTGAAAAGGACGACGTCACCGAAGTTTCCGCAGGCTACGAGTGCGGTATGGTGCTCAGCTACCCAGATATTCAGGTAGGCGACATCATCGAGGTATTCGAGCAGGTGGAGGTCCCACGCGACTAACCAACGCTCGCACGCATGCCCTCCCGCAACGGTTCGCAGTTCCGCACCTGGTGGGAGGGTTTGTTTGTGCCCCAAGGGTCCAGCAGACTGCTGAACACCGAACGCAGAACTCAAACAGTACAATTGTGTGCTGTTGAGGCGGCGGCCTAGGCCGCGGTCCCTGAAATCTTCCCAACACCTCCAAAGGAGCAACTCATGGCTGATCATGCACGCGCTGCACGAATGGCAAAACGCATCCAAACAATCGTCGCCTCGGCCATCGAGCGGGAAGTCAAGGACCGTCGCCTGGAACTCGTGACGATCACGGACACCCGCGTGACCGGGGATCTTCACGACGCCACCGTGTTCTACACCGTCCGCGGCAAGAGCATTGACGCCGAGCCGGACCTCCAAGCCGCCGAGGAGGCACTGAACCGGGCGAAAGGCCAACTGCGAAAGATCGTCGGTGACCAATTGAGCGTCCGCTTCACCCCAACCCTGCGTTTTGAGCTGGACACTGTGCCCGAGGCCTCCGCCGCGATGGAGGACTTGCTCGCCCGCGCCCGCGCCCGCGATGCAGAGCTCGCCGAACTCAAGAAGCACGCAACCCCAGCGGGCGAAGCGAACCCTTACAAGAGCAGCGCAGAAGGCAGTGATGAATGACCAAAGTTAGTGCCTCCCACCTCGACTGGGGTGCTGCCAGCGCCGCGGTACAGGCGGCTGGTAGCGTTGCGGTGGTGGGGCATTTCAATCCCGACGCCGACGCCATCGGCTCCGTAGCGGCCACCGTCGCGGCCTTGCGGCAGCTCGGGCACCAGGCAATCGGCCTGGTGGGGCAGCCGGAACCCTTTTCGGAATCCCTGCTGCACATCCCCGGTTCCCAGGAGATCCTGTGCACCACCGCGCTGCCCAAGGCAGATCTGGTGATCGTGGTGGATTGCGGCTCGCCCTCTCGCACCGGTGGCCTGCAGCAGGCAATCGAAGCCTTCCAGGGTGAGGTGATCGTGGTGGATCACCACTCCACAAACCCCCTGTTCGGCTCCATCAACTTGGTGGACACCGCCGCGGAGTCCACCACTGCCGTGCTGGCACAGTGGTTTGAGTACCTCGGGGTGCGCCTCGACCATGACATCGCTTATGCGCTCTACGCCGGCTTGGCCAGTGACACCGCGGGGTTTCGCTGGGGCAGGCCCGAGATGCACCAGCTCGCCCAGCGCCTCCTAGAGTTTGACCTGGACATCGCCGCCATCAGCGCAGCACTGTTCGACGGCTCCACCGTGGATGAGATCCGCATGATCGGCCACGTCGTCTCCCAGCTCGAGCTCGGCCACGCAGCGGGGATCCCGGTTGCGGTGGCAACCGCGCACTACGAGATCATCAAGGACTCCTCCTACGCCGCGGTGGAAAAGATTGTCGACGCCATCCGGGGCACCTCCTCCGCCGAGGTAGCAGTGGTTTTCAAGGAGTTGCACCGAGGCTTCTGGACGGTGTCCCTGCGCTCATCCAGCCTCAACGTGGCGCAGGTAGCCAAGAGCCTTGGCGGCGGAGGCCATGTGCGCGCTGCCGGATACACCACCCAGGGCAACCCAGCGGAAATTACTCGAGAGGTGTTTGAAGCCATTGCGGCAACCAAAGGTTAGCCACCCGAACAACCAGCCCGAATCAGCGAGCAAGGTTTCTGCGTGGACCATTCTCGCTTTAAGCCTGCCCACGCTGGGCGTGCTGGCGGCAACGCCGCTGTTCTTGCTGCTGGACACCGCCATGGTGGGCAGGGTAGGCGGAGGAGCGCTAGCCGCGCTCGGCGCCGGCAGCGTGATCTACGCGCAGGTGACCACGCAACTCACGTTCCTTTCCTACGGCACCACGGCCCGCGCCTCAAGGCTTTTTGGCGCTGGGAAACCGGAGGCCGCGGTGGCCGAGGGACTCCAGGCAACCTGGCTCGCTGGGCTCGTCGGCAGTGCACTGACTCTGCTGCTGTGGGTGGGTGCGCCTTGGTTTGCCGGACTGCTGGCGGGAGCGGGGGCCTCTGAGGTTGCTGCGCAGGCCACAAGCTGGCTGCGCGTGGTGGCCTTCGGTATTCCGTTTGTGCTGGCGGCGATGGCGGGCAATGGTTGGCTGCGAGGAATCCAGGAGACCACCCTGCCGCTGGTATTTACGCTCGCCGGCGTGTTGCCAGGTGCGGTGGCGGTGGTGCTGCTGGTGAACCGCTACGGGCTCATCGGGTCCGCGTGGGCCACGCTGCTCGGGGAGATAATTACCGGCAGCCTGTTCGTGGCGGCGCTGGCGCGCTTTCACAAGGGGAGCTGGCGCCCGCAGCCGAAGGTGTGGAAACAGCAGTTGATCCTTGGGCGTGACCTGGTGCTACGTTCACTGAGTTTTCAGGTTTCCTTCCTTTCCGCCGCAGCCGTGGCCGGCCGGATCGGCCCGGAGGCGCTCGGCGGGCACCAGGTGCTCATGCAACTGTGGAACTTCTTGGCGCTCGTGCTGGATTCTTTGGCGATTGCCGCGCAAACGCTGGTGGGTGCCGCGCTGGGGTCGGGCAGCGTGGCCTTGGCACGCGCACTCGGTGTGAAAGTGACGCGCTATTCCGTGGCGTTTTCACTGGTACTCGCTGGTGCGCTGGCCGCCGGGGCGCAGGTCGTGCCGCGGTGGTTTACCTCGGACACGCAGGTGCTTGGCGCGATCGGGGAGACCTGGTGGCTGCTCGTGGGGCTCATCGTGATCGGCGGCGTGGTGTTCGCACTGGACGGTGTGCTGCTCGGCGCGGGCGACGCGGTGTTCCTCCGCAACGCAACCATGCTCAGCGCGGTGTGCGGCATCGTGCCAGGCGTCTGGCTCGCGTACTTCCTCGGCACCGGACTGGCAGGAGTGTGGTGGGGAATCGTCGCCTTCCTCCTGCTGCGCCTGGCGGCCGTGGTGTGGCGTTTTCAATCGATGCGCTGGGCTCGCGTTGGGGATTAGGTAAGCTATACAGAGCTGTTTGGCTGTTTGGCTGTTTGGCTGTTTGGCTGTGCGAAGAAGGAGGCGAGACCATGGGGCAAACCCTTTGGGCAGTGTCCGACCTCCACGCCGCCGTCAAGCGCAACCTCGCAGTGATCGACGACATCACCCCGAACGACCCCTCCGACTGGCTCATCGTTGCAGGTGACGTTGCGGAGCGTACCGACGTCATCCTCAAGGTGCTCAACCGTCTGCGGAAACGCTTCGCCAAAGTGATCTGGGTGCCCGGCAACCATGAACTTTTTGCCAGCGCGGATGAGCCCCACAAGGGCCGCGAGAAGTACGAATTGCTCGTGGACGGCTGCCGCAGAATAGACGTTCTCACCCCGGAAGACCCATACCCGGTGTTCGGTGACGTCACCGTGGTACCCCTGTTCACGTTGTACGACTACTCCTTCCGCCCGCCGGGATCCACCGTTGAACAGGCCATCAGCGCGGCGCACGAACGCGGCGTCGTGCTCACCGATGAGTTCAGCATCGCCCCGTTCGTGGACATCCGCGCGTGGTGCTGGGACCGCTTGGCCTACTCCGTGAATCGCCTCAGCCGCGTGAGCGGCCCCACCATTTTGGTGAACCACTGGCCGTTGGTGGTGGAACCAACACAGCAGATGTACTACCCGGAGATCGCGCTGTGGTGCGGCACCAGGCACACCCGCACCTGGCCGCAGCGCTACAACGCGCAGCAGGTGATTTTTGGCCACCTCCACATCCCCGGCACCACCGTGGTTGACGGCGTGGCGCATCATGAGGTGTCCCTGGGCTACCCGCGGGAGTGGCGCAACAACCTCCCAGGGCGCGAGTGGCCGGTGCCCATCCTGGAGGTGGGCAATGCTTGACGCCTCACTGTTCCCGCCAGCGGCACAGTTCGCGCAGCTTGAAGTGCCGCCCGCGGAACACAACTTGGAGAACTTCGCCAGGCTGCATCCTCTGGAGCGAGCGCTCGTTTCCCATGCTGTCGACGCACGCAAGGCCGAATTCGGCGACGCCCGCTGGTGCGCTCACCAAGCTCTTGCAAAACTTGGGCGAGACGCCGGTGGCCCGATCCTGCGCGGTGAGCGCGGCATGCCCCTGTGGCCCGCCGCAGTGAGTGGATCACTCACCCATACCGACGGCTTCCGCGCCGCCGTCTGCGCCCCGAGTCTGCTCGTGCGCTCCATGGGACTCGATGCCGAACGCGCTGAACCGCTCCCGGAAGGGGTAGTGGGCTCGATTGCGCGCGTCTCCGAGTTGGCCCAGTTGGAGCGCCTGCGTGAAAACAAAGGGATTACCTGCGCGGATCGCCTGCTGTTTTGTGCCAAGGAAGCCACATACAAGGCGTGGTTCCCGCTCACACACCGCTGGCTTGGCTTCGAGCAGGCGGAAATCGACCTGCGCGACGACGGCACCTTTGTGTCCTACCTCCTCGTGAGGCCCACCCCGGTGCCGTTCATCGAGGGAAAGTGGAAAGTGGCCGATGGCTACATCGTGGCCACCACCGCAGTGCTCTAACTCGGAGCGGTGCTCCAACTCGGAACTTGGGCGCTAGAGCGTGCTGGGCCGGGCCACGAAAGTGGTGGACAAACGCTTGCCCTTCTCCTTTACCAGCGCCACTGCCAGGCCTTCCTCGGTGACCGCGGCGTGCACCCCGCGCAGCCCCCTGGGCTCCATCCATTTGCCCATGGCCAGCGCCTCCGCCTCGGCTTGCGTTACCTTCAACACGGGGAAGCTCGCGGCGAGGGCTTCATCGAGGGTCATGGAAAGCTCAGGGGCCTCCTGCAGCTCTTCGAGCGTCTTGGCGCGGTCCAGCCCAAATGCGCCCACGCTGGTGCGGCGCAGCGCGGTGAGGTGTCCGCCAGTGCCCAACATTGCACCCAAGTCCCTGGCAAGCGAGCGAATGTAAGTTCCAGAGGAGCAGTCCACCTCCACGTCCAGATCCACCCACGGCTGCGCGGTGCGCCGCGCCAGGATGTCAAAGCGGTGCACGGTTACGGGGCGCGCGGGAATCGCCACTTCCTTGCCCTCCCGGACCAGCTCGTGGGCGCGTTTGCCGCCCAGTTTGATCGCGGAAACACTCGCTGGGACCTGCATGATGTCGCCGGTGAGCTGGGCTACGGCTCCCGCTATTGCTGCATCGGTGAGTCCGGAGGCATCCGCCGTGGAAAGAAGCTCGCCTTCGGCGTCGTCAGTGCTCGTTGCGGCCCCGAGCCGGATGGTCGCGGCGTAGGACTTCTCCGTGGTCACCAGGTGCGCCAGGAATTTGGTGCCGCGCTCGATGCCCAGCACCAGCACCCCGGTAGCCATGGGATCGAGCGTGCCCGCGTGCCCCACTTTTTTGGTGCCAAAGATGCGGCGAAGTTTGCCTACTACGTCGTGGCTGGTCAGCCCGGCGGGTTTGTCCACAATAACGAGGCCAGAGCGTGAAAGCGGGGAGGAGTTCATAAGTAGATAGTGTATGTCGTAGGGTGGTGGACGTGGACATTTGGCATGGTATTGATGAAATTACGGAGGACCTGAGCGCCTCGGTAGTCACCATTGGAGTGTTTGACGGCGTACACCGCGGGCACCGCACACTCATTCACGCAGCCACAACCAGGGCAAAGGAACTTGGGGTGCCAAGCGTGCTACTCACCTTCAACCCGCACCCACTGGCGGTGCTGCGCCCACAACACATGCCGCCGATGCTCGGCACGGTGGGCCAGCGCGCAGATTTCGCCGTAGGCCTGGGCATTGACCACATGCTCGCCCTGAACTTCACCGCGGACCTTGCGCGGCTGAGCCCCGAGGAGTTTTTCACCACGGTGCTCATGGACACCCTGCACGCCCAAACCGTGGTGGTGGGGGAGAACTTCACCTTTGGCCACAAGGCCGCCGGTACCACCGAGACCCTGCGGGAACTCGGGCAGCGTTATGGCGTGGAGGTGCAGGTGTTGGAGCTACTCGCCGAAGATGGCACCGTGTTGAGCTCCTCGATGATCCGCGCGGCCCTGCTGGAAGGCAACGTGGAGCGCGCCAATTGGGCGCTCGGGCGCAACTTCTCCATCTGCGGTCAGGTGGTGCGCGGCGCCGGCCGCGGCGGCCGTGAGCTTGGCTACCCCACCGCAAACCTGTACTTCCCTGATACCCAGGCGCTGCCGGAGGATGGCGTGTACGCGGGATGGTTCCGGGTGATTTCCCAGGCCCCGATCGACGGCGACATGCTCCACGGGCAGAACTATCCCGCCGCCATTTCGGTAGGGCACAACCCAACCTTCGGCGATGAACGCCGCAGCGTGGAAAGCTACGTCATCGGCCAGCACGCAGACCTCTACGGGCACACTGTGGAGGTGGAGTTTGTCCATCGCGTGCGCGGGATGGAGAAATTCGACTCCCTGGACGAGCTTTTGCAGGCAATCAGCAAAGACATCGACGTCACCTGCGAAGTCCTCGGCGTCAACCCAGCACACCGCGGCGGCGCCGCCCACCACCAATAGGAGCAACACACCGTGCAAGCCACCACCAAAATCATCCTCGACCTGGACACAGGCATCGACGACGCCCTCGCCCTCGCCTACGCCCTGGGCTCCCCAGAGCTGGAACTTATCGGCGTGACCGCCACCTACGGCAACGTGCTCGTGGAAACCGGAGTGCGCAATGACCTCGCCCTCTTGGAGCTCTTCGGCGCCAGCGACGTCCCCGTGTTTGCCGGCGAACCCCATGCGCTGGCAAAGGACAACTTTGAGGTGCTGGAAATCTCCGAGTTCATCCACGGCCGCAACGGCATCGGGGAGGTCGAGGTACCAGACGCTCAGCGCGCGGTGGAAGCGCAATCCGCGGTGGATTTCCTCATCGAATCCGTGCGCACTTACGGCGACGAACTGATCATCGTGCCCACCGGCGCTATGACCAACATCGCCGCCGCCATGCAGCGTAGCCCGGAGTTCGCGCAACATGCGCGGATCGTGTTCATGGGCGGCGCGCTCACTGTCCCCGGCAACGTGTCCCCTTGGGCAGAGGCGAACATCAACCAAGACCCCGAGGCCGCGGACTTCATGGTGCGAAACGGTGCCGACGTCACCATGATTGGCCTCGACGTCACCTTGCAAACACTGCTCACCACCGCGGAGACCCAACAGTGGCGCGCCTTGGGAACCAAAGCGGGCGAATTTCTTGCGGATGCCACCGATTACTACATCCGCGCATATGAGACCACCGCGCCGCACCTCGGCGGATGTGGCTTGCATGATCCACTGGCCGTCGGCGTGGCAGTGGACCCCACCCTGGTGCGCCTGCTGCCGATGCACCTCAAAGTGGACACCGAGGGCGCAACACGCGGGCGCACCATTGGTAACGAGGAAAAGATCGGCGCGCCCAACCCCAATGCCCGCGTGGCGGTGGCGGTGGATACGCAGCGCTTCCTTACAGAGTTCATGGAGCGCGTGGGCCGAGTAGCCCGTGGGTTTGATACGCAAGCATAAGGCGTGCTAGGGTTCTTGAGGTTTCTTGTTCACTGTGGTTCGCAGCAGTGTGAAACCGCTGGCTCACGCCGGCCCCAAGATAACATGCGGACTGAAATACTATAAGGGAGAATCCCCAATGGCATTGAACGCCGAGCAGAAGAAGGCCATCCTCGCTGAGTACGGCCTGCACGAGACGGACACCGGCTCCCCAGAGGCACAGGTTGCGCTTCTCACGAACCGCATCAACAGCCTCACCGAGCACCTGAAGTTCCACAAGCACGATCACCACTCTCGTCGTGGTCTGCTGTTGCTGGTTGGTCGCCGTCGTGGCCTGCTGAAGTACCTGGCGGATAACAATGTGGATCGCTACCGTGACCTCATTGCGCGCCTGGGTCTGCGTCGCTAATCGCCGCAGCACCGCGTCAAAACAACCTCCCAAAGCTTTGTTTTCTCAGCTACGGGAGGTTTTTTCATGCTAGGATCACCCTTTGGAGCCAATTGGCACCGATTTTGCACATGAGCGAACGCAAAAGCAACACCGATGATTGCTTGATCGCCGCCCCGTACAGCAAGCTCACGTTTCTCAAGGCTGCAGGAGTAGTTTTTTGTGAGCTGTTTGCTCCCAAGGTGGGAGACGCTGGGGCAAGAGGAATTAGAGGAGAACACCAGCCTTGAGTAATGAACACCGCAGGTCCAGCCGGAGTAGCCGATCTGCGAAGAAGAACACGCCAGCAGGATTCCGCCCAAAGAACTCCTTTGAGGCTTTCGTGGATGAAGAATTTGGGACCACCGAGGCCACCGCAACCATTGACAACGGTGACTTTGGTACCCGCACCATTCGTTTTGAAACCGGCCAGTTGGCCCGCCAAGCCGGCGGTAGCGTGACCACCTACCTGGATGATGACACCATGCTGCTGGCCACCACCACCGCCTCCAACCAACCACGCGAGGGCTTTGACTTCTTCCCGCTGACCGTGGACGTGGAAGAACGCATGTACGCAGCGGGCCGCATCCCAGGCTCCTTCTTCCGCCGTGAAGGCCGCCCCTCCACCGAGGCCATCCTGGCCTGCCGCCTCATCGACCGCCCGCTGCGCCCCACCTTTGTGAAGGGCCTGCGCAACGAGGTACAGGTGGTGGTGACCGTACTGTCCATGGACCCAAAGGATATGTACGACGTTGTTGCCATCAACGGTGCGTCGGCAGCGACCCAGCTTTCTGGTCTGCCCGTCTCCGGCCCCGTCGGCGGCGTGCGCGTTGCCCTCATCGCCGATGACGCCCACCCAGAAGGCCAGTGGGTTGCATTCCCCACCCACGAACAGCATGAGCAAGCCCTGTTCGAGCTGGTTGTTGCCGGGCGGATCGTGAGCAAGCAGGTTGGCAACAAGACCGTGGAAGACGTTGCCATCATGATGGTTGAAGCCGGTGCAACGGAGTCCGTAGTGGAGCGCATCGCTTCCGGCGCGCCCGCACCAACCGAGTCCGTGGTCGCCGCAGGCCTCGAAGCTGCGAAGCCATACATCGAGGTGCTCTGCCGCGCCCAGCTCGAGCTGGCCAAGCTCGCAGCAAAGGAAACCCAGGAGTTCCCCCTGTTCCCGCCATACACCGACAAGGTGTACGCAGCCGTGGAAAAGAAGGCCTCCAAGAAGCTCGGCGAGCTGCTCACCATCCCCGCCAAGCAGGAGCGAGACGACGCCACCAACTCCTACATGGAACAAGTGGAAGCCGATCTCCTGGACAAGGTGGGCCACGACGACGAGGCCACAGCCGCCAAGGAAATCCGTGCCGCATACAACGCGGTGATGAAAAAGCTCGTGCGCCACATGATCCTCACCGAGGGATTCCGTATTGATGGTCGCACCACCACCGCAGTCCGCGACCTCTCGGTAGAGGTGGAGCTCATCCCACGTGCGCACGGCTCATCGCTGTTCGAGCGCGGCGAGACTCAAATCCTTGGCGTGACCACCCTGGACATGCTGAAGATGGAGCAGCAGATTGACTCGCTCACCCCTGCGACCTCCAAGCGCTACATCCACCACTACAACTTCCCGCCGTACTCCACTGGTGAGACCGGCCGAGTGGGTTCCCCGAAGCGCCGCGAAATCGGCCACGGCGCCCTCGCTGAGCGCGCCCTGATCCCGGTGATCCCCCCGCGCGAGGAGTTCCCGTACACGATCCGCCAGGTGAGTGAGGCCCTGGGCTCCAACGGTTCCACCTCCATGGGTTCCGTGTGCGCCTCCACACTTTCGCTCTACAACGCCGGCGTGCCTCTGAAGGCGCCGGTGGCTGGCATCGCCATGGGCTTGGTCTCTGACGATGTTGATGGCGAAACCCGCTACGTGGCACTCACCGACATCTTGGGCGCCGAGGATGCCTTTGGCGACATGGACTTCAAGGTCGCCGGCACCGCGGACTTCATCACCGCTTTGCAGTTGGACACCAAGCTGGACGGCATTCCCTCCGAGGTGCTCGCCCAGGCGTTGGAGCAGGCGCGCGACGCCCGCCTGTACATCTTGGACACCATGGCGGACGTGATTGACGGCCCTGACGAGATGAGCGATCACGCACCGCGCATCACTTCAATCACCGTTCCTGTTTCCAAGATCGGCGAGGTCATTGGCCCCAAGGGCAAGACCATCAACCAGATCACCGAGGAAACCGGCGCGGACATCTCCATTGAGGAAGACGGCACCGTCTACATCTCCGCCATGGGCGGCAGCGCAGCCGAGGCCGCGATTGAGAAGATCAACGCAATCGCGAACCCACAGCTACCTAAGGTAGGTGAGCGCTTCCTGGGCACCGTGGTGAAGACCACCGCCTTTGGCGCCTTCGTCTCCCTGGTGCCGGGCCGCGACGGTCTGATTCACATCTCCAAGCTCGGCGGCGGCAAGCGCGTGGAGAAGGTTGAAGATGTGATCAACGTTGGTGACAAGGTTGAGGTGGAAATCCAGGATATCGACAACCGCGGCAAGATCTCTCTTGCTCCCGTGGAGGAGCAAGAGTAACTGCTTAGGCTAGCACCGCCAGGGCTGCAGTGATTTGCGCCCTGGTTGCGGTGAGGCATGTTGGTTCAATGGCGGGCGCGTATTTGGGTGAGTGATTACCCGGAAACGGTCCGCCTTGAGCGAATTCTTCGGGGTCAACAGACCCCACGAACGCGTACACATACGGCGCGCCCAGGGCATCCGGGATAATGGAGAAGTCCTCGCTTGCTTGCCCAGCCGGCGCCTCAATAAAGTGCTGCTCAAACTCTTTTTCAAAGTTCGGGCTGATCGCATCCACCAGCTCTGCGTTGTTGCTGGTGAGGGGGAATTGGTCGTAAAACTCAAAAGTTGGGGGCTTAGGGCTTTGAGAAATCTCGCATTCGTGGCGCACCACGCTCTGCACCGCTTCCATTACTTTTTCGCGAACGGCGTTGTCATAGTGGCGCAGGTTTACCAATAGCTCGGCGTGATCCGGGATGACGTTGGACTTGGTGCCGGCGTTCAACGCTCCAACAGTAACCACGGAAAAGTCCTGCGGGGCCACGGTGCGCGAGACAATGGTTTGCAGGCGCAGCACGATCGACGCCGCCAACACCACCGGGTCCACCGCCAGTTGCGGGGTGGAAGCGTGCGAGCCTGAGCCGAACACCTTAATGCGGATCGAGTCCGCGGCAGACATCGTCGGGCCCTTCTTTATTGCCACGGTGTCAGCCGGGCCCGGCCCAATGTGCAGCGCAAACGCCGCATCGGGCGTCGGGATCACGCCTTCCAGACCGGCGTCGACGAGCGCCTGCGCACCTTGCGCAGTCTCCTCACCTGGCTGGAACAAGGCTATGTATGTGCCGCGCCAGGCGTCGCGGTGTTCGTTGAGGGCGCGCAGGGCGCCGAGCAGGGCGGTGGTGTGCATGTCATGGCCGCAGGCGTGCATTACGCCCTCGGTCAGGGAGGAGTATTCCAACCCGGTGTCTTCGGTGACCGGCAGGGCATCAAAGTCTGCCCGGGCGAGCATGGTGCGGCCTTCGCCATTTTCCAGGACGGCCGCCACTCCAACACTGCCGATCATGGTTGCTTCAAGGCCCATGGCCTCTATTTCCTGCCGGATTTTCCCCAGTGTTCGCTGTTCTTGCATGGACAGCTCGGGGTGGCGGTGCAGGTCCTTATAGAGTTCGTGCTGCCAGTCGCTGAGCTCACGCAGTGTTTCCGCAAAGATCATTGTTGATCCTTCCTTTGGTGATTTTCTAAGGTACGCATTCGATCATGCACCCAATGCGTGTAGGTTAGGGGTGTTGCAATCAAGTTCACAGGAAGGTGACAGCAAATTGGCTATCAAGGTTGGCGTGCTCGGCGCTTCAGGCAAGGTGGGAACTGAGATCGTGGCTGCCGTCAAGGCGGCTGAGGATCTGGAGTTCGTAGCGGGTGTGTCCGAAGGGGAGTCCCTGGAGAAGCTCACCGAGGCCGGTGTGGAAGTGGTGGTGGATTTCACCACCCCGAACGCTGTGATGGACAACCTTGAGTTCGTGCTCTCCCACGGCATCCACGCCGTTGTTGGCACCACCGGCTTCACCCAGGAGCGCCTGGAGCAGGTCAAACAGTGGGCTACTCAGGGCAACGCCAATGTGCTCATCGCCCCGAACTTTGCCATCTCCGCGGTGCTCACCATGCACTTTGCCAAGCTCGCGGCGCGTTTCTTCGATTCCGCGGAGGTAGTGGAGTACCACCACCCCAACAAGCTGGACGCACCTTCCGGAACCGCCGTGCACACCGCGGAAGGGATCGCCGCGGCGCGTCGGGAAGCGGGCTTGGGGCAGGTTCCCGACGCCACCGAGCAGTCCCTTGAGGGCGCGCGGGGAGCGGACGTGGATGGCGTGCGGGTGCATGCAGTGCGCATGACCGGCATGGTTGCCCATGAGGAAGTGATTTTCGGTGCCCAGGGGCAGTCGCTCACCATCCGCCAAGACTCCTACGACCGCACCTCCTTCGTCCCTGGCGTCCTCCTCGGCGTCCGAGAAATTGCAGCTCATGAGGGCCTCACCGTGGGCCTCGAGCACTTCCTGGATATCTAAGATGGCAACGCAAGCGCAGCTCGACGTCCAGCTCATTGCGATTAGCCAATTCCACCCACCGCAGGATTTGGGCTGGACAACCGACGGCCAACCCACCGAACAACTCATCGAGTTCGCCGGCCGCGCCTGCTACGAAACCTTCGACAAACCCAACCCCAGGACCGCCACCAACGCCGCCTACCTGCGCCACATCCTCGAGGTCGGCCACGTTGCCCTGTTCGAGCACGCCACAGCAACCCTCTACATCCGTGGCCTATCCAGGTCCGCCACCCACGAACTCATCCGCCACCGCCACTTTTCCTTCTCCCAACTCTCCCAACGCTACGTGCCGGAGGTGGAGTCGCAAGTGGTGGTGCCGGCGGCGATCGCCCAAGACCCCGAGCTCACCCGCCTGTTCCTCCAAGCCGCCGACGACGCCCGCTTTGCCTACAACGAGCTGCTCGAGGCGCTCGAGGAGAAGCTTGCCGACGAGCCCAACGCCCTGTTGCGCAAAAAGCAGGCCCGGCAGGCGGCGCGCGCAATCCTGCCGAACGCAACGGAATCCCGGATCGTGGTCACCGGCAACTTCCGCACCTGGCGTCACTTCATTGGCATGCGCGCCTCCGAGCACGCCGACGTGGAAATCCGCGCCCTTGCCGTGCGCTGCCTCGAACTCCTCGCGCAGCACGCCCCGGTGGCCTTCGCCGACTTTGAAGTGTCCACGCTCGGCGACGGCACCACCATGGCAACTTCTCCTTATGTTGCAGGAAACTAGCCCAACATCTAGCCCCGATAACTATGTTTGCCGTTTGATTGGGTAACGTGGTGTGGCATGAGCACAGGTTTGGCATCAACTGTAGGCAAGGAACTCTTCGGTTCCGTTGCCGTGGCAATGGTTACCCCGTTTGACGCCTCCGGCAACTTCGACCCCAAGGCAGCCCAACGGCTCGCCACCCACCTCGTGGACAATGGGATCGACAGCCTGATCGTCTCCGGAACCACCGGCGAATCCCCAACCACCACGGTTGAGGAGAAACTGGAGCTCATCAAGGTAGTCAAGGAAGCAGTGGGGGAGCGTGCCAAAATCATCGCTGGCGCCGGCTCCAACAACACCGTCGCCTCCGTGGCGCTTGCCACCCAATCCGAGCAAGCCGGCGCGGACGGCCTTCTGGTTGTCACGCCGTACTACTCCAAGCCAAGCCAAGAGGGCGTGTTCCGGCATTTCGAGGCAATCGATGCCGCAGTAAACATCCCAATCTGTGCTTACGACATCCCTGGGCGCTCCGGGATTCCCATTGAGGAACCCACCCTGCGTCGGATCGCTGCACTTGCGAATGTGCACGCGGTCAAGGATGCTAAAGGAGATATCGCCGCAGCAACCTGCCTCATCCAAGAAACAGGCCTTGGTTGGTACTCCGGCGATGACCCTCTCAACATCCCATGGCTCGCCGTGGGCGCAACCGGCTTCATCTCAGTGATCGGCCACCTTGCGCCTCGGCAGTTGCGGGAGATGTACGAAAGCTTTGATAGCGGCAACCTAAGCCGCGCTCAAGAAATTAATGCACAACTCGCCCCACTCGTGCGCGCCCAAGCGCGCCTCGGCGCAGTAGTTCTGGCCAAGGCTGGGCTCCGTCTGCAAGGCATCGAGGTTGGCGCACCCCGCCTGCCCGTGTTCGGCCCAAATGACACCGAGCTCGCCCAGCTAGAACAAGATATGAAGAACGCTGGAGTTTTAACATAATATGACCGAATCCCGAAGCCGATCCCGCAGGGCAACCCGTAAGTCAGGCTCCCCAGAAACCGCAGAGAGCCCAACCTTCCAGGCGCCTGAGCAGAAGCAGGAAAACGGCGGACGCAACAACCGCAACCGTGGCCGCGGCCGCCGAAACAACTCCAACAACGGCGCCCGACGCAACGTGGTGAAGTCCATGCAAGGTGCAGACCTCACCGAGCGCCTTCCACTGCCACCGAAGGCACCGAAGAACGGACTGCGCATCACGGCACTCGGCGGCATTTCCGAAATCGGCCGCAACATGACCGTGTTCGAGTACAACAACCGCCTGCTCATCGTGGACTGCGGCGTGCTCTTCCCCTCATCCGGCGAACCCGGCGTGGACCTGATCCTGCCGGACTTCGGCCCAATCGAAGACCGCATCAACCAAGTTGAAGCGCTGGTGGTCACCCACGGCCACGAGGACCACATCGGCGCCATCCCATGGCTGCTCAAACTGCGCCCCGACCTGCCCATCCTGGCTTCTAAGTTCACCCTGGCCCTGATCGCAGCCAAGTGCCGTGAGCACCGTCAGCGCCCCAAGCTGATCGAGGTTAACGAGAAGTCCAACGAAAACCGCGGGCCGTTCAACATCCGTTTCTGGGCCGTGAACCACTCCATCCCAGATTGCCTCGGCGTAGCCATCAAGACCGGCGCCGGCCTGGTTGTGCACACAGGCGACATCAAGCTGGACCAAACTCCAACCGACGGCCGCCCAACCGACCTGCCCGCACTGTCCCGCTTCGGTGACGAAGGCGTGGACCTGCTGCTCTGCGACTCCACCAACGCCACCACCCCCGGCGTGTCCGGCTCGGAAGCTGAAATCGCTCCAACACTCAAGCGGATCGTGGCCGAAGCGAAACAGCGCGTCATCCTGGCTTCCTTCGCCTCCAACGTGTACCGCGTACAGGCTGCCGTTGATGCTGCCGTTGCCGCCGGCCGCAAGGTTGCCTTCAACGGCCGCTCCATGATCCGAAACATGGAGATCGCGGAGAAGATGGGCTACTTGAAGGCGCCGCGCGGCACGATCATCAGCATGGACGACGCCGCCAAGCTCGCACCACACAAGGTCCTGCTCATCACCACCGGCACCCAGGGTGAACCAATGGCAGCGCTTTCCCGCATGGCGCGTCGTGAGCACCGTCAAATCACCGTTCGTGCTGGCGACGTCATCATCCTTTCCTCCTCCCTGGTCCCAGGCAATGAGGAAGCGGTGTTCGGCGTGATCAACATGCTCTCCCAGATCGGCGCCACCGTCATCACTGGCCGCGACGCCAAAGTGCACACCTCTGGCCACGGCTACTCCGGCGAGCTGCTGTTCCTCTACAACGCCGCCCGCCCAGTGAACGCCATGCCCGTGCACGGCGAATGGCGCCACCTGCGCGCGAACAAGGAACTCGCCATCTCCACCGGCGTGGACCCAGACCGCGTGGTGCTTGCCCAAAACGGCGTGGTAGTGGACCTCGTGGACGGCCGTGCCCGCGTAGTTGGCCAAATCCCAGTGGGTAACCTCTACGTGGATGGCGTCACCATGGGCGACATCGACACCGAGGTCCTCGAAGAACGCACCTCGCTCGGTGAAGGCGGCCTGATCGCCATCACCGCAGTGATCGACAACCGCACCGGCCGCCTGGTGGAGCGCCCACGGGTAGAAGCCAAGGGCTTCTCCGAAGACGCCGTAGCCATGATGCCCGAGGTTGCCGAACTCGTGGAAAACACCATGAACGACCTCGCAGCCGAAGGCGAAAACGACCCCTACCGCATGGTTCAACAACTGCGCAGGAAAGTTTCCCGCTACGTCGAACAAACCTGGCGCCGCAAGCCAATGATCATGCCAACCGTATTCCCCGTCACCTCCAACGCCGTAGCCGCCGACGACTCCGAAGTCAACGCACACCGGCCGAGCCTCTAAGGGAATAGACTCGGGGGCATGTCATTTGCAAGTTACGAACGCAAGGAGCTTGCCAAGCTCCTGCGTGACGTCGGCCCCGAATACCCAACCCTGTGCGAAGGCTGGACAACCCACGACCTCATCGCACACCTCGTAGTCCGCGAGCAGCGACCCCTCGCTGCCGCGGGCTTAGTGCTACCGCCACTGCAGCACTACCTCCAACGCACCCAAACCAACACACGAAAACGCGAATATCACCAACTCATTGACTCGTGGGCAAACTTCAAAGGCCGCAGGGTTGCAGACGCTTTGATCAATGGGGCGGAGAACTTTGTTCATCATGAGGACGTCCGGCGGGGGAGGGGAGTCATTGCGCCGCGAACGTTCTCCACCAAGAGGACGTCTGACCTGTTGCAGATTTTGCGGCAAACGGCGCCGATGCAGTTGCGGCGTTCCACCGGCCCGGTGGTGCTTCAACCAATCGGTGGTGGGCAGCGTTTCACCGCCCACTCCAACCCGCGAGTAGCGGCGAAGGGTGCTGAGGTAGCTACCGTGACCGGGGCACCTGGCGAGTTGCTGTTGTGGGTGTTTGGGCGTGATGCTGTGCAGGTTGAGGTGGAGGATCCGCAAGGGTTTGTGGTTCGTTCAAGTATCTAGACTTGATCGGTGTTGCGAATGTGATGAATGTGATTTGAGTGGTTAAACTCTTTCACATGGCTTCCCCCACCACCAGACGCAAGACCGAAACAGTCGAACGCACCGGCAGCGCCTACAAAGCTGTTGGAGGCGGTTTGGCGAGCATTTTTGGCGCAACCGCAAAGGGCCTGGGATCGCTGACCCGGAAGGCTGGCGGCCAAGATCAAGATCAGGAAGAACCCAAGGAACACAGCGATACCCTCGCGCTGAGCCTCGTAGCACTCGCCGTAGTTCTTGGAGCGTCGGTTTGGTTTAACATCGCCGGCCCCGTCGGCGCGTTCATCTCCGATCTTACACACATGGCCATTGGCGCGGGAGCCCTCATCGCACCCATTGCGTTGGTTGCTATAGCCGTTGCCCTCATGCTTGGCCACGTCCCCGCCGTCGACGCTCGTATCCGCGTCTTCGGCGGCACGTTCCTCATTATCGTGTCCATGCTCGGCCTCCTCGACGTCTTCGCCGGGAACCCTACCGCCTGGCCGGAGCGTATGACCGCGGGTGGGATCGTCGGCAGTGTTCTTGGTGGATTGCTTGCCAAGGGTTTCAGCGCGTACATTGCGGTGCCCCTGCTGGTGCTGCTCATCATTCTTGGAGCGCAAAAGGTGACTGGAGTGACGGCGCGCGAGTTTGTGGACGCCGTGAAAGCGCTGCGGCCGGAAAGGGAGCTGGAAGAAGAGGAGCAGGCAGAGGCGGAAAACGCGGCAGCGGTCGAGTTCGCGGAGGCGGAAAAGCCACGGGAGCGCTCCCGCGCGTTCGAGCGCCGGCCAGTGCCAACGCCACGCGCGCCTCGGAATGTTGCGCCGCCGTTGGTGGAGGAAGAAGACCTACCAACCACGCTGTTCCAGGAACCAGAACCCGCTCCAACGAAGAAGGCCAAACCGTTGGTGGAAGACACCAACGAATTCCCGGCAATCACAACCCCTCCACCAACAAAGGACGCAGTGGTTGCAGCCACGCAAAACCTCAAGGCTGCGGTGGAAGAGCGCAAACCAGCGCCAGCACCTGCGCCCCAACCAACTCCACAGCCACCCGCGGTGGAGGAAAAGCTGTTGGAGTCGGGGGATTATGAAGTCCCGAGCACCAACCTGCTGATCCCCGGCCAGGAGTCCAAGAAGCACTCCGCGGCGAATGATCGGATGATCGAGGCCATCACCGCGGTGTTTGAGGAGTTCAAGGTCGATGCCCAGGTGACGGGCTTTTCCCGTGGACCAACGGTGACTCGCTACGAGGTCGAGCTTGGTCCGGGTGTGAAGGTTTCAAAGATTACGAACTTGCAGTCCAACCTTGCCTACGCTGTAGCGACGGATAACGTGCGCCTACTCACGCCGATTCCGGGCAAGTCGGCTGTTGGTATCGAGGTACCCAACGCGGATCGCGAGATGGTGCGCCTGGGTGATGTCCTCAACGCTCCCGAGACCCTGGCTGACCAGGACCCCATGCTTATTGGCCTTGGGAAGGACATCGAGGGCGATTACGTCAGCCACTCCATCCAGAAAATGCCGCACCTGTTGGTGGCTGGTTCAACGGGTTCCGGTAAGTCTGCGTTCGTCAACTCGCTGCTGGTTTCCTTGCTTACGCGCGCGACCCCCGAAGACGTGCGACTGATCCTGGTGGACCCCAAGATGGTGGAGCTCACCCCCTACGAGGGAATCCCGCACCTCATCACGCCTATCATCACCCAACCAAAGAAGGCCGCGGCCGCGCTCCAATGGCTCGTTGAGGAGATGGAGCAGCGCTACATGGACATGCAGCAAGCCAGGGTGCGCCACATCAAGGACTTCAACCGGAAAGTGTCCGCTGGAGAAATCCAGGCGCCAGCAGGGTCGCAAAGGGAGTACCGACGCTACCCGTACATTGTGTGCGTTGTGGACGAGCTTGCCGACCTGATGATGACTGCCCCCAAGGAAATCGAGGATTCGATCGTCCGCATCACGCAAAAGGCCCGCGCCGCAGGCATCCACCTAGTGCTCGCTACCCAGCGCCCATCCGTGGACGTGGTCACCGGTTTGATCAAAACCAACGTTCCATCACGCCTCGCGTTTGCCACTTCCTCGCTCACTGACTCCCGCGTCATCCTCGACCAAGCCGGCGCAGAAAAGCTCATTGGTATGGGCGATGGCTTGTTCATCCCGCAGGGCGGCCGCCCGCAGCGCATCCAAGGTGCGTTTGTAACGGATGAAGAAGTGCAAGCGGTGGTGGAGGCCGCCAAGCTCCAAGGAGAGCCCGACTACACCGAGGGCGTGACGGAGGAGAAGGCCTCCGAGTCCAAGCGCGAAATCGACGACGACATTGGATCAGACATGGAGGATCTCCTCCAGGCCGTGGAGTTGGTGGTGAACAGCCAACTGGGCTCCACCTCCATGCTCCAACGAAAGCTGCGCATTGGTTTCGCAAAGGCTGGCCGTCTCATGGACCTCATGGAAACCAGGGGCGTGGTTGGTCCATCTGAGGGCTCGAAGCCACGCGAAGTGTTGGTGAAACCAGAAGAGTTGGACACCACCATCTGGATGATTAAGGGCGCCAACCCAGCGGATGCCCCAAAGGAAGAGGTGTATAACCCAACGAATGCTCCGTTTTAGTGTTGGAGCAGCACTGGTAGCCGTAGAACCCTTTCGGTTCTACGGCTGTCGCGTTTCAGGCGCCCTGGAGGCTAGATCCTAAAGCCCTAGGAAGGCTTTGGATTCCTCCCTCCAACCTTTGCGCCGAGCTGGATGAGGGTTGGTGGCGGGTTCGGCGTCTGGGCTGGCTTTGTAGTGGGGGTCGCCTGTGTTGGAGTTGCGTTCTACGCGGCCGTTTTTGTGTCTGTGGGGGTTGTCGTCGTTCTTGGCATTGTGTGTTCGGCAGAGGATAACCAGGTTGTCGGTTGTTGTAGCGCCGCCTTGGGAGAATGCCTCGATGTGGTGGTATTGGCAGTCGCCGGCGGGCACTTGGCAGTGCGGGTAGGGGCACACCAGTAGTTCGGTGGCAAGGAGGATTCGTTGGAGGTCGGTGGCGAAGCGCCGGATTGGGATGGCCTCTGCCCCGAGTTTGCCATCGGCGTCGAGGGCCGTGGCTATCAGGAATCCGGTGTCGGCGATCTGCAGGCCATCGAGTTCGGATAGCGGCACCCCGGCTCCGTCGAAGGTGTAAACCTTGCCGTCCTTGAAGTAGCCTTCGCTGGGCCGCAGCGGTAGGAGCAGGCCTGGTTGGTAGCGCAACGGGGTGCCGTCGGAAGTGTCCCCGAGGATGGCTTCGCTGAACGCGTGCGCGAGGGCCTCATTTTTTGCCATGCCGGCTTTGGTGAAGGTGCTGACGCGCCCTTGAAGTTTTTTGAGCATGGCGGTGAGGGTGTGGTCGTTGAATACACCAACGATTCGTCGTTGTCCGTTCGAGTCGGGTTCCTCCTGTACATTGACGGTTTCGGTGCGCTTCGGTTCGTACTCGTGCCGCTTCTTGAACTCCTCAACCAGGTGCTTGGCGCGCGCGATGATGGCGTCTACGCTCAAAGCCTCGGTTCCTGCAAGACACTCCAACAACACAGGGTTGCGATGTTCCCTGCGAAGCTGCTTGATATGCCTAGCGACGCCGTCCAGGGCGTCAAGAGGGACGTTGACTGCGGCCTTGCGGACCTTGGCGTCCAAGTAGTACTTGCGGACCCAAAGCATGCGGTGGACGGTTTGGGTGGAGATGCGTAGGTCGGCGGCAACGTCTTCGCGTGAGTTTTCGCGGAGGGCGCGGGCGATGGCATCGAGTACCTGTAGCCCGTCTTGGTGGTATGACCGGATGAAGTCCATGGCGCTGACTGTAGGGCGCGTCCGCAAGGGGGCGAAAGGGTGAATGTGTTGGAGGGGCGATTTCTGTGGAATTCGTGTTGGAGGGGGTTGTGCCTGTGGAATTTCGGTTGGTGGGGGCTTGACGGCGCGGCGAATATGACATATGCCCGCCCCATGGGTAGAGTTGCGGGCATGCATGGAGGGGAGTACCCCGCCCGCGGTATTGATCGTCAACACGGAGCGTGTTCGTTCCCGGTCGTGCCGGCTTCGCTTTTTGGGTGGAGTGGGGGAGACCTCCGGCTCATGTCAGTTGTTGTATGAGACCGGAGGTGTCTTTTTATGGAAGTGAATCTTGTGACGTGGCTGATCACGATTGCGGTGATCGCTGGTTTTTTTGTGTTCGACTTCTATTCGCATGTGCGGACGCCGCATGAGCCTTCGTTGAAGGAGTCTGCGTTTTGGTCGCTGTTTTATGTGGCGTTGGCGGCCGTATTCGGTGTGTTCTTGTGGTTCACGTGGGGTGAGCCGGGGAATCCGCATCAGCATGGTATTGAGTTCTTTACGGGCTATATCACTGAGAAGGCGCTGAGCGTCGATAATCTGTTTGTGTTTGCGCTGATTATGGGCGCGTTTAAGATTCCGCGGAAGTATCAGCAGAAGGTGCTGCTGATTGGTATTGCGTTGGCGCTTGTGTTCCGTTTGGTGTTCATTTTGTTGGGTGCCGCGGCGATTGAGCGCTGGTCTGCGGTGTTCTACATTTTCGGTTTGTTCTTGATTTACACCGCGGTGAAGTTGATTTGGGATGAGTTTTCGGAGAAGCCGGAGACTGATCCGAATGATATGGCTGTCATCAAGTTGCTGCGTAAGGTTATGCATGTAACGCCAACGTATAACGGTGACCGTTTGTTTGGCCGGGTGAACGGCAAGCGCGCGGTGACGCCGATGCTGGTGGCGTTGATGGCCGTAGGCATGATCGACTTGATGTTCGCCTTCGACTCCATTCCGGCGATCTATGGCATTACTTCCGAGCCGTACATTGTGTTCACCACGAACGCTTTTGCACTGTTGGGTCTGCGTCAGATGTACTTCCTGTTGGATGGCCTGTTGGATCGTCTTGTGTACCTGCCGTACGGTCTGGGCTTGATCCTGGGCTTCATCGGTGTGAAGTTGCTGCTGCACGCGCTGCATGAGAACAACTTGCCGTGGATTAACGGTGGTGAGCCGCTGCACGTGTTTGAGATTCCAACGCACTGGTCGTTGATTGTGATTGTTGGCATCTTGACGGTGACGGTGTTGGCTTCGGTGTGGAAGTCCAAGCGTGACGAGGCCCAAGGTGGCGTGCAGGCACATTGGAACCACGCCAAGAAGACTGGTGAGGACTGGCCAGCTTAGTCCTGGAACACGTTCAGTACGGGATCCCACACCTGGAAGGTACGCGCGTCAAGGGCGCCTTCTTGGTGGAAGGGGTCCTTTTCCATTTCGGCTTCGGCGTCGGCGATGGTGGTGCCTTCGGCGAGGCGGATGATGATGAGTGAGCTGCCTGCGGGTTCGGTGATGGGGCCGGAGGCGAGCAGTTTGCCTTCTTTGAGGAGGTTTGCCAAGAATTCGCGGTGCTTGGGCCGGTGTTCGAGGATCTTTTCGCTGGTGGGGTTGTATTGGTACTCGATAGCAAATGTTGTCATGACTTCCATGCTACTGCGTGGGAAAGCAGGTAGTGTTGGTGGTTGTGAATGATGAAAAGCCCACGAACTGGAATCTGCCAAATGTGCTCACGAGTTTGCGCATTATTGCCATTCCGCCGTTTGCCTGGTTGGTGCTTTCGGAGCGCATGTGGTGGGCGTTGGGTGTGTTCGTGGTGTTGATGATCACGGACAAGCTCGACGGCGATATTGCGCGCTCGCGTGGGCTGGTCACGGATTTCGGTAAGATCGCGGACCCTATTGCGGATAAGGCGCTGATGATTACCGCGTTGGTGTGCCTGAATCTGGTGGGTTTGATGCCGTGGTGGATCACCGTGGTGATTGTGTTCCGCGAGCTTGGAATCACGATTTGGCGCATGTTTGAGCTGCGCAAGGGCAATGTGGTGCCGGCGAGCCGGGGCGGCAAGTTGAAGACGGTGCTGCAGGCTGTTGCAGTTGCGTTGTACCTGATTCCGGGGGCAAAGCTTGTGGCGTTGCCGGTGATGTTGGCGGCAGTGGCGATTACGGTGGTGACGGGCGTGCAATACGTGGTTGAGGCGCGGAAGCTCAACGCGAAATGACATTGGTGCAGGCTCTGGCGGCACGTGGGGAAACGATTGCTACCTGCGAGTCACTCACGGCTGGCCTGTGCGCGGCACGGATCGCCGACACCCCAGGAGCTTCAAATGTGCTGCGCGGGGGCTTGATTACGTACGCAACCGAGGTCAAGGTCTCACTGGCTGGGGTGGATCAAGAAATTATCGACGCACACGGCGTCGTCTCTCCCCAGACCGCCCGTGCCATGGCGGCGGCAGCGGCACGGGCCTTGGGGGCGTCGTGGGGCGTGTCTTTGACGGGCTACGCGGGGCCGGAGGGGGATCTGGTGGGGCAGGTGTTTGTGGGTGTTGTCGGGCCTGAGGGGGACAGTTGGAGTAGGGAGTTTCGCTTTGCGGGTGGGCGGCAAGAAATTCGCGGGCAGGCGGCGGAAGCTGCGCTTTTGTGGGTGGGGGAACTAATTGTGGCTAGTGGGCGTTGAAGAAGCTGATGATGAATTACACTGCTGTTTTGGAAAAGCCGATTGCGCCGGAGATGCTGCTGCGCGAGGCGCTCGGTTCCGCCCTGCGTGCTTTCCGCGCGGATAAGGGCATTACCTTGCGTGAGTTGGCTGAGGCCTCGCGGGTGTCTCCGGGGTATCTTTCGGAGCTGGAGCGCGGACGTAAGGAAGTGTCTTCGGAGCTGTTGGCGTCTGTGTGCCATGCCCTTGGGACTTCTGTGGCAGATGTACTCATTGAAGCGGCGAGCACCATGGCAATGAGCCGTGCAGAAGCTAGACTGTTCCGCGAGATAAACAATTAACGTTGAGAAAGGCACCTTTTCATGGCGAACCCATTTTCCAAGGCTTGGAAATACTTCATGGCTTTGTTCGACTCCAAGATCGAGGAGCACGCTGACCCCAAGGTGCAGATCCAGCAGGCCATTGAGGATGCGCAGCGCCAGCACCAGGAGCTTTCGCAGCAGGCTGCGGCAGTGATTGGTAACCAGCGCCAACTGGAGATGCAGCTCAACCGCCGCCTGGCGGACATTGAGAAGCTGCACGCGAATACCCGCCAGGCGCTGCAGCTTGCGGATAAGGCTCGCGCTGAGGGCAACACCCAAAAGGCCAGCGAGTATGAAAATGCTGCGGAGGCCTTCGCGGCGCAGCTCGTGACTGCGGAGCAGGGCGTGGAAGACACCAAGAAGCTCCATGACCAAGCCCTCCAACAGGCCGAGGCCGCGAAGCAGGCCGTGGAGCGCAACTCCATGGCGCTGCAGCAGAAGGTAGCCGAGCGCACCAAGCTGCTGTCCCAGCTTGAGCAGGCAAAAATGCAGGAGAAGGTGGCGGAGTCCATCCAGTCCATGAACTCAATCACCAACCGCGATACCCCAAGTCTTGAGGCTGTGCGCGAGAAGATTGAGCGCCGCTACGCGAACGCACTCGGTACGGCGGAGTTGGCACAGAACTCCGTGCAGGGTCGTATGGCGGAAATCGAGCAGGCTGGCGTGCAGCTCGCCGGCCACTCCCGCTTGGAGCAAATCCGCGCGGAGCTGAACGCGCCAAAGGCGGAGGCTCAGGCTATTGAAGCCCCACAGCAGCAGGCGCAAGGCGATGATGCTGTGGCGCAGAAGCTGCGTGAGCTACGCGGCGAAAGCTAGTCATCTAAGCCACGGGCAACCAGGGCATCGCCTATTGCCTGGGCACGGCGCATGGAGCGGATCACCACTGGCGTACCAAAAGCCAACAGGGAAGTGTTCGCTCCACGCGCCTTTCTTGCGTCTAGCACCTCACCCACGGTCGCGAGCATCAGTGGCAGCAGCCGCAGAGTAAGGGAAAACGCCAGCACAATGGTGTCCACCGGCACGCCGATTTTCTTTGTTGGTGCGAGGAAGCGCTCCAACGCCTCCATCATCGCCTCGAGCTTGGTGGTGAGGGTAATCAACGTGGCCAGCATGAGGGCGGCGAGGATGCCGGCGGTGATTTCAGCGGCGCGCACGAGGCTGATTTGCCACCATTGGTAGGCGAACAGAACGGCCAGCACGGGGAGAACAGGCCAGACTTGGCTCCATGCGGTTTTAAGGGGGATTCTCGCGATCGCCATGAGGACGATAGGCACCAATGGTGTGTAGATTCCGCGCGCGAAGATAATGAAAGCGATAAGCAGCCCTATCTTGAGCATCGGTGGGGTGCGGTGGATCAGGCTGTTGCCGGGAACATACACGCCCATTGGGACCTGGCGGATCATGGCCGGGTTTCCTCCATGTAATAGCGGATGACGTCTGTTGGAGCGCCGTCAGCCGCGATGCGGTGATTATCCACGCAGAGGGCGCGGTCGAAGTCGGTGATGAAGTCGAGGTCGTGGGTCACCACGATGAGCTGTTGGCTCAGGCTGGCGAACACCTCGCGGATGAGTTCGCGGTTGCGGAAGTCTAGCAATGTGGTGGGTTCGTCGGCGATCACCACGTCTGGATCGATCACGAGCACGGAGGCGAGGGCGAGGAGCTGCTTTTGGCCGCCGGAGAGCGTGTGCGGGGAGTTGTCAGCGAGCTTGCTGAGTCCAAAGCGCTCCATCGTTTGCTCCACCTTGTGCTGTTTTTCTTCCTTGCTCAGCTTGAAGCGGCGCAGGGAAAAGGCGATGTCTTCGCGCACGGTGGGCATGACGATTTGGTTTTCGGCATCGGAGAACACAAAGCCCACCTTTTTGCGCACTGCTTTCGCTTCACGTGCCACGTTGCGCCCGTCGACAAGCACCTCCCCCGAAGTTGCCTCGCTCAGGCCGTTGATGAGGCGGACAAGGGTGGACTTGCCGCCGCCGTTCGCACCGATCACTGCGACGCGTGGCTCGGTGATTTCGGTGGTGATGTGGGAAAGCACGCCGACGTCACCGTATGTCACGCTGACGTCGTTGAATTTAATGCGAGCCATTTATGCCTTGAGGTTGTTTGGGAATGCCTTATGCACGGCGAGCGCGATGATGATTGCTACGGCGACCTTGATGGAGTCAAAAAGTACGAAGGGGCCTTGGGCTGCCACTGCTGCCGCGAGGTCCATGTCAGCGCGCAGCATGAAGCCGATTGCGCCGCAGGTGTACTGCATGAGCAGTGCCACGGCGCCGGCAAGGATGAACATTCCGACGCGCCCAGCGCCGCGCAGACGCAGGCCCTGGTAGGCGATGGCGCCGGCGACAGTTGCGGAGACGAGGTAGCCCACCAGATAGCCGACAGAAACGCCGGAGAGTGCGGCGAGGGTGGAACGGCCACCTGCGAGGACTGGCAGACCCAGCAGGCCAAGGCCGAGGAAGAGCGCCGCGGTGAGGAAGCCGCGCTTGCCGCCCAAGACGAGGCCGGCCAGGATGACGGCTGCGTTCTGGAGGACGATTGGCACACCTGCGGCACCAACTGGGATAGCAACGAAAGCAAGAACAATGATGAGGGCTGCGAACACTGCGATGTAGGCGAGGTCGCGCGCTGAAGATTTATTGGTCACTGTTCAAATTATAGTCCTAGCGGCTAAAATCTAGGAATCCCAAGGTAATCCGTACACTGTGGGCTATGCGTTATACCCTGTTTGCGAAGCTGGTCCACGATGAGTTTGGCCAAGCGCAAGGGGAGTGGATCTTGCACTCCCATGTGCTTGCTGCGCATGGGAAAACCGCAAACGAGCTCGTTGAGGATGGGGAGGACCTCAAACAGGTGTGGGAGGCACTGTGCGATGATTTTCGAATTCCCGCAGAACGCCGCCTGGGTCAGGACACGGATAAATAGCGTGTATCCAGCTCACACGCCGTAGCGTTCGAAAACTCGATCTTCGAACAATTGTGCGTTATACTCGGGGGTAATGTTTGGCTCAACCGCTACCGTGAGGGAACCAAATAGCCCCCTTGGGGCCGTCTAAGTAGGTATGACTACCTCACTTTCACAAACCACAGAAGGAACATCAGCAAACATGGCACCGAAGAAGACCGCCGCCGCAAACGCCGGAGACAACCGCCAAAAGGCGTTGGACGCCGCATTGGCAATGATTGAAAAGGACTTTGGCAAGGGCGCAGTGATGCGCTTGGGTGATGATAATCGCCCGCCAATCCAGGTGATCTCTTCCGGCAACACTGCGATTGACGTCGCATTGGGCATCGGTGGTTTCCCCCGTGGGCGCATCGTGGAGATTTACGGCCCTGAATCCTCGGGTAAGACCACTGTGGCCCTGCACGCCATCGCACAGGCCCAGCGAGCTGGCGGCATCGCGGCGTTTATCGACGCCGAGCACGCGCTTGACCCAGACTATGCCCGCAAGCTCGGCGTGGACACCGATGCGCTTCTCGTCTCCCAACCAGACACCGGCGAGCAGGCCCTCGAAATTGCAGACATGCTGGTGCGCTCCGGTGCCATTGACATCATCGTGATTGACTCCGTTGCAGCCCTTACCCCAAAGGCGGAAATTGAAGGCGAGATGGGCGATTCCCACGTTGGCCTCCAAGCCCGCCTGATGTCCCAAGCGCTGCGCAAGATGACGGGCGCCCTCTACAACTCTGGCACCACCGCGATCTTCATCAACCAATTGCGTGAAAAGATTGGCGTGATGTTCGGTTCCCCGGAGACCACCACCGGTGGTAAGGCACTGAAGTTCTACGCCTCCGTGCGCTGCGATGTCCGCCGCATCCAAACCCTCAAAGACGGCCAAGATGCAATTGGTAACCGCACTAAGTTGAAGGTCGTGAAGAACAAGGTGTCCCCACCGTTCAAGATCGCAGAGTTTGACATCATCTACGGCGAGGGCATCTCCCGCGAATCCTCCATTATCGACCTCGGCGTGGATAACGGCATCATCAAAAAGTCCGGCTCCTGGTTTACCTATGACGGCGAGCAACTCGGCCAGGGCAAAGAAAAAGTGCGCCTCTTTCTCAAGGATTCCCCCGAGCTTTCTGATGAGATCGAGAAGAAGATCTTTGAAAAGCTCGGCATCGGTGAGTTCGCCGGCAAAGGCGATGAACTGAGCGACGAGCCTGTAGACATGGTGCCAAACGTCGATTTCGATGACGCCGAAGAATAACAAAATCGAACAACTTCGAGCTGCGCTGGAGTCCTACACCCCAGCGCAGATTGATGTTGAAGCAGAGCAGCAAAAAACAAAGATCCGCAACAGGGCCCTGCTCCTCCTTGATCAACGCGCCAGGTCCCGCAAAGAGCTTGAGGAACGCCTGGGCGCACTCGAGTTCCCGGAGCCGCAGATCGCGGAAGTCCTGGATGACCTAGAGCGCGTGGGGCTCATCGATGACGCCGCATTTGCCCATGCATGGGTCACGCAGCGCAGGGAACGCCGCGGAAAATCCAAACGGGCCCTGCGCCAAGAGCTGCGTCAAAAAGGCGTACACTCCAACACCGCTGAGGAGGCTCTCGCGGCAGTGAGCGACGCAGACGAACGCGAGCTCGCCAGAACCTTTGCGCAAAAGAAGGCGCGTACGCTCAAAGAAACACCCACCACCTGGCAGGAGCAGCAGAAGCAACTGCAGAAGGTGGTGGGCTACCTTGCCCGCCGCGGCTTCCCCGAATACCTCGCAATAGAGGTGGCCAGGGAGGCTATTGGGCTGGATTCTTAATCTCAACGTGCTCGGCTGCGTGCCAGTCCACGTTCACGTTGTCCTTGGTGTCCAAACCCTGAGTAGGCATTTGTGGCACCTTGGCAAAAATGTTGCGGCGTGCGCGGCCGGCGCGCAGTTGGCGTTCAATGCGCTCTGCGAGCAAAGTGAGCGCGTAATTAATGATGATCATCACGACCGCCACCACGATGAGGGATGCCAAATAGTTGCGGTTCACCGCGCTGGATTGGATGCCCTGGCGCACGATCTCCACATAACCAATCTGGTAACCCAGTGCCGAGTCCTTCAAGGCAATCACGGCCTGGGCGATAAGCGCCGGGAGCATCGCGGCAACCGCCTGGGGGAGGAGGACCTTCCACATGGTTTGCCGGTGGCTCAACCCCAACGCTGCCGCGGCTTCCTTTTGGCCCTTCGGCAAACTCTTGATGCCGGAACGGAGGATCTCCGCGATCACTGAGCCGTTATACATGGTCAAGGCGAACACCACTGCGGTAAACGCGAGCTGGCGTGGGGGTACCAGGCCATACACGGCCAGCACTTGGTAGGAGAAGATGATCAGCAGGAGCACGGGGATGGCGCGGAAAAACTCCACGATCGCCGCGCATACGCCCCGGATTAATACATTCGGTGAGAGCCTCCCTAGCCCCAACAGGGCGCCCACCACGATGGCGAGCAAAATGGAGGCGAACGCCGCCTTCAAGGTGCCAACCAGACCTGGGAGCAGGTAGGTGCGCCAGGTATTGGCCTCTAGGAAGGGGGTCCATTTTGCGGCCTCGAGTTGGCCTTTCTCCCCAAGGGTGCTCACAACCCACCACAGCAGCAGGAGGGAAAGGGCCACCACGAGGGCAGAGTAGATGCGATTACGCATGCGGGCTTTGGGCCCTGGTGCGTCGTAGAGGACTGTTGCGCGTACGCTCATCGTTTCACCGCCATCTTGTTCGCCAGCGCGCCGACCGCCAGGCCCGTGGGCAGGGTGAGCAGCATGAAGCCAATTGCAAAGGCGCCGAAGATAATGAAGAGCTGGCTTGCGTGGTTTTCAATGACTTCCTTCATCAGCAAGGACGCTTCAGCAACACCGATCACGGAAGCGATGGTGGTGTTCTTGGTGAGTGCAATCAAGGTGTTCCCCAAAGGCACCACCGCGCCGCGGATGGCTTGGGGGAACACAATGGTTTGAAAGGTTTGGCCAAAGCTCAAACCCAGTGAGCGCGCCGCCTCGGCCTGCCCAAAGTCCACGGTGTTGATGCCGGAACGCAAGCATTCAGCCACGAACGCGGAGGTGTAGAGGATGAAGCCCAGCACCGCCAGGCGGAAGTTGTTATCCGCCAGGAACGTGGCGGATTCTCTATCGGCCATCTGCAGCCCTAGCGTTTGGTAGAGGCCGAATGAGCAGAACAGTACCACCAAGGTCAGCGGCGTATTACGGACCGTGTTGATGTACAAGGTGGCAATGCTTCGCAGAATGCGCACGGGGGAAACCCGCATGGCGGTGAGGATGGTGCCAAACACCATCGAGCCGAGTGCGGAGAGCACGGTCAGTTTGATGGTCACCCAAAACGCCGGCAAGATCGCTGGGCCAAGTTGTGCCCACATCGCTTCCATGAGGCCTCCTGTTATTCGATGAAGGAGAGGTCACCTGGGGTGCCCAAGGTGATGCCGTCTGTGGAGCCCAAGTTCGTGTTAATGGCGGACTCCAGTTCACCGGAGGCAATCATCGCTTCCAGGGCTTTGTTGACGGCGTCGGTTGCGGCGGTGTCATCCTTCTTCACGCCAACGCCGTAGTACTCGTTGGTGTAGGCGGAGCCATCCGGCTGGAACATTTCTACCAGGCGGAAGTTGCCGGCATTTTGCTGGGAGTAGCCGTTCAAGATGGTGGCGTCGGTAGTGAGCGCGTCCACGTTGCCCTGCAGGAGAGCTTCAACGCAGGAAGAGTAGGTGTCGTACTCCTGGAGCTGCACGCCAGGCAGGGCATCCTTGACCTTTTGGGCTGGGGTGGAGCCGGAGACGGAGCAGAGGATGCGGCCGTTGTCTAGATCCTCGACGGTGTTGATGGAGGAGTCGTCGGCGCGGACCAGGAGGGCCTGGTGGGTGAGCAGGTATGGGCCACCGAAGTTCACGGACTCGGAGCGGGACTTGTTGATGGAGTACGTGGCGGCGATCAGGTCTACCTCGCCGTTTTGGATGAGGGTTTCGCGCTGTGCGGAAGGGGTTTCACGCCAGGTGATGGTGGGGGCGGCCCAACCGTTTTCCTCGGCGATGTGGTTCACGATGTAGGTGGCTACGTCTACGTCGAGGCCACTCATGGAGCCGTCGGCGTTGCGCAGGCCCAGGCCTGGCTGGTCGTACTTGGTGCCCAGGGTCACGCTGCCGGATTCAATGTTGGCCAAGAGTCCAGCGTCGCCGCCGGCGGAGGAGTCGGAGCCGCAAGCGACGAGGGCGGTAGCAGCAATCAGAGCGGTGGAGATGGTGGCGAAAGTACGGTTCAGGGACATGGTTGCTCCTTACTTGTTGCGCGAAAGCGCTGTGGGCTAGTGGGCTAGTGGGCTAGTGGGCGAGGATTTTGCCGAGGAAGTCTTTGGCGCGCTCGGTTTTGGGGTTGGCAAAGAATTCCTCTGGGGTGGAATCCTCCACGATGGCGCCGTCCGCCATAAAGAGCACGCGGTCTGCGGCCTTGCGGGCAAAACCCATCTCGTGTGTGACGCAGAGCATGGTCATGCCTTCCTTGGCGAGGTCTGCCATGACATCCAAGACCTCGTTGACCATTTCCGGGTCCAGGGCCGAGGTGGGTTCGTCGAAAAGCATGACCTTGGGACGCATGGCGAGTGCACGGGCGATTGCCACGCGCTGCTGCTGACCACCGGAGAGCTGGGCGGGGTACTTGTCTGCCTGATTGGCAATGCCTACTCGCTCCAGGAGCTCCATGGCCAGCTCGTTGGCCTCCTGCTTTTTCATCTTCCGTACCTTGATGGGGCCGAGGGTTACGTTGTCTCGGATGCTCAAGTGGGGGAAGAGGTTGAATTGCTGGAACACCATGCCGACATCAGCACGCAAGCTCGCAAGGGCTTTGCCTTCTTCGGGGAGAAGTTTGCCGTCAATGCGGATTTCGCCGTTGTTGATGGTTTCCAGGCGGTTGATGGTGCGGCACAGAGTTGATTTGCCGGAGCCGGATGGCCCCAACACCACTACAACCTGGCCTTTGGGTACCTCGAGGTTGATGTCTTTGAGCGCGTGGAAGCTCTCAAAATACTTATCCACCCCAGTGATTTGGATCATCGGCGTGCTTGTATGCTGTGTCATGGGTCTCACCTTAGTGAAATCTGGATCACATTTTGCAAAGATTGCTAAAGATTTTCAATACCTATCGGCCAATAGAAATTGATCCTGTGTGCCATCTAAGCCCACAATTCCGCAAAAGTCCAGCGGCCTGCTCAACTACATCCCAAGTGAGCTAACACCGCAGGTTGGGGAAATAGGCCACAAGAACTAGACTTGCAACCCGTGCAACAACCAAGCTCAGATTCCCGCACCTACGAGGTGCGCACTTTCGGCTGCCAGATGAACGTCCACGATTCCGAGCGCCTCTCCGGCCTGCTGGAGGACGCAGGCTACACCCCTGCGCCCGCGGACCAAGAAGCGGACCTCATCGTGTTCAACACCTGCGCGGTGCGCGAAAACGCTGACCTGCGCCTCTACGGCACCCTGGGCCAATTGCGTTCCAACAAGGAGCGCAACCCCAACCTGCAGATCGCGGTGGGCGGCTGCTTGGCGCAAAAGGACAAGGAAACTGTGGTGCAGAAGGCCCCGTGGGTGGATGTGGTCTTTGGTACCCACAACATCGGCTCGCTGCCGGTGCTGTTGGAGCGAGCGCGCCACAACAAGCAGGCCCAGGTGGAAATCGTGGACGCCTTGGAGCAGTTCCCATCGGTGCTGCCGGCCAAGCGTGAGTCGGCCTACGCCGGCTGGGTGAGCGTGTCCGTGGGCTGCAACAACACCTGCACCTTCTGCATCGTCCCCTCACTGCGCGGCAAGGAAGTGGACCGCCGCCCAGGCGAAATTCTCGCTGAGGTGAAGGCGCTAGTGGAGCAAGGCGTGAGCGAGGTGACCCTGCTGGGCCAAAACGTGAACGCATATGGCGTGAACTTTGCCGACCCCACCCTGGAGCGCGACCGCTCCGCTTTTTCCAAGCTGCTGCGTGCCTGCGGAGAAATCGAGGGCCTGGAGCGCGTGCGCTTCACCAGCCCACACCCGGCGGAGTTCACCTCTGACGTGATTGATGCCATGGCGGAAACACCCAACGTCTGCCCGCAGCTCCACATGCCGCTGCAGTCCGGTTCAGACACAGTGCTCAAGAACATGCGCCGTAGCTACCGCTCCGCCCGCTTCCTGGCCATCTTGGACGAGGTCCGCGAGAAGCTGCCGAACGCCTGTATTACCACGGATATCATCGTGGGATTCCCCGGTGAAACTGAACAGGACTTCCAAGACACCCTCGACGTGGTGGAAAAGGCGCGGTTCAGCAGCGCCTACACCTTCCAATACAGCCCACGCCCAGGCACCCCGGCGGCGGAATACGCAGAGCAGGTGCCCAAGGAAGTGGTGCAGGAGCGCTACGAACGCCTGATTGCACTGCAAGAGCGCATCAGTTGGGAAGAAAACCAGAAGCTCGTTGGTACTGAGGTGGAGCTGCTGGTGCAGGCCACGGGCGGGCGCAAGAACGACGCCACCAAGCGGATGACTGGCCGCGCCAGGGACGGGCGCCTTGTCCACTTCATGCCTGAAGGCAACATTGAGGAGCAGGTCCGACCAGGTGACGTCGTGATCGCTACCGTCACCGAGGCCAAGCCGCACTTCCTCATCGCTGACTCTGGCGTGCTCACGCACCGCCGCACCAAAGCGGGCGACATGTCTGCCGCCGGCAAGGTACCCACCACCGCACCAGTGGGGGTTGGGCTGGGCTTGCCGGCGGTAGGGAAGCCTGCAGCAAAGACTCCACAAGCAGGCGCAGACGCCTGCGGCTGCTAACCGCTCAGAGGAGGCAAGAGATGGACAACATTGAAAACATGGACAACTCAGACGCCCTGCGCCGCGCAGAACAACGTGCCGGCGCCACCCTCGCTCTCGGCGGGGTGCGGATCGCCCTGGCGGTGATTTGGCTGGTCTTCGTACTCAGTTTGCTGCTGCCGCACTCCGGAAGCGTGGCCTCCTGGCAGGTGCTGGGCTTCCAACCGGCCGCCCAAGAGGTGCTCATCAAAATCCCCGAGATCGTGTTTTTGCTGCTCGCCACCGCGGCGGTGGGCGTGTTCGGCGGCCTCGTTGCGCTTACGCAGCGCACGGTCCTGGCCAACGTGGCGTTCCTGCTCACTGGCATGGCGCTGTTTAGCTCCCTGCTTGGGCTGTGGATGCGCCTGCAATCCGCGGAGGTACAAGGCACCCCAGGGATTGGCGCGGCGCTCTACGTCCAGGTGGCAATGGTGATCGCGCAGCTCGTCTGCCTTTCACTGGTGGTGTTCGCGCGTTCTCCGGAGCAGCTCAACGCCCAGCGCATTCGCCTCGAGGCCGCCCGGAAACTCGATACCGTGGGCTTGGCGCAGCAGGAGGCGTCCAGCGAGGCGATCGCTATGCAAGAGGAAAATCCTTTGCTGATCGACGATCGCAGGGCCCGCGCCAAGCTGCGTCATCAGGATGGCACTGCCTAGCTCAGACGGCCTTTTCAAATACAACGGTGCGGCTTTGGGGAACAAAACCCAAGGCCGCATTTGCATGCGCAATGGGCTGGTTGCTTACCTCAAACCCGGTGGCCACGCGGCTGACGGCGGGCCAGCGGCGGCTGGCGGCAGTAAGCGCCTGTGTCTTGAGGAAGCTGGCTAAACCCTTGCCGCGCCACGAACGCTCGATGATCGTGGAGCCCGCTGCTGCAACGCTGCGCTCATGAGTGTGCTTGTGCACCACCACGCTCATGCCCACAATCTCCCCGCCTGGTTCGCGCAGAAAGATGCTGAGGTGCTGGTCTTTGTGCTTCAAGCCGTCTAGGCGCAGGATCTCAATTTGTTCTGGCGTCCATGAGGTGGTGCGGTTGCTGAGTGTGCCGGTGGGGCAGTCTTGGTCAAATTGCGCATAGAGCTTGAGCACTGCCGCGAGCTGGCCGGGGGAGTATGCCATGTCTTCCACAATCTCCACGCTGAATGTTTGTGGGGCAGCGGCGGCGGGCTCGCGAACGGGCACTGGTAGGGGAAGAAACCCCAATACTTCCTCCATGACTCGGTGGAACCCGGCAGGCGGAGTGTCGTAGGGTGCGAACGGTCCCTGGGTGGGCAGCTCTTTCCACAAGCGCAGGTGTGTGCGTCCCAAATCGGCCGTGAGCCGGCAGGCTTGCTCCACGAGCTCTTCGTAGACTTCCGGACGTTCGGGCTGCTCCCCGGGGATGGGGGCGAGCTCGGCGTCATAGAACACATCCACGTCCACCGCATGGCGGTTGTCTACCAGCGGGATGTTGGCCTGGATGAAGCCGAGGGCAAAATCTGCATCGGTCTCCGTGTCCAAGAGGGCGTAGAACTCGCTTCGGGCCTGCGGCGTTCCCTTGAGGCCCCGGAGCACGTCCTCGGTGCTCATGGAATGGGTGAGGTCACCTGCCGCGTCTTGGCTTGCCAGGTTGGCGGAAAACACAAGCTGCCGGATGAGGTCCTCATCATCGGCAGCAATGCGCTTGAGCGTGGCCATTAGCGGTTTTCCACCGCATTAACTGCGGCGTCCGCCCACTCCTGCCACTGCTGGGCTTGGGCCAGCAACTCCGCAGCCTTCTTCTCATTACCTTTGGCTTTGGCGGCGTCGGCCTGCGCCTTGAATTCTTCAACCTTGTCCAGGAACTGCCGCGCGCGGGCCTGGGCTTCTGGGTCGGTGCGGCGCCATTGAGCGTCGGCGGCTTGCTCTACGCGGGCTTCCAGGGCACCGATTTTGTCCTCAAACTCGCGAACCTGGTTGCGTGGCACAAAGCCGATTTCTTCCCACTTTTCCTGCAGCTCGCGCAGCTTGGCGCGTGCGCCCTCCAGGTCCTTGGCGGGATCAATGAGGGAGTCGTACTGCTCCAGGAGGGCATTCTTGGCGTCTGCGTTGGCCTGGAACTCGCGGTCGCGCTCGTTGGTGGCGGCGTTGCGGGCCTCAAAGAAGGCGTCTTGGGCAGCCTTGAACAAGCCCCAGAGCTTGTCATCCACCTCGCGCTGTGCGCGGCCTGCCTTCTTCCAGGAGCCCATGAGCTCGCGGAACTTTGCCGCGGTCTCGTTCCAATCGGTGGATTCGCGCAGTGCCTCAGCCTGTGCAACGAGTTCTTCCTTCACCTTCCGGGCGGCGGCGCGGCTACGGTCTAGGTCCGCGAAGTGCGAGCCGCGGCGGCGGTTGAAGGCATCCCTGGCCCGGGAGTAGCGCTTCCAGAGGGCGTCGTCCGTCTTTCGGTCAATGCCCTTGATGGTCTTCCACTCCTGAAGGATGTCACGGATGCGGTCACCGGCCTGCTTCCAGTCAGTGGATTCCTCGGCGAGCTGCTCTGCCTCGGCGAGCAGGGCCTCCTTGCGGGCGATTGCCTCCGCGCGGCGCGCCTGTTTCGCGGCCTCGGCTTGCTCGCCGGCGGCGTCTGCAGAGCCCACTACCGTTTCCAGTCGGGCTTGCAGGGCCTTGATGTCGCCAATCACCGCTGCTTCAGGCAGTTGCTTGATGAGCTCCTCCGCCTTAGCCTTGAGGTGCTTTGCGTCCTCCGGGCTGGTATTCAGGCGAGTCTCCATGAGGCTGACCTCGGTGGCGAGGTCATCAAAACGCGCGCCGAAGTGACGCAGCCCCTCTTCCGGAGTGCCGGCCTGCCACTGCGCAATTTGGCGCTCCTGGCCGTCAACGGTGAGAAACACGTTGCCCTCGGCGTCCACTCGGCCAAACTTTGAAGGATCGCTGGCCACCGGCGGGTGTGCCTTAGTAGCAGATGCTGCGGCGGATGGACGGGGGCCGGTACCGGTACCCGCACCGGCAGCGGGACGGGGACGGGCACCGGGACGGGGGCCTGGTTTCGGAGTAGGTGAGCTCATGGTGGGTCCTGCTTCCTGTGTTTCCTGGGGTCGTGCCGCGCGGCGCGGCTGCCAAAAGGGTTCTTCCTCGCCCGAAAGCGAGTGCCTCCAATAAACATTAGCGTGCAAATGCCTCAAGGTGGTGCACTTGGGTTTTAAGCTGGACGGCATGACATTCCAAGCCCCAGTCCGGACTCGCGCCATCTTGTTTGTTCCAGCCTCCCCAGCGGTGGTTGCGCAACTCGCGCCAAAGGACCCTGCTGGGGAGTTGTTGCGCGCGGCGGTGCGGCAAGCCCGTGAGCTTGTGGGGGAGGTGTCCACGGTGGCGTTGTGGGTACGCGAGGAAGCACACACCTACACTCGTCACACCGGCAGGTTTCGGGCTTGGGGGGATCCGCACACGGACGTTGGCGCTGGCAATCACCTCCCAGAGTTGGTTGCGCGCTACCTGGTGCAGCAGGTGGGCTGGGGTTCCAAGATCGTGCAGGGGCATGCGGGTGTCGTCGGAAGTTCCGACGTTGACCTGCTCGTGCTTCCCATAGATGGCAGCCTGGGCCTGACACCCCGCGCTCCGCTCGCGCTCGTGCCGGGGGCCCATGATGTGCACCGAGACATGATTTCGCTGCTCAACGGCACGAGTTCGCCGCAGTGGACCGCGGAAACGCTGCGCGCCGCAGGGGTGCCCGAAGATACAAACCTGGATTTCTGGCTGGAAGTTGCGGCGCTGCCCACGTCCGCGCGGGAACACGCGCACCTGCTGCTTGCCGACGCCACCTTAGGCGTAGGGCGCTTCGTGGCGCTGTGGCAGTTCAGCGAGCCGGTGGAGGTGCCTGCGTGAACCGCGTAGATCAAGTGAGTCGCGTGATTCGCCCGATTGCCGTGGTGGGGCCAACGGCCTCCGGGAAATCGGCACTGGGGATTCGCCTTGCCCACAGGCTCGGTGGGGAGGTGGTGAACGTGGATTCCATGCAGCTTTACAAGGGCATGGACATCGGCACCGCCAAGCTGAGCGTGGCAGAGCGCGAGGGTATCCCGCACCACCAATTGGACGTTTGGGAGGTCACGGACACAGCCTCGGTGGCGCGCTTCCAGCAGGATGCGATCGCGGATGTGGAGGCGATTATGGCTCGCGGTAACGTGCCCATCTTGGTGGGTGGCTCCATGCTGTACGCGCAGTCGCTGCTGGACAATTGGGCGTTTCCACCCACCGATCCGGAGGTGCGCGCGCACTTTGAGGCGCTGCTGGACTCAATTGGCATCGAGGCACTGCACCAATTGCTCGCGGAAAAAGACCCTGAAGCAGCCCGAATCATCGAGGATCAAGACCCGCGCCGCACCGTGCGCGCATTAGAGGTCATCGAGCTCACGGGGAAGCCCTTCCAGGCCAGCCAGCCCCCCAAGGATGCGCCACCGCGCTGGAACGCCCTCATCCTGGGCCTGCACACCACCGCTGAGTGGCTCAACCCCCGCATCGAGCTGCGCACCCAGCAAATGTTTGCCCAAGGCCTGGTAGAAGAGGTGGAGTATCTGCAAACCCAGGGCTTGGAGCCGGATTCCACGGCTGGGCGCGCCATCGGTTACGCCCAGGTGTTCCAGGCGATGGCAGGGGAACTCACCTGGGAGGAGGCGGTGGAACGCACCATCACCGGGACCAGGCGATATGTGCGCCGCCAGCGCAGTTGGTTCCGCCGCGATCCCAGAATCCACTGGCTCGACGCGGAGCAGGACACCTTGACGCAGGCGCTAGCATTGGTGGAGTGAATACCCAAGAGCAGCAGACTGCACAGCACCGGCCAGCAAGTATTCCTTTTGCCAAAGGCCACGGCACGCAAAACGACTTCATCATCCTTGAGGACCCACGCGCCGAGCTCAATCTCACTCCCGAGCTCGTAGCTACCCTCTGTGATCGCCGCGCGGGCATCGGTGCCGACGGCGTCCTGCGCGTAGCTACCACCAAAGCCCTGCGCGAACGCGGCGTGCTCCACGGCGAAGACCTTGAAGGCATCGCGGACACCGACTACTTCATGGACTACTACAACGCCGACGGCTCGATCGCCCAGATGTGCGGCAACGGCACCAGGGTGTTCGCGCACTGGGTGCGTTCCCGGGGCCATGTGGATCAGGATCAATTCACGGTGGGCACCCGCGCCGGGGCGAAGCCCGTGACGGTCCACGCCTGCACAGCCCAAGAGGCAACCGTGAGCGTGGACATGGGACCTGCGGTAGTCACTGGTGTATCCACCACGAAGATCGGCGAGCATACCTTCGCGGGCCTCGGGGTGGACATGGGCAACCCCCACCTCGCCTGCGTGGTCCCTGGGCTGTCTGTGCAGGACCTCGCTGCCCTTGACCTGGTGGCTCCCGTTTTCGACAAGGAGTTTTTCCCCGAAGGCGTGAATGTAGAAATTGCCACTGAGCTGCGCAATGGCGAGATCCACATGCGCGTCTTCGAGCGCGGCGTGGGGGAGACCAGGAGCTGCGGCACGGGAACTGTGGCCGCGGCCAGGTCTGCGCTTGCCGACGCCGGCCAGGGCACCGGGGAAGTCACTGTTCATGTGCCCGGCGGCGCAGTGCAGGTGAGCATCCTAGATGAAGGGTCGGTGCTGAAGGGGCCAAGCAAGATTGTGGCCACCGGCGTGCTCAACCTCGCTGCGCTCTAGGAGTTGTTGGAGGGGCCCAGGCGATACGCCGCCTTGCGGGCTTCCAACCAGGCCTGCTGCAGCTCGCTGGCGCGGGTGTCCGTGACCGTCAACAGCCGCTCGAGCTGACTCACCGAAAGGTTTTGGCGCAGCTTGCCCTCCACTCGGCGGCTGAAGCGTTTGGAGTTGCCCAGCAGGAAGTGGAACTTGGCAATTTCCTCCGAATCCGTGTCCAGGTCCAGCAGGGCCGGGCGGTGGAGGGTGCGGTCCGCAAGGGACTCGGCGTCTTGGCCTACCTCAAATTTTTGGAAGGCCCGCACCACGTCCTCGATGTCCTCCAGGGAAAGACGCACCGAGGACTTCAACGTTGCGACCTCGTTGGAGTCTGGGCGGAAGCGCAAAATAAAGAACACCAGTGCGAGGATGCACACCGAAAGCAGCACTCCGGTGACCTTGAGCCACATGATGAGTAGTAAACAGCCGACGGCAATAGTGAGGTGGGGCCAGTAACTGGCCCCCCTATGTTCGCCGATGCCTTCAAACTCGGGCATGATTTAGTGCCCGCCGCAACCGCACGAACCCCCGCAGCCACCCGATCCGCTGCCGCAGCCGCCTCCAGCCAGTGCGCTCACCGTACCAGCCAGCACCGCGGTACCTGCGAGGACCTGATCACGCTGTGGCAGGTCGGGGGAGTCCGGAATGCACAGGTCAAATGGGAAGGCCGCGTCCACGGTGGCGTGGATGAAGCGGGTGCCGGTCAGCGTGTTGGTGCGGTATTCAGCTTCCAGCACGCGCGCGGTGAAGTGAATCTCCGCATCTGGGGTGGCGGAGCCGTCGCCGGAAGCAACAATTTCCGCACCGGGGCTGGTGACCTCACCGATTACGATGTCCGGGCCAAAGTTCTCATGGAAGTTCTCGGCGTTCTCGTAAGCCTTGGCCGAGGTCACCAACGCCGTGAGGCCGAGCTGCTGCCAGCGCTGCTCGGGTTCATCAACCAACAGAGGGCCCTGGGCCAGGTTGGCGGTAACCGTGGCGATCGGCTGGCCGTTGTAGTCCACCAACTCGCACAGTGCCAGAACATCATTCACCATGTTGATGTGGGCAAAGGTCTGGGTTTCGGATTCAAAGCCCGCAAAGGTGGCAAAAGGCTCCACAGCCAAGATGTTGAGTTGGGCACCCGAAGGGTCGGCGAACTGCACGAGCTGCCCGCCGCGGACCTCGCCGGTCACAGCCAGGGTGCCGGAGGCGATCGCCGCTTCAACGGCGTCCTGCCATTTCTCAAAGGACATACCGATGCTCAACAGATCAGTGGTGCGTGTGCTTTGTGCGCTCATAAGCTGACATTCTATCCTTTCGCACCAACCTGGCACATTTCCGGCGGCATTTCCTGCCCAATTATCGCCACGGTGTTTGTGGTGTGCAGGCCAAATTGGTGCAACAATGGTTGCTAACGATGACTAAACACACAAAACATACTGAACACACAAGTAATTCTTCCCCCGATCTGCCGTTCGGCGCCAAGGATGCGCAACCCGAGCAGGACTTTGGGCAGCGTCGGCAAGCCTACAAAGCCGAGCGAGCCGTAGATTTCCGGGAGCAGGCAGGCGCCCACGAAGACCTGCTCGCCGAAGCCTTCCGGGACCACCGCCCGATCCCTCCGAAAGCCGCAGAGGGTAAAGATTTGAGTGGGCTGTTGGAGGCAGAAGAGCAGCCAACCGTTGGTGAACTGGACCTGGAGGCGCGTTCCAGTCTGCGCAGGCTCACCCGCGGCGGTGAGATCCGCGCCACGGACCAGGATGACGGCTACGACGTTGAATACCGCAAGCTGCGCCTGGAGCGCGTGATTCTGGTCGGCGTATGGACCCATGGCACCACCGCTGAGATCGAGGCCAACATGCAGGAGCTGCAAGCCCTGGCGGAGACGGCCGGATCGGAAGTGGTGGAGGTGCTCTACCAGAAGCGCGACAAGCCGGACCCAGGCACCTACATCGGATCAGGCAAGGTTGCCGAGCTCAAGGACATCGTGATGGACACAGGCGTGGACACCGTGGTTTGTGACGGTGAGCTCAGCCCCGGCCAGATGATTGCGCTGGAAAAGGCACTGGATGTGAAGGTCATTGACCGCACGATGCTCATCTTGGACATCTTCGCCCAACACGCAAAGTCCAAGGAAGGTAAGGCGCAGGTCTCGCTCGCCCAAATGGAATACCTGATTACGCGTGTGCGTGGTTGGGGTGGTGCGCTCTCGCGTCAGGCGGGTGGCCGCGCCGGGTCGAATGGTGGCGTGGGCCTGCGCGGTCCCGGTGAGACCAAGATCGAAGCCGACCGCAGGCGTTTGCGCGCCGACATGGCCAAGCTGCGCAAAGAGATCTCCGGCATGAAGACGGCACGCGAAATCAAGCGCCAGCGCCGCCGGGAATCCACCATTCCGCAAATCGCGATCGCGGGTTACACCAACGCGGGCAAGTCCTCGCTGATTAACGCCATGACCGGCGCCGGTGTGCTGGTAGAGGATGCGCTGTTTGCAACGCTGGATCCCACCACCAGGAAGGCAGAGCTTGCCGACGGCCGCAGCGTGGTGTTCACGGACACCGTAGGCTTCGTGCGGCACCTGCCCACCCAATTGGTGGAGGCCTTCCGCTCCACGCTGGAGGAAGTGATTGAGGCTGATTTGGTGCTGCACGTGGTGGATGGCTCCGATCCGTTCCCACTGAAGCAGATCGAGGCCGTAAACCAAGTGATCTCCGAGATTGTGCGCGAGGCCGGAGTACAGGCGCCACCGGAGATCATCGTGGCCAACAAGATCGACCAAGCCGATCCGTTGGTGCTCGCCGAGCTGCGACATGTGCTCGACGACGTGGTGTTTGTCTCCGCCAAAACCGGCGAGGGCATCAAGGAGTTGGAGGCCCGCGTGGAGCTGTTCCTCAACTCCCTGGACGCGCACGTGGAGCTTCTGGTGCCGTTTACTCGCGGCGACGTGGTTTCCCGCCTGCACCAGCAGGCCACGGTGCTGGAAGAGGAATACGTGGAAGAGGGCACGCACATGGTGGTGCGTCTTCCAGCGCAGCTTGCCGGTGAGTTGCGGGAGTTCCAGGTTTCTCACTAAGGGGAAGGTGGAGGAAGGAAGAGGAATCCCGTAGGAAGTGCTTGCGATTTCCGCGCGCAAGGTTTTTAATTGATGTATCAACAAAATTGGTTCAGAAAGAAGTGATACATCATGGCGAACATCAGCGTGCACAATGCAGCAGAGCTCAACAACGCGATTGCGCAAGCACAAATCGGGGACCGCATTGAGGTCCACGGGCTGATTAGCGGCCAGCCCTCGGTGGTGTTGCCCGAAGGCGTCGCCCTCGTTGGCGCCGATCCGGGCGCTACGTTGCGCTTCGGCGCTAAAGGTGTGTTCCTCAGCGGCGACAACGCGGTGGCAAACCTCAGAATCGAAACCGCAGAAACCGAAGTGGCACTCGGCATCGCACAAGAGGCAACTGACCTGGGCACCATAAGCCTGAAAAACCTGAGCACCCGCGGCCAAGTGTTCCTGGGCACGGGGGCAAAAGTGCGAACAGGTTCCTTTGAGGTAGACACGGTTCAGGTAGAGCGTGCCGACGTCCGTGGTAGGGTCCTTCGTCCCCATGCATTCGGCGTGGATGCCCAGCAGGGCGGCTTCACGGTGTGGAACCTCGCCGAGGACCCTTCCGTGTGGCTGGAGGGTACTTTCCGCAACATCTCCGTGGGCAGCAAGCAAACCCCGGTTCGCGGAAGCGGGTTGTTCATCGGTGGGCACATCAAGGCAGAGGAGCTCACCACGGCAGAAGTGGCCATCGACGGCGGCATCACCCCATCGACGCCCGACCTCATCTCCGGCGGCGTGTTTGTGATCACGGGCGCCAAGGTAGGCACCGTGCGCAACCTTGGTCCCGTGACCACTTTTGGCGCCAATGACATGGTTCTGGATAACTGGGGCGAGGTTCAGACCTGGGTTGCCGAGGCAGAGGCTGAAGTAAGCTCGCATGGCCCCTCGGGGATCGGGTTCGTGCAGTTCGGCGAGCTCGACACCCTGGAAGTCAAGGCTCCAATTGTGACCACGGGCGTTGGTGCGCGCGGCTTCAACGTCTACGACGGCCACCTACGCAGCGCCTCCTTCCAGTCCATCGCCACCACCGGTGCCGGCAGCATCGGCATCCAAATCTCCCAGCCAGTGGAGTCCATTACGGTGGCGCGCGACGTCACCACAGCCGGCGGCACCGGTATGTCCTTGGTGAAGGGTGTGCAGACAGAACTTCGAGCCATCGGCGTGTCTGTCAAGCCTGGCGGGAGTGTGCAGCGCCTTGAGATTGGCGGTCAAGTTTCTACGGGCGGCGACGGCGTCTGGGCTTTCGAGTCCTTCGGTCCGGTGTCAAAGCTGCGGGTCGACGGCGGCGTGCGCACCACGGGCAACGACGCCGACGCTCTGCACACCGCAGCCGACACAGTGAGCGAGCAGGACCTTGCGGCGATTTCCACCCACACGTTGAGTGGGCGCGACCATGTGCTGGTTGAAGAGTAGAGATGTAGAGATTTTTGAAGGAGGAAACATGCCAAGCATTGAGCTGATGGAGGACCGCACCGGTGAGGCTGTGGTGGTGGCCTTTGACCCGGCGATCTCCGGATACACCATCTCCGTGAACGGTCCCGCGGGAGTGTTCACCACCGTTGGGCGCACCACGGTGGTGCCGCATGAACAGGAACTCATCTTCTACCACACGGAGGTCAACGAGCAGTTTGGTGGCCGAGGTCTAGGCACCATGCTGATCGAGCAAGCCCTCGCGCACGTGCGCGCCACAGGGTTCGCCGTGGTGCCTGTGTGCCCCATGGTGAAGGGTTACCTGGACAAGCATGGGGCCGAATATGAACGCAGTGGGGGCGAGGTGCGCAAGCCGACCTCTGCTCACATGCAGGTGCTACAGCGGGTATTGGGCTAAAGGGTGAGCGCCTTCGGGTAGCCGATCCCACCAACATGCTTTGTTGCTCATGGTGAGTTGGTGGGATAATGGCGTTTCGTGAACAAATCTTCTTCTGGGTCCCTCATCGGATGGAAACTCCACGGTGACGGCCACACAGTCAAACCAGGCGCAGTAGTTGCCCCTGAAGAGCGCCTCAGTTGGCCACGAACCATCGGCATCGGCATGCAACACGTGATTGCCATGTTCGGCGCAACCCTGCTGGTACCCACCATCACCGGGTTCCCCGTGAACACCACCTTGCTGTTTTCTGGTGTGGGAACCATCATCTTCCTCCTCATCACCAAGAACCGACTGCCCTCCTACCTGGGAAGCTCTTTTGGATTCATTGCGCCGCTGATGGCCAGCCAATCCCAGGGCATTGGGGCGCAGCTCGGCGGTGTGCTCGCGGCGGGCCTCGCGCTGATCGCTGTGGGTTTCATCGTGAAAGCCATGGGGCGCAAGGTTATTGATGCCGTGATGCCACCTGCGGTGACAGGCGCGATTGTGGCCTTGATTGGTTTGAACCTGGCGCCGTCGGCAACGCAAAACTATGCCGCGCAACCCTTGGTGGCAACCATCACCATGCTCGCGATCCTGGGTATTACCGTGGCTGGGCGGGGAATGCTCGCGCGCCTGGGCATCCTGATCGGCGTGGTGATCGGTTGGGTGTTTGCGGCGCTCACCAACAATCTCAGTGAAGGTGCCGCGGAGGCCATCGCGCAGGCTCCCTGGGTGGGGCTGCCGCAGTTCCATTCTCCGCAATTCACAGTGTCTGCGGTGCTGGTGACGCTTCCTGTGGTGATCGTGCTCATTGCGGAAAACGTGGGCCATGTGAAGGCAGTGAGTGAGATGACCGGACGAAACCTCGACGACCTCGCGGGCGACGCCCTCATTGCCGACGGCCTAGCAACCACCCTAGCTGGTGGCTTCGGCGGCTCCGGTACCACTACCTACGCGGAAAACATCGGCGTGATGGCCGCGACCCGCGTGTACTCCACTGCGGCGTACTGGGTAGCGGCTTTCACCGCAATTGGCTTGGCGTTCGTGCCAAAGTTTGGTGCGCTGATTTTCACCATTCCGTCTGGCGTACTCGGCGGCGCGGCAGTGGTGCTCTATGGCCTGATCGGTATGCTCGGTGTGCGCATCTGGCAGGACAACAAGGTGAACTTCAACAACCCGGTGAACCTCACCACTGCCGCGGTGGCGCTGGTGGCGGGCATTGGTAACCTCACGCTCAGCGTGTTCGGCGTGGAGCTGGAGGGAATCGCCTGGGGCTCCATCGGCATTATCGTGCTGTACCCGCTGCTCAAGTGGGCCTACGAAACCATCGGTGAAGGACAAAACGCCAAGTACTGAGATCCCGAGTGGAATTTGTACTTGGCGTTGCCGTGGGGTGGGTATTGGGTTAGCCGCGGCCGTCGTGCCCGCTGAGCATTTGGGCAAAGGGGGTGACGTCGGCATCGCCCTTGGGGGCAGGGTCCGCGGTAAAACCGCCCAGGCCGCCCACATGGCCTTCGGTGGCAACGATGTAGTCGGCCAACTCCCCGGCGGCGCGGAGAATGCGCTTCTCAAACACCGCACCCTCGGAGTTGCCAAAGTCCTCGGTGGCAGCAAAGAGGGAGGTGGGCATCACCACCGCGCGCAGGTACGCGAACAGGGGGCGCAGCGCGTGCTCAAGAGCCAAGCTGTGGCGCGCGGTGCCGGCAGTTGCCGCGATAATCACTGGGGTGTCAATCAGCGCGTCTTTATCGATGGCGTCGAAGAACATCTTGAACAGGCCGTTGTAGCTCGCCTTGAAGATTGGGCTGACCGCCACCAGGGCATCCGCCTGCTCCACCGCCTGCAGCGCCTGGTCCAGCTTTGGCGTGGAAATTTGGCCGTTCACCATGAACTGCGCCAAATCCTGCGCTAGCTCTCGCAGCTCAATGGTATCCACTTCCAAAGACTCGCCCCTGGCCGAAACTGCACCTTTGACCGCACTACCGATGCGCTGGGCTATTTGGGTGGTGGTGGAAGGTACGGACAGACCTGCACTGACAACGAGGAGTTTTCTCATAGTTACAGTTCTACCTTTCTGGAAAACAGATTGTGTACCGGTGCTTGGCTTCTATCTCCTAGGCTTCGGTGCTGTTCGCGCCGTTCGCGCCGTTCGCGCCGTCTGATCCGGGCATCACCAGGAAGTGCGGTGCATCCCTGTGCTCCTTGAGCCACGCGTGGGTTGGTGGGTCCGATGGCACACCCTCTGGGCGGCGTTCCTCCATCCGGCGGCGGAGCTCCGGCACTACCTGGGTGCCCAGGATTTCGATCTGCTTGAGGACGGTCTCCAGTGGCAAGCCGGCGTGGTCCACCAGGAAGAGCTGGCGCTGGTAGTCACCCACCCAGTCAGCAAACTGCATGGTGCGATCAATGACCTGCTCCACGGTGCCCACCGTAAGTGGGGTGAGCGAGGAGAACTCCTCAAGGGAAGGGCCGTGGCCATACACAGGGGCGTTGTCGAAGTAAGGGCGGAACTCGTCTTTGGCGGCCTGTTCGGTTTCACCAATGAACACGTGCCCGCCAAGGCCCACGATGGCCTGCTCTTCGGAGCCGTGGCCGTACTTTGCAAAGCGGCGGCGGTAGGAGTGCACCATCTGAGCAGTGTGTTCCTTGTTCCAGAAGATGTTGTTGTGGAAGAAGCCATCGCCGTAGAACGCAGCCTGCTCGGCAATCTGTGGGGAGCGGATCGAGCCGTGCCACACGAAGGGTGCAACGCCGTCCAGCGGGGCAGGGGTGGAGGTGTATCCCTGAAGCGGGGTGCGGAACTCGCCCTGCCAGTTCACCACTGGCTCGCGCCACAACCGACGCAATAGGTGGTAGTTTTCTACGGCGAGCTCAATGCCCTTGCGGATGTCTTTGCCAAACCAGGGGTACACAGGGCCGGTGTTACCGCGGCCAAGCATGAGGTCGGTGCGCCCGTTGGCTAGATGCTGCAGGAAGGCGTAATCCTCGGCGATCTTCACCGGGTCATTGGTGGTGATCAGCGTAGTGGAGGTGGAAAGGATAATGTTTTTCGTCTTCGCCGCGATATATCCCAAGTGGGTTGTGGGGGAGGAGGGGACAAATGGCGGGTTGTGGTGCTCGCCGGTGGCAAAGACGTCCAAGCCAACTTCCTCGGCCTTGATGGCAATGGCGGTCATTGCCTCAATGCGCTCGTGCTCCGTGGGGGTAACGCCGGTGTGGGGGTTTGGGGTGAGGTCGCCGATGGTGAAAATGCCGAATTGCATGGTCAGTTCCTAACGTGCATGAAGTTTTGTCTAGGGTAGCTAACAAGAACCAACTTATGTGATATATCAACAAAAGTCAAGTGTGTGGGTGCCGATGTTTTGGGGCAATAGGATGCGCTCGATTTTTGGCAATAGGCCTACGTGAGCACGCAAAGTGGCCCGTCTGTAGCAAGGAAATGAAAAAACGGGTCATGCGATGTAAATCGCGTGACCCGTGGAGGGGGGAGTAGGTGGCCTACTCTGCGTCGAGGTCCTTCTCGATCAGAGCGGCGATCTTCTCTACGGCCTCTGCGTTCTCGGAGGTGACGGTGACCTTGTCGCCGTGCTCAGCGCCCAGAGCCATGATCATCAGGGAGGAGGCGGCGTCGGTCTCGTCGTCCTCTTCGCCCTCGAGGGCGAGGAAGATGTCTTCGTCGTACTCACCAGCGGCTTCAGCGATGATGGAAGCAGGGCGAGCGTGCAGGCCAACGGAAGAGCCGACAACAACGGTCTTGGAAGCCATGTGATGGTCCTTTCATAACGCCCAACACCACAGCGAAACACCGTGGTGGCAGGGCAAGAGTTTGTGATTGTTGCGTGAGTACCTCCCAGAAGGGAAATGTGACGCCACGCAGGAAACCGTAGGGTTGTTAGCTATTCTACGACCTGAAACAAAAAAACTCCACCGAAACAAACAATGATTTTGCCCAAAACATGTGGGATTTCCCGCAAATCGGACAATTCCTCAAAGCGAAAGGCCACGCCGCCAAGCAAGTGTCATCCCCCAAATACCGGGGGCCTTGCTTTCGGGCGTGGCCTCGTGGAGCAGTGCGTTGTATGTCCAAGCGAGCCTAGGCCGCTACAGCAGCCTTCTGTGCCTCAGCCTCAACAGCGGTGTTGGGCCAGAACTGCTTCATTGCGATTACGGCGAGCGCGGAAACTAGGGTGCCAGCCACGATGGCAATGAGGAAGCCCCACACTGGGGAAATTGCAAAGAGGACAAAGATGCCGCCGTGCGGAGCACGAGAGGTGGTTGCCGTTGCCATGGTGAGCGCACCGGTCACGGCACCACCGAGCATCATCGAAGGAATCACGCGCAGTGGGTCGGCGGCCGCGAATGGGAGCGCGCCTTCGGAGATGAAGGAGAGACCCAGCAGCCAAGCGGACTTGCCGTTTTCCTGCTCGGCTGGCGTAAACAGGTTCTTGCGCACAAAGGTAGCCAGGGAAAGCGCGATCGGTGGCACCATGCCGGCGGCCATCACGGCAGCCATGATCTTCATCGAGGCTTCGTCGCCGGTGGAAAGACCTGCCGTGGCAAAGAGGTATGCTGCCTTGTTCACGGGGCCGCCGAGGTCGAAGCACATCATCAGGCCAAGGATGATACCCAGCACAATGGCGGAGCTACCGCTCATGGAGCTCAACCAGTTCTGCAGGCCGGACATGATGCCCTCAAGTGGGCGGCCGAGCAGCAGGAACATGGACAGACCAACGATCAACGAGGTGAGCAGTGGAATAATCACCACTGGCATCAGGGAGCCAATCACGCGAGGTACGCGCCAAGAGGCGATCCACGCCGCAACCAGGCCGGCCAGCAGACCACTGATCAGGCCACCGATGAAGCCAGCGCCCACGGCCACGGAGATTGCGCCACCCACGAAACCTGGGGCGATACCAGGGCGGCCCGCGAGAGCGTAGGAAATGTAGCCGGAAAGCGCGGCAACCACAAAGCCCATGGCTGCCTGGCCGGTAGCAAAGAGCACAGCACCCAGGTAGAGCGCAAGGCCGGAGCGGTCAAAGGTGGTGGCAACGCCGTCGATCACCACTTCATTGCCCGGCAGGTTGCCCAAGGAGTGCTGCAAGGCGATCGCTTGTGCGCCACCAGCCACGTCGTAGCCGCCGAACAGGAAGCCCAGCGCGAGCAGCAAACCGCCCGCGGCAACAAACGGCACCATATAAGACACGCCGGTCATCACGGCTTGCTGAATCCGCTTGCCCCAAGAAAGCCCTGAGCCTGCAGCTTCGGGGCTTGCGGCTTGCACGGCACCAGCACCCGCAACGCGGCGAGCATTCGGGTTCTTTGCAGCTTCCACGGCTTCCTGGATCATTTTCGCGGGTTCGTTGATTGCCCGCTTCACTCCGGACTCAATCACAGGCTTCCCGGCAAAACGCTCACGGTCTTTCACCCCCACGTCGGTGGCAAAGATCACGGCGTCAGCAGCGGCAATGACCTCAGCGGGCAGCGGCGTCACCGAAGAGGAGCCCTGGGTCTCCACCTTCAGCTCCACACCTTCAGTGGCCTCCGCAGTTTGGGTCAGCGCATCTGCAGCCATGTAGGTGTGCGCAATGCCGGTAGGGCACGCTGTGATCGCCACGATCCGGGTGATTTCGCCTGCCGACGCTCCCACGGCGGCAGCATCAGAAGCAGCAGTGGGTGTTGCGGCTACAGGGGAGGAAGAAGCCTTCTTGGGCTCGGCTTTGACCACGCCGAGCACGAGCTCTACCAGGGCGTCTTCACTTTCTGCGGTGCGCAGAGCCTCCACGAAGTCCTTGCGCACCAGTGCACGGGCCAGCTTGGAGAGGATCTTCAGGTGCTCCTTCCCTCCACCTGCGGGGGCAGCGATGAGGAAGATGAGGTTTGCGTCGCCGTCAGGGCCAGAGAAGTCCACTGGCTGGGTCAGGCGGGCGAAGGCCAAGGTCGGCACGCTGACTGCCTCGGAGCGGCAGTGGGGGATTGCAATGCCGCCTGGTACGCCGGTCCCGGACTTGGATTCGCGGGCGATTGCATCTGCGGCAAGTTGGCTGGCGTCGGAAGCTCGCCCTGCATCCACGACAATCTGGGCGAGATTGTTGACGACCTCGGTGGTGGAGGCGCCGAAGTCAACATCAAGCCGCACGAGCTGACTATTGATGACGTGCTGCGTCATGATGATTCCTTTACTGAGAGGGGGGAGAAATGAGTATTGAGTGAAGGTATTTAGGCTTGTGCGACGTTGAGTCGCTGGTTGCTGTGCACCTGCGTGACATGGGTCTCGGCCACATTGACCTGCTCTGGGGTGGGGATGGTGGTGCCTGGGAGAGACGCCGCCGCGGAGCCGTAGGCCACGCCGAGCGCGAGGGCCTCAGGCGCGGGTTGGTTGTCCTCGAGGCCCATGATGAAGCCGCTCAAGGTGCAATCGCCGGCGCCAACGGTGGACACCGCCACGGTCGGAGGCGGGGTGGCACGCCATACGCCAGCGTTGCTCACCAGCACCGCGCCCGCAGCACCCAAGGTCACCAGCACATACTGGATACCTTGTTCAAGAAGTGGAGCTGCGGCCTCGATGACGGGGGCGAAGTTGCCTTCCTGAGCTGCGTCTTCTAAGGCTTCGCCGTCCGTACCCACGAGCTGGCCCAACTCCACGCCGTTGGGCTTGATCAGATCAGGGGTGGCGGTGCCAAAGTGCTTGCCAAGGGCCTCGAGCGCGGCGTCGGAGGTATCCACGGCGATCTTGACCTTGGGGGCTACGGAGCGAACCGCCGTAATCAGACTGGCATACCAATCATCGGGCGCCCCAGGTGGCAAGGAACCAGCGAGCACCACCCAATTGGCCTGCTTTGCCTGTTCCTTGAGCACTTCTGCCACGTGCTCGAGCTGTGCATCGTTCATCGTGGGGCCCTGGCCGTTGAATTTCGTGGTGGTGCCGTCGGGCTCTGTCACCGCGGTGTTGGTGCGGACCCTACCGGACATTTCCACGGCGAGTGCTGGGATGTTGGCTGCGTCGACAAGCCCCAGGAACGGGTCCTTTTTGCACGCGGGAAAGATTGCGAGAGCTTCTTTGCCAGCTTTGACGCACGCCTGAGCCACGTTGATCCCCTTGCCACCGGCTACAGATTCGCTGCCTTCGAGGCGTTGGACGGCGCCGCGGCGGATGGGTTCGGGCAGGCTCAACGTGAGGTCGATGCTTGGATGAGGTGTGAAGGTGAGAATCACGAGATAACTACCTTTGTATGGAATGGTTTGAGCTTCGAGGTGAAGTCTGCTGGGGCAAAGCGGTCAGTCACGGCCACATGAACCTTGCTGAGTGGGGCGAAGGTGACTGTGGAAGATTTGCCGATCTTGGTTGAGTCGCACAGCACAATGGCGGTGCGGCAGCGTTCGATCATGGCGGTTTTTACGGCTGCTTCGCGGGGATCGGAGGTGGTGAGGCCGTCGTCGGTGGTGAGACCGGAGGTACCCATGAAGGCGACGTCCGCGCGCAGGAGCTGCAAGGCATTCACTGCCCGCGGCCCCACTACAGCCTGAGTCTGGCCTTTCACCACGCCGCCGAGGATGGTTACCTCGGGCACTCCGGCCGAGACCAGTGTGCGCGCCACGTTAGGGGAATTAGTCACCACCACCCATTGCTGGCCCACGTAATAACGGGCGAGCACGTTGGCAAAGGCCTCGGTTGTGGAGCCTGCATCAATAAACATGGAGGCCTGGGGGCCGGGGATGAGGTGCATCGCTGCCTCGGCGATCGCCTGCTTGCGGCGCTGCACCTGGTGGAGTGGTAGTCCGGAATCCTCCTCGTCAATGGCAAGGAGATCGGTGCGGTGCGCGTGCGCGTCAATCACCGCGCCACCATGCACCCTACGGATGTGGCCGCGCTGTTCGAGTGCCTTGAGGTCACGGCGGATGGTTTCAGGGGTGACGTTGAATTCCGCTGCGAGGTCAGAGACGTTGCTTCGGCCGTATTTTTGCGTCAAGGCAACGATCGTGGATTGCCGGTTGGCTACCTCTTCTACTGTGGCCATTTCACCACCTCTCTGGATATTGGTACTGAATCTTCGAGTTTTTTGGGGCGTTGTGGCTGCGCAGCCTGAACACCCTTTGGGCAAATGAGGTCTAGTCGTACATTTTGCGGGGCAGGTGAATCAGTGAAAGCCCCGAAAAGTGTTGATTGGGTACTGCGTGATTTTGTTTTGTTGTGTGATTTCCCACATTTTTCTTGGGGGTTGGATCCGCTAGATGTAGGTGGCTGGACAGGCCGGCCGGAAAGGGTCGAAGGGGCAGCGCCGTTGTTTGAGCGTGTGCTCCTTCGGCGATCCACTCCTGTTTTTCCAGCTCATCTGGCGGTAGTCAGATTTCCTAAGCTGGATTTGACCTGAAAGAAGTAGTTTCTGGGGTCAAATCCGCTTGGTGTGGAAACCGGCAAACCTATAGAAAATGTTGGAATCTGCCTTAAACGTATGCCCACTTGTGTTTGATTGTCAAGAAAACTTTGTTTGATCGGTTGCGAAAATGTTGTTTTTGTGGTGATGTGAAGGCATTCCATCAAGAGTTTGTGAAGATAGGCGGATCTCGTTGAATAATGTGACTAGCGACACAACAATTAAGGGCACTGCAGTTGTTTCTGGCGTTCGCTACGCCAAGGCAGTATGGATCTCTCCTCGCCCTGAGCTGCCTCAAGCAGGCGAAGTGATCGATGAATCCCAGCGTGAGGCCGAGCTGGAACGATTCACTACCGCCGCTGAGGCTGTGGCGGCCCGCCTGGAAAAGCGCTCTGCCAGCGCAGAAGGTGCTGCAGCTGAGGTGCTCAAGGCAACCGCCGGTATGGTGCGCGACCGTGGCTGGCTGAAGGCTGTGAAGAAGGGCATCCAGGGTGGCCACCCAGCCGACTATGCCGTGGTTGCCGCAACCACCAAGTTTGTCACTATGTTTGAGGCTGCCGGCGGCGTAATGGCAGAGCGCACCACGGACTTGCGTGACATCCGAGACCGCGTGATCGCGGAGCTGCGTGGCGAGCAGGAGCCAGGCCTGCCAACCGTTGATGAGCAGGTGGTCCTGTTCGCAGACGACCTCTCCCCAGCAGACACCGCCGCTTTGGATACTGACCTGTTCGTGGGTTTGGTCACCGAGCTCGGCGGCCCAACCTCCCACACCGCTATCATCGCCCGCCAACTCAACGTGCCCTGCATCGTGGCTGTGGGTGAAAAGCTCCACAACGTCAAGGTTGGGGATATGGTTCTAGTGGACGGCGCCTTGGGTACCGTTACCCTGGATGCGGACCCTGAGACTGCCCTTGCTGCAGAGCAGGAATCTAAGATGCTCGCAGAGCGCATTGCCCAGTGGACTGGGCCTGCAGAAACCAAAGATGGCCACCGCGTGCAGCTTCTGGCTAATGTCCAGGACGGCAACGCCGCCCGCATCGCTGCGACGCAGAGCCAGGCAGAGGGTATCGGCCTGTTCCGCACTGAGATGTGCTTCCTCACCGCTACCGAGGAACCAAGTGTGGAAGAGCAGGCCGCCGTGTACAAGAAGGTGCTGGAGCAGTTCCCGCACAGCAAGGTTGTGGTGCGCTCCCTCGACGCCGGTTCGGACAAGCCTGTGGCCTTTGCCTCCATGGCTGATGAGATGAACCCTGCCTTGGGTGTTCGTGGTCTGCGCGTAGCTCGCGCAAACGAGGCTCTGCTAACCCGCCAGCTCGACGCAATCGCCTTGGCCGCAAAGGAGCTCGGCCGCGGCGAGGATGCCCCAACCTGGGTGATGGCTCCAATGGTGGCTACTGCCCGCGAGGCAAAGTGGTTCGCAGGCCTGTGTGAGGAGCGCGGCTTGATTGCAGGCGCAATGATCGAGGTTCCTGCAGCTTCCTTGATGGCTGACAAGCTCATGCCATACCTGCACTTCGTGTCCATCGGCACCAACGACCTCACCCAGTACACCATGGCTGCAGACCGCATGAGCCCGCAGCTCGCGTACCTCACCGACCCTTGGCAGCCAGCGGTGCTGCGTCTCATTGCGCACACCTGTAAGGAAGGCGAGCGCACCAACACGGCCGTGGGTGTGTGTGGCGAGGCCGCAGCCGATCCACTGCTCGCTTGCGTCCTCGCAGGCCTGGGCGTGAACTCCCTTTCCTCCGCTTCCACTGCGATCGCGGGTGTGGGTGCTCAACTCTCCGCAGTTGATTTTGAGACATGCAAGCGCGCCGCTGAGGCAGCCCTGGACGCAGAAGGTGCCACCGAGGCCCGCGCGGCAGTGCGCGAGGTCATCATGAAGGCCAACGCCTGACGCTCTCCGGCAGCGTTCCGACGCCCCCAAGTGGCTCATTCACTGCTTGGTAGATTGCTCCCCATCAGTTTTGTATTGGCTGGTGGGGAGTTTTCATGCCCTGTGCGGTGGTGAGGTTAGGGATAGCTAAAGGGCCTGAGCTTCCATGTGTAGTGGAAATCAGGCCCCTGTTTGAAAGTTCTTGGGCTTTATTGCGCGATGACCACCTCAACGTCACGGTCACGCAGCGCCTTGACAAAGGATTCTGGGGCATTGGAGTCTGTGACCACCACGTCAATGTCCTCAATGCTGCCGAAGCTCACCAGATAGTCCGTGCCCATCTTGGTGGAGTCACACAGCACCACAACCTTGTGGGCATTGGTGATCATGGCGCTCTTGATTGCGGCCTCCTGGGAGTCCGCGGTGGAAAGGCCGTGATCGAGGGTGAGCGCGTTGGTGCCAATGAACGCGACGTCTGCCCGCATCAGGGCGAGGGTGCGCAAGGCGGTATCACCGACTACCGCCTGGGTGATGGCGCGAACGCTGCCGCCGAGGAGCTGAATAGAGTCCATGTTGGCGTTCGCCAACGTCAGTGCGATAGAGAGGCTGTTGGTCACGATGGACCACTGCCTTGCAAGTGGCTGTACCGCAATGAGTTCTGCGAGCGCCGCGATGGTGGTGCCGGCGTCCAGGAACATCCCACCATTTGCTTCTGGGAGGAATGCCAACGCTGCGTGTGCAATGGAGTTTTTTGCACCCGATGCCGAACGGGCACGGGTGTCCAGGCTGAACTCAGCGGTTTGGAACGTTTGGTTAGCCACCGCGCCGCCGTGTACTCGGTGCACTACGCCCTCGCGGTCCAGCACAGCGAGGTCGCGACGAATTGTTTCGGCGGTGACTTCAAAACGCGCGGCAAGTTCGGTGACATTTACCCTTCCCTCAACTGCGGTGAGTGACGCAATTTGCCGGCGGCGTTCCTCTGAGTACATCTCTTTCCTTTCAAATGCCCATGGTTGGTGGCACTCTTGTTCGGCGCTGAACATGGAATTCCCAATGTTGGGAACGGAGTGCTGTTGGAAATGCCCGAATTGGCTGGGCACAACGAAAAGCCAACAAACCAACAGCAACGCAATACAGACAGTTTTGCACGGACAAACCCCAAAAATCGGGAAAAATGGGCAGGGGGATATGTAATATCGGGCACGATTTTGGATATGATCCCACAAAATCCTGCTTAGGCAGTCTGTTTAGTGCCGCTCGTGTCCGAATGAGCTGTGAGTTTTTGTAGAAGAATTGTTGAGAAACTCCCCAATATAGGGGTGGGAGCATAGCTGAAACCCGCCAGGCAAGTACGTTGTCTGACGGGTGTTTGGAACCGCGGCTGCTCTGAGAATGAGTCCGCGATTTTCCTAGTACTTGCGCAGGACGGTTACCACCTTGCCCATAATTTCAGCGTGCTCCGCAGGAATGGGGGAGAAGGCGTCATTGTGGGGAAGAAGCCACACGCCGGAGGAGTCCTTGTGGAATTCCTTGACGGTTGCTTCGCCGTCAATGAGGGCGGCTGCAAATTGGCCTTGCTCAACTACTGGCTGTGAGCGAATCACCACCCAGTCGCCATCCAGGATGCCGGCGTCTTTCATTGACTCACCAACAACCTGGAGCATGAAGAGCTCGCCGTCGCCTACCACATCCTGAGGGAGTGGGAAGTACTGTTCCACGTTTTCTTCAGCCAAGATCGGAGCGCCTGCCGCGATGCTACCGACGATGGGAATGTAGGTGGTGGAGGAGGCCTCGGCATTCTCCGGACTGAACGCCGGCGCAGATGGCTGCTCCTTGGTTCGAGTCTTTGGTCCAGGTTTGGTGGCCTTCTGATCTGGCAACGTGCGAACGTCTACCGCTCGTGGCTTATTGGCGTCCCTGCGCAGGTATCCCTTGCGCTCAAGTTCGCGCAGTTGGTAGGCCACGGATGAAGTGGATTGCAGGCCAGTTGCATCACCGATCTCACGAATGCTTGGCGGGTAGCCACGTAGCACTACTGCATCGGAAATCACTTGAAGGATTCTGCGTTGGCGGTCAGAAAGAGGTTCTTGCTTGCTCGGGTCCGTGTTTTTGCGAGGTGGCATTTCTGTTCTCCTGAAAATCGTTGCAGTGCGTGGCGGCGCGTTATGAGTAGGTGGTTTAAGAGGTGTAGTTACTGGCGCGCAGACCTACCCAGAAGCCGCGAAAACGCGGGAGCAGGGTGACTCGGCGGGGCCGAACCATTGCCCAAGCTGATTGTCGGAACTGACTGCCAGAGAGGGCTGGGTGGAGTGCGCTCGTTCCCCACTCTAGCGCATTGTCCTTACCAAATCATACATTTGTTCGAGAGTGTCGTTCGAATTCTTGACAAGTGTTCGAACAAGGTGCATAATTCGAACAAATCGAAAATAGTCGAACATATGCACGAGACTTCGATCCTCAATGGGCCTTCGTGTCCGGGCGGGAATATAGAGTGCGTTGTGTTCCGTTACAGGAGTGTTACTCCTTCTGTTTCAACTCACCAAAAAGGAAAAGATCATGACCATCGCAGCACCTCAGTCCACCTCTGCCGCACGATTCCCTTACCGGGCTGTGCAGGATCATGCTTTAACGCGAGTAGTCCCCCCTGCGGAGGTGTGGGAACCCAGCCGTAGGCAAGTTCGCGTAAGCCGTGGCAACTTGGGTATCGAACATACTGCAACAGCTATTCGAACACTTCGGCCCCGTATAGAGAATGATGATCGTGGGAGTGGTCATGGCAGTAACAAGCCTGTTGTTCGAAACCACAATTCTGGGTTGACCACCCTTGCGGCCTCTCGCCGCAGGAGCTCGGCTCTGCAAGATGTGCACACCGCCCCTTTGACTGCCGCCTCCACCGAGCGGCCCACAAAGAGGTCAGAACGTTGGGCGAATGCGTTTGCTGGCTCCTTGGTAGGTTTGGTCCTGGCTGCTGGAATTGCGCTTTTCGGTCAGCCTGAGGACACCCAGCCACCGGTCCCGGCCGGTGTGACCCCAGACTTCACCTTGTCCCAAAGCGCGCACCATTAATACCAGCGGGCAGCGTATAATTTCAGCCTTGTGAGCAGAGTTTCAGAGGGCCACGATGCGAGACGCTCGACGTGGGAACGCTGGCCTGTCTGGGAAGCTCGGTGGTGACGCACGAAAGGCATGAGGCAAGAAGATGTACTGCCCGTTTTGCAACAACGAACACTCCAAGGTAATTGACTCAAGGATTTTCGAGGAAGGCACCGCCATTCGCAGGCGCCGCCAATGCACTCATTGTGAAGGCCGCTTCACTACAGTGGAAAAAGCAGTGCTCTTGGTCATCAAGAAGAACGGACTTTCTGAGCCTTTCAGCAAAGAAAAGGTCATCACCGGAGTGCGCCGTGCATGCCAAGGCCGCGATGTCAGCGAAGATGCACTGAAACGCCTCGCCCAAGAAGTGGAGGCAACCGTGCGCAGCCAACACGGATCGCAGGTGTACGCCAACGACGTAGGCTTAGCAATCCTCGATCCGCTCCGAGAGCTCGACGAGGTTGCATACCTTCGCTTCGCCTCAGTGTACAAATCATTTGAACGTGCCGAGGACTTTGAGTCAGAAATCCGGCTCATGCGGCGCAGAAGCCGAAGCTTTGACAACCTCGGCGAATAGGGAAGCAGCCACAAAGACACGCGCAGCCTCGGCTACTTCAACTCATCAATCGCTTTCTCAATTTTGCGCTCGGAAACCTTTTGCGCGGTACCCAAACGTTGTGCAAACAAGCTCACCCGCAGCTCTTCGATCATCCACTGAATATCCAACACCTGGCTCTGGTTCACTCCACGCTTGGAAGCCTGGACCTTCTGGGCCAATCGCTGCTGCAAAACCTGGATCTGCTGCTGGTAGCGCGCGTCTCGATCCGGAAGCCGCTGCAAATCCTCTAACCTCAGACGGATTGCCTGGGCAAAACGAGGAATATGCCGCAAACGCGCAACGCCGAGCCTGGTAATCGCGTGCTGGGGGAGCCAGCCGGCAACCTGGGCCCGCATATCATCAATTGCGGGACCGGACCACAGCTCCAACTCGTCATTCAACTGGTGAAACGCCAACACTGACGGCGCAAGATCCACAGTTGTCCGACGTACCACAGCAGGCGCCTGCTCTTTCACCAGGGACAACAGCTCTCTAAACCGTGCGGGATTTCGGGAAGGGCCACCGTTATCGCGAAGGATGTCGCGCACGGCTGCGGCGGTGGCGTCGGCAATGAAACCCTGCGCACCTCCGTTTGGAAAGTGCTCCAGCGCAACCCGCTGCTGCAGCGGTAGGCCATTCAACATTTTCTGTGCGTTGAGCTTCACTTCCCGCAACATTAACGTCAATGTCGCGGTAAAGAGCTGGGCTTCGGCCTGCGCCTTCGTGGACACTACCTCCACCGCCACCCCAGTCTTGCCCACCGCGAGTGTAGGGTACGCAATCACATTTTGCCCATCGACCTTCGTGATCACCTCCTCAGCGATAGTGCCGAGCGTCTCCGAGGTCCACTCCGTGGCGCGTTGCTGCTTCGGGCCAACCTTCGCCATAGACGTGGAGATTTTCCCTTTGAAGCGCTGCTGGAGGGCGAGGAGGTCTTTATCCCGGTCAATGACGTCGCCGCGCTTATCCACAGCGCCGAAACTCACCTTAAGGTGGTCTGGGACCTGGGCCAAGGAGAAATCATCCTCAGTGATGCCACTGCCTCCCAAGTGGACCAGCTCGTTGGCCACCTGAACCAGCAGGTCACCGGAGCCGAAACGCAGATTGGCTGCAACCTTTTTGGCGTAGTCGGGTGCGGGCACCACCTGTCTGCGGAGGTGCTTGGGCAACGTTTTGATCAGCGCTGTCACTAACTCTTCGCGTAGGCCAGGGACATTCCACTCAAAACCCTCGGGGCGGACGCTCCCCAACAGGGGAACCGGAATGCGCACTGTGACGCCGTCGTCCACGGTGCCCGGTTCAAACTTGTAGGTGAGTTCAAAATCCACACCGTTTTGCGTCCAGGAATCTGGGAATGCATCTTCGTGGACGTCCTCGGCGTGCTCGGTGAGCAGCTCCGCGGGGTCAAAGTCCAGTAGATTCGGGGTGATGCCCTGCTGCTTTTTCCACCAAGAGTGGAAGGTGTTGGCGTTGAAAACCTCTTGCGGGATGCGAGCATCGTAGAAGTCGAACAGTGCCTGCTCATCCACCACAATGTCACGCCTACGGGCCTTCTCCTCAAGCTCACCCGCGAGCTCCAATTTGGCGGTGTTGTTATGGAAAAATTCGTGGTGAGTGTTCCAATTGCCGTCAATGAGAGCCTCGCGGAGGAACATGTCACGCGCTGCCTGAGGATCAATGGTGTGATACCCAACCACCCGGTCCGCAACAACCGGTACGCCGTACAGTGTTGAGCGTTGGTGAGCCATGGCGCTGCCGCGTTTGGTGGACCAGAAGGGCTCTGAGTATTGGTGCTTGAGGAGGTCTTTGCCCAGTTGCTCTACCCAGCGAGGATCAATACTTGCCACGTCGCGGGCCCACAATCTGGAGGTTTCCACCAACTGGGCCGCCATCAGAAACTGCGGTGGCTTTTTGGCAAGCGCTGAGCCGGGGAAAATCATGAAACGGGTATTCCGTGTGCCCTGGAACTCCTTTGTTTGCGCGTCACGGATGCCAATTTGGGAAAGCAGACCCGAAAGTAGCGCGCGGTGGATGAGGTCCGCCTGCGATTCAACGTCACCAAGCGACTCAAACAGGCCGTGCATTGGGTCAGCCCACCCCAACTGGTCACCGATATTGCGCAACTGACGCACGAGGTCGAACCACTCCCGGATGCGCATGTAGTGCAGGAATTGTTTTTGCACCGAGCGTTTGAAGGCGTTGCCGCTGAGGGCACCGCGCTCTTCAACGATGTGTTCCCACAACTTCAGCAGGCTCAAGAAGTCACTGTTGGGGTCTTTGAAACGCGCATGTGCCTGATCTGCTTGGGCCTGCATTTCGAGCGGGCGTTCGCGCACATCCTGGATGCTCAGCGCGGCAACAATCACATACACCGCACCCAACACCCCATGGGTGTTGGCCTCCAGGAGCATGCGTGCAAGCCGGGGATCAAGGGGAACGCGCGCGATGTCGCGGCCCACTTTGGTGAGCCGCGGTTCGCCGTCTTTGCCCGTCGTGCTGTCCAAAGCCCCGAGTTCATGGAGCAGCAACAGGCCGTCCCGAATGGCCTTAGTATCTGGGGCCTGTAGAAATGGAAACGCCTCGATGTCGCCCAGCCGCAGGCTGGCCATTTGTAGGATGACGCTCGCCAGGTTGGTCCGCAAAATCTCCGGGTCCGTGAACTCCGGGCGGGAGGAGAAATCCTCCTCCGAGTACAAACGGATGGCCACGCCGTCGGCAACGCGCCCACAACGGCCCGAACGCTGATTGGCACTGGCCTGGGAGATGGGTTCAACCGGAAGGCGCTGCACTTTGGTGCGCGTGGAGTAGCGGGAGATGCGGGCGGTGCCGGTGTCCACCACATAGTGGATTCCGGGAACCGTGAGTGAAGTTTCCGCGATGTTGGTGGCCAGCACGATGCGGCGCCCCGAATGGGGGCTGAACACCTTGTGCTGTTCCTGGTTGGACAACCGGCCAAAGAGGGGAGTGACCTCCACATTCTTGTAGCGCCGCGCCTGGATCACTTCCATGGCGTCGCGGATGTCAGCTTCGCCTGCGAAAAAGCACAGAATATCTCCCGGCCCCTCACTCATGAGCTCTTCCAAAGCGCCAATCAGGCCGTCGAGTGGATCGATGTCCACTGTCTTTTCGCCTACTTCAACCTCGAGCGGCCGGTAGCGAACCTCCACTGGATAGGTTCGGCCGGAAACTTCGATGATGGGGGCCGGGGTGCCGTCGGGCTGCGCGAAATGCTCTGCGAATCGTGCAGGGTCGATTGTTGCGGAGGTGATCACCACCTTGAGATCCGGGCGTTTCGGCAGAAGCTGCTTCAGGTAGCCCAAGAGGAAGTCGATGTTGAGGGAGCGTTCGTGGGCTTCGTCGATGATGATGGTGTCGTATGCGTTAAGGAAGCGGTCGCGCTGCATTTCCGCCAGCAGGATGCCGTCAGTCATGAGCTTGATCGCCGTGTTGGGGCCCACTTGGTCATCAAAACGGATCGCATAGCCAACGGTCTGGCCGATCGGTTGTTCCAGCTCAAATGCAATGCGTTCTGCAACTGTGCGCGCAGCGAGACGGCGCGGCTGCGTATGCCCAATTAGGCCTTTGCGCCCGCGGCCGAGCTCCAGGCAGATCTTGGGAATCTGCGTGGTTTTACCGGAACCGGTTTCACCGGCAATGATGACCACTTGATGGTCCCGGATTGCCTCGGCGATGTCATCTTTACGTGCGCTGACCGGCAATGACTCCGGATAGCTCACCTCGGGAAGACTCGCCACGAACTCGGCGTGGTGCGATACAGCCTGCTGCAAGTCGGCGTGGATCGCCTGAAACGCCTTGTCGCTGCGCGCATTCCGGGCTCGTCTGCGCAGCGCGCGAACATCCACAGTGCGCAAGTTCGGCGCGTCTTGCTCAATGTGGGTTAGCAGTTCCCTCTGTGTTGCCTTGAGCGCCCCCTCTAGCGGTGCCTGGGCTCGTGTCCCTACCGGCGCCTGTGCGGCTGCCTGCGGCTTCCGACGGCGGCGTTGAGGGTGCTGAGTTCGCTGAGAGCGGCGGCGCGGGAGTTGCTCAGCGCTGTGGGGTTCCTTTTTGGCTTCGGTCATAGCAATTGCCCAGTCTATCTTGCGTTTGGGGCTGCTTGCTTTTTGCTTGCCTGCCTTCGCCAGTGAACTTCACTAGTATTGGGTTTTGTCTCAATTCATCCTTTTCACTAATTCGAGTTGACTTTCTCGGCTTTACGTTTCCATGATCGCGTAGTGCCGAAAATGCGCTCAAACCCGAAGGAGTTTTCATGACCAACAGTCCCAATGATGAAAATGGGCCTTCCCAGGACCCATTTGACGGTGAGTTTTCCGCTGATTCGCAATATCCAGCGTCCAATCATCCAGAAGACCGCCCAGATTTTGGTACCGCCGGATTTGGTGCAGCAAATGCCGGTGGCTACGGCGCCGGCAATTACGGTGCTGGCCAGTTTGGGGAGAATCACGGCGGGGATCGCCGCCATGAAGATCTAGGCGACCTCATGGTGGCCGGTCCCGGCCAAACGGTAGATCTCTTTGAGGCAATCAAATACGGTTTCCGCATCACCTTTAAGCGTTGGCCATTGTGGCTTGGCCTCGGTCTGCTTTCGCTGGTGGCACTTGGTGGCTACTTCGCGTACTACATCGCCAACGCGCCGCTGGCGGTGGAAGACCCACAAAACTTTGAGGTGAACCCTTACACGAACCCGTCCACCTGGGTGATTTTCATCCTGGCATTGCTGATTTACCCAATGATCATGCGGCTGACGTTGCTCCAGGCAGACGGCAAGAAGTTCGCAGTGGGCGAGGCAGTGCCCGGCCCGCATTATGGCGCCACGTTTTTGAGCTATTTACTGTGCTCTCTTATTACCGGCGTTGTTACCGTGGTGGCTGCATTGCCGCTCATGCTGGCGATCGATACCTCCACGGGCGAAATTAATTGGGGCATGTATTCCCTTGGAATGCTGGCGCAATTGGTGGTGAGCCTTTTGGTAGTGCCCCTGGTGAATTTTGCGCCATATTTCGCGGCCGACGGTCGCAGCGGCGCCCTAGCCTCTGTTTCCGCTTCCTTCCAGGCGGTGAAAGCCAATTACCTGAAGACCGTAGGTTTCTATGTGATGACCTCGTTGGTTGTCATGCTGCTTGTCCTGGCCACTTGTGGCTTGGGAATCGTCGTGGCAATTGGCGTTAGCCTGAACGCCACCGCGCACTTCTACCGCCAGATCTCCGGCGGTGAGTTCCCGCGCGACCTGCGCTAAACTCCGGAAAACACACAGCCCAGACATCTATGGTCTGGGCTTTTGTGCTATTTCTCGGTGCCATCCATGCCATCCATGCCACCCGTGTTTTCCATGCCAATCGTGCGGTAGAAAGCCTCGGAGATTACTGAACCAAGTTTCAGGTAGGTGTCTTCCCTGGTGGAGGACGCACGGTACACCAGCCCCACTTGGCGGCTGGCGGTCACGTCTTGGGCAAAACTTGCGGTTGCCACACCCTCGCGGTTGGTTTCAATGCTCACGGCGCTTTCGGGGATCAATGTGGAGCCAATGCCCGCACTGACGAGTTGCATCACGGTGGTGAGACTTGCGGCCTTGGTTTCGGCGCTGCGCTGCGCCAAGGGGTTGACGTCTGCCTTGCGGCAGAGGTCCACGACTTGGTCGCGCAGGCAGTGTCCGTCGTCAAGGAGGAGCAGGTTGAGGTCCGCGAGCGAGGAGAGCTTCACGTCCTCCCTGCCGGCGAGTACATTGGACTCCGATACAACGATCTTGAAGTGTTCGGCGTACAGGGGGATTTCCACAATCCCGGTGTTTTCCACCGGCAAGGCCAAGAGGGCACAATCGATGTGGCCGTCTTTAAGCTGGCTGAGCAGGTGTTGCGTTTGATCTTCCACGATTTGCAGTTCGAGGTCGGGGTAGCTGGCAGCGAGTTCCTTGTACAGCTCGGGCAGAATGTACGGCGCGATGGTGGGGATGATTCCCACCGCGAGGTTGCCAGACAACACGCCACTGTTGCCTTGGGCATGAGCGATAAAAGCCTCGGCTGCATCCAGGGTGGCTTTGGCGAAGGGCAGGAGGGATTCGCCGATCGGTGTGACGATCACCCGCCGCGTGGAGCGCTCAATGAGCTGCACCCCCAGGCCGTTTTCCAAGGAAACCAACGCTTGGGAAAGCGAGGGCTGGGAAATGTTGAGCTTGGTGGCGGCGGTGCCAAAGTGGCGGTTTTCCGCGATGGTGACGAACGTGCGAAGCTGGGCGAGAGTCGGGCGGTACTCTTTATTGCTCATGCCTATGAGTATAGAGCAGTGTTAATAGGTTCAACTGATTGAGCCTATCGTGCACACCGCACCACACCGCACCACACCGCACCACACCGCACTACACCGCACAACACCGCACTAGTGTTGGTCGATCTCAAGCTGAGAGAGCCGAACTTCGCCTGCAGCGTCAGAGGCGGCAAGGTCCACCTCGGCCACAAACGCAAATGCCCGGTCATCCTCGGGATCCTTGATGACCTGACGCACCCGCCACTTCTCGGGGCCTTTTTCCACGCGGAAGTACTCCGGGCCGCGGGCAGCGGCGGAGGTATCCAGGTCCGCGTAGTCCTCAAAGTAGGCGTCCATGGCGGCACCGAAGTCTGGCACTTCCTCCAGGTAGTCCAGCATTTCCGCCAGCTCGTCTTCCTTTTCCAATGCGAACAGGCTCACCAGGCGGAACATGAGGTTGCGCACCATCACTTGGAAGGCACGCTTGTTTGCGGTCAGCGCGTTGGGGTCTTCCACGCCGAACGCCAGCTCCGTGGCCAATGCATCCTGCGAGATCGGGGCGTCTGGGTCCGCCATCTGCGCCCATTCATCAATCAGCGAGGAATCCACCTGACGAATCAGCTCACCGAGCCATTCCACGATGTCCTCAAGCTGCTGGGTTCGGTACTCCTCGGGAATCGAGTTCTTGAGGGTGCGCCACGCATCAGTGAGGTAGTGCAGCACCACTCCCTCCGAGCGCGCGAGCCCGTAGGCGGCAATGAAATCGCTGAAAGTCATGCCCTGTTCCACCATGTCACGGATGATGGACTTCGGGCTGATCTGGAATTCCCGCGCCCAAGGGTGCCCGGCGGCGTATGTAGCATACGCTTGCTCAAGGAGTTCGGCTTGGGGTTGCGGCCACGTGACGTCGTCAAGCAGCCGCATCCGCTCCGTGTAATCCAGGCCCTCTTCCTTCATCGCCGCGATCTGCTCGTCACGCGCGGCCTTCTGCTGCGCGAGCAACACCTGGCGGGGGTCATCCAAAATGGCCTCGAAAGCGCTGATCACGTTGAGCTCAAAGTCATCCGCCTCCCGGTCCAGCAGCTCCAGGCTCGCCAGGGCAAAGGGGGAGAGCGGCTGGTTCAGCGCGAAGTCACGCTCCAGTTCTTCGGTGAGAGCGTATCGACGTCCCGTGGCGTCAATTTCATCCAAACGGACCACGATCCCCGCGGTGACCAGGCCGCGCACGAGTTCAATCGTGGTGAGGATGTCTCTGTTTTGTTTGTCCCAGTTGTCGTGGTTACCGCGGAGGAGTTTTTTCAGGTGCTGGTAGGCGTCGCCGGGGCGGGCAATCACATTGAGCACCATGGAGTTGGACACCATGAACTGGCTGGTGAGCTGCTCTGGCTGTGCATTCATAAGGCGTTCAAAAGTGCGTTCGCCCCAGGTAACTTCACCATCGCGGGCGGATTTCATCCGCATCTTCTTGAGCTTCTTGGGGTCCTGGCCGGCTCGCTGGCGCAGGCGCCAGTTCTCAATCTCGTGCTCAGGGGCCTCCACCACCACGTAGCCTACGGTGTCGTAGCCAGCGCGCCCGGCGCGTCCTGCAATCTGGTGGAACTCCCGGGAGGCGAGGATGCGCTGTTTGGTGCCGTCGAATTTGGCCAGGCCGGTGAACAACACGGTGCGGATGGGCACGTTGATGCCCACTCCAAGGGTATCGGTGCCGCAGATGACCTTGAGCAGGCCGGTCTGCGAGAGTTTTTCCACGAGGCGGCGGTACTTCGGCAGCATGCCTGCGTGGTGAATACCGATGCCGCGTCTGAGCAGCTTGGAGAGGGTTTGGCCGAAGGTGGTGGTAAAGCGAAACGCCCCGATTTCCGCCGCGATCTGCTCCTTCTCTTCCGGTGTGATGATGCTGATGCTGGTCAGGGACTGCGCGCGCTCCACAGCTTGGCGCTGGGTGAAGTGCACCACGTACACCGGGGCTTTGCCTTTGCTCAGCAGCTCCTCGATGGTTTCGTGGACGGGGGTGTACACGTACTCAAACTCCAGTGGCACCGGGCGGGTCGCGCCGGCCACGAGGTTGGTGGTGCGGCCGGTGCGCTTACTGAGGTCTTCGCTAAGGAAGTCAGTGGAGCCCAAGGTGGCGGACATGAGGAGGAATTGGGCGTGCGGCAGCTCCAGGAGAGGTACTTGCCAAGCCCAGCCGCGGCGGGGTTCGGAGTAGTAGTGGAACTCGTCCATTACCACTTGGCCGATGTTGGCCTGGGCGCCGTCGCGTAGAGCTATGTTGGCAACGATCTCGGCTGTTGCGCAGATGATAGGGGCTTGGCCGTTGACGGTGGCGTCGCCGGTCATCATACCCACGTTTTCTGGCCCGAAGATCTCGCAGAGGGCAAAGAACTTCTCACTCACCAGGGCCTTGATGGGTGCGGTGTAGAAGCTGCGCTGCCCGCGAGCCATAGCGATGAAGTGGGCGGCGATAGCCACCATGGACTTTCCGGAGCCGGTGGGGGTGGCCAGAATGACGTTGTCTCCAGCGAGGATGCCTAGCGCTGCTTCCTCTTGCGCGGGGTACAGGCTGATCCCGCGGTCCGAGGTCCACCGGAGGAAGGAGTCAAAGATGGACTCATCAAGCAGGTTTTCGGGGACCTCTTCAAGATCTGGCAGCATCCGAGACAAATTCACCCCTTCTACCTTAGTGGAGAAGGGGTGTGTGCCTTAAGGGGCCGGGGGAGCGTCGGTGCCTTCGGTGCCGGGCTCGTCGTCAAGCCCCGCGAGGAAGCGTTCGAACTCCTCGCCAAGTTCCTCGCCGGTGGGCACTGCGCTTTCCCCAGGCATGACCGCGTGGGGTTTGCGTTCGCGGTATCGTTCCAACTCTTCGTCGTACTGGCGCTCCAACATGTGCACCACCTGCTCGATCTCGGGGGTGCCGTCCACCTGTTCCTCGATCTGCATCGCTACCTTTGCGGCGTCTTCCTCGAGTGCGCGCAGCGGCAAGGAAAGGTCTGCAGCGCTGGCGGCGGCCTCAAGCAGCCCGAGGACTGCTTGCGGGTATACCGACGCGGCCAGGTAGTGCGGCACATGCGCCGTGAAGCCTGCGACTTTGCGGCCCTGCTGGTGCAGGAGGCGCTCCAGGTGCAGGGCGGCAGCGCCGGGAACGGTGATACGGGTGTCCAGGTTGAACTGGCTGCTCACGAGTTCCGGGGAGTTGCCGTGCGCAGAGATCACCATGGGGCGGGTATGCGGAACGGCCATGGGTGCGGCGTAAAGGCAAATGGTCTGGCTCACGCCGAATCGGTCCACCAAGTTTGCTACCGCTTGGGTGAATCCCTCCCAGCGCAAGTCTGGCTCGGGGCCACTGAGCAGCAGAAAGGATTTCCCGGTGCTATCGCGCACCACGTCCATGCCGATATGCAGATCTTCAATTTCTACAACCGCGTTGTGATCAATGGTGACCGCCGGGCGCCGCGAGCGATAGTCAATCAACTCGTCACTGTTGAAGGAGGCCACCGGGCGGTGATCCAATGCGGCCAACAGGTGATCGGCACTGTGCTCAACGGCATGGCCTGCGTCTGCGTACCCCTGTAGCGCCACAATGAGCGTTGGGCCTTGGGAATCGGCATTGTTCACCTCGGGTGCGGGGAACTGTAGCTCATACATCCGGCCAAAATCTTCTGGCATAACTTCCTCCCGGGGTGTGTCTAGCCATCAGCGCGCCGCCGGGCGCACCAATAACGTTTCTGGCAATCCATGCTAATCCATGCCACGCCGGCAATGGTCCACCTTCGCGGACACGCGGCAGCACGTTTCAGTTCATTGCGGGTTACTACCGGCACAACGCCTGTGGGTACACATTTGTTCCACACTGCCCGCTGCACTGCGCGTGAGGTGGGGCAGCAACGACGCTCACGTGGTGGGAAGCATTACGGTTTTGGTTCCCGAAGGCCGTTGAGTTTTCCACAAGCGGTGCCCTCTGGGCCACGTTTTCCACAGATTAGGCCCTTTCCACTTACGGACCCTAGCGGGTGTTGTACGGGGTTTGTGAAAGTGAGCCCATGCAACAAGTCACAATCAATTTTCATCCAGCAGATCTCATTGCAAACGTCCCAGGAATCCTGGGTTACTACCCAAAGGAGTCCTTGGTTCTCGTCACCGTGGAAACACACCCACGGCCGACCCCACAGCCGGACCCACATCCAGACCCAGAGCTGCAACACCAGCCCGAACATCCCGGCAGCGCGGCGGACGCGGTGGATGCAGTGGATGCTGTGGGGCCGCAGCGTTGTTTGGGCACGAGCCTCGGCCCTGTACTGCGCCTGGGTTTTGACCAGAGAAACAACATCGATGAAGTCCTTGAATTTATCCAATCGCTGTCTCATCCGAAGGTGGTGGCTTTCCTCATCACCGAGCACAATCACGTAGCCATGAGCATTCTTGTGGAGCAACTCCACGATGCCCACGAAGCGGGGCAGATTGACGCCATTGCCTGCTACCACGTCCCAGAACTGCTCACCGGGCAACCTATGCACCTGTTGTTCAGCCACGACGCCCCGCACCGTTCCTGGCGCACGCCCAAGGTGGGAAATATAGCCAGTGCTCCTGCCACCAAGCGCTTGCTCCAAGGAGGGGAACTGCCGGCACTGAATCGGGAGGAGGCCTGGAGGTACTTCACCCAATCCAACCCGTTTCTTACAGAATCTGATGAAGATGACCTCGACGCCGCCATCCACACGCTGAGTTCACAGCTCATCAATGCACGGGGGATTCCTAGGAGTGTGGTGCGCCGCCACCTGGACATCTTGGAGCAATATTGCGAGCAGGTGAAGCATCAAAGTATTGAACAGCTCCAACAGCACTCGGAAGTCCTTATCGCCTTTGGTTCGATGTGCGCGAATGTGAAGTTGCGTGATGCCCTGTGTGTGCTCATCCCGGATCACGCTGTGGCCTTGAAAAACATCATGGTGGCACTGGCGAGCTCTGTTGGAGGCGAGGTGAAAACAAACGCATTGGCATTGTGCGCGCTGAGTTCACTCGCCCAAGGGGCAACGGCGTACACCAATATGGCGTTGCAAGCCGCCTTCGAGCAAGATCCACGCCACTACCTGTGCAATCTGATCCACCAGGGCTACCGCTTCGGGGTGATCGCCGAGCTGCTGAATGCGATGAGCGAAGGGGCGCATGTCACCCTGGAAGAACTCGATGAGCAGGTGGGGTTCCAACCCTAATTTCCAGCCCTAATTTCCAAGACCCTATTTCTCAGGGCCCAGGTGTATGGGTGTCCTAGTGTTTGGGAGCGCTGTGCGCCCGGTCCCCCAGTGCAGAGGTGAACTCCCAGGCGTCTCCCACGATTTGGTTGAGCTCAGTGCGTTCGGGTTGCCAGCCAAGTTCCTCTTTTGCCTTTTGGGAGGAAGCGATGAGTACCGCTGGGTCACCGGCGCGGCGGCTTTCCACCACGGCTGGGATCGGGTGGCCGGTGATCTGCCTGCAGGCGTCGATGACCTCACGGACGGAGAAACCTTCACCCGAACCAAGGTTGTAAATGCGATGGGCGCCTGCCGTGTTGGACTCCAGCGCGAGGAGGTGCGCCTGGGCGAGGTCGAAAATGTGGATGTAGTCGCGGATACAGGTGCCGTCTGGGGTGGGCCAGTCGTCGCCGAAAATCTTGATGGACTCCCGGTGCCCTAAGGCCACTTGCAGCACGATGGGGATGAGGTGGGTTTCCACCTCTCGGTTTTCCCCGAAGCCACCGTATGCACCGGCCACGTTGAAGTAGCGCAGGCTGGTGGCAGCCAGACCGTAGGCGTGTGCGTAGGAGGTGATCATCGCGTCGATGGCCAGCTTCGTTGCACCGTAAGGATTCGTTGGGGCGGTAGGGAAGTCCTCGGTAATTGGCACCTGCGCCGGTTCGCCATAGGTCGCAGCGGTGGAAGAGAACACCAGGTTGTTGGTGTTGGTCTGGCGCATCGCTTCGAGGAGGCGAAGCGTGGTCACAACATTGTGCTGCCAATATTCGGCTGGGTCTTCCACCGATTCACCCACAAGCGAACGGGCGGCAAAGTGGAGCACGCCGTCAAAGTGGTGTTCCGAAAGCACGCTGTGGGCAACATCGGCGATGTCACCTTGGATGAAGGTGGCGTCTGGGTGGACGGCCTCACGGTTGCCGGTGGCAAGGGTGTCTACAACAGTGACAGAATGCCCGCGCTCAATGAGCACCGCGGTGCACACACTGCCTACATACCCCGCGCCGCCTGTGACCAGCAGATTCATGGGTTATACATCCTCCACGCGCACGGCATGAGCGAGATCGTCGATAAGCTCTACTTCCACGTCACCCTTGCGCAGGATCACGCGGCCTTCACGCAGCTCGAGTTCCACTTCAGAGCCCAAGGTGATCCCGGCGTCTTGAAGGCGTGTGAACTGGTCTTCATCCACCTGGAGGATTTCGTTGAACTGCACCACGCGAACTTTGCGGGGGCTCAATGATGCCGCGTCAATGGTGCGTACACCCACATCAGCGGTAGCCACATTGGCGCCGAGTTCATCGAGTCCTGGGATTGGGTTGCCAAAGGGGGAGCGGTCGATGGTGTCCAGCACTTCTACGAGACGGCGCTCCACCTCTTCGCTCATCACATGTTCCCAGCGGCAGGCTTCCTCGTGGACTTTGTTGATGTCCAGCTTGATGATATCGGTGAGGAGGCGTTCCGCGAGCCTGTGCTTGCGCATCACCGCGGTGGCTAGAGCGCGGCCTTCAGTAGTCATCTGGAGGCTGCGGTCATTGGCAACCACCACGAGTCCGTCGCGTTCCATACGGGCAACGGTCTGGCTCACGGTTGGACCAGACTGCTCCAAGCGCTCCGCAATACGAGCACGAAGGGGAGTGATACCTTCTTCTTCCAGCTCATAAATGGTGCGCAGATACATTTCTGTTGTATCTACCAAATCCTTCATTGTGCAGTTCTTCCTTTACATCCACAGGAACGCTTTTGCCGCGATGTGCCACTTATCTTAAGAGCTAAAAGTTGGGCACGGAGTTGTAACGCTTCACACAGTGTAACGGGTTTTTCGCCAGGGTGAGTAAGTTGTGGGGGCAGGAGCTTGGGCGGGGGCGGGAGC